>JANSXS010000024.1 GCA_024742835.1 Paracoccaceae bacterium | reverse complement strand
GCCACCGGTGGTAATGTTCTCGATACCGACGAATTCCTGCGTGCCGATCGTGCCGTCGGTCACGTTGCCCGCTGTCATGTCGACATTGAGATCGCGGTCGTCGTCGGGCAGGAGTTGCAATTCGTCGATGCCGTCGCCACCGTCGACCTGGTCATTGCCGTTGAACGGCCCCTCGATGCGGATGGTGTCGTCGCCCGCACCGCCGTTCAATTCGTTCAGCGTGTCGTTGACCGCTTCACCGCCGCTGATCAAGAGATCGTTGCCGTCGCCGCCGAAAAGCGTGTCGCTGCCATCGCCGCCGTCCAGCGTGTCATTGTCCGCCCCGCCGGAAAGAAGATCCGCGCCGTCGCCGCCCAGCAGGGTGTCGTCGCCCCGATCCCCCAGGATGGTGTCGTCACCCGCGCCGCCGTCGATGCTGTCGCTGGAGGTGTCGGAACTGGCGAGCGGCACCTTGTAATCGGCGTCCAGGCGGTCGGCCACCAGCCCGGTATCGGCGTTGTCCAGCGTGTTCAGGGAGATCGAAACGATGGGCTGGGAGGTCAGCAGCGCATTGTCCGCGTTGTCGGTAAATTCCGGCATGAGATACGTCTCGCCGGTCGTGGTCTGCGAGATCACGGCGGTGAATGTGCCGCTGGTACCATCCGCGAAGGCAACCGTGGCCCCGAACACATGCGTGCTGTCGATCTGGGTGGTGACGCCGTCGATGGTGATCCCTTCGGGCGTGGCACCGCTGTCATTGTCCGTCAGCGTGTTGTCGCCATTGGCATCGTCGGTCACGGCGGTCTGTAAACCGTTGTAAAGTTCCGCGCCCGGCCCGCCATAAGTGCCGATCAGGTCGGCGGCATTCTCCGAGACGCCGTTGGCCTCGTCGGGGTCCACATCCGCATAGGTGCCAAGGTTGATCACGGTGAACGTGTTGCCGACGGTGTCGGTCCCGCCGATCCCGGTGCTGCCGGAATCCTGCTCGCTGCCGCTCAGGAAATCATTGCCCGCGCCGCCAAGGATCGTGTCTGCGCCGCCATCTCCATAGACAATGTCTGCGCCGTCCCCGCTTTCCACGCTGTCATCACCCGCGCCTGCCAGCACGGTGTCGTCGCCGCTGCCCACGCTGTCGCCATCCGCATCGGTGTAGCCTGCGTCGATCGTGTCATTGCCTGCGGTGCCGTCCACCTCTGTGCTGGGGGCCACGTAGTCGTCGATGCTGAAGGCCGGATCGCCCGACAGCACGTCAGGATCGGTATTGAACTCCAGCGTCTCGTAGTTGCGTCCCGCGACCAGCGGTATCTCGGACAGCGTATAATACCCGGTCGCGCCGCCGCTATCGACACGCAGGGTGATGATGTTGAAGGTTTCGCTCGTGACCGTGTCGCGCAGCGTCCAGCTTTCCTCGGCATAGACGGCGGCGCCGGTCGAACTGTTGCCGCCGATGGTGATGTCGGCCGTGGCGCTTTCGCCGCCCGCCGCGTTACTGTCCAGGGTCTGCCCCTCGATCCCGGTTTCGGTATCGGTGATCGTCGCACTGCCAGAGGGATCGGCCTCGCCCGTCCACGAGGCGACGCCGCCCAATGTCTGCGACAGGATGAACAACGGATCCGAATTGTAGACGCTTACCGTATAGGTCGGCATTGTCCCTGCTCCCGTTCGTCTTTGCCTGGGGCCGCCCGTGCGGCAACCGTGAATTGGGCGCGGCCCGGCAGTGCGGGCAGCGCGCTGTTTCCAATAGGGATACAGACTGTTCGTGGCGCGGAATTGCGCAGTTCTTGTCGAATTTTCGATGAATGCAGGCAAAATTAAGGCGGTCGGACCGCGCGGCTCGTTCCCGCCGGGGCCGGAACGGCTGTGAACAGCGGATGCCGGTCACGCAGCCCCTGGACATTCGGAAATCTGAATGCGTAAGCTGCGTCACAATGTCAGGGAGGAGGATCTCATGAGATACGCGTTGCTCGCGGCGCTTTGCTGCGCCATGCCCGCTTTCGCATCCGAGGATATCGCGGACCAGTACCCGCAATCGGAGCTGTATTCCAAGCCGGTGGAATTCATCCCGCATGTCTTTTCGGCCATCGGCGCAACCGCGCCGCCGACCTACGAGAATTCCGGCCACAACAACAATCTTAGCTTCGTCATCACGGGCGACGGGGTCGTGGTGGTCAATGGCGGAGCGTCCTACCGTCTGGCCCGTGCCCTGCATGACGAGATCAAGGCGGTAACAGACCAGCCGGTCAAGCTGGTCATCAACGAGAACGGACAGGGGCACGCCATGCTCGGCAATGCCTATTGGGCCGAACAGGGCGTGGACATCCTCGCCCATGTCGATGCCATCGAAGAGGTCGAGGCAGAGGGCGATTTCATTCTACAAGGAATGCAGCGCTATAATCGCGACAAGGCCGAAGGCACCAGCGTGGTGCCCGCGAATCTGGCCTTCGAGGATGAAAAGATCATCCAGATGGGCGATGTGGAGATCCACGTGCTTCATCTTGGCCCCGCCCACGGTCCGGGTGACACGCAGGTCTGGATCCCCGACTGGTCTGTCGTGATCGCGGGCGACATCGCCTTTCATGAGCGGATGCCGCCGATCTTTCCCGGCTCGGATACCGATGCCTGGATTGACACGTTCGATGGGCCTTTCACCGATCTGGGAGCGACCTACGTGATCCCCGGCCACGGTCATCCGACGAACATGGCGCAGGTGACGCGCTATACCTCGGACTATCTCAAGGATCTGCGCGCCAAGATCGGCGCACATATCGACGCCGGTGGCGAACTGATGGATGCCTATTACATTGATCAGTCGGAATGGACGCATCTGGACACGTTCAACGAACTGGCGACCAAGAACGCGGGCCGCGTGTTCGAGGAAATGGAGTGGGAGTGACCGATTTTTTGGGAAAAATCGGTCCGGAAAATTGGAATTTTCCGGCCGTGGCGGGCATCGCCGCGCGGCGCGCCACGGCCGTTTTCTTGCAAGAAAACGGGCTGGAATTTTGCAAAATTCCGTGCACCACATGCTGAAATGGGTCGATATACCGCCGGTCTGGCTGGTTGTGGCGCTGGGTCTGGCCTGGGCGCAGGCCACCCATCTGCCCATGGGCCTGAGCTTTGGCGGGGCATGGGCGGATTTCGTGGGTGGTCTTCTTGTGGGCGGCGGGCTGGTGCTGGCCTTTCTGGCGATCTACGAGCTGCGCCGCTTTCGCACCACGCCCATACCTCACCATGATCCTGAACGGCTTGTGACCACGGGGATCTTCTCGCGGTCGCGCAATCCGATCTATCTTGGCGATCTGCTGATCCTTGCGGGGTTGATCCTGCGCTGGGATGCGGTGCTGTCGCTGCCGCTTTTGCCGATCTTCCTGTGGATCCTAGAACGCCGTTTCGTCATTCCCGAGGAAAACCGTATGCGCCGCAAGTTCCGCGCCGATTTCGCCCGTTACTGCGCCAAGACAGGACGTTGGGTTTGACACCCTGCGACAATCGCTACATTCAAACTTCTGTCTATGTGTGACATAAGCCCGGCGGCGCTATATACCGTCGGTGATCTACACTCACTGCCACGTTAAGCAAAAATAACCGCATCGAAGATACGGGGGATAAAGAACTTGAAGATCGGAACGCCAAAAGAAGTGCTTGAGGGCGAGCGCCGCGTCGCAATGACGCCGGACTCGGCCCTGCAATTGCAGAAACTGGGGCATGAATGCGCAATTGAATCCGGCGCCGGGGAGGCCGCGGGCTTTACCGACGCGGCCTACAAGGAGGCCGGTGTCGAGATCATCAAATCCGCCGCCGCCCTTTGGAAAGCCAGCGATGTCGTTGCCAAGGTGCGCATCCCGACGGACACGGAGCTCAAGCGCCTGACCAAGGGTCAGACGCTGATCACCTATTTCAATCCCAGCGAAAACGAAGAGCAGCTCAAGATCGCCGCCGAAAAGGGCGCGACGGTCATGGCCATGGAAATGGTGCCGCGCATCAGCCGGGCGCAGAAAATGGACGCGCTCAGCTCGATGGCCAATATCGCGGGCTACCGCGCGGTAATCGAGGCCTCCAACAATTTCGGCCGATTCTTCACGGGCCAGGTGACGGCCGCAGGCAAGGTGCCGCCCGCCAAGGTGCTGGTCGTTGGCGCGGGTGTGGCCGGTCTGGCCGCCATTGGCGCATCGACCTCGTTGGGGGCGATCACCTATGCGTTCGACGTGCGGCCCGAAGTGGCCGAGCAGATCGAATCCATGGGGGCTGAATTCGTGTTCCTCGATTTCGCAGATACCGAGGTCAAGGACGGGGCCGAAACCGGCGGCTACGCCGCACCGTCCAGCCCGGAATTCCAGGCCAAGCAGCTTGAGAAGTTCCGTGAGTTGGCACCCGATATCGACATCGTCATCACCACCGCGCTCATTCCGGGCCGTCCAGCGCCCAAGCTCTGGACCAAGGACATGGTCGAGATGATGAAGAACGGCTCGGTCATCATCGATCTGGCTGCCGAACGCGGCGGCAACTGCGAATTGACGCAGAAAGACGAGCGGATCGTGACCGACAACGGCGTGACGATCATCGGCTATACCGACTTTCCCAGCCGGATGGCCCAGCAAAGCTCGTCGCTGTATTCGACCAACATCCGCCACATGCTGACTGATCTGACGCCTGAAAAGGACGGCAAGATCGTGCACGACATGGAGGATGACGTGATCCGGGGTGCCACTGTCACCCATTCGGGTGAAGTGACCTATCCGCCCCCACCGCCCAAGGTAAAGGCGATCGCGGCGCAAAAGCCCAAGGAAAAGCCCAAGGAACTGACGCCCGAGGAAAAACGCGCGGCGGAAATCGCGGCCTTCAAGAAGCAGACCAAGAATCAGGTCACGCTTCTGGCTGTCGGCGCGGCGCTTGTGCTTGCCGTGGGCCTGATTGCCCCGGCCAGCTTCATGCAGCATTTCATCGTGTTCCTGCTGTCGGTCTTCGTTGGCTTCCAGGTGATCTGGGGCGTGGCGCATAGCCTGCACACTCCGCTGATGGCCGTCACCAACGCGATCTCGTCGATCATAATCCTTGGCGCGTTGATCCAGATCGGGTCAAGCTCGATGCTCATCACGATCCTTGCCGCCGTCTCGGTCTTCATGGCCTCGATCAATATTTTCGGTGGCTTCCTCGTCACCCGGCGCATGCTTGCCATGTTCCAGAAATCTTAAGGGGGTAGAGGACCATGGAATACGGATTTACCATTGCGGCCTACGCGGTCGCGGCAGTTCTCTTTATCCTGAGCCTTGGCGGTCTGTCCGGGCAGGAAAGCGCGAAACGCGCGGTGTGGTACGGCATTGTCGGCATGGCCGTGGCCATTGTTGCCACGCTGATCGGACCGGGCCAGGGGCTTGCCATCGTCTCGCTGGTGCTGATCGCGCTGGGCGCGGGCGTGGGGTATCAACTGGCCACCAAGGTGCAGATGACCCAGATGCCCGAGCTTGTGGCGATCATGCACAGCCTTGTCGGCCTTGCGGCGGTGTTCGTGGGCTTCAATGCCGATCTGATGATCAACGTGGTCGCGGGGCTTTATGCCGAAAACGGGGCCACGCTTGGCGCTGCGGGTGCCAGCCTGCCGAAAGAGGTGTATGAGGGGCTGTCGTCCTTCGGACAGCTTATCGCCAAGAAAACCGGCGTCGAGATCGGCATCCTGCGGGTCGAACTGGTGCTGGGCATCTGGATCGGTGCCGTGACCTTTACCGGTTCCGTCATCGCTTATGGCAAGCTGGCCGGCAAGGTCGACTCGGGCGCAAAGAAGCTGCCCGGCGGGCACATGCTGAACGCGACCGCCGCGCTTTTGTCGCTGGTGCTGGTGTTCATGTACCTGTCCGGCGTCGGTAGCTGGACGCTGATCGCGCTGACGATCCTCGCGCTTTTCATTGGCTACCACCTGATCATGGGTATCGGCGGTGCCGACATGCCGGTGGTGGTGTCGATGCTCAACTCGTACTCGGGGTGGGCGGCGGCGGCCATTGGCTTCAGTCTGGGCAATGACCTGCTGATCGTGGTTGGCGCGCTTGTGGGCTCGTCCGGTGCGATCCTCAGCTACATCATGTGCAAGGCGATGAACCGGTCCTTCGTGTCGGTCATCCTTGGCGGATTCGGCGGGGCAACAGGCCCGGCGGCGGAGGTCGAGGGCGAACAGGTGCCGATCGACGCCGACGGCGTGGCAAGCGCGCTGAACGAGGCCGACAGCGTCGTCATCGTGCCGGGCTATGGCATGGCGGTGGCGCAGGCCCAGCAGGCCGTATCCGAGCTGACCAAGAAACTGCGCGACAAGGGCAAGGAGGTGCGTTTCGCCATCCACCCCGTTGCGGGGCGTCTGCCCGATCACATGAACGTTCTGCTGGCCGAGGCAAAGGTGCCTTACGACATCGTGCTTGAGATGGACGAGATCAATGACGACTTCCCGGATACGGACGTGGTCATCGTGATCGGCTCCAACGACATCGTGAACCCGTCAGCACAGGATGATCCCAACTCGCCCATCGCCGGGATGCCGGTTCTCGAAGTCTGGAAATCCAAGCAGGTCTTCGTGTCCAAGCGGGGGCAAGGCGCGGGCTATTCGGGTATCGAGAACCCCTTGTTCTTCAAGGAGAACACGCGGATGTTCTACGGCGATGCCAAGGACAGCGTGACGGCGCTTCTGTCGCGGATCGACTGATCGCCGCAGTCAAGCCAAGATCAGAAAGCCCCGCCAACCCGGCGGGGCTTTTTCTTGTGCAACGGTGTCTTGCGTCCGGCGCTTATGTTTACTATTTTAGTCGGGAAAGGTGTCCCGATGTCAGCTTTACCACGCCATGCCGCTCCGCCCCCTCAATCCACGCAGACTGGACTTCATGCCGCGCGTCGGGCAGGGCGGGCGCTACGGGTGTCCCCGCGCGGGCTGTGCGACATGTCCGCGTGGTCCCGGCTCGTTCTTTTGTGCCAGACCATGGTCGGAAAGCGGTTGATCTTCTTCCCCCCGGCTGATCCCGAACAAAGTTTCGATGAAAGATGGCTTCTGGCGGTGATCGACGCGGTGCGGCGCGCGGATGCCGACAGTTACCGTTTTCTGCTTTTGTCCCGCATGAGCGCCGAACGCGCCAGCGCGCTGCATTTTCCGCTATGCCGTCTGGTGCATCGGCTCGACAATTTCGCGGGATGATTTACACTTGGTGAAAGCCAGCTTTCGCCAGCCAGTCATTTGTATCAAGGAGTCATCATGACACAGACAGCATCCGATATCAGTTCATCGGCGCGCGAGGCGATTTGCGACGCACTGAACCAATGCGTGGCCGAAACGGCGGTCACTACCATGCTTGCGCAGAATTTTCACTGGAACGTCACGGGCATGGCCTTTGGCCCTCTGCATGAGCTTTTCCAGACGATCTACGAGGATCACTTTACCGGACAGGATGATCTTGCCGAGCGCGTCAAGGCGCTTCAGGGGCACGCCGAAGGCACGCTGGAAGGTATGCTGAAGCGGTCCAAGGTCGAAGAGCATGATGGCCATGCCGATGCCGCGACGATGATCGCCGCGCTGGTCAAGGCGCAAGAAACCCTTTCCGCCACGCTGGCCGGTGCGGGGGAACTGGCCGCAGAACATGGCGACGCGGTGACAGAGGATCTGTGCATCGAGCGATGTCGCACCCATGACAAATTTGCCTGGCTGCTGCGCGCCCATATCGAGTAAAGCGTTTCGCGAAAAACCTGGATCACAGATTTTCGAGAAACGCAGTTCTCCGCTCAATCGTTGCACGCGTTTCGCCTTTAGCCGATGTCTCGGGTTAAAGGCGGAACGCTTTAAACTCAGGTTTTGGGTGGAAACTCCGTGCCCTTCTTGGAGCATTTCCTGGCATAGGCTTTGTCCCAATGTTTGAAACCGCCCATCACCTGTTGTTGTGACATCAACATCTGTACGAAGCCCGCTTTCTGAGCGGGCTTCTTGACGTTCTTGAACAGGGATTTCTGCGCCTTGGTCATGCCGCAGCCGATGCAATGGCCCTGACGCTTGTATTTGCACACGTCGATGCAGGGAGAGGGGATCTTGCTCATGGTTATTTCGTCAGGATCAGCTTGTCGTTTCGGGTGAGTCTCAAGGTGTACACGGTCTCGTCATGCAACAGAAAGGCACGCCCCTCGGGGCCAAGCAGCGTCTGCACGTCAATGACCGGGATGCGGTCTGACGGGGGCGGGGGCTGTGTGTTTGGGCTGTCGGTCATGTCGAATCCCTTATTCCTGATAAATATAGTCGGAAAATAGGCGCATCTCAAGCGGCGGCTGCCCGGATCCTGGGCGGTATACGTTTGTATTCTTCTAAGTCTTTGATGCGGCGATAAATTCTATTTTCATTCGTGGGCCATATCGTTAGCGTGACAAAGGCAAACAGGAACACATCATGCCCCCCATAGAAGACCACCCGCTGCGCTACCAACTCACCAACGAGATGCATGCGCGCCCGTTCCCGTCGCTTGACCTGCCCTGCACCGCGGTGTTCCTGGCGGTCAAACGGCTGGAATCCGCTGCCGGGCGCGACACCAACGCCGATCTGGAACACCTGATCAGCCTTCTGGATCGGTATGGCGCCCAGCATCCGCAGCCCGGTGCCTCGCATTATTCGGGCAAGATCGGGCGGCATTATCTCAAATGGGAAAGCCATACCGAATTCGTGACCTACACCGCCTTTCGCGACGGGGTGTCGGATCGCGCATTTGATCCCGCCGAATTCGAGGTTTTCCCAGATGACTGGCTCAAGAATGCGCCGGGTCACCGCATGACATCCGCCCTGATCCGTGTTGATCAGCTAAAGGATGATGACAGCCTGCGCGAGGAGCTTGGCGATTGGTTCGTGGCTGACAGCATCGCGGTTGCCCGCGTTCTGGACAATACGGCCGTCGTGGCCGGGGATTTCCATATTGATCCGGCGGGGCATCTGCGCTTTCTTGTCGCCGCCGCACCGGATGCCGGGTCGCGCCGGATCGGCCGCATCACCCAACGCCTGTGCGAGATCGAAACCTACAAGGCCATGTCGATGCTGGGCTTTGCGCGCGTGCGCGAAATGAGTCCCACGCTCGGTGCGCTTGATCAGCGGTTGACACATCTGGTCGGCGACATGCCCGGCGGCGCGGTCAAGGCCGAGGATACGCTGGATAATCTGCTGGAAATTTCTGCCGAACTGGAAGGCATGGTTGCCCGCTCGTCCTATCGCTTTGGTGCGACGGTGGCGTATGAGCAGATCGTCAAGCAGCGCATCCACGTCATGCGAGAGGAACGTTTCGACGGTCGGCAGACCTTTCATGAGTTCATGATGCGGCGGTATGATCCTGCCATGCGCACCGTGCGCTCCGCCAAGGACCGGCTGGACGCCATGGCGGACCGGGCCATGCGGGCCGGGGAGTTGCTGCGCACAAGGGTCGATGTGGAACGCTCTGCCCAGAACCAGGCGCTTCTGGAAAGCATGAACCGCCGCGCGGACATGCAGCTTCGCCTGCAACGCACGGTCGAGGGGCTGTCGGTGGTGGCGATCAGCTATTACGCCGTGTCGCTGGCCAGCTACGTTCTTTATCCGGCGGCAGAGATGCTTGACATCTCCAAGGGCCTGCTGACCGCGCTTGTCACGCTGCCGGTGGTCGGGCTGGTTTTCTGGATGATCCGCAGGGTGCGCAAGAAAATGGAATAGCGCGGGCAGGGGCAAAAGGGCACCAGTTCGGCGCCCCGGCTCAGAACGCCTCTGGCCGCGCTTCGCGGGCCATGTGATCCAGCACGGCGTTCACGAATTTCGATTCCTTGCCGACGGGATAAAAACTTTTCGTGATGTCCACGAATTCGTTGATCACCACGCGCGGCGGGGCTTCGCCCTCCAGCATTTCGGCTCCTGCGACACGGAAAAGCGCCCGCAGCGTCGGGTCGATCCGCCCCAGTGGCCATTTGGCCACCAGCGCCCGGTCGGTCATCTGGTCGATCTTGCCCTGCCAGTTCACCGCGTCATCAATGAGCTTGCGGAAAAGGTCGATATCCCCGTCCTGCATGTCGATGCCGTCTTCCACCTCCGCGCCAAAGCGAAAATCCAGAAATTCGCGCCGCACCGTGTCGCTGGACTGGCCGGAATGCTCCATCTGGAACAGCGCCTGCACCGCGTACATGCGCGACGCCGAACGCATCTTGCGCTTTTGATTGCCGGAAAGCTCGGTCATGCCTTGGGTGTGTCCTTCATATCGCCTGCGATCCTGTATTCGTCCACTGCGGGGACAAAGCCAACACCCTTTCGGGCCGAGCCCCATTTGCGCACCAGTGCGATTAGATGCAATGCCGCCGCCGCCGCGCCTGCGCCCTTGTTCATGCGCGCAGGATCGCTGCGCGCCTCGGCCTGATCGCGGTTTTCCACCGTCAGGATGCCGTTGCCGATGCACAGACCCTGCAAGCCCAGCAACATAAGCCCCCGGCTGCTGTCATTGCACACCGTTTCGTAATGCGTGGTTTCACCCCGAATGACGCATCCCAACGCGACATAACCGTCAAATTTGCTCATCCGCTCGGCGATGCCGATGGCGGTGGGCAGTTCCAGCGCACCGGGCACCTCGATCACCTCGTGGGTGCCGCCGCTTGCCTCGATCTCGGCCAGCGCCCCGGCGATAAGCTGATCCGCGACATCGCGATAGAACGGCGCGACCACGACCAATATCTTCACCGGCTTGTCGAAGTCGGCGCGTGGCATGGTGTATTCTGTTCCGGCCATGGTGTTCATCCCTTGCTCAGTGGGCGGGTGCCCACGATGGAAATCCCGTAGGCATCCAGCCCCAGATACCGCGTTTCGGGGTTGTCCGTCACGAGGATCAGCTCGTGAACGCCCATGGTCGACATGATCTGTGCGCCAAGCCCGGTCTGCTTGACCGTGCGCGGCCCGTCTTCCTCGTCCATCTCGGAGGCAAGGCTTGGCCGGGGCTGACGGAACAGGAACACCGCGCCGCGCCCTTCGGCGGCGATCACCTCCATCGCGCGGGGCAACTTGCCCGATGGCCGTTCCGCCCCGGCCTCAAGCCCGATCCCCAGCACATCCTCGAGCGCGTTCAGCGCGTGGGTGCGCGCCAGCACCGGCTTGCCGTCATGTATGTCGCCCTTGACCAGCACGACATGCTCGGTGCCGCTGATCTGATCCGCGAAAATCCGCATGTCCCACTCGCCACCATGCGAGGAGGTGACACGCTCGCGCCGCAGCTCCCGGACAAGGTTGTCGTGCTTGTGGCGATAGGCGATCAGGTCCGAGATCGTTCCGATCTTCATGTCATGCTCTTGCGCGAATTCGATCAGGTCGGGCAGGCGGGCCATTGTCCCGTCCTCCTTCATGATCTCGCAGATCACGCCGGACGGGTTCAGCCCCGCCAGCCGCGCGATATCCACCGATGCCTCGGTATGGCCTGCCCGCACCAGCACGCCGCCGTTGCGCGCGCGCAACGGGAACACATGGCCGGGTGTGGCGATATGCGCCTGTGTATTCTGTTCGTTGATCGCGGTGGCGATGGTCAGCGCCCGGTCAGCGGCGGAAATGCCGGTGCTCACACCCTCGCGCGCCTCGATGCTGACGGTGAACGCGGTTTCGTGCCGGGACGAGTTGTTGACCGCCATCATCGGCAGGCCCAGCCTGTCGATCCGGCTTGACGTCATCGGCAGACAGATCAACCCGCGCCCATGCGTGGCCATGAAATTGACCGCCTCGGGCGTTGCGAATTCGGCGGCGATCACCAGATCGCCCTCGTTTTCGCGGTCCTCGTGATCCACAAGGATGAACATTCGGCCCGCGCGCGCCTCCGCGATGATCTCTTCTGTCGAAGAGATCGCTCCGCGCAGGTCCGCCTCGACGGGACCGGGTTTTTCAAAGGCTTGTTCCGGCATGACGCCCCTCAGGTTCTGACCGCTCGCCAGATAGCGCAGGGGACAGCCAATGGCCAGAGGCGACGTCGCGTTTGCCGCGCCGCATGACGGGAAGGCGCGCGGGGTCTTGCGCCGCGGCGCGGGGCCATTGCCCTCGGCGCTTCTTCGCCGCCCCCCTTGAGAGACCTGCGTATTCTGCTAGACTTACGCTTGACGTGCAAAGGAGGTATCCAATGCCAAAACTTATTCGGCTCTATATCGTCAATGTCGCGATCGGCTTTGCCATAGCTGCGGCTTTCGTGGCGATGCTGCTGTGGTTCGACGTTGCCAATCTATGGCATCTTGTGAGCCATTCCGACAAGGGCTGGCTTGCCGTGCTGATCCTTTGGATCTTGAACGGCATCCTGTTTGCCGGTGTCCAATTCGGTATCGCGGTGATGCGGCTCAAGGATGATGATGACGATGATTTCCCCGGCGGCGGCCTGCGCCAGCACGTGATGCGCCACGAGCCGTCCACGATCCCGGTTCGGGTCGATGAAAGTAAGCGGGATTTCTGGGACAAGCGGTAAACACCGAAACGGGCGGCCTTGGAGCCGCCCTTTTTGTATCGAACGCCTTGCGGGGAAGGTGTGACGGGCCCGTACGCAACCGTTTGGTTCTCTCATTCCCGAGGACCTGTATGTACAGGTGGGCGCCGGTTAAACTGACCAGGGCCAGAACAGAGCCAGCTCCCTCGGATTTGCTTAAGGCCACCGGAATGCAACCGTTCACGAGAAGGACAGCACCCGCCACGACGCACAAGTAGTCCCTTGCGATGCCTCCGACAAGGGGTTGCGTTTGTTCATCCTTTGTTCATACTGACCTCATGGCCGTCGAGATCCTTCAAACCCTGCAACCCGGTCAACGTCTGGCGCGTGGCGTTTGCCGTCATCTGCTGAGCCATGATTTTGTTTCCGTTGAGGAATTCTCGCCCGAGCGCGGCAAGCGCGTGGATGTGATGGCGCTTGGCCCCAAGGGCGAAATCTGGGTGATCGAGTGTAAATCGAGCCGTGCCGATTACATGACGGATGCCAAGTGGCAGGGCTATCTTGACTGGTGCGACAGGTATTTCTGGGCCGTCGATGACAGTTTTCCAACCGATCTTCTGCCCGAAGGCACGGGGCTGATCATCGCCGATGCCTATGACGCGCAGATCCTGCGCATGGCCCCGGAACAGAAGCTGCCCGCCGCGCGCCGCACGGCCCTGACCCGTCGCATCGCCCGGCAGGCCGCGTTGCGCCTGCATGGTCTGCGCCACCCCTCGTTATGACGCGCGCGCCTCGGCGGCCTTGACGGCGGCCATGATTTCCTCAGCAATCTCGCGCGCTTCGTCAGGCTCAAAGTCCATCGGAATTTCAACGCCTTGCGCCTCTATGAACAGGCGGACCATGCCGCGATCGGTCGGCCCGATCTGTAGATTCGCCTCGACGTCGCGTTCGCTGTTGATACCCATGCGGGCCTCCTGAAATCTGTAGCGATCCTGCCACGCGCGTGGCAAAACCTGCGTTCTGGACTGCCACGATATGTGGTGTAACCTTTGGCCGCCGCAGGCGTTTCGCCTTCGCCCGATGCCCCGAATTGATGTCGCCATCGCTTACCCGCTTCGCCCGTTAAAGGCAATGTCGGCCATGGCGTGTTACGGCCTCATCCCAATCGGCCCGGTTTTCGGCTGATCGGATCGGGATTGGCATCTTGTCGCTCAGACCTGTGGTTAAAGGTGCCGCAGGGTGGAATCGGTTTGTTCCCGGACACGCGCGATGAAATAGTGGCTTCGTAATTCAGGAGGCGAAATTTTGTCTGACTCCCGATGGATGGCGCGGATTTTGTGCGCGCTGGTTCTTTTTCTGGTACCGTTGAACGCGGCGGCGATGAACGTAGAGATAAACGTCATCGGCGCTCGCGAGGAATTGAGCGATCGTTTGCGCAACGCGTCGCTGGTGATCGAGGCCGCCGCCAAAGAGGATGCAACGGCGCAGGATGTGCTTGCCGCGGCGCGTGCCGATTACCTGAGACTGATTGAGGTACTTTATGACGAGGGGCATTATGGCGGTGTCATCAATATCCTGGTCGATGGCCGCGAGGCGGCGGATATCTCTGCGCTGGCAGGTCCGCCGAAGATAAACAACGTCCGCCTGCGCATTGAGCCGGGGCCGCTTTTCCGGTTTTCGCAAGCCGATATCGGCCCGTTGGTCAACAATACCGCCCCTGTTGACGGCTACGCCGTTGGCGAGGCCGCGCGCGCCGGTGTGATCCGGCGCGCCGCGCGCGATGCGGTCACGACATGGCGCGAGGTCGGTCATGCCAAGGCCCAGGTGGACGAGCAACGCATTGCCGCGGACCATGCGCGGGATGCGGTCCTGTCGGATATCCGCATCGCGCCGGGTCCGCGTCTGCGCTTTGGCGAGCTGACCGTGCCCGAAGGCGAAAGCCGGGTCCGTCCGACGCGCGTCAGGGCCATCGCGGGCCTGCCCACAGGTCAGATCTATGCGCCCGAGGATCTTCAGGAGGCCGAGCAGCGCTTGCGGCGCACGGGCGCGTTTCGGTCGGTCGTTCTGGAAGAGGCGGACGCACCGACGTCAGGGGATCGCCTTGATTTCAGCGCCGCGCTGACAGATGCCAAACCGCGCCGCGTGGGGGCCGGAATCGAGCTGTCTTCGCTTGAGGGGCTCACGCTGAGCGGCTTCTGGCTTCATCGCAACCTTCTGGGCGGGGCCGAACGGCTGCGTTTCGATTTCGAGGTTGGCGGTATCGGCGGCAATTCCGGCGGTATTGATTACGTCCTGGGCGGGCGCTACGAGCGGCCCGCCACCCTTACACCCGATACCTCGCTTTTCCTGAATTTCAACATTCAGGAACTGGACGAACCCGAGTTCCGAGAGCGCAGCATCCGCGTAGGCGGCGGGGTCATGCACCGTTTCAACGAAAAGCTGACCGGTGAAACCGGGATCGCCTACCAGTATTCCGAGATTGACGACGATCTTGGATCGCGCAGCCTGGAACACCTGCTGTTCCCGGCCAACCTGACCCATGATGATCGTGACGATCCGCTTGACGCAACCGATGGCTGGTATGTCAGGCTGGAAGGGACTCCGTTTATCAGCCCTGATACGGACAAGATCGGATCGCGCATCTATGCCGATGCGCGCAGCTATATCGGGCTTGGCGAGGAAAACAGGTTCGTGGTCGCGAGCCGACTTCAGCTTGGGTCCGTGTCCGGCGCGGACCTGTCCGAAGTCCCGCCAGACATGCTTTTCTTTTCCGGCGGTGCCGGGACGGTGAGGGGCCATTCCTATCAATCTCTGGCGATTGATCTTGGCGGTGGCAACCGGATCGGCGGGCGTTCTTTCCTGGCCCTGTCGAGCGAATTACGCACCAGGATAACGGATGTCTGGTCGGTGGTGGCCTTTGCGGATACCGGTTTTGTCGGGCAGGACAGTTGGGGCACGGAAAACGGGGACTGGCATTCGGGCGCGGGTCTGGGTGCGCGCTATGATACCGGCATCGGCCCCATCCGGGTTGATCTGGCGACGCCGCTGGATGGTGATGCCGGGCAGGATTTTGAACTTTATATCGGCATCGGGCAGGCTTTTTAATGCGATTTATCAAAATCATAACCCTGTTTCTGCTATCGGCCGTGTCTGCCGCGGCGCAGGATCAGGACGACAAGAGCTTTCTTGAGAACCGCTTGCAGAGCGCGCTGTCGGGCGCGGGCCGCGAGGTGACGATCACCGGCTTCGAGGGGGCGCTTTCGTCCAACGCGAGACTGCGGGAAATGACGGTGGCCGACGAAGATGGCGTGTGGTTGCGGCTTGAAGGCGCGTCTTTGGTCTGGTCGCGCGCGGCCCTGCTGGCCGGGCGGCTGGAAGTTGACGAACTGGTCGTCGACCGCGTGGACCTGATACGCCTGCCGGAAACCGGCGCACCCGTCTCGCCAGAGGATTCGCAGGCCACCGACTTCAGCCTGCCGGAACTGCCGGTGTCCATAAATGTGCAAAAGGTGCAGGCCACGCAGGTCATTCTGGGCGAGGCGGTCATTGGTGAGGCGGCGCGACTGTCGCTTGATGGCCGGTTCAGGCTGGCCGGTGGTGCCGCGCAGGCAAAGCTTGATATCCGCCGCACCGATCGCGCGGACGCGCTGCGCTTTGCGGGTGGTTTTTCCAATGAAACCCGCGTTCTGGCGCTGGACCTTGATTTTTCCGAGGAAGCGGGCGGCCTTGTGTCAGAGCTGTTGCGCGTGCCCGACGCGCCAGCTTTGCGGCTGACCGTGCAGGGCGAGGCGCCCCTGGAAGACTTCGCCGCGCAGGTCAGCCTGGCCACGGATGACGTAGAACGCTTTGGTGGCAATCTGCGCATTGGTGCAACGGATGCAGAGGCCGAGCCGGGCTTTGTCTTTGGCGCTGACCTTAGCGGCGATGTGCGCGTGCTCGTTCCGCAGGATGTGCGGCCATTCTTTGGAGAGACCTCCGAGATCTGGGTCGCCGGACAAGCCGAGGCGAGCGGACGGCTTGTGCTGGACGAGATGCGGGTCAACACAGCCGCTTTGAACCTTGGTGGTACGCTTGCGCTTGGCGCGGATGGCTGGCCAGAACGCTTTGACCTGATCGGACGCATTGGTGGAGAGGGTCGGGTGCGGCTGCCTTTCGGTGGCGCGGAGGCGGCCTTGGACGCGGCTGATTTCGTCGCGTTATATGATGCCGCCGATGGCAATGCATGGCAGACGCGCATCCTCGCCACGGCATTTTCCAACGCGGATGTCGCGTTTGACCGGGCCGAGATATCGGGTGGCGGGATCATGGACAGGGCGGCACGCCCCGCTGTCACTGCGGATCTGGATTTTCGAATGAGCGGTCTGGAGCCTGTGGATGCCGATCTGGCGCGGGCAACGGGCGACAGCCCGAGGGGCCGCGTCGAACTGGCATGGCAACCCGATGCGTCGCTCGATCTGCGTGTCTTGCGGGTCCAAAGCGGCGACGTAGGGCTGACCGCCACGGCGGAACTGGACAGTCTGGCAGACGGATTGCCCGTTACCGGCGAGGCTGCGTTGCAGGCCGATGACCTGTCGCGCTTTGCCGGGCTGGCCGGGCGCGATCTTGGTGGCGCAGCCGACCTGACGGTGTCGGGCAATGCGACGCTTCTGGGCGGGGCCTTTGACGCGCAGGTCGAGGCGCGCACAAGGGATCTGAGGGTTGGCGTGCCCCGGATCGAGCCGGTGTTGCGCGGGGCGTCGACGCTGACGGTTCGGGCGCGGCGCGACACCAAGGGCACCTTTCTGGACATGCTCGATCTGAACAACGAGGTGCTAAGCGCCCGTGCCTCTGGCCAGATTGATCCGGACGCTGGCAATCTGTCCGTTGAGGCGCAGCTTGATGAATTGAACCTGATCGAGCCGGGGCTGAACGGGCCTGCCAGCCTTGAGACGCAAGTCTCATGGGACGCCAGCGACCGGTTGCGCCTGCCGCGGCTTGTCGCGGCATTGGCCGGGGCGGAACTGCGCGCCACGGGCTCGCTTGTACCTGACGATCCGGATCTTCCGGCAGAGGGGCGGGTGACGTTGCGCACACAGGATCTGTCGCGGTTTTCGGCGGTCGCCGGTCGTGACCTTGGCGGTGCTGTCGATCTGACCGTGACGGGCGAAGCGCTGCTGCGCGGTGACGGTTTTGATGGCACGCTTGAGGCGGTCACGCGGGATCTGCGCGTCGGGGTGGCGCGGCTGACGCCGGTTTTGCGCGGGCGTTCGACCCTGTCTGTTGTGGCTCGGCAAGAAGGGGCGGGCACCGTGCTTGACCGGTTCGAGCTACGCAATGACGCGCTGCGCGCCACCGCGTCGGGACAATTGGACGACACGCGCGGCCGCCTGTCGCTGGAGGCAGGTCTACGGGATGCTGCGCTGGTGGAGCCGCGCCTGAGCGGGGCGGCCAGCCTTGAGACGGTGCTGGAATGGGAGCCGACCATAGAGGAACTGACGGTATCGCGTCTTGTCGCCGCACTGGCGGATACCGAACTGACCGCAAGCGGCACGGTCAGGCCGAATGACGACGCGCTGCCCGTGGATGGGCAGGTCGCGTTCACCGCGCCTGATCTGTCACGCTTTGCCGCACTGGCGGGGCGGCCGCTTGCCGGGCGGATCGAAGGCTCGCTGAGCGGGCAAGGCACCTTGCGTGGGCAAGGTTTTGATATCACCACCGCCGTCGAGGGCCGGTCCCTGCGCACCGGCCTGGCCGAGATGGACCGGGTGTTGGGCGGGCAACTGGACCTTGCAGCGCGGGTGGCGGTGCAGGACGACAGCGTTGATGTGGATTATCTGAGGCTCAGCTCCGCGCAACTTCGGGCCGAGGCGTCAGGCTCTGGGCCGGGTGCGCCCGTGTCTGTCACCGCACAATTGGCGAATGTGGGCCTGCTTGCACCGGGGTTCAACGGCCCGGCCCGCATCGGCGGCACGGTCACACCACGTGGCGGGCGTCCCGATGATCTGGGCATCAGCCTTGATGCGACGGGTCCGGGCGGGATCACGGCGCGTCTGTCCGGGGACGTGCGCGGGCTTGGTGCGCAGCTTGATCTGTCGGCCACGGGGCAGGCCCCCCTGGGCCTGGCCAATCGCTTTATCGAACCGCGCTCGGTGCAGGGAATGGCGAATTTCGACCTGTCGATCAGTGGCGCGCCCGGTCTGAACGCCGTGTCGGGGCGGGCGGTGATCGACAATGCGCGCGTGGCGCTGCCGACGCTGAACGCGGCTTTGAACGGGGTCGGCGGCACGGTCACGCTGTCCTCTGGGCAGGCGGTCACTGATATCGCCGGCACGGCCGGGGCTGGTGGCACGTTTCGCCTGCGCGGCCCGATCACGCTGTCAGGGGGCATTCCGGCGCAGCTTGAGATTGCGCTGGACAGCCTTGGGATCGTGGACCCGAACCTTTACCGCACCCGCTTGAATGGCATGGTAACGGTGCGCGGCCCGTTGACCGGCGGGGCGGTGATCGGCGGTGCTGTCTCGCTTGGCCCGACAGAGCTTGAGGTGCCATCGGGATCGAGTGCAACGGGCGGGCCCGCCGAAGAGCTTCGTCATCTCAACGAGCCCGCCGATGTGGCCGCAACCCGCCGCCGCGCGGGCCTGATCAAGGCAAGCAAGGGCAGCCCCGTCAGCTTTCCGCTTGACCTGACAATCCGCGCCCCGAACCAGATCTTTGTGCGCGGTCGCGGGCTTGACGCGGAAATGGGCGGTGAGCTTGCGCTTGGCGGGACCACGGCGGATGTGCGGGCCAGTGGTCTGTTCGAATTGCTGCGCGGGCGAATCGACGTGCTGGGTCAACGCCTGACTCTGACCGAGGGCGCGATCACCTTGCGCGGTACGCTGGACCCGTTCCTGCGTTTCGTGGCGGAAACCGAAGCCGGCGACACGATCGTGCGGATCATCCTTGAGGGGCTGGCCTCGGCCCCGAGCGTGTCGTTCGAATCCGAACCCGACATGCCGCAGGAACAGGCGCTTGCACAGCTTTTGTTCGGGCGCAATCTTGACGAGATCTCGGCGTTTCAGGCGGCAGAGCTTGTCGCCGCCGTTGCCACCCTTTCGGGGCAGCGCGGCGGCGGGTTTCAGGGCGGGTTGCGATCCGCGCTTGGGCTGAGCAACCTTGATGTCACGTCGACCGAAGAGGGGGCGACGCAGTTCGAGGCGGGCGCTTATCTGACAGACAATGTTTATTCGAGCGTTACTGCGGATACCGAAGGGAATCAGGAAATCAACCTGAACCTGGACGTGTCGCGGAACGTGACGGTCAAGGGGCGGACGGGCAGGGACGGCGATACCGGCATCGGGATCTTCTTTGAAAAGGATTACTAAAGCGTTCCGCCTTTAACCTGAGGTATCAATGGAAGGCGAAACGTGTGCAACGCTGGTCTGTTGCGTGCGTTTCGCGTCTCACTGACTTTACCCCGCTTTCGCAGTTGCATCGTGCGCAGAGCTTTGGCATATGGGGCGAAACGCCGAACGTGACGGGGTTTAGAGATGTGCCGCCTTAGCTCAGCAGGTTAGAGCGCTTGATTGTGGATCAAGAGGTCACCCGTTCGAACCGGGTAGGCGGTACCATTTCCCTCTGAAATTTTGGTCTTTGCCGATGCTCACGGCGTGTTGTTTATCTCGATGGTTTGCCTCAGAGATCCGGTGGTGCCGTCGAAAATCAGGATTTCATCGGCCTGCGTGACAACGGCATACCACCCCTGACCGCGGGTAAAGGCGGTGGCTGTGGTGCCGTCGGGCAGCGTGATCCGCGCCGGAAAAGCGGGGCTGCTGTCGGTCGCGAAACGGGTGACAAGCAGACCGATGATCACTACAACACCGGCGATCATGGTGACGGTCAGCGTCGTGACCAGGATGCGCAGATATTTTACAAGGGCCGGATCAACCGGCTGAGGCTCTGGATTTTCGGTCATGGAAACACGCCCCTTATCGGTCAGGATCGCGGCCGATCCGCCGCCGCGTCTTGATAAGGCGTTGGCCCGCGATGTACCAGAGGATGCCGCGTTGTCGCGCACACGGCTTGCGCGGCTGATCGCCGCCGGACAGGTGTGCCTGAATGGGGCCGTGGCACAGGATCCCAAGGCGCGCGTGGCCGAGGGCGATATTGTCGAGATCACCGTGCCCGTGCCCGCCGAGGTGGCAACGTGCCCGCAGGACATCGCGCTGGCCATTCTTCACGAAGACGCCGATCTGATCGTGATCGACAAGCCCGCCGGCATGGTCGTGCACCCTGCACCGGGCAGCCCGGATGGCACCCTTGTCAACGCCCTGTTGCACCATTTTGGCGGTGCTTTGTCCGGGGTGGGCGGTGAGCGGCGTCCGGGGATCGTTCACCGGATCGACAAGGATACAAGCGGGCTTCTGGTCGTGGCCAAATCGGACCGCGCGCATCACGGGCTGGCGCATCAGTTCGAGGCCCATAGCGTAGAGCGGAAGTATTACGCGGTGGTAAACGGGCGGCCGGACACCGCCGATCCCCGCCTCAAGGGCGTGCGCGGCGTCAGCTTCGAGCAGGGAAACATCGTCAAGTTGACCACGCAGCTTGCCCGCCACAAGACAGACCGACAACGTCAGGCTGTCATCTTTCAGGGGGGGCGACACGCGGTGACACGGGCGCGCGTGGTCGAAAGCTTTGGTAAACCGGCGCAGGCGGCTTTGGTCGAATGCTGGCTTGAGACGGGCCGCACGCACCAGATCCGGGTGCATCTGGCCCATGCGGGCCATGGGCTTGTGGGCGACCCTGTTTATGGCGGGCGTCGCAAATGGAATGCCAAGGCGATGACGGAAGCGGGCATTTTGGCGGCTCGGGATTTTGAACGACAGGCGCTTCATGCGGCAGTTTTGGGATTCGAGCATCCGGTCAGCGGTGAGATGATGCGCTTCGAGGCGGCGATGCCGCCAGACCTGACCGCCCTGCTGGAGGCGCTGCGCACGGGGCAACCCTGACGCGGTGCCCAAGGGAACCGCCGGTTCGGGTTGCGTGTTTGCCATGTAGAGTAAGCGTCTTTGGCATATTGGCCCGCACCTGCGGCCGATTGTGACATGTTTTGCACGCTTGCGTGACTGAAACCGGCTTTGTTGGAAAAAGGCTGGATCGGGGTGCATATCGTGTTAAACCATCTGGTTCACTCTTCTTGAAAGACGGAAAAGCTGTGCCTAGATGAATGTTAACACGTTATGCATCGGAGGGACCGTGGCTTGAGCAATTATGGCAATCTTCCCGCACCGTCACCCGAGGCCGGGCTGAACAGGTATTTGCAGGAGATCCGCAAATTCCCGCTACTGGAGCCAGAGGAAGAATACATGCTGGCCAAGCGGTGGGTCGAGGAGCAGGATACCGAGGCCGCGCACAAGATGGTCACAAGCCACCTGCGGCTGGCGGCGAAAATCGCCATGGGCTATCGCGGTTACGGCTTGCCTCAGGCAGAGGTGATTTCAGAGGCGAATGTCGGCCTGATGCAGGCCGTCAAACGGTTCGACCCCGAACGAGGCTTTCGTCTTGCGACCTATGCGATGTGGTGGATCCGCGCCAGCATCCAGGAGTATATCCTGCGCAGCTGGTCGATGGTGAAACTGGGCACGACGAGTGCGCAGAAAAAGCTGTTTTTCAACCTGCGCAAGGCCAAGGCGCGCATCGGCGCTTTGGAAGACGGCGATCTGCGCCCGGAAAACGTCAAGCAGATCGCGACCGATCTGGGTGTGACCGAAGACGAGGTCATCTCGATGAACCGGCGTATGTCGGGGGGCGACGCTTCGCTCAATGCCACGGTGGGCCAAGAGGGCGAAGGCACCATGCAGTGGCAGGATTGGCTGGAAGACGAGGATGCCAACACGGCCGAGGATTACGAGCAGCGTGACGAACTTGAAGCCCGCCGCGAATTGCTGGTTGAGGCGATGGATGTGTTGAACGACCGTGAAAAGGACATTCTGACCCAACGACGTCTGAGCGAGACCGCCGTGACGCTGGAGGAACTTTCGGGCCAGTATGACGTGAGCCGTGAGCGGATCCGCCAGATCGAGGTGCGGGCCTTTGAAAAACTGCAAAAGCGTATGCGTGGGCTTGCCGAGGAAAAAGGCATGGCTGCAAACGCTTGAGTAAACCCGATCCGGACCTGTACTCTGGCCCCGTTGCAGTGGTCGGCGAAAGGTTTAGAGGCAGAGTGAAAATGCGGCGGATACATCTGGCCTGTCTTGTGGTCCTGCTGGCGGGTCTTCCTGCCTGTGCGCCGCATCTGGTGGCGCAGCGCGGCATCGCTGACCCCGATGGCGATCTTGTTCGGATGCATGTGGCGATGCAGCGGCCCTTCGACAAGACCGGGCCGATGTTCGGACAGGAGCGGCAACGGCATCTCAACTATTTCCGCGTGGATATCTCGGTACCGCCGACGCATCAACCGGGCCGAATAGAGTGGTCGCAGGGCGACACCGATCCTGCCAGGCATTTCGTGGTCTCGGAAACGAAGGTGCTGCCAGGAGGTTCGGATTTCCTGAAAGCGGTCCGAAGCACACGAAACGCCAAGGAAACCTCGGTCTTCGTGCACGGCTACAACAACACCTTGTCCGATGCGATGTTCCGGCTGGCGCAGATGCAGGTCGATTTCCGCATCCCGGATGCGCCGGTACTGTTTTCCTGGCCGTCGGCGGGGGATGCACGGGGCTATATCTATGATCGTGACAGCGTTTTGTTCGCGCGCGATGCGCTTGAGGATCTGCTGGGCCAGTTGACCGCGCGCAGCGACGAACGTGTGTTGTTGCTGGCCCATTCCATGGGGGCGCATCTGGTTATGGAAGTGATGCGACAGGCGGCGCTGCGTGGCGACCGGCAGCTTTTGAACCGGATCAGCGGTGTCGTTCTGATGTCGCCCGATATCGACCCGGATCTCTTTCGCCAGCAGGCGCAGGTGATCGGAACATTGCCGCAGCCTTTCCTGATTTTTGTCAGTCAACAGGATCGGGCTCTTGGGTTGGCGGCCTTTATCACCGGGCGCAAGCCGCGTCTTGGTGTGATCGACGGGCCTGCGGCGGTTGCCGGGTTGCCGGTGAAGGTGATTGATTTCAGCCGTCTTTCGGATGGTGAAGCGTTCGGCCATACGGTGCCCGCGACCTCGCCATCCGCGATACGGATCTTGCGCGGCATGATGGAACAGGTGGGACAGGGCATTCAGGCGTTTACCGATTACATGGTGCTGACCGCGACGCCTTGATCACGTGCGGGAAAGTATGTCGTCGCGATTGTCCGCAATACAAAAAGGAGAGCGGCATGGCTGGGGGATGGACGCGCGACGGCGCGGTGAGCGAGCAAATCGAAGCCTCGATAGCGGATGAGCTGGCACGGCTGAAGGCGGCAAGGCAGCCTACAGGTGAAAGCCTGACCCACTGCGCGGAATGCGAAGAGGAGATCCCCGAGCCGCGACGGACGGCGATTCCGGGCGTCAAGCTGTGCATTGATTGCCAACAGGACCGTGACGGCGGACACGCCCTGCGCGGCGGGATCAATCGACGCGGCTCAAAGGACAGTCAGTTGAAATGACGCGCGGCGCGAGGCGCTTTAATCCCTTGGCGTGCGCCACTTGCGCCAGAGCGGGCCAAGATCAAGCGCGACGACGGCGAGCCCGAGGGGAACCATCCAGAACCCAAGAACCGGCAGGAAGCCGAAGACGCCGCCGATGATCAAAAGCAGGCCGAGAACCAAGCGCAGGCCGGGCGGCACGCGGGCGCGAATACGCACCAAAAGCCGGCGCATCCGGTTGCGCCAGCTATGGTTTACGCGGCCTTTACCGGCCATGGATCAGTCTTCCATCGCCTCCAGCTCGTCGATGAAGCTGGAGATCATCGACAGGCCCTTGTCCCAGAAGGCCGGATCTGTGGCATCGAGGCCGAAAGGGGCCAAAAGCTCGGAATGGTGTTTCGAGCCACCCGCGCGGAGCATGTCGAAATATTTGTCCTGAAAGCCTTCGGGGTTTTCCTCGTAGACGGCATAAAGCGCGTTCACCAATCCATCGCCAAAGGCATAAGCGTAGACATAGAAGGGCGAGTGCACGAAATGCGGGATGTAAGCCCAGAAATGCTCGTACCCGTCCATGAAGTCAAAGGCCGGGCCAAGCGATTCGCCCTGCACCGACATCCAGAGCGCGCCGATATCCTCGGGTGTGAGTTCGCCGCCGCGGCGGGCATCGTGCAGTTTGCATTCGAAATCGTAGAAGGCGATCTGCCGCACGACCGTGTTGATCATGTCCTCGACCTTGCCGGCCAGAAGCACCTTGCGTTCGGTGTCATTGGTCGCGCCGTCGAGCATCCGGCGGAAGGTGAGCATCTCGCCAAAGACCGATGCCGTTTCTGCCAGCGTGAGCGGGGTTGACGACAGCAATTCGCCCTGATCCGCCGCCAGCACCTGATGCACGCCGTGGCCCAACTCATGCGCCAGCGTCATGACATCGCGCGGTTTGCCAAGGTAGTTGAGCATCACGTAAGGATGCACATCCGTGACGGTGGGGTGCGCGAAGGCACCCGGCGCTTTGCCGGGCTTCACGCCCGCGTCGATCCAGCCCTTGTCGAAAAACGGCGTAGCGAGGTCTCCCATTCGCGGATCGAAGCCCGCATATGCCTCCATCACCATGCCGCGCGCGGTGGGCCAGTCGATGGTTTTCTTGGTCTCGATGGGCAGCGGCGCGTTGCGGTCCCAGACCTGCATCCGCTCCAGCCCCAGCCATTTGCGCTTGAGCTCGTAATAGCGGTGGCTGAGTTTTGGATAGGCGTTGACCACGGCGTTGCGCAGCGCCTCGACCACCTCGGGTTCCACATCGTTGGAAAGGTGCCGCCCGGTCTGGGGCGTGGGCATGCCGCGCCAGCGGTCGATCACCTCTTTTTCCTTGGTCGCTGTGTTGTGCACGCGCGCAAAGGTGCGAATGTTTTCGCCGAAAACGCGGGCCAGTTCGCGGGCTGCGGCCTCGCGCGGTTCGCGGTCCTGCTCGGTCAGCAGGTTGAGCGTGCCCTCGATCCCCAGTTCCTCGCCATCGACGTGAAAGGTCAGCCCGGCGATGGTTTCATCGAACAGCCGTTCCCAGGCGTCGCCCACCACGCCCAGATCGTGCAGGAATTTCTCCAGCTCGTCGGAAAGCTGATAGGGTTGCATTGCGCGGATGCGGCGCAGTACGGGCGCATAGCGGGCCAGATCAGCGTTCTGCGCATAAAGCGTCTTGAGGTGGTCCTCCTCCAGACGGTTGAGTTCGAGCGAAAAGAAGACCAGCGGCGTGGTGTACGTCGTGATCTTTTCCTGACAATCCGACAGGAACTTGGTGCGTGACGCATCGGTCGATTTCTGGTGATAGCGCAGGCCCGCGAAGGACATGATGCGCCCCGCGATACCGCTGATGCGTTCATCGCGGCGGATACAATCAAGCAGGCCTTCCGCATCCAGATCGGCCAGCTTGCCTTCGTAATCGACGGCAAAGGCGGCGCAGGCCTCTTCCAGCCAATCCAGATCGCGCTTGAGTTCCGGCGCGTTCTCGCCGGTATAAAGATCGTCGAGGTTCCACTCCGGCAGGTCGCCAAGATTGCCGGCGCTGCCCTGTTCATGCGCATCGAAGACAGGTTTGATTGTCATGAGGCCGCTCCTTTTGGTCCGTTTCGGATGAGGTAATGTGCAGATGGTGTGAAGTACATGGATCGGGCGGTATTTCCTGTAAAAAACTGGCAAATGCCGAGCGAATTCCCATATGCTGAAAGGCAACGGGGCTGGCACAAGGGCCGGGCCATTTTACATCAATGGGAGGTTATCACATGTCCGAAATTACAAAGAACCCGGTCTTTATCGGGGCCGGGTTTGGTCTTGGCGGGCTGTTTGTCGGTGCAATGCTGGCCACGGCCACGCTGAACAGCAAGGTACAGGACGGGATCAACCGTTCGATGTCAAGCGTGGCGGAAACCATGCAGGGTGATGGCGAGGCGATGGTTGCGCTCTCAGAGCGGATCGAGGCGCTGGAAACGGCCATCGCAGAGAATGCAGACAGCGTTTCGGCACTGGGTGAGCAGGTTTCAAACGATATGGGCGCGCGGGTCGATGCGCTGGGCGCGCAGGTGACCGAGATGAGCGAAAGCCTTGAATCCCGGATTGTCGAGACCAGCGAGCGCATGTCGCAGACGGCATCCGAACAGGTGGCGCAGCTTGAGAACGCGCTGGCGAGCCTGCCGGCGAAGGCTGGAGAGACGGCGACGGACATGGCCGCAAGCACCCAAGAGGCGGTTGCAGAGGCCACGACGGAAACAGCCGACGCAGTGGGGCTTGAAGGCTCCGGCGACGCGCTTGGCGTGGGGCAGACGGCAAGCCTTGCCGATGGGGCCGTGCGCGCCTTTGTTCAGCAATTCGATGCCGAAGAGGGCACCGCGGTCTTGTCGGTGAACCGCGACAGCACGCGGCTTGCGGTGGGCGAATCGGTGGTGGCGCAGCATTCCGGCGGTGCCTGCCGGGTCGGCCTGGGCGGTGTCAGCGCGGCGGGGGTCGAGATCACGTCGGATTGCGACGCGGCACCGGGCAGCGAGATCCTGGGCGATGCCTATGGCATGGGAAGCGTGGCGATGCTTGGAGACGGCGCGATGCGCGTTTTCGTTTCGGGCATCGTGAACGGGGATGTGCGGGTGGCGATCAACGGCCTGGACACACAGATCGTGGCGGTCGGTGAAACGGTAGAGGTCGCGACGGGCGAAGGCTCCTGCGATCTGACCGTGACAGGCATCCGCGAGGAGGCCGTTTCGATGGTCGGATCCTGCGGCTAAGACAGACGCGGCGCCCCGTTTCGGGGCGCCTTAGCCATACTGCGCCAGAAGCTGGTGCAGGTCGTCCAGCGTGTTGGCCTCGTTCAAGGGTTTATCGTGACGCCAGCGTTTCATGCGGGGAAACCGCAGGGCAACGCCGGATTTATGCCGTGGGCTTTGATGAATGCCCTCGAAGGCGATCTCGAACACATGTTCGGGTTTTACCTGGCGCACCGGGCCAAAGCGTTGCAGTGTGTTCTTGCGCACCCAGGCGGTGATCTTGCGGAATTCGGCATCGGTCAGGCCGGAATAGGCCTTGGTGAAGGGCACCAGATCGTTGCCCGCGCGCACCGCAAAGGTGAAGTCGGTAAACAGATTGGCGCGGCGGCCATGGCCCTGTTGGGCGTAGATCATCACCGCGTCTATGGTCAGCGGATCAAGTTTCCATTTCCACCAATCGCCTTTTTTGCGGCCCGCGTGGTAGGGGCTGTCCTTGCGTTTGAGCATCAGCCCCTCTGCCCGCGCGCCGCGCGCTTGCGCGCGTGTCTCGCTCAGATCGTGCCATGTGGGGAAGGGCAGGAGCGGGGACGCACGCAGCGGGGCCTCCTGGGGCAGGTCCATCAGGAGTGCGTCAAGCCGGGCGCGGCGCGTGGCAAAAGGCAGGTCGCGCAGATCGTCGCCCTGCTCTTCGAGCAGGTCGTAAGCCAGCAGCAGGACTGGCGCCTCGGCCAACAGCTTTTTCGGCGCGCGCTTGCGCCCGATGCGCTTTTGTAGCGCGTTGAACGGCATCGGGCCTGTGCCGTCCCATGCCACAACCTCGCCGTCGATCACGGTGCCGTCGGGCAGGTGATCGCGCGCGCGGGCCAGTTCCGGGAACCGGTCGGTCATCAGTTCTTCGCCGCGCGACCAGACGAAATGTTCGCCCCCGCGCCGGATAAGCTGCCCCCGGATGCCGTCCCACTTCCATTCCGCATACCAATCATCCGGGGGGCCGAGTTCCTCGGGCCGGGTGTCGTCAAGGCCATGGGCAAGGCAAAAGGGATAGGGTCGCGACAGGTCCGCGCTGGCGTCGGGTGCCTCGATCAGGGTTGTCCAGGTGGTCGTGTCGGGTGTCCAGTCGCCCATCAGCCGGTGGGCGAGTTCGGCCTCGTCCCGGCCGGTGGCCTGTGCAAGGGCGCGGGTCATCAGCTTGCGGCTGACGCCGACGCGAAAGCCGCCCGTCAGCAGCTTGTTGAACACCAGCCGTTCCTGCGCCTCCATCTGGTCCCATGCTGCGAGAACGGCGGTTTTACGAGCGTCATCGTCCTTTTTGTCAAGCGCGCGGAGCGACGCGATCCAGTCGGACAGGCTGTTTTCGTGGTTGCGCGTGGGTGGCGGCAGCACGAGTGCGATGGTCTCGGCCAGGTCCCCCACGATCGGATAGCTTTCCTCGAACAGCCAGAGCGGAATGCCCGCGCGCTCGGCAGCCCATTCGCGCAGGCGGGTCGTGGTGATGGCGCGCCGGGGCCGACGGCCCGAGAAAAGCGCCACCGTCCACAGCCGGTCATCGTCGGGGGCCGCCGCAAAATAGCGCGCCAACTCGTTGACCTTGACGGTGGTTTTGGTGGTCTGGTCGATGGCCGTGTAAAGCGCGGTGAACCGCTTCATGCCGCCTCTCCGTCATCAAGGGGTTCGCCGGAGAATTCGGTCGGGACAACGTGAGCGTTATAGCCTTGAGCGTTCAGCCAACGCGCGAAGATCTCTGTATACCCATGGGTGGCGTATATATTTTCGGCCCCCGTTTCGGCGATGGCACTGTTCAGCCCGTCCCAGTCGGCGTGATCGGAGACGACGAACCCGCGATCCACTGCCCGCCTGCGGCGTACGCCGCGCAGGCGCATCCAGCCCGAGGCAAAGCCGGTCGCGGCCGGGCGAAAGCGGCGCGCCCATGTGGCCCCCAGGGCCGAGGGTGGGGCCAGCACGAGGGCACCGGGATAGTCCGCCGCCTTGAGATCGGGCGTGACGGCAACCGTGTCCGGCAGGTCCAGCCCCTGCGCGCGCAACACCGCATTGGTGTTCTCGACCGCGCCATGGGTCAGGATGGGGCCATTGGACGGGTCGAGCAGCGTCATCACGCGCTGTGCCTTGCCCAGGGCGTAGGCCCCCAAAAGGCTGAATTTGCCCGCCGCCCTGTTGGCTGCCCACCAGGTGTTGATCTCGGTTGCGATTGTCGTTTCATCCGTCCAGGTGAAGACCGGCAAGCCGAACGTGCATTCGGTGATGAAGCTGTGACAGCGGACCGGCTCGAACGGTTCGGACAGCCGGTCGGGGGCGGTCTTGTAATCGCCCGAGACGACCCAGACCTCGCCGCCGACCTCGACCCGGATCTGGGCGGAGCCGGGCACATGGCCGGCGGGATGGAACGACACGCTCGCCCCGCCGATCCGGCGGGGCTCGTCATATCGGATCTCTTCGAGGTGAATGTCGCCAAGCCGGTGGCGCATCACCGGGGCGGCGGCCTGTGTGGCAAGGTAGCGGCCATGGCCCCAACGGGCATGGTCGGCATGTCCATGGGTGATTAGCGCGCGGTCGACGGGCCGCCACGGGTCGATGAAGAAATCACCGGTGGGACAATAGATGCCTTGGGGTTTGAATTCCAGAACCATGGGGCAAGGATAGAGCCGCCCGCCCCGCTGACCAGAGCGCCCTTGCGGGTGGGTGGCATCTGCGTATCCTGCACGCGGCGATGCGGACAGGGGAGTGCCATGCGATTTGTCAGATACGGAAACATGGGCGAGGAAAGTCCGGGGATGCTTGATGCGGACGGGGCTTTGCGCGACCTGACAGGGGTGGTGCCGGATATCGCTGGAAAGGTGCTGACCGCGCTGCCGCGTGTTGATCCCGAGGCGCTGCCGCTTGTGGCGGGGTCGCCGCGCCTTGGCCCGCCGGTGGGTCAGGTCGGCAAGTTCATCGGGATCGGGCTGAATTATTCCGATCATGCGGCGGAGGCGGGGATGGATATTCCCGCAGAGCCGATCGTTTTCATGAAGGCGACCTCGTCGATCTGTGGCCCGATGGACGCGGTGCGCTTGCCGCCCGACGCCCGCCATGGCGATTGGGAGGTGGAGCTTGGCATCGTGATCGGCAAGCCCGCATCCTATGTAAGCGAGGCGCAGGCGCTGGATCATGTGGCGGGGTATTGCGTGGTCAATGACGTGTCCGAACGGCATTACCAGATGCATCGTTCAGGCCAGTGGACCAAGGGCAAGAGCGCCGATACATTCGGCCCCATCGGCCCATGGCTGGTAACGCCGGATGAGATTGGCGACCCGCAAGGCCTTGACATGTGGCTCGATCTGAACGGCGAGCGGATGCAGACCGGGACCACCGCGACGATGATTTTCAGCGTGGCGCAGATCATTGCGCATCTGAGCGAATTGATGAGCCTGCAACCCGGTGACGTGATCGCGACCGGCACACCGCCGGGCGTGGGCATGGCGCGAAACCCTAAGCGTTTTCTTGTCGAAGGGGATGTGATGGAGCTTGAGATCGAGGGCCTTGGCCGCCAGCGTCAGGTTGTTGGCCGGGTGTTGCCAGGGCCTGTCTGAAAAAAGCGGCGATTTCTCCGGTCAGGCGGCGGCGGGTTGGCGCGTCTTCCATCAAGACCTCGTGCCGGGCGCTTTCGACAATGTTGAGCCGCGCGCCCGGCCATTGCGCAACGCGGTCATGAATGCGGTCGGTGTCGACGATATCCTCTTCTGTGCCAAGCAACGTCAGACAGGGCAGATTGGGTCCGGGTAGGCGCGACAGGGTGCGGGTTTCCCGCAAGGCTTCGTAAAGCCAGCGCAGGCTTGGCCCGCCAAGGCCAAGCCGCGGATCGGCCTGAACCTGACGGATCATGTAGGCGTAGCTGTCCGCGTCGGTGGTCAGCTTGTTGGCCTCGAAGGGTTCGGTCAGCACATAGCTGGTGGAGGCGGTGCCCGGCGCGTAGATGTGATCCAGCCCGATGCCCCGGCTGCCCCAGGACAGGGACCACGCCACGGGGCGCAGCAACCGCGAAATGCGGATGCCCCACATCGGCGCGGAAAACGCCGCCGCCGCCACCGGAAGCCCGTTCAGCAAGCTGCGCAGCCCGATACAGCCGCCCATGGAATGGGCTAGCAGATACCACGGCCGGGGCAGGTCCAGCGCCTTTGCGGCCTCGCACATCGCGGCAACATCCATTTGATAATCCGCGAACAGATGAACATGGCCTGACATTTCATCCGGTGTCAGACGATCCGACAGCCCCTGTCCACGCCAGTCGATGGTCACGGTGGCCAGACCCACAGCGGCGAAATCCGCAGCGACGCGCCCGTATTTCTCGACATATTCGGTCCGTCCGGGAAACAGGATCACTGTGCCCCCGGGCGTGTCAGGGGGGCACCACGCGGCCACACGCAGGCGCACGCCGTCTTTGGCCCGTACCCAGATCGCGCGGCCATTCCGCGGGCCTTCGGCCAGATCGGCGTAGAACGGGGGAGATGTCATCGGCGGATCACCTGTCAGCTCAGGACGGTTCCAAGTTTCATGGCCATGCCCATGTCGCCATCGACGGCCAGCTTGCCGGTCATGAAGGCGGATGTCGGGTCAAGATCGCCCATGAGGATGGATTGGAACGTGTCGGCATCGGCGGTCAGTGTAACGTCGGCCTCGTCATCGCCCTCGCGCACGCCGTCGCCATCCATCATGATCGCGCCTTCGCCCTCGATCACGAATTTGGCGGAGCCATCAAGGCCGCCATCCATCTTTGCATTCAGGGCCGCGACGGCCGCGTTGATCATGTCGCTCATGTCTTTTCCTTCAGTTTTGATCGTCCGGGGCTTTGATTCCGTGACGGCCACGCTAAACTATACCTCGTTATGAGCGCACAACACCGTATCTTGAAGTTGGTCGTCGCGGCAACAGTCGGGACAGTCATGTTTTCCTTACCTCTCAAGGCCGAGGAAACACGGCTTGACGGGCTTTATGCCGATTTGTCCTCTGCGGCCGAGCCAAAAGAGGCGCGTCGCATCGCACGGGAGATAGAACTGGCGTGGCGTTCGTCGGGATCGGCGTCGGCTGACCTGTTGCTCAAGCGGGGGCGCGACGCGTTGAAGGCGGGCGACATCCAAAGCGCGATCGGGCATCTCACGGCGTTGACCGATCACGCGCCGGACTTCGCCGAAGGTTGGAACGCGCGGGCGACCGCCTTTGCCGCAGCCGAACTTTACGGGCCGGCGCTGGCGGATATAGAGCGGGCGCTTGCGCTGGAACCCCGTCATTTCAACGCTTTGGCCAATCTGGGCGGGATACTTGCGCAATCTGAACGGCCCGCGATGGCAAAGCAGGCGTTTGAATATGCGCTTGCGATTCACCCGCATCACGAGGATGTCTTGCAGGCGATCGAAAAAGTGAAGCACGACATCGGCGGCAGAGACCTCTGATAGTCAAGCGGGAGTAGGCCGATGGCCGACCAGTCGAGGATCCTTGCGGTCCTGGGCCCAACGAACACCGGAAAGACGCATTATGCCATCGAGCGGATGCTGGGCTACCGGACCGGCGTCATCGGGCTGCCGCTGCGTCTTTTGGCGCGGGAGGTCTATGACAAGATCGTGGCCGTCCGTGGCCCGTCGGTGGTGGCGCTTGTCACCGGCGAGGAAAGGATCGTGCCCCCCCGAACCCAATACTGGGTCTGCACCGTCGAGGCGATGCCCGAGGGGATGGGGGCCGATTTTCTGGCCATCGACGAAATTCAGCTTTGCGCCGATCCGGAACGCGGCCATGTCTTTACTGACAGGCTTTTGCGGATGCGGGGCTTGCGGGAAACCCAGTTTCTGGGTGCGCATACGATGCGCGGCGCGATTGCGGCGCTGGTGCCCGGCGTGCAGTTCGTCAACCGCGAGCGGATGTCGCAGCTTACCTATACGGGTTCGAAAAAGATAAGCAAAATGCCCGCGCGCAGTGCGATTGTCGGCTTTTCGGTTGAGAATGTATACGCCATGGCAGAGCTGCTGCGCCGGCAAAAAGGCGGTGCGGCGGTGGTTATGGGCGCGCTTTCGCCCCGGACCCGAAATGCGCAGGTCGATCTGTATCAAAATGGCGAGGTCGACTACCTTGTGGCCACCGATGCCATAGGCATGGGGCTCAACCTTGATATCAACCACGTGGCGTTTTCATCACTGTCGAAATTCGACGGGCGGCGCATCCGGGCGCTGGCCCCCAACGAGCTGGCTCAGATCGCGGGCCGGGCCGGGCGCGGCATGAGTAATGGCACTTTCGGCGTCACGGGCGAGGCACCGGCCTTGCCTGACGATATGGCGCAGGCCATAATGGAGCATCGTTTTGCCCCCATCCGCAAGCTCGAGTGGCGCAATCCGTCGCTGCAATTCGGCAATATCGACGCGCTGATCGCCTCGCTTGAGGTCAAGCCGCAGGATGAAATGCTTGTCAGGGCCCGCGACGCGGACGACCTGATCGCGCTGCGCAGCCTGTCGGACCATGCCGAGGTGCGGGCGCGGGCCAGCGACGGGGCGTCGATAAAGCTGCTGTGGGATGTCTGCCGGGTGCCGGATTTCCGTGGCATCAGCCAGGCCGAGCACGCGAGCCTTTTAGAGAAACTTTTCAATGACCTGCACCAACACGGACGGGTCTGCGAGGACTGGCTCGCGCGTCATGTGGAAAGAATAAATCGTACCGAGGGGGATATAGATACCCTTTCAAAGCGTTTGGCCTATATCAGGACGTGGACTTATGTTGCGCAACGAAAGGGCTGGCTCGCCGACGAAAGCCATTGGCGAGAGGCCACGCGCGCTGTAGAAGACCGCTTGTCAGACGCGCTTCACGGGGCGTTGACCCAAAGATTTGTGGACCGGCGCACATCCGTGCTTTTGCGCCGGCTCAAGCAGAAGGAAGCCATGGTGGCCGAGGTAAACGACAAAGGCGAAGTGACGGTCGAGGGCGAATTCGTCGGACGGCTGGACGGGTTCCGCTTCATTCAGGACAAGACCGCGAACGGGCAGGAGGCCAAGACGGTACAGACCGCCAGCCTTCAGGCCCTTGCGCCGCATTTCCACCTGCGCGCCGACAAGTTCTACAATTCCCCCGATACAGAGATCGACTTTACCGAACAGGGTGGGTTGATGTGGGGCGATCAGGCGGTTGGCAAGCTGGCGGCGGGCTCTGATGCGCTCAAACCGCAGGTAACGGGGTTTGTCGACGAGGCAGCCGGGGCCGATGTCGCCCAGAAGGTCGAACGCCGCCTGCAACATTTCATCGACCGCAAGATCGCCACCTTGTTCGAGCCGCTGCTGAACATTCAGCGCGACGAGGAACTGTCCGGCATGGCGCGCGGTTTCGGGTTCCGGATGGTCGAGAATTTCGGTGTTATCCCGCGTGGCGAGATCGCCGAAGAGGTGAAATCGCTGGATCAGGACGCGCGCGGCCAGCTACGCAAGCACGGTGTGCGATTCGGCCAGTTCACGGTATTCATGCCGTTGCTGTTGAAACCCGCGCCGACACGCCTGCGGCTGGTACTGTGGTCGCTGGCGCAGGGCCTTGATGAATTTCCCGAAGCGCCGCCGCCCGGTCTTGTGACCGTTCCTTCGGGCACCACGCAGCCGCCGGGCTATCACATGATGGCGGGATACCGCGCCGCCGGTGAACGGGCTATTCGCATCGACATGCTGGAACGGCTGGCGGATATGCTTCGGGCAGAGGACAGCCGAGGTGGATTCGAGGCCAAGGCAGACATGCTGTCGATCACCGGCATGACCCTGGAACAATTCGCCGATCTTATGCAGGGACTTGGATACAAGGCCGAAAAAGGTGAGCGCGAAAAGGTCAAAAGCGTGGATCAGGCGATGACAGACGCGCCCGCCCCCGCCGACAAGGCCGCGGTCGCTCCCGCCCCTGAAGAGGCGACACCCGAGCCGGATCAAGACGTGGCCGCTGACGGCGTGGCCCCGATAATGGAAACCCCGACCGCCGCGGGAGAAGTGCCCGCTGACCTGCCCGCGATGTCCGAAACCGAGATTGCGCCGGGCAGTGCGCCCGATGCCTCGGCACCCCCTCCGGAAACAGAGGTTTTCTACACGTTCACATGGGCCAGACGCGCCGCACGTGCCCGAAATGACGGCGACAAGCCACGCAGTCCGCGCCCCAACAAGGGCAAGGGCACCGGTGGTGGAAAGCCGGGCAACAAGGGCAAGCCGCGTCCGCAGGACGGGCCGAAAACCTACGCTGCCAAACCTGCCCGCAAGGACAAGATCGACCCCGACAATCCCTTTGCCGCCGCTCTGATGGGGCTCAAGGACAAGAGTTGAGCGACGCCGACCCGCCGCCGCGTATCCGTCTGGACAAATGGCTTTGGCATGCGCGGTTCTTCAAGACGCGCGGTCTGTCCGCCAAGCTGGTTTCTGGCGGGCAGGTGCGGGTCAATTCCGTGAAGGTGGCGAAACCGGCCCATGCGGTCACGCCGGGTGATGTGCTGACTTTTCCGCAGGCGCGCGACGTGCGCGTGGTGCAGGTATTGGCCATCGGCACGCGCCGTGGTCCCGCCCCAGAGGCACGCGCGCTTTACGAAGACCTTGATCCGCCCGAGGCGAAGCCACGGGATATTATTCCAAGGAATCCGGGCTTTGACGGAAAAGGACGCCCGACAAAGCGGGATCGTCGTAAACTCGACCAGAACAGGTCGGATATGCTTGATTGATGCCCAAGACTGAATTAGGTCACGGGAATACCGCCGATTGAGAGACGCTGATGACCTATATCGTGACCGATAACTGCATCGAGTGCAAATACACCGACTGTGTCGAAGTTTGCCCCGTGGACTGTTTCTACGAGGGGGAGAACATGCTGGTCATCCATCCCGATGAGTGTATCGACTGCGGTGTCTGCGAGCCGGAATGCCCGGCCGATGCGATCCGCCCGGACACGGAACCGGACATGGAGAAATGGGTCGAGTTCAACCGCAAATATTCCGAGATGTGGCCGGTGATCATCACCAAGAAAGATCAGCTTCCCAATGCCGAGGAACGTGACGGCGAGGACGGCAAGATGGACAAGTATTTTTCTGAAGCACCGGGCGAGGGCGGGTGAACCGATTCGTTCGGAAATCAAAGATAACGCACCTGAATCCACCTGAATTTTTTACCGTAACAGATTGAGGTTGCAGGCATAAAGCCGGTCTTGCGAAGCGCGTGCTTCCGATGGCCCGTTTTTTGTGTTATACTTCTGTCACAAATGTAGACCGCCATCCATATATCCGCCTGCCCAAGCTGTCGCATGGGGGTGGATTTCTTTGCGCCGTAGGCTGACTTTTGTGAGTCGCTCACAAAGCGGCAGGGCGCAAAGCAACAGAAAGCTTGTGAGGAACACCTGAATGAGCAAGTCGAAAAAGTCCGAATTCCGTGCCGACGATTATGTTGTCTACCCCGCTCATGGCGTGGGTCAGATCGTGTCGATCGAAAAGCAGGAAATCGCGGGTATCGAGTTGGAACTGTTTGTCATTTCCTTTGAGAAAGACAAGATGACTTTGCGGGTGCCCACCCACAAGGCTGTCGAGATCGGGATGCGCAGCCTGTCAAGCCCGGATGTCGTGTCGAAGGCGATGTCGACGCTCAAGGGCAAGGCCAAGGTGAAAAAGGCCATGTGGTCGCGCCGGGCGCAGGAATATGAACAAAAGATCAATTCCGGTGACCTTATTGCGATTGCCGAGGTCGTGCGCGACCTGCACCGGTCTGACGATCAGCGCGAGCAAAGCTATTCCGAACGCCAGCTTTACGAAGCGGCGCTGGAGCGTCTGACCCGCGAGGTCGCCGCGGTCAGCGGCGGGGACGAGGTCAAGGCCGCACAGCAAGTGGACGAGGTTCTGGTTTCACGCGCGGCGTGACATGAACGCCGTCACCGCAACGTGCCATGGGGGCCGCGTCGGCAAAGCGTTTCGCGACATGCGTGACCGACGTGGCCTTTGTCACATCAGCAGGGCCGTCAGCACCCCGATTTCCGCAAGCTGTTGTGACGCACCAAGGATATCGCCGGTCTGTCCGCCAATCTTGCGCCGCGCGATCAAACCAACCAGCAGGCCGCCCATGGCCGCTGCCAACAGGGCAGGGACAACCGCCTGACCGATCACGGCAAAGGCCAGTCCCGCGGCAACCAAGAGGCCAAGCGCGGCTGTGCGCCGTTGCGCCGGCCCGACCCGATGCGACAAGCCACCGTTGCGCGCGTGTGGCAATGACGCCATCATGACCGGCATCACCGCCCGCGATAGAAGGGCTGCGGCCACCACCGTGCCGAACCCCAATATGGGCGATATGTCGTAAAGCATCAGGATCGCCGCGTAACGCCAGGCAAGACCAAGGAAAATGGCCACCACGCCATATGTTCCGATATGGCTGTCCTTCATGATGTCGAGCCGTTTTTCCCGGTCCCAACCGCCCCAGAGCCCATCGGCGGTATCGGCCAACCCATCCTCATGCATCGCACCTGTAAGCATGATCAGAAAACCCAGCACAATCAGTGCACTGAACGGGGTAGGTAATCCTATGAGTGACGTCAGAACGCCAGCACCGCCAGAGATTGTCGCAACGACAAGCCCCGCCAACGGATAGGCCCATGCCGCCGCTGCGCCACGCGCGTAATCCGGCTCAACGGGCAGTGGAAGCCGCGTCAACAAGGCAAGGGCCACAGCGATATCGCCCACGCGGCAAAGGGCGTCGTCGTTTTTCGTCATCTTTGCGGCCTTTTCGGCTGTGCCGGGTCACTCGCCTGCGATACACGAAAAGCCGCAAACCATGCAACGGGGGACGCGATGCCGCGGAATTTCGCCACGCTCGAAGACTTTGCCGATATTTGCCAAGGGCTTCCAGAGCCTTGTGCGCAAACCATTGAGGCGGCCCGCAGCCGGAATGGCGATCTGACAAAACCGCCCGGCGCGCTTGGTCGGCTAGAGGCGTTGGCGATCTGGTATTGTGGGTGGCGCGGGCAGGTGCGTGCCCGGATCAACACTCCACAAATCATTGTTTTTGCGGGAAATCACGGTGTGACGGCGCAAGGCGTGTCGGCGTTTCCGCCCGATGTGACCGCCCAGATGGTGATGAACTTTCAGGCCGGAGGGGCGGCGATCAATCAACTGGCGTCCAGCGTGGGCGCGTCCCTGTCGGTGGTGCCGATCGCGCTGGAAACACCAACGGCCGATTTCACTCTTGGTCCTGCGATGACCCCGACCGAGTTCATCGAGGCGCTTAACATTGGCTGGCAAGCCGTTGACGATCAAGCCGATCTTTTGGTTTTGGGTGAGATGGGCATCGGCAACACGACCTGTGCCGCAGCCATCGCACTGGCGCTGTTCGGTGGGACTGCGCAGGCGTGGACAGGGGCTGGCACCGGAGTGATCGGACCGGCTTTGGAGGCCAAGATCGCGGTGGTCGCAGCGGGCGTGGAGCGGCACAGGGCGGTTACAGATGACGGGCTGGAGATTTTGCGCTGTCTTGGCGGGCGCGAGATCGCGGCCATGGCTGGCGCGATGATCCGTGCTAGAACGCTGTCTATCCCGTTGATTCTGGATGGGTTCATCTGTAGTGCCGCAGCGGCCTGTTTGCAGGCGGTTCACGCTGGGGCGCTGGACCACGCCGTGGCGGGCCATGTCAGTGCCGAGGCGGCCCACGCGCCACTTCTGGAAAAGATGGGCAAGACACCGATCCTGTCTTTGAACATGCGTTTGGGCGAGGGGTCTGGCGCGGCGGTCGCCGTGCCGGTCCTGAAGGCCGCGCTTGCCTGTCATTCCGGCATGGCAACCTTTGCCGAGGCGGGCGTGGCCGATACCTGACATCGGTCAGGTCTGGTGGCGATCCTGTTCTTTTTCCGTCACGGTTTCCGCGGCGGCCTCCTCAATCTGGGACATCAGCATCGTCTGAAGCTCGTTTTCCAGTTCCTTGGCGCAGCGGATATAGGCCGCGTTCTCTGTCGTGGGAATATTCGGATCCCATAACGCTGCAAGATCGCGCACCGATTTGCGATCATGCTGGTAAAAGGTCGTTTGCAGTTCTGCGGCCTCGAACTGACTCAGCCCCATGTTTTCCAGCACATAGCGTCCCGCGCGCAGGGAACTGTCGAACAGTTCGCGTACGATATCATCGGCTCCGGCCTGATACAGGCGGAACACATGGGTTCTGTCGCGCGCGCGGGCGATGATATGCAGATCGGGCCGCTCGCGCCGCGCAAAGGCGACAAGACGCGTCGTCGCCTCTGGATTGTCCAGCGCGGCGACCAGCACGCGCGCCTTGGCAAGCCCGGCGGCATGGAGCAGTTCGGGCCGCCCCGGATCGCCCAGAAACGCCTTGATTCCAAAGCGGCGCATCCGCTGGATGGCTGTCAGGTCATGGTCCAGAACGACGGTGTCGAAGCCAGACGACCGCACCAGCCGGTTGACCACCTGCCCAAACCGGCCGATACCGGCGATGATCACCGGGCCGGAGCTGTCGATCTCGTCGGGTTGCGGCGTCTCGGTGCGGTCCGTCAAGCGCTTTGAAATCATCTCGTAAAGAATGAAAAGCAAGGGCGTGATCAGCATCGACAGCGCGACGATCAGCAGCAGCATTTCTGACATCTGCGGCGGGATCACGTTTTGCTGTGTGGAAAAACTGATCAGCACGAAACCGAATTCGCCGGCCTGCGCCAGCCCCAGCGTAAACAGCCACAGGTCCCGGCCTTGCAGGCCGAACATGCGCCCCAGCCCATAGAGCACGCTGCCTTTGACAACGATTACCGCAAGCGCAAGCCCGAGCATCGGAAAGAGATTCCCGAACAGCACCGTAAAGTTGATGCCTGCGCCTACGGTGATGAAAAAGAGCCCCAGAAGCAGGCCCTTGAACGGCTCGATATCGCTTTCCAATTCGTGCCGGAATTCTGACGAGGCCAGCACGACACCGGCAAGAAACGCCCCAAGCGCTGGTGACAGGCCGACCAGCGTCATCACAAAGGAGATCCCGACGACGATCAGCAAGGCAAGCGCCGTGTACATCTCGCGCAGCCGCGTGGCATGGATGAAGCGGAACACAGGGCGGGTGAAATAGACCCCGATCACCACGATCGCCGCCACGGCCCCAAGCGTGACAAGGGTCACGCCCCAGGCGGGCAGGCTGTCGATCAGGGATTGCGCGGCTTGATGTGCGCCCTCGGCATGGCCGTGCTTTTCGCTGTTTGAAAGGCGTGACAGCGTTTCGCCCAGGATCATGTCAGGTGTCTTGGGCATGGCCAGCAGAGGCAACAGCGCCAGCATCGGGATCACGGCGATATCCTGGGTCAGCAGGACCGAAAAGGTGGACCGCCCGCCGCCGGTCTGCATCAATCCCTTTTCCGAAAGAGTTTGCAGGACGATGGCGGTCGATGACAGGGCAAACACCATCCCGATGGCCAGGGAAACAGACCAGTTGATACCCAACAGCATACAACCACCCATCACCAAAGCGCCTGTTACCGTGATTTGCAATCCGCCAAGGCCAAGCAGCCGATGCCGCATATCCCAAAGGGCGCGCGGTTCAAGTTCCAGCCCGATCAGGAAAAGCATCATCACGACGCCGAATTCCGCGAAATGTTGAAGCTCCTCGGCGGCATGACCGCCCATCAGGCCGGGCACCTGCCCGATCACGATACCGGCGGCAAGATAGCCCAGAACCGATCCAAGCCCAAGCCGCGCGGCAATGGGGACCGCGATTACCGCAGCAGCCAGAAAGACGGTTGCCTGAAAAAAGAAGCCTTCCATGATGTCTCCGGATGAACGGCCTATGAGATGGCCGCGCCATGATGCGACTATGCGCATCACCCGTTCGGGATGCAATGCGGCTTGTGACAACGCGCTTAGAGCGCGCGCCGAAAGGGTTTCGCCTTTACCCTGAGGCATCAATTGAAGGCGAAACGCGTGCAACGGTGGTCTGTTGCGTGCGTTTCACGAAAAGCTGTGATTCAGGTTTTTCGCGAAACGCTTTAACGAGGGCCGTGTATTCATAGCACCGTGCTAGGCAGCGTTGGCAAAGCATAACGCGTTGGCGCGGTCCGGAGCATTCGATTGAGCGCGAAACGCTTAAAGAGCAGATTTCAGGGCGGATCGCCCGATATCAGCCGCGCGGCATCTTCAGCACGACGGACCTGCCAGATTTGACATAGCGCAGTTCCCCTGCTCCGATAGCGGCCACGCGTCCGCCATCCAGCCGGTCGCCGATCTTGACCTTCTGGTAGCGTCCGTTCGACAGCCGCACCAGCGCGCGGCGATCCGAGCTTGTGCCATAGACGCCAATCAGGTTCACGCGGCGCATACTCAGCGCGTTGCGCTCTGTGGCGGCGCGGGCCACCGTTGTCGCGGTCGGGGCGGAGGGGGCCACGCGCTGTGCGGCGGGGACCGGCGCGCTTGTGGCGGTCTCTTCGGCGCGGTTCACGATGCTTTCGAAATTGCTGGGCCGTGTTTTTGGCTTGACCGAAAGCGCAACAGCTTCGGGCGTGGCACCGGCAAAGGGATCTGTCGCCTCGCGGAGGGCGTCTTGCACGGCATCCGACTCCGGCGTCACATCGGCGGTCGAGGCGACTCTGGCCTGACGTGCCAGCTCTTGCGCGCTTTGCGGGCGCAGGCGCGGGCGGACAGAAGCCAGTTCCTTTCGTGTGCGCCCGCCAAGCCCGATCTGGCCGCGCTCGTTCTGTTCGATCAAGTCGTCGGGGCGCGGTTTGGGGCGGATGACGGCCAGCCGGGGCCGTTCCGCATCGGGAAGCGCGTCTGGCGTTGGGGCCGTTGCGGGGCGCGCGGGCCGTTCAGGCATGGCAACAGGCGGCTGCCCGGCAAACACCCGGACACCATCCGGGGTGATCGCACCTTCGGGGGTGGCCCGCACCAGGCCGCGCGCGTCGAAATCGAACATGGTTCCAGCGGCGGGCGGCACGCCGGGCGCGTCTGGGGGAGGATCACCCAACAGGCTGTCGACAGCGGGCAGGGCGATGGCATCCTGTTCGATGACCTTGGGGTCGATCGAGGTAAGGTAGAAATCATCCAGCGTCAGCGCCTCGGGTGCACGGGGCGTGTCCGGTGCGCGCTGCCAGATCCCGGTCACAGCGTAGCGCGCGCGCGCGCGATCGGGTGTCAGCCGTGCGGGTTGTGCCTTGGGTCGCGGGTCCGATGTGGCATCGGCCATGCCGATGCCGGTATCGTCGGGCAGGGCGGCAAGCTGCGTTTCCTCGGGCATCGTGGTTTCCACAGGCTCAGGCGGGGTCGTCAGCATCTCGCGCGGGGCGTCGATCTCTGGCGGTGGGGTCTCGGCGATCTCGGTTTCCGGTTCCTGGCCGATAAAACGTGTCAGCCCGTCATCCAGAAAGATCGACGCCCAGGCGGCGACCCCCACAAGGAAAAGCAAAAGAGCCGCCGTCAGGATCAGGCCAAGAAAGCGCGGTTTGCCGCCGATCTTGGCAGGTTCCCGCGCCCCGAAAATCGTCATCCGCTGTTTTTCATCCTGCGGCTCCATCGGTTGGGTCGAGCCGGTGGGCACGGCTGCCGGGGCGCTGCGGCGCGACAGCACGTTTTTCAAACTTGTGGAGCGGCGCGTGAAAAAGGATGGGCTGCGCTGCGCTGTTTCGTGTTCAGGCGCAGGCGCGGGTGCCTCGGGATCGGCGAGTGGTGCGGCGGTGCCCTGTGCACTTGTGCCTGTCGTGGATGCGGACAGCCTGTCCGCCTCTGTCGGGCGCAGCGATGCACCGATCCGGGCGGCGATGCTTTCGTTCGGCCCATCGTCAGGCGCGCCCGTGATCGGGGGCGCTTCCGGTGACGAGGCTGGGGGGCTGATCGCCGGCTCTGTACGACCTGACGGCGCCGGGGGGGGCGGGGCGGGGTCACGGGTCGCGCCAGCCAGCCGAGGTGTCACGGCGGCGGGTTCGGGATCCTCTCGCGCGCGGATGGAGGAAAACGCAACGGCGGTGGCAGCCTCGTCCGGCGCGCTGTTTTCGCCGGTCTCGTCTGAAATGCCCCAATCGGTCTCTTTGTCGGCGGCGTCGCCGGGCGCAGGCCCTTCTTCTGTTCCTGGTGCAGCGGGATCGGCCACATCCACCACCGGCCCAGCGGGCAGGTCACGGGATTGATGCGCGCTGTCATCGGGCAGTTGCGCGGCACCGATGATGCGAATCGCGGCGGTGTCGCGTTCCACGATACTGCCCGCTGGCAGAACGCTTGCGGCGTGGCGGGTTTCTCCGAACCACGGTTCACCGACGAAATCGCGGCTTTCGGGGATCGCGACAAAGGCCAGCGGGTTGAAGCGATGTTCAACCGCAAATCCCTCTGCTTCTGCCAGCGTTTCCTTTGCGACGGCGGCAACATGGACGTAGCCTGCGCTGATCGACCAGTCATAGGCCAAATCCTCGACCGCGTAGGGTGTGGCACCGTCAAGCGCGCGGGCGACGGCGTCGCCCACTTCCTCGGGGCCAAGATCCTCGATGTCGAGCTTCAGATATTTGATCTGGTCGTTGGGAATCACCAGCTTGCTGCGCAGCCCCGATGGATCGAGCGCCTGTGCCATTTGTCGAAGATGGCCAAGCTCTGCCTGCAAGTTGCCGCTGTCCAGCGCAACATCGCCCACCAGATGCCAGCCGGGAAAGGCGCGGTGCAGGACCCCGATCCCGTCAAAAGAAAGCGTGAGTGCGAAATTGGGTTTCATAGACTGCGTTCTAGCACTCTGACTGGTGTGAGCGACATGCCCACGGATACTCATTCGTTTTTACAGCAGCTTGTCGCCGAGGGGAAGGAAAAGCCCCCGGCGACGGCTGATCTTAGCCGTTGGCCTTGGCAAGGGCCTGATCGAGATCCGCGATCAGATCGGCGGCATCCTCGATCCCGATGGAAATGCGCACCACGTTCGGCGCGGCCCCCGCCGCGGTCTGTTGTTCGGGCGACAACTGCCGGTGCGTGGTCGAGGCCGAATGGATGATCAGCGACCGCGTATCACCCAGATTGGCAACATGGCTGAACAGTTCAAGGCTATCCACGAGCTTTACACAGCCCTCGTAGCCGGATTTGAGCGCCACAGTGAACAGCCCGCCCGCGCCTTTGGGGCAGATGCGCGCCACGCGATCATGATAGGGTGACGATGACAGGCCGGCATAGGTGACGCCCTCGATCCGGTCGTCCTGTTCCAGCCAGCTTGCCACCTCCATGGCGTTTTCCACATGTTTGCGCATCCGCAGGCTGAGCGTCTCGATGCCCATCAGCGTGTAATGCGCCGCCTGCGGGTTCAGCGTCATGCCAAGGTCACGCAGACCCACGGCGATACCGTGAAAGGTAAAGGCCAGCGGGCCGAATGTTTCGTGGAACTTCAGCCCGTGATAGGCGGGTTCCGGTGCGCTGAGCGACGGGAACTTGTCCGAGGCGGACCAGTCGAAATTGCCCGAATCCACGACGCAGCCGCCAGTGACCGTGCCGTTGCCGGTCAGGAACTTCGTCATGGAATGCACCACCAGTGTCGCGCCATGCTCGATAGGGCGGCACAGATACGGCGTGGCCGAGGTGTTATCGACAATCAGCGGCAGACCGGCGGCATCGGCGATTTTCGCGATTGCGGGCAGGTCGGTGATGTAGCCGCCCGGATTGGCAATGGATTCGCAGAACACGGCGCGGGTGTCGTCGTTGATCGCGGATTTGACGGCCTCCAGATCGTCGAAATCCACAAAGGTCGCGGACCAGCCGAACCGGCGGATCGTCTGGCTGAACTGTGTGATCGACCCACCGTAAAGCCGGGTGGACACAACGATATTCTTGCCCGGCCCCATCAGCGGGAACAGCGCCATGATCTGCGCGGCGTGCCCCGACGAACAACAGACCGCGCCGACGCCGCCCTCAAGCGTGGCCACGCGTTCCTGCAAGGCCGCGACGGTCGGGTTGGTCAGGCGGGAATAGATATATCCCACCTCCTGAAGGTTGAAGAGCGCGGCGGCATGTTCGGCATCGCGAAACACATAGGCCGTGGTCTGGTAGATTGGCACCTGACGCGCGCCGGTGGCGGGATCGGGACGCGCGCCGGCATGGACCTGCAACGTGTCAAAGCCGAATTCTGGGCTGTTGTCGGACATTGGTGGCTCCTATGATGTTTGTCCAGCGGTTTGGCTGGAGTTTTTGATCTTGAAGGCTGTGAAGTCTTCGAAGACCCATTTGTTTTTCAATGTGTTGTAGATGATGGTCAGGAGCTTTCGCGCGGTGGCGATGATGGCTTTTCCTG
>JANSXS010000007.1 GCA_024742835.1 Paracoccaceae bacterium | reverse complement strand
CGGGCCGGGGTCTGACCGTATCATCGTGGACGATGCGGGCGACCGGGTGGCCGAAAGCCGCAAATGGGATGGCCATGACACGGTCGAATCGAGCGTCGATTTCCGCATGGGCCGCAAGCATATCGAGGATCTGGAGCTGACGGGCGACGCGCGTCTGGGCGCGGGTAACGGGCTGACCAATCGCATCACTGGCAACGATGCGAACAACATTCTCGACGGGGGCAGAAACAACGACACCTTGGAGGGGGGGCGTGGCGACGACCGCTATATCCTGCGCACCCCCGGCGATGTGATCGTCGAGCAGGCCGGCGAGGGCAACGACGTGGTGCTTGCCTACCAATCCTACGCGCTGGCCGCCCATGTCGAGCAACTGTTCATGCAGACGGTGCGCACCAAGGACGGCGACCCCGCCATCTTCAACGGGATCGGCAACGGGCTGGACAACACCATCATCGGCACGCCCTTTGCCAACACGATCGTAGGCCGCGAAGGTAAAGATACGCTTAAAGGCCAACGGGGCGCGGACACGTTTGTCTTTGACCGCGCGATCGGGCCGGACAACGTGGACCGGATCATCGATTTCAACGTCAACGAGGCGGCCGAGGGCGACCGCCTGCTGATGAAAGGCTCGGTTTTCGGCGGCATGGCGGCGGGCGGACTTGCGGCGGATGCGTTCGCGACCGGCACGGCGGCGCAGGATGCTAACGACCGGTTCATATTCGACCAGGGCTCGGGCCGTCTCTGGTTCGACGCGGACGGCGCGGGCGCGGGCGATCAGGTGCTGATCGCGACCTTCGAGCAGAACGCGACGGTGACGGCGGGCGATATCGAGGTTTTCTGAAAGCGCCGGAAACCAGGCCGAAGGATACTCAGTCATCTGCCCCCAAGGCTCCCACTTTCATAAGGAGAAGCTGCGGGTCTGGCGCAGCTATTCGCCGTCGCTGGTCTGGGCAAGCGCGTCGGGCACGGAGCCCTCAAATTGCTCAAGCGTGCGGCGCTTGCCTGCGGGCGTTTAAGCGCCGGGCAGTGAATACCGCCTGACCGCGGCTCAGCAGGGTAGTGCGCAGCAATGTCCGGAGAGAGAGTCATCGCTTGGCTATGTCTGACACCTCCATGCCGCCGTACTTCGGCTTGTATTTGTCGAACGTCCGTAAATGTTTAGTCCCGGCATTTGATGGGTTGCGTCAGCGAGAGGATCGCGTCGATGACCAACTGCTTGTCTGTCAAAGCCCGTCTGCTCAAGATCACCTCCCGTTCTTGATCCTGAACAAGACTGGGATGCGCTTTGAGGCGCAAAACGCTGACACCGCCGGGCGCGTCATTCAGGTTTATTGTTAAGAGTCGTCAGCCACCAAAATTGTTAACACGCAAGTGGCGTGTACTCTTTTGATAATGGCGGACCGAGGAGGATTCGAACCCCCGACCCCCTGATTCGTAGTCAGGTACTCTATCCAGCTGAGCTATCGGTCCGTTGGCCACGGGGTAGACCGATGCGCGGCGCTTTGCAAGGGGCGGAGGCGCAGCGGGCCGGATTTTTCGTAAAACATTTCGGCGCTTGGCTTCAGGTTTCCAGACCGCCGCGGGGCAGGGTGATCCGAAAGACGGTTCCCGTTTTGTCCGAGCGGTCGAGAAGCAGTGTGCCACCATGACCGCGCACCAGCTCGGCGGCGATGACCAGTCCCAGCCCGCTGCCGCCCTTGGTCGCTCCGCCCTGAAACGGCTGGAACAGGTGGTCGCGCGCCTTCGGGGGGAATCCCGGCCCGGTGTCACAGATGCGGATGTCCCATTGCTCGCTGGTTTCATCCGCGGAAATCGCAATTTCCCCGCTCAGCCCGGCATTCACGATGGCCTGCCGCGCGTTGCGTACAAGGTTGGCGATCACCCGGTAAAGCTGTTCGGCATCGGCGCGAATGGTCAGGGTCGCGGGAATATCTTCGGCAAAGCTGAGATCCGCGTCGCCAACGGCCAACCTCTCGCTTTCGATCACATCCGCCACGATATCGGACAGACGAAAGCGGCTGAGTGTGGGGGGTGGTTCTTCGGCCTTGCCATAGGCCAGTGTCGATTCGCACAAATGTACGGCGCGGGTGATCGAGCCCACCAGCTTGGGTGCCATGCGCTTGACCTTGGGATCGTCGGACAATTCCAGCCGGTCGGTGAACAATTGGGCCGAGGTCAGGATGTTGCGCAGATCGTGGCTGACCTTGGCCACCGCGCCGCCTAGATTGGCCAGTCTTTCGCGTTGCTTGAGGGCCGAGGTGAGCTGCGTTTGCAGTGAATGCAGCGCCTCTTCGGCCTCGCGCAGTTCGGTGGTGCTGGAGGACGGGGCGATGATGCTGCGCGCGTCCTCGGGGGCCTGGGCATAGGCCTGCATCGCATGAACAGAGCGGCGGATCGGTTTGACGAGAAAGCGACGCACCGCAAGAAACAACAGCCCGGCGGTAAAGACCGAAATCACGGCGGACAGCCACAGGATCCGTATCCCGTAATCCACCATGGCGCTGCGCAGATCATCGGATTCAAGCGTGATCTCGATCAGCAGCCCGCCCATTTGCGACGGCTCTCCGATGACACGGATCACGCGCGGCTCGGGGTCCATCAGCGTTGCAAGCGCGTCGGAAATCAGCGTCAGGGGCGTTGAGTTGCGCAGGTCATAGGTTTGCGCGATGGCCGACGGCATCGGTGAAGACAGCATCAGTTGCCGCGCCTCGTCGCGGCGCAGCACCACGTTGAACACGCCCGCATTCATCAAGAGCTCTTCCTGAAGTTCGGCGGATATGTCGTTATTGGCCAGTAGCGCGAGCGAAGCGATCTGCGCGCGTTCCAGCCTGTTCATCAGGAAATCCTCGCGAAAGCGCGCGATGGACGGAACGAAGATCAGAATTTCGGCCAGCATCACGAACACGACTGTCAGGATCAGGAAACGGCCTGAAAGGGATCGCAAAAACCGCATCTTGGCCTTTCACATGTTCAGGGCAGCCAGCGTTGCACCCAGCCCACCACGCGTTTGACTGTCGGATTGTCGAACAGCCTGGGCGAGAAATAAGCACCGGCTGCGCGTTTGGAAAGCTCTGACAGGGTCGGGTAGGGGGCGACCATCGCGGAAATCTGGCTCATCTTCAGCTTGTTGACGATCGCCAATGACCAAAGCCCGATCTGTTCACCGGCCTGCGCCCCCACGATAGAGGCCCCCACGGGGCGGCCCTTGACCACCATCACCTTGATCAGGCCGGTGGTTTGCCGTGTGGCGATGGCGCGGTCGTTCTCGGCATAGGGAAAGCGGGCGACCTCCAGCTTGTCGCCATAATGCTTGCGCGCCTCTGCTTCTGTCAGACCGACCTGTGCCAGTTCGGGTTGCGTATAGGTGGCCCATGGCAAATGTGCCGTGCTGGCCTTGGCGGGCAGGGCAAAGAGGGCGGATCGCAGGATGACAGAGGCATGATAGGCCGCCACATGGGTGAATTGCAGCCCACCCGCCACATCGCCAATGGCATAGACGCGCGGGTTCGTGGTCTTGAGACTTTCATCTGTGGTGATGCCGCTTTTGGTTGTCGTGATTCCCGCAGCCTCCAGATTGAGCCGTTCGGTATTGGCGCGCCGGCCCGCGGCGATCAGCAGATGCGTGCCGGTAAAACTGCGCCCGTCCTTGATGAGCACGGTGATCTTTCCCGCCGTTCCGGTGATCTTTTCGGCCATGGCCTGTTCGGCGATCTCGACGCCCTCGGCGCGCAGGCGCTCCAGCACGATGGCGGCCAGTTCGGGGTCGTCCTTGCCAAGCGGCTTGGCACCTTCGATTACGGTGACCTTGCTGCCAAGCCGCGCATGGGCCTGTGCCATTTCCATGCCGATTGGGCCGCCGCCGATCACCAGCAGATGCGCGGGCTTTTCGCGCTGTTCCCACAGGGTTTCGTTGGTCAGATACGGCACCGTGTCGAGCCCCGGAATGGGGGGCACCAGCGGCGAGGAGCCGGTGGAAATCACCGTGCGGCGGGGGCGGATGATCGTGTCGCCCGCCTGCACCTCGGTGGCAGAGATGAAATAGCCCTCTTCGCGGATCACGGTGACACCCAGACCCTCGAACCGTTGCTGGCTGTCATGAGGGGCGATCTGGCCGATCACGTCGGTAACGTGATCCATCGCGGCGGCGTAATCCGGGTCAGGGGTCTGGTCGGCCACGCCAAAGCGGGCGGAATGGGCCTGGGCATGGGCGACACCGGCGCTGGCGATCAGCGCCTTGGAGGGCACGCAGCCGAAATTCAGGCAGTCCCCGCCCATCTTGTGCTTTTCCAGCAGCACGACAGAAGCGCCCATCTGGACCGCGCCCGCAGCGACGGAAAGCCCGCCGGAGCCGGCGCCGATGACAAGCAGGTCAGGGGTCAGCGTTTTCACTATCATGGCTCCTTCTTGCCGCGCACGGCCTTGACGATCATCGGCAGGGCGGCCAGCGCGCACAGACCCAGGATGGGCCCGATGACCTGCGGCTCCCACAGCAGGGACAGGTCCGGGCGGTCGCCGCGATCAAAGACTTCGCCAAGCCCGGTCCCGATCGACGTATAAACCAATGCGCCCGGAATGATGCCCAAAACGGTGGTCCACGCAAAATTACCAAAGCGCACACCGACCAGCGCGGGCAGCAGGTTGGCCACGAAAAACGGCATCACGGGCACCAGGCGCATCAGCAACAGCACGCTAACCTCGTTTTCCCGCAGGCCGTCCTTGAATTTGCGTACTGTCCCTTCGGAGGCATCCATGCGCGCCGCAAGGCTGCGCCCAAGGCCCCAGCGGGCCGCAAGAAAGATCGTCATCGCGCCAAGCGACGCCGCCAGCACGTTAAACACGGTGCCGAACGCCAGTCCGAACAGAAACCCCCCAGTGACAGAGGCGACCGCCGCGCCGGGCAGGGAAAAGGCGACGATGGCGAAATAGACCGCGATAAAGCCCACCACCAAAAGCCAGAAATTGCTGTCGCGAAACGCCAGCAATGCCTCGCGGTGTTGGGCCAGCGTGTCAAAGGACAGGGTATCGCCAAGCGTGAAATATCCGATCAGCGCAACGCCCAGGATAATGGCAAGTGGCGCGTGGCGCAAAACGGGACGTGGGCGCGTGTTTTCGGCTTGATCCATTTGCGGGCTCTTTCCTGTGCTGATGTTTCTGCCTACATGCCCTATCGCGCGGCGTTGCACCACGGCTCTCACAGGGGGGTGATAAAGGGTGATGCCGGGCAGCCCGTTTTGCCGGGTCTCGCTCGCTTTGTTACAGCATTGCGGCCCTTTTGGCCAAAGGCTGGCGAATTTTGTTGCAAATGCCCGGCGGCGCGTTTGACTTCATTCCGCGCGCGCCCTATAGACCGAGCTTCAAGAGACATGCCTGCCCGGTCGCGATTCCTGAAACGCGGCGCGTCGGGCCAGATAAACCGGAGAGCGGAGCGATGAAACGCACCTTTCAACCCTCGAACCTGGTCCGCAAGCGGCGCCACGGTTTCCGCGCGCGCATGGCCACGAAGGCCGGCCGCAAGATCCTGAACGCGCGCCGCGCGCGCGGCCGCAAATCGCTGAGCGCGTAAGCGGCCCCACGATCTGGAAGATACGGACATGACACCGCCGGAGGCCCCTGCAACACCCGCAGGACAAGCGCCCCCGGCGGTTTCCGTTCGTCCGCAGGTGATGCGCAAGCGGTCCGATTTTCTGGCTGCAGCCAAGGCGCGCCGCCAAAGCACCGCCAGCATGATGGTACAGGCGCGGCGACGCGGGGACGCGGACCCGTTGATGCGCGTGGGCTTTACCTGTTCCAAGAAGGTCGGCAACGCCGTTGCCCGCAACCGCGCCAAGCGCCGCCTGCGCGAAGCGGCGCGGCACGTTCTGCCGGATCATGGCAAGCCGGGCTGGGATTACGTGCTGATCGGCCGGCATGGCGCGACGGCCTCCCGCGATTTCCAGGATCTTCGGCGCGACCTGATCCGCGCGCTTGACAAGCTGCATGGCACAAGATGAGCCCGGCTGCGTGGCTTCTGTCCTTGCCAGTGCGGTTCTATCGCGCGGTGTTCTCGCCTTGGGTGGGGCATAACTGCCGGTTCGAGCCGACATGCAGCCGCTACGCGCTTGAGGCGCTGGAAACCCATGGCGCGCTGCGCGGTGGGTGGCTGATGTTGCGGCGTATCCTGCGTTGCAACCCTTGGGGCGGGATGGGCTATGATCCGGTGCCGCGGGCGCGCGACAAGTCCGCCGGGCCGGGCAGCGGCTGACGCATCATTGGTCCGGCTCTGCATGGCCGATCGTTTGCGGATCGCGACAGGCACGCGCGGCGCAGTCAACCTTCAGCGTTTTGTGCGTGATCCCGAACTCTTGTGCGAAGACGGCGCGCAAGGTTGATTTGATCGCGTCGGCACGCGGCCGATCCCCGGCGCGTCGGTCAATCCAAGATTGACGGCGCTCGCCCAGACAAGCCGTGCATCGCTGTCGTCCGCGTGGTGATGATGGGCATGGCCTATCGCGGCTAACCCTCGCGCGCGTGAAAGATGAAGCCCAACGTGTTGAGCAATAGCTGCGCGGCTAGAATAGAGGTCGATCCGGTGGGGTCGTAATCCGGTGCCACCTCGACAAGGTCCAGCCCGACGATCTCGTGTTCGCGGGCCACCTGTTGCAGGATTTCCAGCACTTCGTAATACAGGAAACCGCCATGGCTTGGGGTGCCGGTGCCCGGCGCGATAGAGGGGCAGAAGCCGTCGATATCAATGGTCAGGTAAACGCGCGCGCCCTTTGGCAGCCGTGCGGCGGTGGCTTTCGCGCCCAACTCCCGCACCTGCCGGACCGACAGGATGTCAGAGCCGCGCGCACGCGCATCCTCGTAGCCGTCGCGCGCGGTCGAGCTGACATTGCGGATTCCTATCTGCGTCAGGCCAGTGACATAGGGCTTTTCGGCCGCGCGCCGCATCGGGTTGCCATGGCCATAGCGCACCCCGTGGCGCTCATCGACGAAATCGAGATGCGCGTCGATTTGCAGGATATGGATATCACCCGCCCCGTCAAAGGCGTTGATGCAGGGGATATTGACCGAATGATCGCCGCCGATCACAACAGGCAGCGCGCCCGCGCCCAGGATTGCGCGCACGCCGGTTTCGATATTGGCATGGCTGGCCGCCGTGTCGGTATGCACGATGTCGGCATCTCCGATATCGACGATCCGGACATTGCCGGGCAGGTAGGTCACGTCATCCTCGTGGTCATAGGCCCCGGCATGACCAAACGAGAAAAGCGTCGATGCCTCGCGCACGCCGCGCGGCCCGAACCGTGCGCCTGCGCGCCACTGCGTGCCCGCATCGTAGGGCGCGCCAAGAATGGCCACATCGGCCTCGATGGCCGACCAGTCGCTGATATAGGGCCGCTTGCCAAAGGTGGAAATCCCGACAAAGGGCAGGTCCAGCCGGCCCGTGTCATATCCGTGGCTCATTGTCTTTCCTCTTCGGCCCAGGCCCGTAGGGTGTGGGGCTGTGTGATGGCGCGCGCGCAAAAGGTTTCCTGCGTGTCGGCGCGGTAAAGGCAATCATCCTCGGAGATGGTCGCCGCCGCGCCGTCCAGGCGCGGATCGTCGCCAAAACGCATCCGCACGATGGTGCGGCTTGGCACATGCGCCACGATGTCGTGACCCTGCCTGTCGGTCTGGCACGCGGTTTCATAGACATGCACACCCGCGCGCGTCAGGCTGCAATAGGACACACCGTCTGTGCAATCCGCCGCCTCGGGCCCGCAGGCGCGCAACCGGGCGACACAGGCCATGTCGTCGTCACAGGCCGCATCGGCCAGTGCCGCGGGCCAACCCGACGAGAACCAGCCGCGCGGCACGGTATCGTCGGCGGCGCTGGCGACCCCGGCCAAAGCAACGGGAATGGGTGCGAAAAGACGTAGGATACCCATGTCGACCTTTTGTGTCCGTTGTGAACCGGGTCAGAGCCTGACCCGAAATGTCGCTGGCGTCCAGCGACGAATTGGCCTTTCACCCCTTTGCGATCCATGCGATAGGGAACCGCCAAACGATCCCCGCTCAAGGAGAGGCGCTATGGAGATTCGTGAGGCCCTGACCTTCGATGATGTTCTGCTCGTTCCCGCAAGGTCCAGCGTGTTGCCAGCAACCGCTGATACCAGAACGCGCGTCACCCGCTCGATCGACCTCAACATCCCCCTGATAAGTTCCGCGATGGATACCGTCACCGAGGCGCGCATGGCCATCACCATGGCGCAGGCCGGTGGCATGGGGGTCATTCACCGCAACCTGACCATCGCCGAACAGGCCAAACAGGTGCGGCGGGTGAAACGCTTTGAAAGCGGTATCGTCTACAGTCCTGTCACCCTGCGCCCGCATCAGACCCTTGCCGATGCCAAGGCGCTGATCGAGCGGTATAATTTCACCGGCTTTCCCGTGGTGGACGAAAAGGGGCGTGTGGTGGGCATCCTCACCAACCGTGACATGCGCTTTGCCACCAGCGACGACACGCCGGTGCATGCGATGATGACTTCGGACAATCTCGCGATCCTGACCGAGCCTGCGGATCTCGAAGAAGCCAAGAACATGATGAAATCGCGTCGCATCGAAAAGCTGCTGGTCACGGATGGCAAGGGTAAGCTGACTGGTCTTCTGACTCTCAAGGACACAGAGCAGGCCGTGCTCAACCCCAGTGCGTGCAAGGACAATCTGGGACGGTTGCGCGTCGCGGCGGCCTCGACCGTGGGCGATGCGGGCTTCGAGCGGTCCGAGGCACTGGTGGATGCGGGCGTGGACATGATCGTGATCGACACCGCGCATGGCCATTCCGAAGGCGTGGCTGCCGCTGTGGAGCGGGCCAAGAAACTGTCCAACCAAGTGCAAATCGTTGCCGGTAACGTGGCCACCGCAGAAGCCACCCGCGCGCTGATCGGCGCCGGGGCCGATGCGATCAAGGTCGGGATCGGCCCGGGCAGCATCTGCACGACGCGCATGGTCGCGGGTGTGGGCGTTCCGCAATTGACCGCGATCATGGATTGTGCGCAGGCGGCGGGGGATACACCGGTGATCGCCGATGGCGGGATCAAGTTTTCGGGCGATTTCGCCAAGGCCATCGCGGCCGGGGCCTCCTGCGCGATGGTAGGCTCGATGCTTGCGGGCACCGATGAAAGCCCCGGCGAGGTGATCCTGTATCAAGGCCGCACCTTCAAGGCCTATCGTGGCATGGGCAGCCTTGCGGCGATGGCACAGGGCAGCGCGGACCGCTACTTCCAGAAGGACGCGGCCAGCGACAAGCTGGTGCCCGAAGGCATCGAAGGGCAGGTGCCCTACAAGGGGTCTGCCGGGACGGTGTTGCATCAACTGGTCGGCGGTTTGCGCGCGGCGATGGGCTATACTGGCTGTGCCACGGTTCCGGCCATGCAAAGCGATTGCACCTTTGTGCGGATCACCGGTGCAGGGCTGAAGGAAAGCCATGTCCACGACGTGCAGATCACCCGCGAAAGCCCGAACTACAGAATAGGGTAATATGTTTTATATCAGCGCTTTGGCAGCCAAAGCTAAGGTTTATTCATGACCCCCGGCGCACGGGTTCAGGCGGCAATAGACCTGCTCGACATCATCTTGTCGGGCAGACCGGCGGAACAGGCGCTGACAGGCTGGGCGCGCGGGGCTCGCTATGCAGGCTCAAAGGATCGCGCGGCGGTGCGCGACCATGTCTTTCAGGCCCTGCGCTGTCGCCGCAGTTACGCGGCCTTGGGCGGCGGGGATCATGGCCGCGGCTTGATAATAGGTGAGCTTCGCGCCGCAAAGTATTGTTTAGATGATATTTTCAACGGTTTAGGTCACGCGCCACAACCTTTGACAGAAGCAGAACAAATGGCTGGTCGCGTACCGGCACCGGGCCCCGAAGCGCTGGACATGCCGGATTGGATCTGGCCCCGTTTCACCGCCTCCTTGACCGAAACAGGCGCGATCAGCGCCGCCCGTCACCTGCAAAACCGCGCCCCGGTGGGGCTGCGCGTGAACACTAGGATGAACGCCGCGCCAGAAGCCATTGAAATACTGAATAAGGACGGCGTTGTTGCCGAGCGTTGCGACCTTCTGGACAGCGCGTTGATGGTCACCGAAGGCGCGCGCCGGATCAAGACTTGTCGCGCCTACGCGGAAGGGCGCGTCGAGCTTCAGGATATCGCCAGTCAGGCGGCCATGGCGGCGCTTGAAATCACGCCGGGCGCGCGGGTTCTGGATCTTTGCGCCGGGGGCGGTGGCAAGACGCTTGCGCTGGCCGCGCGGGTGGATGCGCAGTGGTTTGCCCATGATGTGGCTCCCGCGCGTATGCGCGACCTGCCTGCTCGTGCAGAACGGGCGGGGATCGAGGTGCGTTTTCTGGAGGGCGACGCCCCCGAGCGCGAAGGCCCTTTCGATGTGGTGCTGTGCGATGTGCCCTGTTCGGGCAGCGGGACATGGCGCCGTGCGCCAGACGCCAAATGGCGGTTTTTCGAGGCGGATCTGAACCAGTTGGTAATCACCCAAAAGGCGATTCTAGACCGTGCACAGGCGCTGGTGCGCCCCGCCGGGATTTTGGCGTATTCCACATGTTCGGTGCTTGACGCGGAAAATGACCTGGTGACAGAGCATTTCCTCGCCCGATATCCGGCGTGGCAACAACAAATCCAAAGGGCCTGGCCGGTGTCAGAGACCCATGACGGGTTTTACCTGTGCACGTTTTGTGCGCCGGGGCGCTAAACATACAATCTTGACGTGTATTTTGGCAAGGTTTAAGGTCTTTTTAACAGGCTTCCGAAAGGCTGTTGCAACAGACATTGCAGCGGGACTACTTTATTGGCCGAAACCTCGTCTTCCCTGTTTTCGATTTATGCGGCGCGCAACCGGCTGCGCCACTTGGCCTCGGTTATCGCAGGGCTGGCTGTGGTGGCGTTTTGCGGCGCGGTTGCTGTGCCTATGCCGGGCGTGTCTGCGGGGCTGTTTGCCGTCGCGGCGCTTTTCGCGCTGATCGCGATAGCCGTACGGGCGAGGCCCCGCTCTGATACCGCGGCGTGGCTGCGGTCTGATCCGTCTTTCGATCTTCTGGCAGAGGATACTGCGCCCTTGTTGGTGACGCGGGAAGGCGGCGGTCTGATCTACGCCAACACGGCTGCGCGGCAAGAGTTGAACGCCGGGGACACGGGCACTTTGGCCGGCTTGTTGACGCAGATCCTCGCCAATCCTGGCCCGATCCTGTACCGGCTGGAAAGCCGTGCGGCACAACGCGGCGCGGCGCAGGAGGATATCGTGACCCGAAAGGGGCATGTCCGGCTGTCGGTGCATCGGGCCGGCGGGTCACGCTACGTGTGGCGGCTGGAAACCACGCTGTCCCCCCTCCCGCGAGAGGCGGATCCCATGCCTTTGCCGATGTTGACCGTCGGCAGAAACGGCGCAATCCTGTTCATGAATGCGGCGGCACGGCACATGATCGGAGAGCGTGCCAGAAGCCTTGACCGTGTCTTTCCAAAGCGGCCGCTGCGATCGGGGCAGATAAACGATGTCAATGGGCATGACGGGTTGACCGCCTGCCTGGTGGTGGAACTGGAAGGCGGCGCGGGCCGGCGCGAGGTGTTTCTCCTGCCGGGGGCCGCCCCGACTGAGCGGCAACCGGATGGCTGGGCCTTTTTCGATGAATTGCCGGTGCCTTTGCTGAAACTGACACGCCAAGGCGACGTGCAATTGTCCAATCGCCCGGCTCGCGACCTGCTTGGCACCCAAAGCTGTGCGAACAAGATGCTCGGCGACCTGATGGAGGGGCTTGGACGGTCGATTCCCGACTGGCTGGACGATGCTGCATCAGGTCGCGGCGGCGTTGCCTCTGAATTTCTGCGAGTGCGTCGCGACGACAGGGAAACCTTTGTCCAGGTCACCTTGAATCGCGCGACAGAGAACGGCGAGACGGTGTTGATCGCCGTTCTGAGCGACGCGACCAAGCTCAAATCTCTGGAAGCGCAATTTGTCCAAAGCCAGAAAATGCAGGCTATTGGCCAGCTCGCCGGCGGCGTCGCGCATGATTTCAATAATCTGTTGACCGCGATCTCCGGTCATTGCGACCTGCTGTTATTGCGCCATGATCCGGGGGATTCGGATTATGCCGACCTCGTGCAGATCAATCAGAACGCCAATCGCGCGGCGGCCCTCGTGAGTCAGCTTTTGGCCTATTCGCGAAAGCAAACGCTCTGTCCACAGGTGATGGATCTGCGCGACATGCTGTCGGACCTGATGCATCTGCTTAACCGTTTGGTCGGCGAAAAGATGGTCCTGTCGCTCTGTCATGATCCGGCCCTGTGGTCCATTCGCGCTGACAAACGGCAATTGGAGCAGGTGCTGATGAATCTGGTCGTGAATGCGCGCGATGCGATGCCGGAGGGCGGCGAAATTCGCATCGCCACTGAAAATCTGACGTTGGAGCACCCGCTGCGCCGCGATCGGGCGGTGGTGGCACCGGGGCGTTACGTGCGTGTCCAAGTCGAAGATGACGGGATCGGCATCGCACCGGACAAGATACAAAAGATCTTTGAGCCGTTTTACACCACCAAACGCGCCGGTGAGGGTACCGGGCTTGGCCTTTCAACGGCCTACGGGATCATCAAGCAAACCGGCGGTTTCATCTTCGCGGACAGCACCCTCGACGAAGGTGCGCGGTTTCAACTGCTTTTTCCCGCCCATGAAGCTGCGTTGCCCGCGGCCCCAAAGGCCAGCGGCGACACGACGGCGGATCTGCAAGGCGACGGTATCGTGCTTTTGGTGGAGGACGAGGCCCCGGTACGCGCCTTTGCCAGTCGCGCGCTTCAGATGCGCGGGTTGACCGTGATGGAGGCCGAGTCCGCCGAGCGCGCGCTTGAAATACTCGATGACCCGTCGCTGCATGTGGATGTGTTCGTATCGGATGTGGTGATGCCCGGCATAGACGGGCCAAGCTGGGTGGTCCGGGCCCTGGAGCAGCGACCGCAGACGCGGGTGGTGTTCATGTCGGGCTACGCCGAAGAAACATTTGGCGAAATTCAGGCCGGGATACCCAATTCCGTCTTTCTGCCCAAACCTTTCTCGCTCACGCAGCTATCGGAGACCGTGCAGACGCAGTTGGGCCGTGTCCGAGCCGAAGAGGACCAAGATTGAGTGGCCCTGAACAGCCTTATGGGCGCGGGGTCATTCTTCGCGCCCTTGCGCCACAAGCCTGTCACGCAGGCTGGCGGCCTGCGCGGCACCGGCCTCCAAGGCGAAGACATAGGCATGTGTCAGATAAAAACAGGCCGCGTCCACGTCATTCACCATATCCGCCGCCTGTGAATAAAGCTGTATCAAAGCACCCAGGTCACGCGCCTCGTGCGCGTCGATCATCCGCGCATCCAGTTCCCGGATCATTCCGCGACGCAGGCCGAGGCGCGTTGCGCCTCGATCTGCTCCGCCACCCAAGCGTGAAAGCAATGCGTCGGGCTGTCCATCACCGGCGAAAACCGCCCCCCGTCGAATTGTGAGGCGTGGCGGCCTTTCTGCATACCCTCGACGACAAATATGTCCTCTTCGAACACGGTTTTCCAAAGCTGGGTATTGCGCATTCGCAAGCCTTCGTCACTTTGGGCGTCCGCGTAATAGAGGTGAATATGCTCGACCGTGCGCTCGTGGCTCTTGGGTTCCAGGATGATGGCGAAGGCGTGATCGCGATGCACGCCAAGCAAGACATTGGGATAGACGGCGATATATTCCGCCTGTTCATTCCATTTTTCGCCGACCTCTTCGAAATCGGTGAATTTCGCCCCGACCTCATTGGTCAACTGGCGATAGACCATGGTGCCCTGGCCGGAATATTGCCCCGGCTTTTCGATGTTGTAATGGTCTTCCAGTTTAGAATAGCTGTTCAGCCCGGGATGCACCCATGGCAGGTGATAGCTTTCGCAATAATTCTCGACCGCAAGTTTCCAGTTGGTTGCGATTTCCAGGGTGAAACGGCTGTCATGGCCGCCGTGGTGAAGTGGCAACTCGAATTCGGCCCAACGGGCCATGAGATCGCTCATGGCCTCCTCAAAATCGGGTGCGGCACCATCGACATTGATCCAGACGATATCGCGCCAGATATGCGACCGGATCTCGATCAGCCCAAGCGCGTCGCGCTTGATCGCGGTGTGTGTATTCTGGCCGGGCCCCCCTACATGGGGGGTGGAGACAAGCTGCCCCCTGGTGGAATAACACCACGAATGATAGGGACACCGGATAGCCCCTTCGATCCGGCGCGGCTCTTCGACAAGGATCATGCCACGATGCCGGCATATGTTCTGAAAGACCCGCACATCGCCTTCTTTGTCGCGCAACAACAGCAGCGGCATACCCAGAAATTCCAAAGGCTTTGCATCGCCGGGTTCGGGCACGTCGGCCCCCACGGCCAGACCGGCCCATTGCGAGAACAACAGCGCGTGTTTTTCCTCTTCAAATATCTTGGGGTCGATGTAATGCGCGTTGGGCAGGCCGTTGGCCTGTTCCACGCGGCCGCGCACATTGGCGAGATTGGTGACCGTGGCTGTCATGATCGCGTCCTCCAAGTTGTCACAGCGATCTAAACACGGCAAAGCACATGCGGCCCGCCAATTCGCGACCTTGCTTTTCTCAAGGCGACATTGCACGGCTCAGCGAAAGGGTTCCTCAAGCCGAAGCAGCCTTGCATGGAAGGGCGGCACGCGCTCCAGTGGCACAAGACCCGCACCGCGCGCGACTTTCAGCGCAAGGGTGATGTTGTCGCCCAAATATTCATAGACCATCCGCGCGGCGCGCCGACCCGATACTTTCTCGCGCTGCGTACGGGTTGCATACCCTTCCCAGATGGTGGACTGGAACGAGGTTTCCGGCGTCAGAAAGTTGAACGAAGCCGCCAGCGACGCGCGATGTGATACCAGCGCCATGACGCCTTCTTCCTGGCGCATCACCAGCCCGCGATATTCGCGGGTGTGCGGCGCGGTGGATAAGCCCTGGCCACGCATGGCGCTGCGGGGCTCGAAGCCGCGAAGAAACGTGTACCCGTCGGCGCGCGATATATGCACGAGCCCGGTGGTGAATTGTGCATCGTCGATGAAACTGCGGCGCACGAACCCGTAAAAACCGCTGGGGAAAAGCGTTTCGGGAACATGGCTTGGTTCGACACCGAAATAGCCGTCAAGAAACCGATGGGCCAACAGCTCTGCCTTGCCGGTGCGCAGGTCTTCGACAGGTTCCAACAAGACACGGGCATCCACGTCAAAGAAACTGCATATCTGATACAGAACGTCGGGGCGCGGAAAACTTTCGCCGGAAAGATAGCGGTTGAATTGAGTCCTGTTGATCCCCAATTCGCGGCAAAGCCCAGCAACTGACGGATAATTTTCGCTTAGGCGACGAAGGTTCGCGCCAAATATCCCTCGTAGGGACGCCGGATCATCCAAGGAAGACCTGTTGGCCTTGGAAAAGTTATTACGCAAATCGACGTCCATTTCCAGAATAGTATATGAATTTTATCTATATTTTACGCCAAGAGAAGAAAATAAACCACCTATTTAGATGCGTGTTTGCGTCATGCTTGACGCTAATCAACGTCTAATAAAAAAGACTCATGCCACAAATATGGCGGTGCTCTTAGCAAAATAGGATCGTGCTGACCAAGGTCTGTCGGCCTATGCTGACATTGCGGGCGAAATCATCCGCGCAATGCGTTTTGCGAAAAACCTGAATAACGGATGGTCCCGAAACGCGCCATGGCGGTCAGGCGTCAGACGCGTTTCGCCTTTTCCGCGTCGCAGGATCATAGCGGAACGCGCCATTTTAACAGCCAGGACGGATCCGGGGACCATATGTACGGCGTAGTTTTATGGAGAGATCACGGAAATGACCGCACGCTTATCTGGTGCGAGGACCACGGCAATCTTGCGTTCAGCAGCAGCGGTGACATGACTGGGGTCGGATTACAGTCGGGCGATCTTGTGCGCTTTGACATACGCGATGAAGGGAAACTGCGTATCGCGTCAAACATAAGTCTGATCGCGCCGGACGAATATCCGAACCTGGCCGACGTGCTTTTGTCAGGCCACATGTGTGCCGACATACCACGCGTACCCCAGGCCGAACCGGCCAAGATCGTGCCTTTCACAGCAAGGTGCGCGCCCAGACAAGAGACGGGTTTCGGGCTGAGGGCCAAACGAGGCTGAGGCGCGCACCGATTGGAGCGTGCGTAACGCGCTTTTCAACTTCGATCAGGTGCCTCGCCGTAGCGCGGCCACGCCTGTGCGTGCCACTTCTGACAGGCCAAGGGGCCGCATCAGATCCGCAAAGGCATCGACCTTGTTCGGTGTTCCCGTGATCTCGAAGATGAAACTGTCCAATGTGCTGTCCACGACATTGGCGCGGAAAATATCGGCCAGGCGCAGCGCCTCGACCCGTTTTTCACCCTCGCCGCTGACGCGCAGCAGCGCCAGTTCGCGTTCCACGGACGGGCCTTCGACCGTCAGGTCGTGGACCGCATGGACCACAACGATTCGGCCCAATTGTGCCTTGATCTGTTCGATGATCTGCGGCGTGCCGGTGGTCACGATGGTTATGCGCGACATGTGGCCGGTATGGTCCACCTCGGCCACGGTCAGGCTGTCGATATTGTAGCCACGACCCGAAAAAAGTCCGACGACGCGCGCCAGAACCCCCGGTTCGTTATCCACGATCACGGCCAGCGTGTGGCGTTCCTCGGCGTCGGAAAATTGGGGCCGCAGATTATAGGCGGAATGGCTCGAAGAGCCTTTTTTGATTTGCAGGGCTGACATCGGTATATCTCCGCCACGTTTGTTTCAGTTCGTCGTCAAGCCAAAGCTTTGGTTCGTCATCGGGCCTCTCTCAGGGTCGACACGACAAAGCGTTGGAGTTTTGTTCAATGGATCATTCTTTGAAACGAGATGAGCCCACGGGCCTTTAGGCGGATGCGATCCTGTTCGTTTTTGCAGTCCGATTGAGGACCGCAGAACGAACAGGACGCTGCGCGTGTTTCTTACACCAGAACCGCTCCCCTGGCGTCGATCGCATCCTTCGTCGAGGCCGCCCCCAGCAGCATCTCGTTATGCGCCTTGCCCGAGGGGATCATCGGGAAGCAGTTCTCATGCTTTTCGACAAGGCAATCAAAGATTACCGGCCCGTCATACTTGATCATTTCCATGATCGCATCGTCCAGTTCCGCCGGATCGGACACGAGGATTCCCTTGCAACCGAACGCCTCTGCCAGCTTGACGAAATCAGGCAACGCGTCGGACCACGAATGCGAATAGCGTTCGCCATGCAGCAATTCCTGCCACTGGCGCACCATGCCGAGACGCTCGTTGTTCAGGATGAACTGCTTGACCGGCAGGCGGAATTGCACCGCGGTGCCCATTTCCTGCATGTTCATCAGCCAAGACGCCTCTCCGGCGACGTTGATCACCAGCGCATCGGGATGCGCGACCTGCACGCCGAGTGAAGCGGGCATCCCGTATCCCATGGTTCCAAGCCCGCCCGATGTCATCCAGCGGTTGGGGTCTTCGAACCCAAGATATTGCGCCGCCCACATCTGATGCTGGCCCACCTCGGTACAGATATAGCGGTCATGCTTCTTGGTCAGGGCCTCAAGACGTTCCATGGCGTATTGCGGCTTGATGGTCTTGCCCTCCTGGGTGAAGGCAAGGCAGCGCACCTTCCGCCAGTCCTCGATCTCGGACCACCAGGATTGCAGCGCGGGCCGGTTGACCTTGGAGCCGCGCGCTTTCCAGATGTCCAGCAGGTCGGTCAGAACCTGGGTCACATCGCCCACGATCGGGAAATCCGTCTTGACCACCTTGTTGATCGAGGACGGGTCGATGTCGATATGCGCGCGGCGCGAGCCGGGCGAGAAGGCGTCGATGCGGCCCGTGATCCGGTCGTCGAAACGCGCGCCGATATTGATCATCAGATCGCAATCATGCATTGCCATGTTGGCCTCGTAGAGCCCGTGCATACCCAGCATGCCCAGCCAGTTGTCGCCGGAGGCGGGATAGGAACCGAGGCCCATAAGGGTGGAGGTGATCGGAAAGCCGGTCGCATTGACCAGCTCACGCAAAAGCGCACTGGCCTCGGGGCCGGAATTGATTACGCCGCCGCCGGTGTAGAAAATGGGCTTTTCCGCCTGTTCCAGGGCTTCGACCAGTTCGGTGATCATGTTCAGGTCGCCATGGGTCTGCGGCTGGTAATGCGATACCTTGGCATCCTCGGGCGCGGTATAGTCCGCGCTGGCGAATTGCACATCCTTGGGAATGTCCACCAGAACCGGGCCGGGCCGGCCCGACGTTGCGACGTGAAAGGCCTGATGCAGCGTGTCCGACAGGCGGGCGGTATCCGAGACCAGCCAGTTATGCTTGGTGCATGGGCGGGTGATGCCCACGGTGTCGGCCTCCTGAAAGGCATCGGAGCCGATCATGAAGGTGGGCACCTGGCCGGTCAGCACGACCAGCGGGATCGAATCCATCAGCGCATCGGTGATGCCGGTCACCGCGTTGGTGGCCCCCGGACCGGATGTCACCAGCACAACACCGGGCTTGCCGGTGGACCGCGCATACCCCTCCGCGGCGTGGACCGCGCCCTGTTCGTGGCGGACAAGAATGTGGCGGATTTCCTCTTGCTGAAACAGCTCGTCATAAATCGGTAGCACCGCACCACCGGGATATCCGAATACGACGTCCACACCCTGATCCTTGAGGGCCTGAACCACCATTTTCGCTCCGGTCATCTGACGTGTCATCTGCTTGCTCCGTTCATGACATCACTCTCAAGTTGCACGCACAAAAAAGCCCCCGGTGGTTTCCGGGGGCGCATGGGGTACCGTTATGGTGTCCGTTACCGGCCCATGCGCCACTTGTCTACGACTACGATTAGCGTTGCCATCCTGGGCGACTCCTGTCTGCGTGTGGGATGACATTATGGTTGGCCAAGCGGGGCGTCAACCGCAAAGCGCCAAAAAAATGTCGCCAGATGCGGGTGAAACTTTTCATTTGTTGCGTCACAGCGGCATTGGCGCACATCAACGACGAAATCAGCGATTTTGCCCACGTAGGGGTCGCCCATCGGGAAGCGAAATATTCGCAACCTGTTCGGCAATCGGATCATTGGACAGCGGGTGCCGCTTGGCATCGTAATCCGCCGGATCGCGCATCTTTTGCCATTCGCCGCCGGAATATACCTCCAGCCCGGCAAAAGCGGCCTTGTAGCCCATCTTGTCACTGCCCGGCACCCAATAGCCCAGATAGACATAGTCAAGCCCCGCTTCGCGGGCGATGTCCACATGATCGAGGATCACATAGGTGCCCAGGGATTGCCGCGTTAGGTCCGTGTCGTAGAACGAGTAGACCATGCTGACGCCGTCATCGAACACATCCGTCAGGCAAACGGCCACCAGCTCGCCCGTGGTACGGTCGCAATACTCGATCACACGGGTGCGGATAGGGCTTTCCTCGATCATGGCGGCGAATTCGAAACTGTCCATGTCGGCCATGCCGCCATTGGCGTGTCGATCTTCAAGATATCGCCGGAACAGCGCGTATTGTTCTTCCGTGGCCCAAGGGGATGTGGCCCGGCGTTCCAGATGCCGGTTGCGATTGATCGTCCGGCGCTGGCTGCGGGACGTGCCGAATTCCGCCACGTTGATGCGCGCCGAAAGACAGGCCGCACAATCGGCGCAGGACGGCCGGTAAAGCACGTTTTGCGACCGGCGAAACCCCTGCTTTGACAGGGTATCGTTTAACCGTTGCGCGCCGTCCCCCTGAAGCGCGGTGAAAAGCTTACGCTCCAGCCTGCCCTCCAGGTAGGGGCAGGGTTGCGGGGCCGTCACGTAAAACTGCGGCGCGATGGGAAGCGTGTGGCGCATGTGGTGATCCATCCGGCTGTTCCGGGTACGATAACAATGAAGGCGGATTTGGCCAAGGGCCAATACCCGGCAAGGATCAGCTAGCCGCGCGCCGGTTTATGGCAACCGTGGCAAGCCCGAAATCCACCAGCCCCTGCGCCCGTTCCGTGGTCGCCATCAGAATGATCGAGGCCACCTGAAGCGGCATCAGCATCCAGCAGACCGAGTATCCGGCGCTGTGCAATACGGCATGTGTGGTGTCGAATTTCGCGCCGGTGCGGGTGCGGAATTCGATCGCCAAAAGCCGCATCCCCCATGTCGCGGAGTTTCGCGAAATGGTAATCGTCCGGTAGGCAAAGCTGACCGTCAGAAACAGCAGCGGAAAGAAAAACAGCCCCGTAAACGCCGTAAGCGGCACGATCAGCAGTGAAATGATGCCTATGATCACCGTATCTGCGCCCCAGGCCAGCAGGCGCTTGGTGGGAATGTCGGCGTAGAATTCGGGCTGCGTATGCGGGTCGGGCAAATGCCATGCGGTGTCGGTCATGCCGTGAATATAGGCGCGCGTGGCCTCGCATGGAAGGGTCTGCACCGCCGCCGTACGACGGCGGTGGGATTGACCATGCCGGCCACGGCTGTAAGAGATTTGACCATGACATTCGCTTCTCGCATCACCCGTTCGCCCCGGCCCTATGATCCCTCTCAGGGCGCGTCGGTGCGCGACCGTTTGTCCGGTCTGCCCCCTGAAACGCGCGATCTGATCGCGGGCGCGGTCGGATGCAGCCCCTATCTGTGCGCCCTGTGCGAGCGTGAGGCAGAGTGGCTGATCCGGTCCATCGACACGCCCGAGGCCGCACTTGCTGATCTGCGCCACGCGCTTGATCAGGAGCCGCTCGATCAGGTGCCAAGCGCGCTGCGTCAGGCCAAACGCCGGGTGGCGCTGATGGTGGCCTTGGCCGATCTTGGTGGGGTCTGGCCCTTGGAAACGGTGACACGGGAACTGACGGCTTTTGCCGATCTGGCGGTGGACCTGAGTCTGCGCGCGGCCCTTGCCCCGCATCTCAAGCGCGGCAAGCTGCCGGGGCTGGACGAGACGGCGCTTCAGGAGGCTTGCGGCATGGTCGTGCTGGCCATGGGCAAGATGGGTGCGGATGAACTGAACTACAGCTCGGATATCGACCTGATCTGCCTCTTCGACGAGACGCGCTTTGCTGCGGACGATTTCGCCGAGGCGCGCGCGGTGTTCGTCCGCGCCACCCGCACGATGGCCGCCACGCTCAGTGATCGCACCGCCGAGGGCTATGTCTTTCGCACCGATCTGCGCCTGCGGCCCGATCCGGCGGTAACGCCCGTCTGCCTTGCGATGGCGGCGGCGGAAACCTATTATGAAAGCCTTGGCCGCACATGGGAACGCGCCGCCTATATCAAGGCGCGGGCCGCGGCGGGCGACAGGGCGGCGGGCGCGCGGTTTCTCAAGACACTGGCACCGTTCGTGTGGCGGCGGCATCTGGATTTCGCCGCGATCGAGGATGCCCACAACATGCGCCTGCGCATCCGCGAGCACAAGGGTCTGGGCGGCGCGCTGATCCTGCCGGGTCACAACATGAAGCTGGGGCGTGGCGGCATCCGCGAGATCGAGTTCTTCACCCAGACGCGACAGTTGATATCCGGCGGACGTGACGCGGATCTGCGGGTGCGCGGCACGGTCGAGGGTCTGGCCCAGTTGGCCGAAAAAGGCTGGGTGCCAGAGGCGGCGGCGGCGACCTTGACCGATCATTATCGGTTTCACCGCGAGATCGAGCATCGTTTGCAGATGCTGCGCGACGCACAGACCCAGACCTTGCCGACAAATGATGAGGAATTCGAGCGGCTGGCGGCCTTTTGCGGGCGCGACATGGCAGAGCTGAAGGCTGATATCCATGATCGTTTGTCCGAAGTGCATGGCCTGATCGAAAGCTTTTTTGCCCCCGAGGATGCCGCGCCCGCGCCCGAACCCGATGTTCTGGACGAAGAGATCATGGCACGCTGGCGCTCTTATCCCGCGTTGCGCTCGTCGCGCGCGGTTGAAATCTTTCAGCGGTTACGCCCCGAGATCCTGGGCAAACTGGCGCGCAGTGCCAACCCGAACGAGGCGCTCATGGCTTTTGACGGGTTCCTGGCCGGGCTGCCCGCAGGGGTGCAGGTGTTTTCGCTGTTCGAGGCCAATCCGCAGTTGATCGACCTTCTGGTGGATATCGCGGGCACCTCGCCGGCGCTGGCGGCATATCTGTCGCGCCATGCCGGTGTGCTTGACGCCGTGATCGCGGGGGATTTCTTTGCGCCATGGCCCGGACGCACGGCGCTGGAGCAGGATCTGGCCGATATTCTGGACGCTGAAGCCGATTACGAACGCAAGCTCGACGCCGCGCGGCGCTGGCGCAAGGAATGGCATTTCCGAATCGGCGTGCATCACCTGCGCGGCCTGATCGACGCAGACGAGGCGGGGCTTTGCTATGCCGATCTGGCATCGGCTGTCATCGGTCCGGTCTGGGACGCAGTGCAGGTGCAGTTTGCGCAGAAGCACGGCTCGCCGCCGGGGCGCGGCGCGGTCGTGATCGGCATGGGCTCGCTTGGCGCGGGCAAGCTGAACGCAGGTTCCGATCTTGATCTGATCGTGATCTATGACGCGCCCGGCGACGCATCCTCAGAGGGGCGCCGCCCGCTCAGCGCGCGGCCCTATTATGCCCGGCTGACGCAGGCGCTGATCACCGCGCTGACCGCCCCCATGGCCGAGGGTCGGCTTTACGAGGTCGACATGCGCCTGCGCCCCTCGGGCAATCAGGGGCCTGTGGCCACAAGCTGGGCCGCGTTCCAGTCCTACCAGCAGGAGGAGGCGTGGGTGTGGGAACATCTGGCGCTGACCCGCGCGCGGGGCATCACCGGCCCTGATGATCTATGCGCCGAGATCGAAACCTTTCGCCAACGGCTTTTGGCGGAGAAGGGCGCGCCGGATCATGTGCTGCGGGAAGTGGCCGACATGCGCGCGCGCATCGCGGATGCCAAATCGCCCGCGGGGCCTTGGGATGCCAAACTCGGTTACGGTCGGATTCAGGAAATCGAGCTGGTCGCGCAGGCCGGGGCGCTGATGGCGGGTCTGCCGGGGCGCGCCGTGGCCGAAGGGTTGCGTGCCGGGGTCGCAATCGGCTGGCTGAGTGACGCGGATGGCGAAGCGTTGCAGAGCGCTTATGCGCTTTGTTGGACGGTGTTGCAGGCGTCCCGTTTGCTCAGCGACAAGCCGCTTGATGCACGGGCGCTTGGCGAGGGGGGGCGCGCCTTCCTGTTGCGCCAGACCGGGTTTGACGGGCTGGATTTGCTGGAAAAACGGCTTGACGCGGTGACGCGGCGCGCAGGCGAAGTGATCGACGCGGGCCTTGGACGCCCCCCGAAAGGAGACCGGAGTGATGACTGACATGCTGGACCCAAAAGGGCTTGTCCGCGAGGCTTACCGCATCGAGGGCATCACGCCGGGCGAATGTCGGTCCGTCTTTCTGGACTGGGCGCTGTCCATCGACGCCGAGACCCACAGCGACCCGATCGAGGGCCTGTTGGCGCGTTACGCGGGCGAGAACCGCGATCACCCCATGACGGCGGTCCTGCGCGAGGGGCTGGAAGCCGCGCAGGCCCCCAAGCGCCGCGGCGGCTGGCGCGCGCGGCCACGGTAACGGGCGCGTTGCGCATTTCGGCCATGATCCGTCTTGGTTAAGAACCGAATTTGTCTAAATTCAGCCCGATTCCACCGTCACCTTGGCCTGTGAAAATTCTGGCGGCCAAGGCCCGTGGAGGACGACATGATATTCAGGAAATTCATTGCAGCGACGATTCTTGGGGTGACTGTTTCGGGCTGCGCCTCGATCGAAACGGCGACCCGCGGCGCGACCATGGATACGGTCGCCTCGCTGAACCAGATGGCACCCGTGCCAGAGACACAGGCAGAGGCGGCGCAGGAACTGCCCAGCTATGACGTCACCGATATCCGCGTGAGCGTTCCCAAAAGCCTGAAAGTGTCCGAGGCGAACCGCTTTTACCCTGGTGGCGATATCGTCTGGCGCGAGGATGCCCCCGGCGACCGGCACGCACAGGTGCAGGCCATTGTCGAAAACGCGTTGCGCCAGGGGGTGGAACGCATGGAGCGCGGAGCGGTGCCTGTATTGCTGGATGTCGAGGTGACGCGTTTTCACGCGCTGAGCGAAAAGACCCGCTACTCGGTTGGCGGCGTACATGCGATCCAGTTCAACATCGTGTTGCGCAACCCCGAAACCGGCGTAGCATATGGGCCGCCGCATTTCGTGAAGGCAGATTTCCGGGGTTTTGGCGGGCAGACCGCCATTGCGGCCGAGGCGCGCGGCATAACCCAGAAATACCGTATCACCGAACGTCTGGCGCATGTCATCCAGGCCGAGCTTTCGGGCGAAGGCGGATATCAGGCGACCAATCTGGGGTTTATCGGAGCGCTGAACCAACTCTGAGCTTTTCGGCCTTATACAAAGGCTTTAAGGGGGTGGCATGTCGTCATCCCCTTTGCCCGTTATTCGCCTGAAACCCAAAAGCCAGCCGCGCGCGATCCGGCATGGCTTTCCCTGGGTGTTCGATAATGAACTGGTCACCGACCGCCGGACCAAAAATCTGGTGCCGGGAACCATTGCCCTGCTGGAAGACGCCGACCGCGCGCCGCTGGCGCTGGTTGCTGTGAACCCGGCGTCGCGGATCATGGCGCGGGTGCTGGATCTGGATACCGATGCGGCGATCGGCCCCGGCTGGCTGCACACGCGGCTTGAGGCGGCACAGGCCCTGCGTGCGCGGCTGTACGATGCGCCCTTCTACCGTCTGGTCCATGCCGAGGCCGATGGTCTGCCCGGCATGGTTATCGACCGTTTTGGCGATGTCGCGGTGATCCAGCCGAACGCAGCCTGGGCCGAGCTTTTGCTACCCGAAATCGTGGCGCAGGTGCAGGCCGTAACGGGGGTGAAGACCGTTCTCAAGAATGCATCGGGCCGCGCGCGGGGGCTGGAAGGGCTTGACGATGTCAGCCTGACGCTGGCCGGGACCACGCCGACAGAGCCGGTCGCGGTGCCGATGAACGGTGCGACCTATCTGGCGGATCTTTTGGGGGGGCAAAAGACGGGCCTGTTCTATGACCAGCGTCCCAACCACGCCTTTGCCGCCACGCTGGCCAGGGGCGCACGGGTGCTGGACGTGTTTGCGCATGTGGGCGGCTTTGGTCTTGCCTGTCTTGCCTCGGGCGCGACAGAGGTTCTGGCCGTCGACGGATCGGAACCGGCGCTGGCCCTCGCCAACGAGGGCGCGGCGCGGATGGGCCAGCAATCGGCCTTTGCCACGCGGCGCGGCGACGCGTTCGACGTGCTGGCAAAACTCGCCGAAGAGGGCACACAGTTCGACGTGGTGATCTGCGATCCGCCTGCCTTTGCGCCCAACAAATCCGCGTTGGACGCCGGGCTGCGCGCCTATGAACGCATCGCGCGGCTGGCCGCCGGTTTGGTGGTACCGGGCGGGTTTCTGGGCCTGTGCTCGTGTTCGCACGCGGCTACGCCCGACAAGTTCCGCACCGCCTGTGTGCGCGGGATCGGGCGCGCGGGCCGGGCCGGGCCGCTGATCCACACCGGACAGGCCGGGCCGGATCATCCCTTGCATCCGCAACTGGCCGAGACGGGCTATCTCAAGGCATTGTTCTTTCGTCTATGAGAGTGCTTCTGGATACCTGCGTCATCTATCCCACGGTGATGCGGCATGTGCTTTTGTCGGTGGCCACGCGGGGTGTGTTCACGCCGCTGTGGTCTGCGCGCATCATCGAGGACTGGCGCCGCGCGGCGCTGAAACTCGGACCCGAGGGTGCCGCGCAGGCAGAGGCGGAAGCGGCCCTTTTGCGCTTGCAATGGCCGAACGCAGAGGTGACTTGGCCCGGATCGCTGGAATCGCGGCTCTGGCTGCCGGATGCGGCGGATACCCATGTGCTGGCGGCGGCGGTGTCGGGCTCTGCGGATGTGATCCTGACGCTCAACGCCAAGGATTTCCCGCGAAACATTCTGGCCGAAGAGGGGGTCAGCCGCGCCGATCCCGACACCTATCTCAGGGGGGTGTTCGAGGCGCAGCCCGACCTTGTCGCAGACGCCTGCGCCGAGGTGCTGACAGAGGCGCGCCGCCTGTCAAGCGCACCGTGGGAGATGCGCGCGCTGTTGAAAAAGGCGCGCCTGCCGCGTCTGGCCAAGGCCGTGTCCTGACACGCACAACGGCGTGTCAGAACGTGGTGTCAGCGTTTCATGATCGACAGAAGATTGGCGAAATCATCGGTCCAGACGCGCCCGCCATCATCCCCGAGCGGCTGCCAGCGCGGATCGCCCGCCAGATCGCCAAGCGCCGCGCGCGACCGGCTTAGCGTGATCACGGTCGAGGCCGTATCGCCCGGATCGGTCTTGGCGTTGCCCTTGTACTCCTGGATGCGGCCCACCAGCCCCAGATCGGCGGCGGCGCGTCCCAGCGGGCGGTCGATCTCGTAATAGCGGTTCGAGATATGGAACACGAGCACACCATCGGGTGCGAGCCGGTTCATGTAAAGCGCCAGGGCCTCGCGCGTGGTCAGGTGGACGGGCACCGAATCAGAGCTGTAAGCGTCGATTACGAGGATGTCATAGGTCAGGCCCTGCTGCGCTTCGAGTACGATACGCGCATCACCCAGATGGGTAGGGGCATCCGGCGTGCAGGCGGTCACAAACCGGAAATAGTCGGGCGTGCGCGCCACCTCGTCGACGAGCGCGTCGATCTCATAGAATTGCCACTCCTGATGATCCTGCGCGTAGCAGGCCAGCGATCCGACACCTAGCCCGACGATGCCAACCGATTGCGCGCGCTCTGCGCGTTGCGATGTCATGACCTGCCCCATGGGCCCGTTTTCGTGGTAGTAAAACAGCGGCTCGGGCCGCTCCGCGCTATCGTCCCGCAAGCGTTGTGCGCCATGCGCAGTGGTGCCGTTGCCATAGATCCGCATACCGGCTTCCTCGGCTACGATATGGGTGCCGAAAAAACTGCGGTCGCGCATCAGTGCCGTGTCGGGCAAGTGCAACGCTGCGATCACGAACAGCGTGACGGCGGCGGCATAGACCTGCACCGCGTCACGCCGAAGCAGATGCAGACAGACGATACCGGCGGCCAGAAGGAAAAGTACCGTTGCGGTCCAGTTCGCCGGTACGAAGACCAGCGCGATCAGGTTGGCCGGGATCGCTGCGACAAGGCCGAAGGCGGCACCACGGGTCAGGGCGCGGGGCAGGGGAATGCTGCGTTCTTCTCGCCGAAGCAGAAGAAACCCGGCCAGAACGACCGTCACCCCGGCCTCGATCAGCGTGTCGAAAAGGACCGGTGCGACGAGGGAGTTGAAAACGCCGCCCAACGCGCCGCCCACAGACATGGTCAGATAAAAAGTGGTCAGATGAGCGGCATCGGGGCGCGCCTCATATAGTTTGCGATGCGCGTAAAGCGCCACGATGAAAAAGCCCAGAACCAGAAGTCCCACCGAACTCCAGTCCAGCGTGCGCCCCAAGGCACCGAAAAAGGTCAGCGCCATGAACAGCAGAAACGCGGCCGTAAGCGCGCGGAACACGGTTGCGCCGAACAGCCTGCGGTTGGAAAAGGACAGAACGAAGGTCAGCAGGTAAAGCGCCAGAGGTACCACCCAGATCAACGGGAACGATCCGAGGTCCAGGCTGATCTTGGAAGTGACCCCCAACATCAAGGAAGAGGGGATGAAGGCCAGAAACGCCCAATGGGCCAGACGCCGGAAACCGGGGCCGCCGGTGGTGACTTGCGCGGTCGTCTTGCGTGGCGCGGCTGTGGGGCCTTGCGCGCACAGGCCGCTGAACAACAGGAACGCGCCAAGCACGATATAGCCTGCCGCCCATCCGATCCCGATGCTGGTTGCGCCGAACAGCGGCTCGGCCACCAGTGGAAAGCCCAACAAAGCCGCCAGAGAGCCAAGATTGGACGCCCCGTAAAGGAAATACGGGTCATGCGCCGATGGCCCGCCTGACCGCCCGTACCAGAACTGGATCAGCGGCGCATTGGCGGCCAGCGCAAAGAAGGGCAGGCCGACACCAAGCGCGAAAAGCAGAAGAGTTTGCCACACGGCATTGCCCTGCGGATCAAAGGACCAGCCGTCGGGGATCGCCAGGGGCAGGCAGATCAGCGCCACGGCCCAAACTGCCAGATGCACCCGGATCTGAGCCCGCACGGCCAGCCGCCGGGTCAGCAGATGCGCGTATAGATAGCCGGCTATCAGCGTGGTCTGAAAGAACAGCATCGCCGTCGTCCAGATCGCTGGAGACCCGCCGATTTGCGGCAATACGATCCGCGTGAAAAGCGGCTGCACGAAAAACAGCAGCGACGCGCTGAGAAAGATGGTTGCGATGAAAAGCGCAGGCACCAGAAGACCGGAACGGTCCGTGGCCTGCGTTGTGCCTGTTGCCTGCATGGTCTGCGCCTCGAATCTTGGGTTCGTTGACGTGACCATGCCGCAGGATGACGCAGAAATTAGGGCATATCGGGTCAGAAATTGCGGCAGATGCGCCGATCAGCCCCAGCGGGCCTCCAGCTTTTCGATGGCCGCGATCCGCTCTTGTGTCTTGGGATGCGACATCAGCCAGGCCGGCATGGCGCCCGCGCGCGATTGCGTCAGCGCCTCCAGCTTTTCAAAGAGCGATTTTTGCGGCGCGGTGCCGATCCCGGCCTTGGTCAGCAGGGCGGCGGCATATTCATCGGCCTCGTATTCGTCGCCACGCGACAGGCGTGCGGCCAGAAGCGAGGTGAGGGCGTTGGCGATCCAGATGCCCACGCCGGGCAGAAAGCGCGACAGGATCATCGCGAGCGCGGTGCGCAGCGCGTTCTGACCGGAAAAATCGATCATCCGGCGGCGCGAATGGCCAAGCGCAACATGTCCCAGCTCATGCGCGATCACGCTGGCCATTTCCTCGCCGGTGACCTCGCCATTTTGGAACTTGCGGTAAAATCCGCGGGTGATGAAGATACGCCCGTCAGGGGCCGCCAGCCCGTTTACCGGGTCGATCTCGTAGATATGCACCTTGATGCGCGGCACATCCAGCGCGGCGGCCAGCCTGTCGGTCAGCTTCTTCAGGCGCGGGTCGGCCAGTTCGGTGGATTGCGCGTCAAGTTCCCGGCGTGTGCGCCACGCCGAGAAATGGTACATCGCAAAGGCATAGGCCATCGCCAGAAGGATCGGGGTGAACTTCAGCATGGGTCATATGTGGGGCGTCCACGCCCGGGCGGCAAGCGCGGCGTGAAGATACGCCGCGCCATGGCTTAGCCGTTGGTCTTGGCGGCGCGCTTGCGTTCGTGCGGATCAAGATGCCGCTTGCGCAGGCGGATGACATTCGGCGTCACCTCGACCAGTTCGTCATCGTCGATATAAGAGATCGCCTGTTCCAGCGACATCTGCACATGCGGGGTCAGGCGCACGGCCTCGTCGGTGCCGCTGGCACGCACGTTGGTCAGCTTCTTGCCCTTGAGCGGGTTCACCTCAAGGTCGTTCTCGCGGCTATGCTCGCCGATGATCATGCCCTGATAAACCTTTTCCTGCGGACCGATGAACATGCGCCCCCGATCTTCAAGGTTCCACAGGGCAAACGCCACAGCATCGCCTGATTCCATCGAGATCAGCACCCCCGCGCGGCGGCCTGGAATCGGCCCCTTATGCGGTGCCCAGGAATGAAACACGCGGTTGAGGACGCCGGTGCCGCGCGTGTCGGTCAGGAACTCGCCGTGATAGCCGATCAGCCCGCGTGACGGCACATGGGCCACGATGCGGGTCTTGCCCGCGCCGGATGGCTTCATCTCGGTCATGTCGCCCTTGCGGGGGCCGGTCAGTTTCTCGATCACCGCGCCGGAATGGTCATCATCCACGTCGATGGTGACCTCCTCGATCGGCTCCAGCATCTTGCCGTCGTCGCCTTCGCGCATCAGCACACGGGGGCGCGAGATCGACAGCTCGAACCCTTCGCGGCGCATGTTCTCGATCAAAACGCCCATCTGCAATTCGCCCCGGCCAGCCACGTCGAATGCTTCGCCGCCGGGCGTGTCGGTCACCTTGATGGCCACGTTAACCTCGGCCTCTTTCATCAGGCGTTCGCGGATGACGCGGGATTGTACCTTTTTGCCGTCGCGGCCCGCCAACGGGCTGTCATTGATGCCGAAGGTGACAGAGATCGTTGGTGGATCAATGGGTTGCGAGGCAATGGGCGTGTCAACGGCCAGCGCGCAGATGGTGTCTGCGACGGTCGCCTTTGACATGCCGGCCAGCGTGACGATATCGCCCGCGCTGGCCTCTTCGATGTCCTGAAGCTGCAAGCCGCGAAACGCCTGGATCTTGGTGACGCGGAACTGTTCGATCTTTTGGCCCACGCGGCTTAGCGCCTGCACGGTTGCGCCGACCTTGAGCCGCCCCGATTCCACCCGGCCCGTCAGGATGCGCCCGACAAAGGGATCGGCCCCCAGCGTGGTGGCCAGCATCCGGAAATCCTCATCAGCTTTGGCAAGCTGCTTCGGGGCCGGAACGTGATTGACGATCAGGTTGAAAAGCGCGGACAGATCCTTGCGCGGGCCGTCAAGCTCGTGATCGGCCCAACCGGAGCGTCCCGAGGCATACATATGCGGGAAATCGAGTTGGTCCTCGTTCGCGTCGAGCGTGGCGAACAGATCGAAACACTCGTCAAGCGCGCGGTCGGATTCGGCATCGGGCTTGTCGACCTTGTTGAGCACCACGATGGGCCGCAGGCCCAGCGCCAGTGCCTTTTGCGTGACGAATTTGGTCTGCGGCATCGGCCCTTCGGCGGCATCCACCAGCAGCACAACACCGTCCACCATGGACAGGATGCGTTCCACCTCGCCACCGAAATCGGCATGGCCGGGCGTGTCGACGATATTGATGCGCGTGCCTTTCCATTCCACCGATGTGGCCTTGGCGAGGATTGTAATGCCGCGTTCGCGTTCCAGATCGTTGCTGTCCATGGCGCGTTCGGCGACGGCCTGGCCCGTGCGGAAGGCACCGGATTGTTTCAGCAGTTCGTCGACGAGCGTGGTCTTGCCGTGGTCCACGTGGGCGATGATGGCGATGTTGCGCAGATCCATGCGGGGGGTCCTTGGATGGTTTGGCACGGGCCGTAGCGCCATGGGCGCGGAATGGCCAGAGCAAAAAGGGTTTCAGACGACAGGCTGCACGCGGGTGAGGCATGGCAGGCGCAAAAGAGTGGGGCCAAGTGCGACCGCGCGCGCGCCCATGCCCAGCTTGAACCGGGCAAGTCCGGGCGTGATATCGGTATCCAGGCTGCCCAGATCGAGGCGCGTGACGCCGTTTTGCGCCAGCCAGTTCGACGCGCGCCACAACAACAGCGGATGCGCGCCAAGCCTGCGCCCCTCGGGACCGGACCAGCCAAGGTGATATGTGGCGACGGGCGGGTGCAAAAGCAAGAGCACGAACCCGGCAAGCGCGCCGCGATGATACGCCAGAAAGACCCGCGCCGCATCCGCGCCCGTGGCGGCAAAGGCAAGGGTAAAGCGGGCGGGCAAGGCGCGGTAGCGCCGCGCGCGCCGCTGCGCCTCTTCCAAAGACAAAAGCGGCAGGTCGGTGGCCGGGTCAAGGGGCCGGTGGGTTATCTGCATCGGCGCGTCCATCGCGCGGTGCAGGCGGTTGCGCCATTTGCCGTGCTGTACGGCAAGCCGCGTCGCAGCGGACGGGCGCAGATCAAGCTCTGCCACATGCGCGCCGGTCATGATCGCGCGATATCCCGCAGCGCGGTAGAGCGGCGCGTGGGCGCAATCGCCGGGCAGCGCCAGCCGAACGCCCCGTGGCAGATGGGCCAGGATCGCCCTGATCGCGGCATCGGGCGGGGCACCGGGCTGCATCACGGGGCCGCGCGCCATCCAGCAGACCGGCACGGGGCCCAGCTTGCGGTGCAGAATCAACGCCGTGCCCCCCTCATGGCGTAGCTGCGTGACACGCCCGCCAAGCGCGGTCACAGCCGCGCCGTAGCGCGGATGCTGTTGCAGCGCGCAGGGGCTGGGCGGCAGGCAATCCGCTCCGTCGATCTTTTCCACCCGAGTCATGGGATCAAGTAAGACGATAATAACCTAACGGGTGGTAAAGTCGTATCAAAGCGTTTCTTCTTTCGCCGACATCCGGGGGCAAGGGCGAAACGGTTCCGACAATCCGGGACGAGGCGGCGATGAAGACGGGGAACAAGGTACTGGGCGTGTCTGCGCCTTCGGTCAGGCCCACGGCATTTGCCGCGCTTTTGGTGGCGGTGATGTTGTCGGTTCCGGTATTCGTTGTGCTGACACTGCTGGATCTGGCGATCTGACACGAAAAAAGGGCCGCGCGGATCGCACGGCCCGGTATCATGTCTTTATGGCCCGGTTCAGAACGGGATTTCGTCGTCGTAATCCCGCGACGGGCTGCTGGGTGCGGGGGTGCTGTCGGGTTGTCCGCCATAGCCCCCCTCGTAGCCACCGCCACCAGCACCACCGGCATATCCACCGCCGCCGCCGCCACCGCCGTCGTTGCGACTGTCGAGAAAGGTCATTTCGCCGGCATAGGGGCGCAGCACCACTTCGGTGCTGTAGCGATCCTGACCCGACTGGTCCTGCCATTTGCGCGTTTCAAGCTTGCCTTCGATATAGACCTTGGAGCCTTTGCGCAGGTATTGTTCCGCCAAGCGCACCAGCGCCTCGTTGAATATGGCCACGGTGTGCCATTCCGTGCGCTCGCGACGCTCGCCCGTGTTGCGGTCTTTCCAGGTCTCGGACGTGGCGATGCGCAGGTTGCACACCTTGCCACCGTTCTGGAATGTTCGCACTTCGGGATCGCGGCCCAGATTGCCGATGATGATTACCTTGTTGACTGAGCCGGCCATGACGCCTCCTTGCAGATCGGTTTGATGTCTTGCGTTGCGCGTTTACACCATCGCAAAGAGATGAAGGAAAGCCTAAAGTTTTCTGGAAATACGTGGCCTGTGTCCTCTGCGGTGCCAAGCTGGCAATTTTGGAAAACCGCGATATAGTGAACGTCGTCCGGTACAGGGATGCGGAGTTCAGGATGCGGAGCGTGGCGAGTGCGGTGATTTGTGCGGCGATGGCGTGGCCCGTAGGGGCGTCGGCGGATACGTTTTCCACCAAGGGAAAATCCCGGATTTTCAGCTCTCAGACCAAGGTGCTCGATACCCGTGCACGGCAGCAATACAACGCGTCTGTCCGGCTTCAACCCGCGCGGGTCAAGACCCCGAGCAAATGGGACGACGCGCCCAGGCAGGGGTTCAACGGGCGTTACAACGGCCCCTATCTGGCGATGGCGCGCGACGCGGCGCGGCGCAATGGCGTGCCCGAGGATCTGTTCCTGCGCCTTGTCCAGCAGGAATCAGCCTGGAACGCGCGGGCGCTGTCGCACAAGGGGGCGATCGGTCTGGCGCAGCTTATGCCGGGCACGGCAAGCTATCTGGGGGTCAATCCACATGATCCTTATGAAAACCTTGACGGCGGCGCGCGGTATCTGGCCGAGCAGTTCCGCACCTTCAAAAGCTGGCGGTTGGCGCTGGCGGCCTATAACGCCGGGCCGGGGGCCGTGGAAAAGCATGGCGGCGTGCCGCCGTTCCGGGAAACCCGCAATTACGTCAAGGTGATCTGGGGAAGCTGAGCGCGCATCACGCGGTAAAGCCGATTTCGCAGACATGGATTTCATTGGCGGGATGCCTTTCGGCCCCGGCCAGCCTGCCGTTATGGTGGTTGTACAGACTGCGCCAATAAGGCTGGATGATCACGCTTTGGGTGCGCAGGATCGTTTCAAGCTCTGCCATGATCACCCTGCGCTCTTGCGCATCGCTCACGGCCATGGCCCTGTCCAGCGCGGCATCGAAGGCGGGATCGGCAAAGCCGGTTTCGTTCCAGACCGCGTCGGATCTGTAGGCCAGCGACAGGACCTGCACATCGAGGGGGCGGTGATTCCACTGGGTGCAGGAAAACGGATAGCTTTGCCAATTGTCCCAGAAGTCCTGTCCGGGCACGATCCTGCGGCGGGTGGCGATCCCGGCATCGCGCAACAAGGCGGCGACGGCATCGCCGGTATTGCGCTGCCATTCATCATCCACGGTGATCAGCTCATGCTCGAAATCGCTTTGCCCGGCCAGGGCCAGCAAGCGCTGCGCCTCTGCGGGGTCGTAACGGGCCGGGCCGATATCGGCATAGGCGGGATGCAGGGGGCTGACATGGTGGTTGGCGGCCACATCGCCGAAACCGGCATAGCCCAGTTCAAGGCAGATTGCGTTGTCCACGGCCAGCGCCAGGGCGTGCCGCATATTGCTGTCGGCATAAGGGGTGCCGCCCGCCACCTGTGCCGCGGCATTGCCCCGGATGACCATGGTCGCGGCGCTGTCGGTGGCGGTGCGCGTCCAGCCGATGGAATCCATGAGCTCTATGAAATTGCCGACGGTTTCATAAAGCAGGTCGATCTCGTCGGCCATGGCCGCCGCGATCCAGTTGGCCGGGTCGGTCCCGAAATCGCGAAACTCGATCCGGTCCACATAGGGGCCGCCATGGATCGGTGTGCCCCACCATGCGCGGTCGGGGTCGCGTTCCAGAACGCAATATGAGCCGGGCTGGATATCAACCGGCCGGTAAGGGCCGGTCCCGAGGCCGAAACCATAGGGGTCTTGCCCGCCATAGCTGCGATGGGTCACGGCGGCGGGATAATCCGACAGGCTTGCCATCAGCGCGATATCGGGCGACGAAAGGGTCAGGTGCAGCGTCAGCGCGTCCTCGATGCGCAGCGCATTGGCGCGCAATTGCCCTTTCGCGGGGTCGATCAGGGTGGTCAGGCGCGTGACCATGGAATTGCCTTGCACCTCGCTGTCGCACCAGCGCACGAAGTTATGCGCGACATCCTCGGTCGTGAAGGCGTCGCCGTTGGTCCAGGTCACGCCGGGCCGCAGGCGCAGCACGTATCCGGTGGCGTCCGCGTTGGCCTGCCAGCTTTCCAGCAACATGCCCTGAAGCGTGCCATCGTGGTTAAGCTGCACCAGATATTCAAGAAAGCCTCTGGTCTGATTAGCCTTTTCGCTCCAGTCATACAGCCTTGGATCGCGCAGATCCTTGACGGATTGCTGAATGCGCAAGGTGCCGCCGGGCCGGATCTGAGGCTGTGCCCGCGCGGGTGCGGGTCCACCGGCGAGGCCAAGTGCCAGCGGTGCGGCAAGGCCCAGACAGGTGGCGCGGGTCAGGAATTCCCGGCGGTCAAGCCGGCCAGCGCGCAGGTCGCGGTGCAGGACAGGCAGGGCGGGATGGTGCGGATCGGGCATGGGATCACCTTGACGGGGTCGAACCCATCTCACACGGGCAGGCGCGGGAAATCAAGCGCCGTGGCCCGCGCGGCCCGCCTTGCGCAGCGCGCTCGGGGAATGGCCGGTATGTTGCTGGATGAACCGCGAGAAATAGGCGGCGCTGCGAAAACCCAGTGTCGCGGCGACGCGGTTGGCCGGCATGTCGCCATTTTCCAGCAGATCGCGCGCGGCATGAAGGAGACGCCGGCTAAGAAGCCCTGATGCGGTCATGCCGGCGGTGGTTTTGCAGATCCGCGTCAGATGCGTGGGCGTGACCCCCAGGGACCGCGCGAAATCCCGTATGGCAAAGCCCTTGGCGTGATCCCGCTCGACCAGCGCCGCATAGGCGTCGGCCAGTTTTTCAGAGGCTGAAAGCCGCGCCGGTTCCGCGTCGGCTTTCAGCATCTCGCGGCGCAGCCAGACTGTCAGCAGGCGGGCCTGCGCGTTCATGGCTTCGTCCATGAGCGGTCGCGCCTCGTTATGTTCGCGCTGCATCGTTTCCAGCAAAGTGGTCAGTTCCGCCTGCGCGCGGGTATCGCGAATGCGCAACAGCGCCGGGTCGTCGGGTATTGGCCAGTCGGGGCCATGGGGCAGTTCGGCAACCAGGCCGAAACTTTGCTGGCCGGTGCCGATCGCGAACAGGGTCCGGGCGGGCAGGGCCATGGCGGTATGTATGCTGAACCCGCGCTGCCGCCCCCCCAAAAGCACGCGGCCCTGACCGCGTGTGATCCATACAATCACGTTACGTGAGTTGCTATGGGGCAGGGATGCGCGCCATGGCTCTGTGCCCGTCCATTGGGCAAGTGTCAGCAAACGGGCGTGATCGGGCAAAAGGCAACCATGAATACTTGCGGTGAAAATATACGCTTTTTCTTAATTATCACTCGAAGGGTGTCAAAAATGTATGAAAATTACAAGTCCTGAGCGTTGATCCATTGCCAGTTCCGCATCCGGGCGCGAAACCATGTGCGTTGTCGCTTGGCATATTGCCGCGTGCCGATGACAGAGGCCGCGCGCGCGGCCTCCAGGCTTTGCGCGCCGCGCAGATGCGCGATCAGTTCGGGCGCGCCGATGGCCTTGGAGGAGGGGCGGGCAGGATCCCAACCGGTAAGATTCGCGCGCGCTTCGTCCAGCGCGCCCTGGGCCAGCATCGCGTCGAAACGCTGTTCGATGCGCGGTGTCAGAAACGTCTTGGGGGCGTCGATCACGTAGGCTGTGACGTCGGGCAAGGGGAGCATTGGCGGCGGCGTGGCGTCCTGCCATGCGGCCAGCGCTCTGCCCGTGGTGCGCTGCACCTCCCATGCGCGCTGCACACGCATCGGGTTGCGGGTGTCGATACGCGCCAGCGTTGCGTCGTCGAGATCCGCCAGAAGGCTTGTCAGGCCCTTGCGGGCCAGCCGCGCGTCTGCCTCGGCGCGGATCTCTGGCGGGGTGGGTGGAATATCTGCCAGCCCTTCGGTCAGGGCGGAAAAGTAAAGCCCGGTGCCGCCCACGATGATGGGGCGTGGCCCGTCACGCAAAAGCGGCGCCACCTCGCGCAGCCAATGGCCCACGGAATAGCCTGCCTCGCCGGGCACATGCCCGTAAAGGCGGTGCGGCGCGCGGGCTTCGTCGCGGAGCGACGGACGCGCGGTGAGTACGCGCCAATTGGCAAACACCTGAATCGCATCGGCATTCACGATGATCCCGCCGCCCGTTTCCGCGATGGCCAGTGCCAGCGCGGATTTGCCCGACGCGGTCGGGCCCGCGATCAGCACGGGGCGGTCGGCGGGGATGTCTGGCGGGCTTGGCATGGGTCTGGTCTAGGACAGTTCGACGCCCGATAGAAGCGTCCGCGTGCAATTTGCGCACACGCCCGGTTTGGCGATTGAACCTGAGCCGCTTTTCGGACATTTTGCGCGGCAACGCGACACATGGCAGGAGTACCAGATGCCCGACACCGCCCCCAAGACAACCGATTTCGGCCGCGTCATGCTCAAGATTTCCGGTGAGGCGTTGATGGGCGATGCGGGGTACGGGCTGAACCCGCCCACCGTCGAGCGGATCGCCCGCGAGGTCAAGATCGTCCACGACATGGGCGTGGAGATCTGCATGGTGATCGGGGGCGGTAACATCTTTCGCGGGCTGCAAGGCAGCGCACAGGGGATGGAACGCACGACCGCCGATTACATGGGTATGCTGGCCACGGTGATGAATGCGCTGGCGATGCAAAGCGCGCTGGAAAAGCTGGGCGTCTATTGCCGGGTGATCACGGCCATTCGCATGGACGAGGTGGCCGAGCCATATATCCGGCGCCGCGCGGTGCGGCATCTGGAGAAAAAACGCGTCTGCATCTTTGCCGCGGGCACCGGCAATCCGTATTTCACCACCGACACCGCCGCAACGCTGCGGGCCAACGAGATGGCCTGCGAGGCGATCTTCAAGGGCACCAAGGTGGACGGGGTGTATGACAAGGACCCGATCAAGCACGCCGACGCGGTGCGCTACGAGACGGTGACTTATGACGAGGTGCTGGCCAAGCATCTTGACGTGATGGATGCCAGCGCCATCGCGCTGGCACGTGACAACAGCCTGCCGATCATCGTCTTTTCACTGGACGAACCGGGCGGGTTCCGGTCCATCCTTGATGGGACGGGCACCTATACAAAGGTGCATGGCTGAGACTACAAGGGCCACGCGGCGGGCAGGAGAGAGGATACACACGCATGTCGGAAGAGTTTGAACTGGATACCGGCGATCTTGAGCGCCGCATGGACGGTGCCATGACCGCGCTGCGCACGGAATTCGCCTCGTTGCGCACGGGGCGGGCAAGCGCCAGTATGCTTGAGCCGATCATGGTCGACGCCTATGGGCAAAAGACCCCGATCAATCAGGTCGGCACCGTGAATGTGCCCGAGCCGCGGATGGTGACGATCAATGTCTGGGATAAGGGCATGATCAACAAGGTGGAAAAGGCCATCCGCGAAAGCGGTCTGGGGATCAATCCGCAGATGAACGGCCCGATCATCATGCTGCCTATCCCGGAGCTGAACGAGGAGCGCCGCAAGGAGCTGACCCGCGTTGCCGCCCAATATGCCGAAAGCGCGCGCGTGGCCGTGCGCAACGTGCGGCGCGACGGCATGGACCGCATCAAGAAGGCCAAGGCCGACGGCATGTCCGAAGACGACCAGAAGTTCTGGGAAACCGCCGTGCAGGAGATGACCGACAGCTATATCAAGGCGGTGGACGAGGCGCTGGACGCCAAGCAAGCCGAGATCATGCAGGTCTGAGATGGTAGGCAAGCGCGACATGGAACCGACAGCGCCAAGAACCGGCCCTAGACATGTCGCGATCATCATGGACGGTAATGGGCGCTGGGCGCAAAAGCGCGGGCGCCCGCGTCTTTTCGGGCATCATGCCGGGGCGCGCCGGGTGCGTGAAATCGTGTCATCTTGCCCGGAATTCGGAGTAAAGTACCTCACCATCTTTGCTTTTTCGACAGAGAACTGGAAGCGCACCCAGACCGAGGTCGCCGGGCTGATGAGCCTGTTCCGGCGCTACATCATGAAAGAGATGCAGGCCTTCGTGAAAGAAAACGTGCGGGTGCGGTTCATCGGCGACCGGCCCCGGCTTGATGCAAAGCTGCGCGGGCTGATGGACGAGGCCGAGGAGATGACAGTGGGGTGTACCGGCACCAACCTGACCATCGCGCTGAATTACGGTGGGCGCGACGAGGTTACGCGCGCCACCAAGCGGCTGGCGCGGGATGTGGCCGAGGGGCGCTTGCATCCCGACGATGTGGACGAGGAAACGCTGCCACGCTACCTTGACACCTGCGTGTTGCCTGACCCGGATCTGGTGATCCGCACCTCGGGCGAGGCGCGCATATCGAACTTTTTGCTGTGGCAGTCCGCTTATGCGGAATATGAATTCATCGACACGCTCTGGCCCGATTTCACCCCGGATATCTTTGACGGGCTGCTGCGTGGATACGGCACGCGCGACCGGCGTTTCGGGGCTGTGTCGGCATGAGCGCAGCCGCGCGATGGTATGATCTCGGGCCGCGACTCTATTCGGGCGTTGCAATCGCCGTGGTTGGCGGTGTCGCCATCTGGATGGGCGGGGCGTTGTTTGCCATCCTGTCCTGTGGTGTCTGCGGTCTGATGACGTGGGAGGCGGCGCGCATGTTCGGGGCGCGTCACGCCCCTTGGCTGGGCAGTCTTGGCGCAGCGCTGCTTTTGCTGGCAGGCTGGGTGCCGGTGCTGCTGGCGCTGCCTTTGCTGCTGGTGCCGGGGCTGGTTGCGGCGGGGCGGATCCCGCGTGACCGGCTGATGCTGTTCGGGCTGGTGGCCTGGGTGATGCTGGCCAGTTTCGCGTTGATCTGGCTGCGAGTAGAGGCGGGAACCGGCTGGATCCTGTGGGTGATCGCGGTGGTCATCGGCTCGGATGTTATGGGCTATTTCGCGGGCCGGATGCTGGGCGGACCAAAGTTCTGGCCCCGGCTGAGCCCGAAAAAGACATGGTCGGGCACGGTGGCGGGCTGGGCACTGGCGGCCGTGGTTGGCGCGCTGTTCGCCGGGCCTTTGGGCGCGGGGCCATGGTTGGTCGTGATGTCCGTGCTGGTCGCTTTCGCAGGGCAGATGGGCGATATCCTTGAGAGTGCGATGAAACGACGTCAGGGGATCAAGGACAGCTCCGCGCTTATTCCCGGCCATGGCGGCGTGCTCGACCGGTTCGATGCGCTGTTGGGGGCCAGTGTGATGGCGCTTTTGCTATGGGCGTTTGGCCTTTTGCCGGCGGCGATGACATGAGTCGGATGCCGCGAAATCGAGCCGTCTTTGCGCGGCTTCGGCCCGGCTGCGGCCATATTGCCGCCACTCTCGGGCTTGATACCTGTGCCCCGACAGGCCATCTGCCATCAGATGTCGGATCGGGCCATCCTGCCCGCGTTTTGACCCCATAACTTTGGAGGATTTGCCTTGCTCCCGGAATTCGGCGGCCTTTTCATGACCTTGCTTGCCTTTGTGGCGGCGCTTTCGGTGATTGTGGCGATCCATGAATATGGCCATTACATCGTTGGCCGCTGGTGCGGGATAAAGGCGGATGTGTTTTCGCTTGGCTTCGGGCCGGTTTTGTTGTCGCGGGTCGACAAGCATGGCACGCGCTGGCAACTGGCCGCGCTGCCGCTGGGGGGCTTTGTCAAGTTCAAGGGCGATGGCGATGCCGCTAGTGCCACCCATGATGACAGCGTTGACGCCATGCCACCGGCGGAGCGGCGGCAGACCATGCTGGGCGCGCCGCTTTGGGCGCGCACGCTGACGGTGGCGGCGGGCCCGGTGTTCAACTTTGCCCTGTCGATCCTGGTGTTCGGATCTGTGATGATGTTCCAGGGGCAGGTGGCGGAGCCGTTGCGCGTGGGCGACCTGCGCGATCTGCCGGTCAGCGAAAGCGTGACCCTGCAAGAGGGGGACGAGCTGATCTCTATCGCGGGTATCGCGATGCCTGATTGGGAAAGCCGCGAGGGCGATCGGTTCAACGATTTCATCGAGGCGTTGCCGGAGGAATCGTTACTGGACTACCGCGTGCGCCGCGATGGCCGGGAAATGACCGTGCAGGGGCCGCATCCGATGCCGCCGCTGGTGGTGCAGCTTGCCCCGCGATCCGCTGCGTATGAAACCGGGCTGAAACAGGGCGACGTGATCGTCGCCGTGGCAGGGCAGGACATCGCCGTTTTCGATGAGCTAAGAGACGTGATCGAATCCTCTAACGGGGCGACGGCGAATCTGACCGTGTGGCGCGATGGGACACTTCTTGACTATGATCTGACCCCCAAACGGGTTGACGAACCCCGCCCGGAAGGCGGGTTCGAGACCAATTGGCGGATCGGCATTGCGGGTGGACTGGCCTTTGAACTGGCGACCGAACGCAAGGGGCCGGGTGCCGCGTTCAGCGATGCCGTGGCACAGACATATGCGGTGGTGGAAGGCTCCATTTCCGGGCTGTACCACATGGTTACGGGTGCGATCAGCAGTTGCAACATGTCCGGCCCCATCGGCATCGCCGAGGTGTCGGGCGCGATGGCAAGCCAGGGTCTGGACAGTTTCATCTGGTTCATCGCGGTTTTGTCCACAGCGGTGGGTCTGTTGAATCTGTTTCCGATTCCGGTTCTCGATGGCGGGCATCTTGTGTTTTACGCCTATGAGGCAGTTCGCGGGCGGCCACCCAGCGACAAGGCGTTGCGCGTGATGATGACGGTGGGCCTGACGCTGGTGCTGAGCCTGATGGTGTTTGCCCTGTTCAACGATATCTTTTGCCCCTGACGGCGGTGCCCCCGGCGCGGTTGCGCGTCGGGGCACCTTCCTTGTTTTTGACACAATCTAGTGCCGAAAGCCGCCATAATTGGAGTGCATCCCGGCACTGACGCAATTCAGGCCAGGGTGACGAACATGCAGCACATCATGAGCGGATATCGCGGGATGACCGTGTTGATGACCCTCAACCTGGACAGGATGCTGTTTCTGGCCACCCTTGCACTGGCGCTATGGGCGGGGGCCTTTATCGGCTCTTTCTGACAGGTCAAGGCGGTCTGCCTTGAACCCGAGCCGTCAGCTCAAGGTGGAACCCGCGCAAAAATCGAGCGAAACGCTTTAGGCAATGCCGGGCCACGCGGCGGCGCGCAGACGCGGTTTCAAGCCTTGTCGCAGGTCTTTGCGGAGGCTTGCCTCAACGGACAGTCGCGTTTTGACAACCCCTCTCAGAGGCGTTACTGACGCTGCAACCACGCTGTCCTCTGACTGGGTTTGATCATGCTGCATAACCGCCGGGCCGGGGCATCACGCCTTTTCCGCCAAGATTTCCTGTCATCCGCGCTGCGCGGGTTCTTTGCGCTTTTCGTGATCGTTTGTGCGCTGGCCCTGCCGGAGCGCGCCGAGGCGCAAAACTATCGGTTCAACTCGGTTTCGATCGAGGGCAATCAGCGCATCGAGACGGCGACGATCCTGACCTATGCGGGTATCGCACGGGGCGAGACGGTCTCTGCCGGTGAGCTGAATGACGCTTATCAACGGATCCTTGGTACCGGGCTTTTCGAGGATGTGGAAATCACGCCGCAGGGAGACACCCTTGTTATCCGGGTCGTGGAATTTCCGACGATCAACCGCATCGCATTCGAGGGCAACAGCAAGCTCAAGGATGAAGAACTTGAGGGCTTTATCGAAACCCAGCCGCGCCAGGTGTTCAGCCCGACCCGCGCGGAACGCGACGTGGCGATCATCAATGAAGCCTATGAACAGAACGGGCGTATCTCCGCGCGCGTGACGCCAAAAGTGATCCGTCGCAGCGATAATCGCGTCGATCTGGTCTTTGAAATATTCGAGGGCAAGGGGATCGAGGTGCAGCGCATCGGCTTTATCGGCAATCGCGCCTATTCCGACCGTCGTCTGCGCCGCGTTCTGGACAGCAAGCAGGCCGGGATTTTCAGGGCCTTGATCGCGCGCGATACCTTTGTCGAGGACAGGCTGGAATTCGACAAGCAAGTGCTTCAGGATTTCTACCTGTCGCGCGGCTATGTCGATTTCCGTGTGACCGGGACCAACGCCGAACTGGCGCGGGAACGTGACGGGTATTTCATAACCTTCAACGTCCAAGAGGGTCAGCAATTCCGCTTTGGCGAGATCACAACGGTCAGCGACCTTTCCGACGTGGATGCCGACGCTTATCAGGATGTGATCAAGCTGCGGCCGGGCGTGGTGTATTCGCCGACACTGATCGAAAACTCGATTGCGCGGATGGAACGCCTGGGCATTAAGCAGGGGGTGGATTTCCTGCGCGTGGAGCCGCGTGTGACGCGCAACGACCGCGACCTGACGCTGGACGTGGAGTTTCGGCTTGTGCGCGGGCCGCGGGTTTTTGTCGAACGCATTGATATCGAAGGCAACACCACAACGCTCGATCGGGTGATACGGCGTCAGTTCGACGTGATAGAGGGCGATTCCTTCAACCCGCGTCAGGTGCGTGAAGCGGCTGAGCGTATCCGCGCTCTGCGCTTTTTCGAGACGGTGGACGTGAACGCCCGCGAAGGGTCGCGGCCCGATCAGGTGCTTGTCGATGTGGATGTCGAGGAAACGACCACCGGCACGCTCAGCTTTGGGGGTAGCTATTCGTCGGATGCGGGTTTTGGTCTGACGCTGGGCTTTTCAGAGCGCAACTTCCTTGGTCGCGGCCAGCGATTGACGGCACAGATCTCGGCGTCGGGTGAAACGGCGAATTACAACCTGATCTTTTCCGAACCCGCCTTTTTGGGCCGGGATCTGGAGTTTTCGTTGCAGACCTCACTGATCGAAACCGACGGCAACAACAGCTTTTACGATACTGTCCGGGGCATTTTTCAGCCGACACTGACCTTCCCGGTGGCTGAAAACAGCCGCTTGTCGGTCTATTACAGCGCCGGCTATTCCGAGATGGATAATTATCCGACCGTGGCGCAGGGGGGCAATTCGATCTTGTTGCGCGACGAGGCCACGCGCGGCGGCCTTTACAGCAGCGCGATCGGTTATCGGTTTACCTACGATACCCGGCGGTCCGGGCTTGATCCGAACGCCGGTGTCCTGCTTGATTTCGGTCTGGAATATGCCGGGCTTGGCGGCGATCTGGAATATCTCAAAAGCTCCGCTCGTATCGTCGCACAGACCAAGGTTCTGAGCGAGGAAGTGACGCTGCGCGCGTCGCTGGAAGGCGGCGCGGTTGACTTTCTCGACAACCGCGACACCCGCGCCATTGATCGCTATACCGGGCAGGTCATGCGCGGTTTTCCCTCCAATGGCATGGGGCCGATTCAGAACAACGAGCATCTGGGCGGCAACTTTTTTGCCGTCGCCAAACTTGATGCCGAGTTTCCACTTGGCCTGCCCGAGGAATACGGTATCTCGGGGGGCGCGTTTTATGACATCGGCTCGATCTGGGGACTGGACAACACCTTTGGCGGCGTGACTTCCGATGATTTCAAGGCGCGTCACGTGGTTGGACTGTCGCTGTTCTGGCAATCGCCCTTCGGCCCGCTTCGCATGAACTTCTCGGAAGCGCTGCAAAAGGAACCCGGCGATATCGAGCGCCAGTTCGACATCACGGTCAGCACGGATTTTTGATGTGAGACGCCTCGCGGCGCTTCTTCTTGCGGTAGGGTTCTGCGCCAATATGCCCGCGGTACAGGTTCAGGCACAGGACGTGGGAATCGTGCAAAGCCAGATCCTTGTGCTGGATCCCGGCGAACTTTTCGATCGTTCGAAACTTGGCCAGGCCATGGCAGCAGAGCTTGAGGCACAGCGCGAGGCGCTGATCGCGCGTAACCGCGATCTGGAAACCCGCCTTGAAGCCGAGGAAAAGGCCCTGACGGTGCAGCGTGACGCAACCTCGCCGGAAGAGTTCCGCGACATGGCAGATGCCTTTGACGAAAAGGTTCAGGAAATTCGCCGCGAAAGCGACGCCCGCGTGCGCCAATGGGAACGCAACCGCGAACGCGCGCCGGTGGACTTCATGCGCCGGGCAGAACCCGTACTGGTGGCGCTGATGCGAGAGGCAGGCGGGCTTGTAGTGCTGGACAGGCGCAACGTGTTGCTCCAGGCCGATGTGATCGACATTACAGATACCGCCGTTGAACGGATCGACGCCGCGCTTGGCGATGGCGGGCTTTCGTCTGAACAGATCGCCCCGGATGCCGAACCCGGTACCTTGCGTATGCCTGAAATGCAGGAATGATCCCGCGCGGCCGCGTCCGAATGTGTCAGCACGCTTGCCCAGAACCGGGTGAATTGCTAACCCGGCTCCAACAAGGCTCCACCGCACAGGATCCGGGGCACAGGGAAAGGACCATCCATGACAGAGCCGCTGAAATCCGCGGATATCGATCTGATCCAGCGGCTGATACCTCATCGCTATCCGTTTCTGCTGATCGACAAGGTTGTCGATATCGACGGCTATCATTCCGCGCGTGGTATCAAGAATGTCACGATGAACGAGCCGCATTTTCAGGGCCATTTCCCCGGCAAGCCAATCATGCCCGGCGTGACCATCGTCGAGGCCATGGCACAGACCGCCGCCGTAATGGTGGGCGTGGCGCTGGATATGGCGGACAAGAACCTGCTGGTCTATTTCATGGCGATCGAAAGCTGCAAGTTCCGGCGCATGGTGGTGCCGGGTGACGTGCTTGAAATGAAGCTGGAAACGCGGCGTGGCAAGCCGGGGGGCAAGGTCTGGAAGTTTACCGGCCGTGCCGAGGTCGAGGGCGATCTGGCCTGCGAGGTCGAGTTCACCGCGATGATGGACCTTCCCAAGGAGTAGCGCCTGATGGCCGAGACATCCGAAACAACGATCCACCCGGCTGCGGTGATCGAGGACGGCGCGCAGATCGGCGCGGGCTGCGTGATTGGCCCGTTCTGCCATATCGGCCCCGAGGTGCGCCTTGGCGCGGGTACAGAACTCAAAAGTCATGTGGTGATTTCGGGCAAAACCGATATCGGGCCGGATTGCGTGATCTTTCCTTTTGCCTGTATCGGCGAGATACCGCAGGATCTTAAATTCAAGGGCGAGGAGACACGGCTTGTCATCGGGGCGCGCAACCGGATCCGTGAACACGTGACTATGAATGCCGGCACCGAGGGTGGCGGCGGCGTGACCCGTGTGGGCGATGACGGGCTTTTCATGGCGGGCTGTCATGTGGCGCATGACGTGCAGGTCGGGAACCGTGTGATCATCGTCAACAACGCCGCGCTTGCCGGGCATTGCGTGCTTGAGGATGACGTGATCATCGGCGGGCTGAGCGGCGTGCATCAATGGGTGCGTATCGGTCAGGGGGCGATCATCGGCGCGGTCACGATGGTGACCAATGACGTGATCCCCTATGGTCTGGTGCAGGCCCCGCGCGGCGTGCTGGACGGTTTGAACCTTGTCGGGCTCAAGCGACGCGGCGTCGCGCGCAAGGACATCACCGCGCTGCGCGCCGCGTTTCAGATGCTGGCACAGGGCGACGGTGCGTTTCAGGACCGGGCCCGCCGTCTGGGTGAAGAAACCGAAAGCGCCTATGTACGTCAGATTGTCGATTTCGTGACCGCCTCAAGCGATCGGTCCTACCTGACACCGGGGGCGGGCTGAATATGGGGCGTCTGGCGATCCTGGCCTGTGGCGGGGCGTTGCCCGTGCGGCTGTCGGAGGCGCATCCGGACGCGCTGGTGATCACGCTGCGCGGCATTGACTCGGCGTTGGGCGACCGTTCCGAACAGCATGAGCTTGAAAAGATCGGGGCGCTTTTTGCGTCGATGAAAGCGTCTGATGTGGACCGGATGGTGTTCGCCGGGGCGCTGTCGCGGCCTGCGATTGATCCCGCGCGGTTTGACGGGATGATGACCCGCATTGCACCAAGGCTGATGGCGGCGATGCCGCAGGGCGATGATGCGTTGTTGCGCACGGTCATCGCTATTTTCGAAGAACAGGGGTTTGCCGTTCTGGGCGCGCATGAGTTGTTGCCCGCGTTGGTGGCCCCCTCGGGTTTCGCGCATGGCCCGGCACCTGACGCCGGGGTGCTGCGCGATATGGCGCGTGCGGCAGAGATATTAACCACGATTGGTCCACTCGACCTTGGGCAGGGCTGTGTCGTGGGCGGCGGGCAATGTCTGGGCATCGAGACGGTGCAGGGCACCGATGCGCTGTTGCGCTTTGTCGCGCAGACAGATCCGGCATTGCGCCGGGGTGGGCGTGGCGTGTTCGTGAAAGCGCCCAAAGCCGGTCAGGATCTGCGTATCGACATGCCGGTGATCGGGCCGGGCACGATTGAAGCTGTGGTGGCGGCAGGGCTTGCCGGGGTGGTCATCGCCGCCGGGCAGGTGATGATCCTCGACAGGGACGAGGTGCTGCGCCGCGCCTCGGATGCGGGCGTTTTCGTGCTTGCCCGAGATCTTGCATGAAGGCGTTCATTATCGCGGGCGAGGCGTCGGGAGATGTGCTTGGCGCTGCGTTAATGTCGGGCTTGAAGTCCCTGACAAATATTGAATTTTTAGGCGTCGGCGGCCCGCAGATGGAGGCTGAGGGCCTGTCATCCTTGTTTCCGATGGAAGAGCTGAGCGTAATGGGGATCGTAGAGATCCTGCCGAAATATTTCCACCTCAAGCGCCGCATCCGCGAAACCGCAGAGGCCGCGTTGGCCGCAGATCCCGATGTGATCATCTCTATCGACAGCCCTGATTTCTGCCTGCGCGTGGCGCGTCTGGTCAAGGCGCGCCGTGACGTTCGCATGGTCCATTACGTGGCGCCGTCCGTCTGGGCGTGGCGCCCGAAACGCGCTGTGAAAATGGCGTCTGTGATCGACCAGGTGCTTGCGCTGTTGCCGTTCGAGCCGCCTTATATGCGGGCCGCTGGCATGGATTGCGACTTCGTGGGCCACCCCGTGGTCGGCGCGCCACAGGCCAGCGCCGCTGAGGTCGCCTCGTTCCGGGCGAGGCATGGGTTGGCCGATGCGCCGGTTCTGCTGGTGTTGCCGGGCTCACGCGGCGGAGAGGTGGCGCGGCTGGGGCCGATTTTCGGCGCGGCTATAAGAGAGATTCTGCGTCAAAAGCCTGATCTGAGAGTGGTTCTGCCAACCACGGCAACCCGCGCGGAACAGGTGCGCGCGCTTGTGACTGACTGGCCCGGACAGCCGGTCATTGTCGCGCCCAATGACATGAAGAACGCCGCCTACGAAGCTGAAAAAAAATCAGCTTTTTCGGCTGCGGATGTGGCGCTGGCCGCCTCGGGCACGGTGTCTCTTGAACTGGCGGCCGCCGCGACGCCGATGGTGATCGCCTATGACGTAAACTGGATCACGCGCGAGATCATCCGGCGGATGTTGCGCATCGACACGCTGACGCTGGTCAATCTTGTGTCAGAGACGCGCGCGGTCCCCGAATTCAATGGTGAACGCTGTCGCCCCGATCTGATCGCGGGTGGTGTCCTCGCGGTTCTGGACGCACCAGAGGCCCAGAACGAGGCGATGGCGCTGACCATGTCAAGGTTGGGCCGCGGTGGGGAAGCGCCGGGTCTGCGCGCGGCGCGGGCGGTGCTGAACGGGCTTTCACGGGGCTGAAAGCGATGCGGCTTAAGCTTGTCTTAAACCTTCGGGCGTAGACATGCGCCATGATGATGTGGATCAGAATATGTCAGGCCATGGCCCGCTTGCTGGACCTGTTACCGCGTCTCACCTTTCCAGATCCAGCCGCCACCCAGAATGCGGCTGCCGCGGGTATCGTAGAACACGCACGCCTGACCAGGCGATACGCCCTCTTCGGGTGTCAGCAATTCGACCTCGGCCGTGTCGGCACCAAGCGGGCGGATGATCGCCTCGCGCGGGGGGCGTGTCGACCGTACCTTGACCGCCACGTGCCATTCCGGCGCGCTTTCGAACGGCGCGTCGCCCAGCCAGTTGATTTCGCGCAGCGGCACCTTGCGTGTCGCCAAAAGTTCCTTTGGACCAACGATGACCTGTTTGCCCTCCACATCCAGCCTGACCACGTAAAGCGGGTCCGACAGGCCGCCAATGCCCAGGCCCCGCCGCTGGCCGATCGTGTAATGAATAACCCCGTCGTGCTGGCCCAGCACACGCCCGTCCGCATGAATGATGTCACCCGGTTCCGCCGCGCCGGGGCGCAGTTTCTCGATCACGGCGGCATAGTTCCCATTGGGTACAAAGCAGATGTCCTGGCTGTCGGGCTTGTCCGCGACGGGCAGGTTGTAGCGTGCCGCCAGCGCGCGGGTTTCCGCCTTTGATGGCAGGTGACCCAGCGGGAAGCGCAAAAACGAAAGCTGCTCTTGCGTGGTCGAAAACAGGAAATAGGACTGGTCGCGGGCCGCGTCGGCGGCGCAATGCAGTTCGGGGCCGTTCGGCCCGTCATGGCGTTGAATGTAATGCCCTGTCGCCATGCAATCGGCATCCAGATCGCGGGCCGTCTGCAACAGATCCTTGAACTTCACCCGCTCGTTGCAGCGGATGCAAGGCACCGGGGTGGCACCGCCCAGATAGCTGTCGGCGAATTCGTCTATCACGACATCCCGAAAGATGTTTTCGTAATCCAGCACGTAATGGGGGAATCCCATATCCTCGGCTACGCGGCGCGCGTCGTGAATGTCGACGCCCGCACAACAGGCGCCCTTTTTGGCCAGTGCCGCGCCGTGATCGTAAAGCTGCAAGGTCACGCCCACCACGTCATAGCCTTCCTCTGCCAGTTGCGCGGCCACCACGGAACTGTCCACGCCGCCCGACATCGCGACCACGACGCGGGTTTCGGCGGGTGGCTTTGCAAAGCCGAGCGAGTTGAGGGCCGGGTCGAGGGGCATGGGGCGTCTCCAACGTTTGGCGGGACATATAAGCGGCTTGGAGCGGAATGTTAAGGGCTGTGCCCCGCACCGGGTTTTAAAGCGTTTCGCCTTTAACCTGAGGCGTCAATTGAAGGCGAAACGCGTGCAACGCTGGTCTGTTGCGTGCGTTTCACGAAAAGCTGTGATTCCGGTTTTTGCGAAACGCTTTAGGAAAATGCGCGGCACTTAGCCCGCGCCGTTTCATCACCCATTAAGCGCATTTCCCGATGATCGGTCAGACGAAATGCGAAGGGGTGTGAGCCATGTATCTCAAGAAAGTGGATGGTCCCCGGGCGGTGACCCTGCCCGACGGGTCGGTAATGACGCGGGCGGATCTGCCGCCGCTGGACACGCAAAGATGGGTCGCCTCGCGCAAGCTCGCGGTGGTGCGCGGCGTGCTGCATGGCCTGATCACACGGGCCGAGGCGCAGGCTGACTACGGGTTGAGCGCGGAGGAATTCCAGGAGTGGCTGGACGCGGTTGCACGCCACGGGATCGGTGGGCTGAAGGTGCGTGCGGGAAAATCTATAGACAACCTTAGATAGAAAGCGCTATTTGTTCTTTCTCGGTAACCGGTGGTTAACCAATTTTATGGAGCCTCGGAGCATGACACGGACCTCAACGGAGTAATGCACATGCGCGTCCTTCTGGTGGAAGACGACCCCAATACATCCAAAAGCATCGAACTGATGCTGACCCATGCCAATCTCAACGTATACACGACAGATCTGGGCGAAGAGGGAATCGACCTGGCCAAGCTTTATGATTACGATCTGATCCTTCTGGATCTGGGCTTGCCGGACATGAACGGGCACGAGGTGTTGCGCCAACTGCGCCTGTCGCGGATTGAAACGCCGATCCTGATCCTGTCGGGGGCCGACGATACCGAAAACAAGATCAAGGGCTTTGGCTTTGGCGCGGATGATTACCTGACCAAGCCGTTTCACCGCGAAGAGCTTGTGGCGCGTATTCACGCGATCATCCGGCGATCCAAGGGGCATTCCCAGTCGGTGATCCGCACGGGCAAGGTGCATATCAACCTGGATGCCAAAACAGTCGAAGTGGGGGGCAAGACGGTGCATCTGACCGGCAAGGAATACCAGATGCTGGAGCTTTTGAGCCTGCGCAAAGGTACCACCCTTACCAAGGAGATGTTTCTGAACCATCTTTACGGCGGCATGGACGAGCCCGAACTCAAGATCATCGACGTGTTTATCTGCAAGCTGCGCAAGAAACTGGCCGAGGCAACGGGAGGAGAGAACTATATCGAAACGGTCTGGGGGCGTGGTTATGTGCTGCGCGATCCCGATCCGGTGGGCACCGGCGACGGGCGTATGGCCATCGGGGCGTGACCCGCGCGCGTCGGCTTGGCTCTGGACCTTGGGGGATGGCCAGCCTAACACTCTGACCGTCGGGCTGGCTTACGGCCCATCTGGCAGAGGGGCGCAACATGAGCAGGCAGTCGGCAGCGGCGCTGGATGTCGAGGATCTGAACGAGGAGGACGCGCGGGCGGAACTCGCCCGTCTGGCAGAGGCATTGGGCGCGGCGAACACCGCCTATCACAGGGATGACGCGCCCGAGATTGCGGATGCCGAATATGATGCGCTCAAGGCACGCAACAGCGCGATAGAGGCGCGGTTTCCCCAGCTGAAACAGGCGGACAGTCCGAGTGAGCGGATCGGGGCCGACCCTGCCGATGGCTTTGCCAAGGTCACCCATGCGGTCCGAATGCTGAGCCTGTCGAATGGTTTCGATGACGCCGATATCGAAGAGTTCGACGACCGGATCCGGCGCTATCTGGGCCTTGGCGATGCGGCACCGGTGACCTACACGGCGGAGCCGAAAATCGACGGGCTAAGCCTGAGCCTGCGCTATGAAAGCGGACATCTGGTGCAGGCGGCGACGCGGGGTGACGGGGCCGTGGGCGAGAACGTGACCGCCAACGCCCGCACTATCGACGATATCCCGACCCGGATCGACGGCGCGCCCGATGTGCTGGAGGTGCGCGGCGAGGTCTATATGAGCCACGCGGATTTCGCGGCGCTCAACGCGCGGCAGTCAAAGACAGCGGGCAAGATATTCGCCAATCCGCGCAACGCCGCTGCCGGCTCCTTGCGGCAATTGGACAGTGAGATCACGCGGCAGCGACCGCTGCGATTTTTCGCCTATGCGTGGGGGGAGATAAGTACACCCTTGGCTGAAACCCAGATGGCGGCCATTGCGCGCCTGTCCGGAATGGGGTTTCAAACCAACCCTTTGACGGTGCTGTGCAAGGGCCCCGACGAGATGATCGCGCATTACCACGAGATCGAGCAGCAGCGCGCAGAATTGGGCTATGATATCGATGGGGTCGTCTACAAGGTCAACGAGTTGGAGTTGCAACGTCGGCTCGGCTTTCGCTCGACCACGCCGCGATGGGCGATTGCGCACAAGTTCCCCGCTGAACTGGCCTGGACCCGGCTCGAGGCGATCCACATCCAGGTGGGCCGCACCGGGGCGTTGTCCCCGGTGGCGCGGCTGACGCCGGTGACCGTGGGCGGCGTGGTGGTCAGCAATGCGACGCTGCATAACGAGGATTACATCAAGGGGCGCGACGCCAAGGGCAATCCGATCCGCGAGGGCAAGGATATCCGGGAAGGCGACCGGGTGCAGGTGTATCGCGCGGGCGACGTGATCCCGAAAGTGGCGGATGTGGACCTGTCGAAACGGCCCGAGGGGACCGCGCCCTATGCCTTTCCCACGACCTGCCCCGAATGCGGGTCCGAGGCGATCCGGGAGGAGGGCGACGCGGTGCGGCGCTGTACCGGGGGCCTTGTTTGCCCCGCGCAGGCGGTTGAAAAGCTCAAGCATTTCGTCAGCCGTGCGGCGTTCGATATCGAGGGGCTTGGCGCAAAACAGGTCGAACAGTTCTACCGCGATGGCTGGATCAGGGAACCGGCCGATATCTTTACCCTCAAAGACCGGTACGGGCAGGGGATGCAGCAGCTCAAGAACCGCGAAGGCTGGGGCGATAAAAGCGCGCATAACCTGTTCGCCGCGATCGAGCAAAAGCGGCAAATTCCGTTCGGGCGGCTGTTATTCGCGCTTGGCATTCGTCATGTGGGCGAACAGGCAAGCAACCTGTTTGCGCGGTTTTACGGCACTTGGGACGAGTTCATCGCCGCGATGGATGGCGCGGCGGAGCGGGGCGGCCCCGAATGGGAGCGCCTGCTTGGCATCGACGGCGTGGGCGAGGTCATGGCGCGCAGCCTTGTGACTTCTTTCGCGCAGTTCCATGAGCGTGACAGCATTGACCGGCTGGTGGCCCATCTGACGGTAGAGGAGGCCGCGCGCCCTGATAGCGCAGACAGCCCCGTGGCGGGTAAGACGGTCGTTTTTACGGGCACGCTGGAAAAGATGACGCGAGCCGAGGCCAAGGCGCGGGCGGAATCGCTGGGGGCCAAGGTTTCGGGCTCTGTCAGCGCCAAGACCGATCTGTTGGTGGCTGGCCCCGGTGCCGGGTCCAAGGCAAAGAAGGCCGCCGAGCTTGGCGTCGAGACGATCGACGAGGATGGCTGGCTTGATCTGATCGGGGATGCCTGAGGCGATGGCGGGTCGGCCTGAGATCCTGTTCCCGCTTTTTGCCGGCCTGGAAACGCTGGAAGGGGTGGGGCCGAAAACCGCGCAGACCATGGCCGCGATGCAGATCGAGCGCCCGCGCGATCTGGTGTTCACTCTGCCGCAATCGGGCATCGACCGGCGCAAGCGTGCCAGCGTGAAGGGCGCCGACCTGCCCGGTGTCGTCACAGTCGAGGTGACGGTGGGTCGGCACATGCCGCCAAGCCGCCGTGGTGGGCCGTACAGGATCAACGTCGAGGATGCCGAGATCGCGTTCCAGCTCGTGTTCTTCAACGGGCGTGACACCTATCTGACCAAGGTTCTGCCCACCGGCGCGCGGCGGGTCGTGTCGGGCAAGGTCGAGCTGTTCGATGGCTTGGCGCAGATGGTGCATCCCGATCACATCCTGCCCCCTGACGAGGCCAGCGCGATCCCGGATTTCGAGCCGGTTTATCCGCTCACCGCCGGGATCACGCAGCGGGTGATTGCCAAGGCGGTGGCGGGGGCGCTGACACGGGTGCCAGACCTGCCGGAATGGATCGACCATGCGCAAAAGACCCGCGCGGGCTGGCCGGATTGGCACGAGGCGGTGCAGACGGCGCATCATCCGCTGCGCCTTGGGGAACTGGCGCCATGCCATCCTGCGCGCGAACGGCTGGCATATGACGAGTTCATGGCGCATCAACTGACGCTTGGTCTGGCGCGCGCGCGGCTGCGGCGAGGCAAGGGGCGTGTGACGAACGGCACCGGCGATCTACAGGCGCGGGTCCGCGCGATGCTGCCCTATGAGCTGACCGGCGCGCAGCGCCGCGCGGTCGAGGAGATCAGCGCCGACATGGCCCGCCCGCAAAAAATGAACCGCTTGCTTCAGGGCGATGTGGGCGCGGGCAAGACGCTGGTCGCGCTGATGGCGCTGCTGAACGCGGTCGAGGCGGGCGGGCAGGGCGTGATGATGGCCCCCACGGAAATCCTCGCCCGGCAGCATCTTGAGGGGCTGCGCCCACTGGCCGAGGCGGCGGGCGTGCGGCTGGATCTGTTGACCGGACGCGACAAGGGCGCGGCCCGGCGCGACAAGCTGGCGGCGTTGGCGGCGGGCGACATACAGATCCTTGTGGGCACCCATGCCGTCTTTCAAAAAGACGTGGATTTTGCCGACCTGCGGCTGGCCATCGTGGACGAACAGCACCGCTTCGGGGTGCGGCAACGGCTGGAACTGGGCAAAAAGGGCGTGGCCGTCGATGTGCTGGTGATGACGGCGACGCCGATTCCGCGCAGTCTGGCCTTGGCGCAATATGGCGACATGGATGTCAGCGTGCTTGATGAAAAACCGCCGGGCCGCAAGCCTATCAAGACTGCACTGGTGAATATGGGGCGCATCGACGAGGTGGTGGATCATCTGCGCCGCGCCATTGCCGAGGGGCGGCAGGCCTATTGGGTCTGCCCGCTGGTCGAGGAAAGCGAGGCGGTGGACCTGAGCAGCGCCGAGGAACGCTTCAAGCGGCTGCGCGCGTCCTTGGGCGAGGGGCGCGTGGGGCTGGTGCACGGCCAGATGCCACCCGAACAGAAGGATGCCGCAATGGCGGCGTTCCAGCGCGGCGAAACAAGCGTGCTTGTCTCCACCACGGTGATCGAGGTGGGGGTCGATGTGCCCAACGCGTCGATCATGGTGATCGAGCGGGCCGAACATTTCGGGCTTGCCCAATTGCACCAATTGCGCGGGCGTGTGGGCCGGGGCGAGGCGGCGTCGACCTGTCTGTTGATGTATCAAGCCCCCCTGGGTGAAGGCGGTCAGCGCCGGCTGGACACGATGCGCGAAACCGAGGACGGGTTTCGCATCGCCGAGGTCGATCTGGAAATGCGCGGCGTCGGCGATCTGATCGGCACGGCGCAATCGGGCCTGCCCCGGTTCCGCGTGGGTGACCTGGAGGGGCAGGCGGCCTTGATGGCAGTGGCGCAGACGGACGCGCGCAAGCTGTTGAGCGACGATCCGGAACTGGTGACGGACCGTGGACAGGCGGCGCGGGTTTTGTTGTGGTTGATGGGACAGGACGAGGCGATCCGCTTGATCGGCGTCGGCTGAACGGCCCTCAAAACAAAGGGTTTGGGCACAAAATCCTTAAAAGTTCGCAAATGTTCTCATAAAGTTCTTTACATCACGCCCGCGAAATGAGAACAAAGGAGCAACATAAATGACCTGATAAGGAGCTTGCCAATGCTCAGCCAGATCAAGACAGCCGCCCGCCGCTCCAGCGATACTTTGTTGGGGGATTTCATCGGGGCCGCCGCGCTTAGCATCATTCTGATTGGTGCGCTCTACCTGCCGGGGGTCCTTTAACCTTTTCTGCCTGCGATCTTTCGTGACCGTCGCCTGAAACCGCGTCTCCTGTCCCAAACCTGACGCGCCTTTCACTGTCCCATCGTCTGCGCCCGAGGGCTTTCGCCTCGCTCCGGGCCACGCGACGGACCCACGAAAACGCATTACTGCCGCCGCCGCTGTCCCAGCGTGCGGCGGTTTTTTTTATGCTTGTTCCGGTGCTTGTGATGTTCCGCTAGCCTGGTTTGCATCGGGACGCACACGCTGAACAAGGGTGCTGCCGGTTTCGATGATCGCCTTTAGTCGTTCTTCCAGCCGGGTCATTTCGGACATGGCATCGCGCAGCGTTTCGGATTCGGCCCCCAGATCGGCCAGATCCTTGAACAATGCCTCGGAATTTCCGATCTGGGCCTCTGCGCTGGCGATGACCTCTTGCAGCTCGTCCAGCAGGGCGGCTGTGGCCTCGGCATCGTCTGGCCGCTCTTTATGCGCAAGCACCGACAGGCGCGCGGCCTCGAACCAGCGTTGCGACAGGCGCGGCTCGCCTTTGGCGGAAATCATCGCTCCGCGTTCCAACTTGCGCAGGCGGCTTATCACGGTGTCGATGCGGTCACGCAGATCGCCTTGTACGCGCACGATGTCGTCATTGACGGTGACGACACGGCCCAGAACCTGATCCAGTTCACCGATCACGCGGCTGATGCGATCCAGAAACTGGTTGAGGTCGCGGGCAAGCGCGCCGAATTCGTCCGCGGTGCGGATATCGGCGCGGTGATGCAGCCCGCCATAGGCCCGCGCGAGGTTGGAAACGACCGACCGCAGGCCGATCAGCGGCTCCATCCGGGCGCGCAGGATCAGGAACAGAAGGACGGAGTGCAACAGGATCTTGCCGATGGCCAGCCCGCCCGAAAGCTGGATATCCTTGAGCCAGATCGCAAAATCCTTGGCAAGATAATTGCGTACGATCACTGTGCCCAGAACGTCGCCCACATCGGCAGATGTATGGCAGGCAAGGCAAAACGGCTCTGCGGTGATGTCCTCGCTGGCGGTCTTGTGACGCCCTTCGGGCCAGGGGCCGGCGGGGATGCCTTCGGGGGTGAAACCGAAATTTTCCTCGATGGAGGTCACGGTGACAGGCGCGGGCACGATTGCCACCTTGTACCCCAGATCGTTCCAGTTTGTTTCAAGAATTGGATACATCGTGCGCGCTGCGACCGGCCCGCCCTCGTTGCGCATGATGGAGCGCACATTATCGGACAGGTTTTCCGTGACGCGGGCGGCTTCGGTCTGTCCGTTGGTCGTGTAATTGTAATAAACCATCCCCGCCTTGATGGTGAATTCGACAATTGTCACCAGCAGGAGGATCAGGAAGAAATCCTTTATCATATGGACGAGAAAGGACTTGTCGAAACGCCCGATCGCGGCGCTGTTCTGGTCGATCATCCGGGGCTCTCCAGCATTGGTTATGCCGAAGATAGCCTGAAACCAGCGACGGGAAAGCCGCGCCGGGTATCATACCGCCGTCACGCCGAGGCGCGGGCCTCGTGCATGGCGTCGGCCACCGCTTCCAGTGTCAGTAGGATAGAGGCATGGCGATTCTTGTAGTCGCGCGCGGGCCGCAACACGTCGAGCCCGTCAAAGGGCGCGGGCGGCGTCGGCCCGTCGGCTTTCAGCATTGCCTTGAGCGCGTCGCGCGCCTGCGTGACCTGATCCTCGGTGCAGCCGATTATGGCATGGCCCACTACGCTGGCGGCGGCCTGGCCAAGGGCGCAGGCTTTCACGTCGGCGGCGTAGTCGGTGATCCGGTTGCCGTCTGTTTTCAGATCGACTGTGACGTTGGACCCGCATAGCGGCGCGCGCCGCTTGGCTGTTGCATCTGGCGCGTCCAGACGACCGGCATGGGGCATGTCTGCTGCCAACGCGAGGATACGTGACGAGTAGAGTTTGATAAGATCGCTGTCGCCGCTCATGGCTTTCCCTTTCCGGCCCGACCCCATAGGTAAGGGGCCAAGGCAAAGTTTCAAAAGGTTTCTCCCATGATCTTCGATCCGTCAAGTTTGCGCTACAACGACAAAGGTCTGATTCCGGCGATTGCCCAGGAGGCGGCGACCGGCGAGGTTCTGATGATGGCGTGGATGAATGCCGAAGCCGTGGCCCGTACGCTGGACACCGGGCGCGTCACCTATTGGAGCCGGTCACGGCAGGCGTTCTGGATCAAGGGCGAAAGCTCTGGCCATGTGCAGACCCTTGTCGAACTGCGGGTGGATTGCGACCGCGATTGCCTTTTGGTGCTCGTCGAGCAAACCGGGCCTGCGTGCCATACCAACCGGAGAAGCTGTTTCTACAGCGCCGTGCGGGACGGTGACGAGGTGGAAATCATGGCCCCCATGGCCGACTGAACCCGCCGCTGTTCTGGGCTACAGCCCGACCATCGCGCGGATGTCCTGCGGCGTTTTGCCCATTTCGTGATATAATCTCAGCGCGCGCGCATCATCCCGTTTCGCCAGCCGCTTGCCCGCCTCGTCGCGGATCAGGCGGTGATGGTGGTAGATCGGTGTGGGCAGGCCAAGCAGCTTTTGCAGCAGCACATGGATCTGGGTGGCCTCGAACAGATCCTGTCCGCGCACAACATGGGTGATTTCCTGATCGGCGTCGTCGATCACGATGGCCAGATGATAGGCCGCGCCCATGCCGGGGCGGGCCAGCGCCACATCGCCCACATGTGTCGGCAGGTCGGTGGGGGTGATGCGCCCGGTGCTGTCATCCGGGCCACTCCCGGTTTCTGTAAAGGCCAGCGGCGTGCCGATCCGCGCGCAGGCCCGTGCCATGTCAAGGCGCAGCGCGCCATCGGGCAAGGGGCCGATATGCGGTGTAGCGGGACGGCAGGTGCCCGGATAGATCAGTCCGTCAGGGCCATAAAGCCCCGCACCTTCTTGCGGGGCGTCGGCGGCGGCACGAATATCGGCGCGTGTGCAGCCGCACGGGTATAGCAGCCCCATGTCCCATAGCCGTTGCAAGGCGTCGCGGTAGATCGGCAGACGTTCGGATTGTCGCCATACGGGTGTGGGCCAGTCAAGCCCCAGCCAGTACAGATCGGCCTTGATCGCGCCTTCCCACTCGGAGCGGGCGCGGGCGCGGTCCAGATCGTCGATCCGCAGGTGAAACCGCCCCTTGGCGGCGCGGGCCATGTCATGCGCGACCAGCGCCGAATAGGCGTGGCCCAGATGCAGCGGTCCGGTGGGCGATGGGGCAAAGCGTGTAGCGAAAGTCAATTTTTTTCAAGCACGTACACAAAGGCCTTGATGTTTTGACCCGGCAAATGCGCACCATATTCGCGCATCAAGAGGCTGGCTGCGCCGCAATCTATCCACTGGTTCAGCGCAGATTCAAAGACGCGCTTTGCGATGGCGTGATCATTCAGGCTGATACCCAGAAAGCCGCCTGGCGGCAACGGATGCATCACCATGTCGATGGTGCTGGCCGGGGCCGCGCCCGGACCGATCACACCGGCGCAGCAGATGGCACTGTAACGGTCCTTCGGGATCGGTTCCGGATTTTCCAGTGCGATCCGGTGCAGGTCACGATACACTTGTTTGGGCTGCGCCTGGGCCAGCATGTCGGCGCTTGGGTCCATGCCGTCGACGTTGGTCAGGCCCGCCTCGTGCAGGGCCACTCCCGACAGGCCGGTGCCACAGCCGAAATCCAGCACGGGCGCGGTCTTGTCTTCGAGATAGCGGGCAAGCGCGCAGGCCACGCGGTTCGGCGTTGCATAGGCGTTTTGTGTCAGTTCATCATCGTAACTGTCGGCCCAATCGTCATAAAGGGCGCGTGTGCGTTCAGGATCGGTCGTGGCGTAGACCTTGTCAAAAAAGGTGTCAGGCATGGGATGAGTTAATCACACCGGCGCGGGAATGTCCATTTTGGTGCCCTCAAGCCACGCGGACCAGGCCGATTTGGCCCGGTCGGTGTAGGCTTTGTAGCGGTCCCGCCGTCCTCGCCGCCCGCCCTTGAACCCGTCCACAGGGCGGAACAGGCCGAAATTCACGTTCATGGGCTGAAACGTCTTTGCCTCGGCGCCACCGGTGATGTGGTGGATAAGCGCGCCCATCGCCGTGTCCTGTGGCGGCGCGGGCACCGGCTGGCCCAGGATCTCTGCCGCGGCCAGACGCCCCGCAAGAAGGCCCATCGCAGCCGATTCCACATAGCCCTCGACACCGGTGATCTGCCCGGCAAAGCGGATATTCGGCTTGGCCCGCAGGCGCATCTGATCGTCCAGAAGCGTGGGCGAGTTCAGGAACGTGTTGCGATGAATGCCGCCAAGCCGCGCGAAACTGGCATTTTCCAGGCCAGGAATAGTTTTGAAAACAGCCGCTTGCGCGCCGTACTTCATCTTTGTCTGAAACCCGACGATATTGTAAAGTGTGCCAAGCGCGTTGTCGCGGCGCAGCTGTACGATGGCCCAGGGTTTGACATCCGGCGCATGTGGATTGGTCAGGCCAACCGGCTTCATCGGGCCATGACGCAGGGTCTCGCGGCCGCGTTCGGCCATCACCTCGATGGGCAGGCAACCGTCGAAATAGGTCGCGGTTTCGCCGTCGTGAAACTCGGTCTTTTCGGCCGTCAGAAGCGCGTCGATAAACGCCTCGTATTGATCGCGATCCATCGGGCAGTTGAGATAGGCGGTGCGCTCTTCCTCTGTTTCGCCCTTGTCATAGCGCGACTGCATCCACGCTTTCGACATGTCTATGCTGTCATGGTAGACAATCGGCGCGATGGCGTCGAAAAAGGCCAGCCTGTCGGTGCCGGTTTCGCGTGCGATGGCCTGTCCGAGCGCGGTGGAGGTCAACGGCCCGGTGGCAAAGATCCAGTGGCCTTGATCGGGCAGATCGGTGATTTCCCCCGCCTTGACGGTGACATTGGGCAGGGCGCGCAACGTGGCGGTCACATCGCGCGCGAACGCTTCGCGGTCCACGGCAAGCGCGCCGCCGGCGGGCAGGCGGTGTTTGTCCGCCGTCTGCATGATCAGCCCGTCGGCGGCGCGCATTTCCCAGTGTAGCAGGCCAACGGCGTTTTGTTCGTCATCATCCGACCGAAAGGAATTGGAACAAACCATTTCCGCCAAATCGCCGGTCTGATGGGCAAAGGTGCCGGTATGGGGGCGCATTTCGTGGATCACGACGGGCACGCCCATGCGCGCGGCTTGCCATGCTGCTTCGGACCCGGCCATGCCGCCGCCGACGATGTGAAGTGTCTGTGTCATATTGTGTGATCTAGGGGATCAGGGGCGGTTTGGAAAGGGCTTGCTGCCACGGGGACGGCGTCCAAAACAGATGTGGCGCGCCGTGTGAGGGCGCGCCATACCTGTTTTGATCCAGACGGTTATCTGGATCAGGCTTGGTTCCATTCGGGCGGGCGCTTTTCGATAAAGGCGCTGATACCTTCTTCGGTGTCGCGCCAGAGCATGTTTTCCACCATCACGTCGCGGGTATAGTCGTAGGCTTCTTCCAGCCCCATTTCGAGCTGCTGGTAAAACGCTTGCTTGCCGACCTTGACTGCCGCCCCCAGCTTGGACGCGATGGTTTCGGCCAGTTCCAGCGTCGCCGCGTCAAGATCCTCGGCGGGGACGGCCTTGTTGATCAGGCCGATGGCTTGCGCGCGGTCGGTGTCGATGAAGCTACCGGTTGTCAGCATCTCGAAAGCCTGCTTGCGTGGCACGTTGCGCGACAGGGCCACCATCGGGGTCGAGCAGAACAGCCCGATATTCACCCCGTTGACGCCAAAGCGCGTGTCATGGGCCGCAACGGCCAGATCGCAGGACGCGACAAGCTGGCATCCGGCTGCGGTGGCGATGCCGTGCGGGGCGGCAATGACCGGCTGGGGCAGGTCGCGGATCGCGGTCATCACCTTGGAACAGCGGGTGAAAAGATCGGCGAAATAGGCGCGCCCGCCATCTTCTGCCTGCCGTCCCTGGGTCATTTCCTTGAGGTCATGCCCGGCGCAGAACGCCTTGCCGGTACCGGCGAGTGTAACCACGCGGATCGCGTCATTTGCGGCGATATCCGCGAATGTCTCGGAGAGCGCCGCAAGCATCGCGTCGGACAGCGCGTTAAGCTTTTCGGGATTGTTGAGGGTAAGCCGGGCAACCGGCCCGTGATCTTGTCTGTCGAGGATTGCCATCTTGTCTCTCCGTTGCGCTTGTGATCCTTCTATCGCGCAACCGTGAAGGAGAAAAGCATGACGCTCAAGCTGTCAGCGACGGAGGTGACGGAATTTCTTTCCCAAGTCTTTCCGCAGGTGAAGAACGATTTCACCATCGAAGCCCTGGAAGAGATGCGCTCGTCTGTGCGGTTGAATGTCGGTGACCGGCATTTGCGGCCCGGCGGCACGGTGTCCGGCCCGGCTATCTTTGCGTTGGCGGATGTGGCGTTCTATATCACGCTGCTTGGGATGATCGGACGCGAGGCGCTGACCGTGACCACAAATTGCGCGATTGATTTCATGCGCAAACCCGCCGCGAACGCGGATCTGATCGCCGAAAGCCGCGTGCTGAAACTGGGGCGCAGTCTGGCCGTGGGGGACGTGCTGATCTTTTCCGACGGCATGACCGAGCCCGTAGCGCGGGCCAGCCTGACTTACGCGATCCCGCCGGTCCGCACATCACAACCATAAGACGGGGGGTACACCGTCGTGCTATTCGGCGGCCTTGAGTTCAAAGCCCTTTTCGATCTGGTCGGTTGGGGCCACCGGATAATCGCCGGAAAAACACGCGTCGCAATATTGCGGGTTGGCGGTATCCCGGCCCTCGGCCTCGCCCACGGCGCGGTACAGACCGTCCAGCGAGATGAATTTCAGGCTGTCCACGGCCAGATGGTCGCGCATCTCGTCTTCGGACATGGTCGCGGCCAACAGCTTGTCGCGGTTGGGCGTATCCACGCCGTAGAAACAGGGCCATGCCGTGGGCGGTGAAGCGATGCGGAAATGCACCTCCTTGGCACCGGCATCAAGGATCATTTCCTTGATCTTGCGCGAGGTGGTGCCGCGCACCACGCTGTCATCTACAAGGATGATGCGCTTGCCCTCGACCAGCGCGCGGTTGACGTTCAGCTTGAGCCGCACACCCATGTTGCGGATCTGCTCTGTCGGTTCGATAAAGGTGCGGCCCATATACTGGTTGCGGATGATGCCCATGGCAAAGGGAATGCCCGATTGCTGGCTATAGCCAATGGCACCGGGCGTGCCGGAATCCGGTACCGGTCAGACAAGATCCGCTTCGACCGGGCTTTCCTTGGCCAGCTCGATGCCGATCTGTCGGCGCGTCTCATACACCGACTGCCCGCCGATGATCGAATCGGGGCGCGAGAAATAGACATGTTCAAAGATGCAGAACCGTGATTTGCGTGGGCGGAACGGCCGGTGGCTTTCAACGCCCTTGTCTGAGATCACAACCATTTCGCCGGGGGCGATTTCGCGCACGAACCGCGCGCCAATGATATCCAGCGCGCAGGTTTCCGAGCTCAGCACCCACCCATCGGCCACCTGTCCCAGCACCAGAGGACGCACGCCAAGCGGGTCGCGCACACCAATCAGTTTTTCCGATGTCATGGCCACCACGGAAAACGCGCCTTCAACTCGGCGCAGGGCGTCTTCCATGCGTTCGGGGATGGTGCGTTGCAGGCTGCGGGCCATGAGGTGAATGATGCATTCACTGTCGGAATTGGATTGAAAGATCGAGCCGCGCTCGATCAGCTCGCGGCGCAGCGCGTCGGCATTGGTGATGTTGCCATTATGGGCAATCGCCGCGCCGCCCATTGAAAACTCACCGAAAAAGGGCTGCACATCGCGGATTACGGGGGCTTTGCCGCCGGCGGTGGAATAGCGCACATGCCCGATCGACAGCGGGCCGGGCAGCGTTTCCATCAGGCTGTGTCGGGTAAAATTGTCACGCACATAGCCAAACCGGCGAGCGGAATTGAACCCCTGGTCGCTGTCATGACTGACGATGCCGCCAGCCTCTTGCCCACGATGTTGCAGCGCGTGGAGGCCAAGGGCGACGAAGTTCGCGGCGTCGGTGACGCCGATCACGCCGAAGATACCGCACTCTTCGCGCAGCTTGTCGTCATCGAACGGATGGGCGGGGGGCATTTTATTGTCGGACAAGGCGGTGGCTCCGAATCCCTGATCGCATGGCCCCTATTTAGGGGTTCTTGTCGGATATGTCACGAAACTATCACAACTCGGCGGCGGGCCCGCTTGTGAACCTGCGTCAAAAGCGGGACAAGACCGCGCCAGCGCCCACCAGAACCGCTGCCAGGATGCGCGAAACAGAGATATCACGCGGGATCAGCCCGAAAGCGCCGAAATGGTCGATGGCCAACGAGGCCACGATCTGCCCGAAAATTAGCAGCGTCGTCGTGGTCAATACGCCAAGAATCGGCACCGCCCATAGCGACGACCAGACGAAAACAGCCCCAAGCGCGCCGCCCAGCAAAAGCCACCGGGGCACCGTGCCGACCCGCGTCAAAGAGGCCCCGTCGCCCGAGAGCAGCGTGATCGCCAGCAGCACCGCAAAGCCGACACCGAACGAAATGCAGGCCGCCGCGACCGAACTGTCGATGGTGCGGGCCAGCGCCGCGTTGATCGGGGCCTGCATGGCGATGAACGCCCCCCCGACGGCAATGAGTATCGAGGCGATCAGCGTGGCCTGAGACGTCATGTCATGTCCTTCTTGGCCCGGTGACTGGTGGTGTTGGCCAACCTCAGGTCGGCGCGTCGCAGACCGACACAAGCTGTTCATATTGCTGTGTGATCCAGCCAAGCGCCGCTTCGGGATTGCTTTCCGCGACATTGTCGGTCAGTCGGGCAAACACGCGGGCCGAGCGGCTGTCGTCGATGATCTGGATATCCTGACTGGTGACGACGGTTTCATAAACGAAATAGGCAACCGCCACGAGCAGGATACCGCGCGCTACGCCAAACAGAAAGCCAAGCCCCTGGTCTATACCGCCCAAGGCAGAGCGTTGTACCAGCGACGAGAAAAGCGGCGTTATCAGCGAGGTGACGATCAGCGCCACGGCAAAGATCGCTGTGGCGGCCGCTATCATGCTCAGCTCGCAGCTATCGGCGATGAAATCGCCAACCACGGGGATTTCCTTGACCAGCGGCTCCACTTGCGGCGCAAAGAGAAAGGCAAGGATGGCCGCCACCACCCAACCGGCAATCGCCAGAGTCTCGCGAACAAGACCGCGCGAATAGGCCAGAAGTGCGGAAAGCACGATGACCAGCGCCACGATGCCGTCAATGATGGTAAACCCGTCCATACCTAACTCTTCCCTGAATGCGCGTCAGCCCGCGCCGAAAATCTCACCCACAAAACCTGTCAGATCGCCCATTCGGGTCAGAGACAGCCCACCTGTTCCGCCGGGTTTGCCTCCGGCAGGAATGATCGCGGATGTGAAACCAAGTTTTTTGGCTTCTTTCAACCTGTTTTCCGTTTGCGACACCGGCCGCAGTGCGCCGGACAGGGAAATCTCGCCGAAAAGCACTGCTTGGGCGGGTAGGGCGGCATCCTCTCTCGCGCTTAGCAGGGCGGCGGCCACGGCCAGATCGGCGGCCGGTTCGGAAATCTTGATGCCGCCCGCGACGTTGAGATAGACATCCAGCCCCGCGAACGGGATGCCGCAGCGCGCCTCCAGCACGGCAAGGATCATCGCCAGCCGCCCGCTATCCCAGCCGACCACCGCGCGACGGGGTTGCGAATGCGGCGTGGGCGCGACCAGCGCCTGCATTTCCACCAGCACCGGGCGGGTGCCCTCGATCCCGGCGAAAACGACAGAGCCGGGGGCCGGATCGCCGCGCCCGGACAGGAACAGGGCCGACGGGTTGGCGACCTCGGCCAGCCCTTGTCCCGTCATCTCGAAAACGCCGATCTCGTCGGCGGGGCCAAAGCGGTTCTTGACCGAGCGCAGGATGCGGAACTGGTGCCCGCGCTCGCCCTCGAAATACAGCACGGTATCGACCATGTGTTCGACCACGCGGGGACCAGCGATCTGGCCTTCCTTGGTGACATGGCCCACCAGGATGACCGACGATCCCTTGCGCTTGGCAAAGGTGGTCAGCTCATGCGCGGCGGCGCGGACCTGCGCCACGGAACCGGGCGCGCTGTCGACATTGTCGGCCCACATTGTCTGGATGGAATCGATGATCACCAGGCCCGGTGTTTCCGTCTCCAGCGTTGTCAGGATATCGCGCAGCGCGGTTGCCGTGGCAAGCTTGACCGGCGCATCGCCAAGCCCAAGCCGTTGCGCGCGCATACGCACCTGTGCGCTTGCCTCTTCGCCCGAGACATAGATCACCGGCAGCCCGGCCTGCGCAAAGCGCGCGGCGGCCTGCAACAGCAACGTGGATTTGCCGATACCCGGATCGCCGCCCACCAGCGTGGCCGATCCAGGCACCAGCCCGCCGCCCAACACGCGGTCAAGCTCGTCCATCCCCGAGATGGTGCGTGGCGGCGGTGGTTCCTGCGTCGCGAGATCCGTCAGGTTGATGCCATTGCCACGCCGGGCACCCAGCGACTTGCCCTTTGGCCCGGCCGAAAGCGGCACATCCTCGATGATTGTGTTCCATGCGTTACAGGCGTCGCAGCGCCCCGACCATTTGGAATGGACCGCGCCGCAGGCCGAACAGGAAAAGGAAGCGGATTTCACCATTGGTCTGGTCATGCCCCAAGAGTTCGGACAGGTCAAACCGGATTACGGTCAAGCCGAAGCACGGATTTTCCTGAACGCGTTCCGACTGTGACCTCAGATATCCGTCAAAGGCAAAACACGTGTAATGATGGGGTGGAGTGTGGCCTGTCTCGTTTATCTGCGCGGCAGGTTTTCGCGACACGCTTTCCAACGTTTTATTCGGCCGCCCGCGCGCCGCGTTGCAAACTGATCACCGAACCGTCAGGGTCGGGTGCCTCGCGGTACCCCAATTCAGGCAGAATGTCGCGCAGATCCTCGCGCAGCCGCTCAAGCTGGCTGATTGCGACGCTTTCCTCCAGTTCCACGTCCTGCGCCCATTGCTTGAGACGCAAGGTGACGGCCTTGGCGCGGTCGATGCGGCGGTTGAAAAGCTCAACCTCCTGCTGGCGCTGCTTGAGAAAGGCGCGGGCGCGATCTACCTTGTCATCGGAATAGATCTCGGCCAAGTCGCGGCTGATACAGGACATCTGTGCCGCGATCTCCATGATCTGCGGCTCCAGGCTTTCAAGATCGGGATGCTCGCGCATGTAGGCCAGCCGCTCGCGCACGGCGTCGAATTCCGACTGGATCTGGAACATGCCCGCGCGGTCGGCGGCATGGGCCGTGGCATAGGCGCGCGCGACATCGGCCATGCCGATATGAAAGCGCCGGTGCGAATTTTCCAGCGCCATGATCCGGGCATTGGCCGGCAGGTAAAAGCACAACAGCACCGCCAGCAGCGTCACGCCCGATTGCACGGCGATGCCAGCCTGCGGGTAGACAGTGCTGCCGAACGCCAGCTCCATGTCAAGCCAGGGCCAGATCCCGGCGACGGACAGCGCGGTGGCAAGGCCAAGCACAAGCGCCACCAGAACGAACACGCCTGTTGCGAGCCTTTGGAACAGATATTGAGCCACAAAAATGGCGGACCGAACATTATCGGACATCACTTCCCCCAGAAAGCGTTCCCAGTAAACACAGCGACAGTTTACGACGGGACATCTGTTTCGCATATGGGAATTTTTATCTTTCGAGAGCTGTTTCAGCCTCAATCCAGGTCAGTCGGGCGCGATTGTTTCCTGTTTGGAAACAGCGGATCGGGTTTCTTGGGATTTCGTGGTCATCAGTCCGATGATCAGCGAGCCAATGATACAGGCCGTGAACAGGTACAGCCCCCACGCGGTTTCGACCCTTCCCACGCCGAGTCCTTTGGCGATGGTGATGTAAAGCGCGATCAAAAAGATATCGGCCATCGCTAGCTTGCCAAGGATTTGCAACGCTGGCAGGGCCTTGCGCCGAAGAAATCCGAAATGGACAAGGGCAAGGGCAAGCGTTTTTGCATAAGGTGCGAACAGCGCGAAAACCGTGACCAGAAGCGCAAGGACCACGTCGCTTTGCCATAAGGATTGCAGCCCGGTGATGACCGAGATTTCGGTTAACCCGAAAAGCGGCAGAAGTCCTGCCCGCATCAGCGGGGCGAACCACGCGACGGGGAAGAGGACGAGAAGCGAAAGGTTGAGGTATTTGAGCATGGCGCGCCTCATGCGGTTACAGGGCAAGATGTGGCGCGGATCGTTTTGCTACAAGAGCCACTGGAATTTTGAAAAAATTCCAAGTTGGAAAATTCAAATTTTCCATACCGTTTTCTTTTAAAGAAAACGGATCACCGCACCGCCTCTATCGGCCCTTCGGCAGAGCCTGTCACGAACTGCTCCAGGTAAGGATCGCCCGAGGCGTCCATCTCGGCTACTGGACCGGTCCACTGGATCACGCCGTCATGCAGCATCGCCACATTGTCCGCAATTGCGCGCACCGATGTCATGTCATGGGTGATGGTCATGGCCGTTGCCCCCATCTCCACCACGATCTCGCGGATCAGCTCGTTGATGACCCCCGACATGATCGGGTCCAGGCCGGTTGTCGGCTCGTCGAAAAAGATGATCTCAGGGTCCGCGGCGATGGCGCGGGCCAGCCCGACGCGCTTTTGCATCCCGCCTGACAATTCGGCGGGAAACTTGTCGGCCTGTTCGGGTGTCAGCCCCACGCGGCGCAGTTTCTCGATTGCGATCTCGCGCGCCTCCGCCAAGGGCCGCTTGAGAGAGCCGCGCAGCAGCCGGAACGCCACGTTCTGCCAAACGGGCAGCGAATCGAAAAGTGCGCCCCCCTGAAACAGCATCCCGAACCGGGCCAGAAACGCGTCGCGGTCGCCCTTGGTAACGTCCTGCCCGTCCAGCGTGATCAGCCCGCTATCGGGCGAAATCAGCCCCAGCACGCATTTCAGCGCCACTGATTTGCCGGTGCCCGAGCCGCCGATGATCACCATCGACGTGCCCTTGGGAATAGTCAGGTCCACCCCCCGCAAAACGCGGTTGGCACCGAAAGTCTTATGAACATCGCGCAGTTCGATCATACCGAGAAAAACACCCCCGTAAGAACGAAATTCGCGGCCAGTATCAGGATCGCGGCGGCCTGAACCGAGCTTTTGGTCGCGCGGCCCACGCCCATCGCGCCCCGGCCCGAATGCATCCCGTAATAACACCCCATCACGGCCGCGATCACGCCGAACACCGCGCCTTTGGCCAGGCTTGAGGCGATGTCGCGCAGCTCAAGAAAATTGACGGTGTTCTGCAAATAGGTCGCGGCGTTGAAATCAAGGTTCTGCACGGCGACGGTATACCCCCCCAGAATGCCGATGACATCGCCGATCCCCACCAGCAAAGGCACGGTTAGCAGCGCGGCCAGAACGCGCGGCGCGACCAGATATTTCATCGGGTGCGTGGACAGCGTGACCAGCGCGTCGATCTGCTCTGTCACCTTCATCGTGGCGATCTCGGCCGCGATGGACGAGGTGACGCGCGCCGCGATCATCAGCCCCACCAGCACCGGCCCAAGTTCTCGCACCATGCCGATGGCCACGATCTGCGGCACCACCGCCTCGGCGTTGAAACGCGCGCCGCCCGCGTAGATCTGCAACGCCAGCGCGCCGCCGGTGAACACCGCCGTCAGCCCCACCACGGGCAGCGACAGCCAGCCGATCTGTAACAACGCATGACCGATTTCACGCGGGTAATAGGGCGGACGCAGGATATGGCTGAACGCCCTGAGCGCAAAGATCACGATCCGGCCCAGCATGGCCAGTCCGGCCAGCACGCTGCGTCCCAAGGCGGCCAGAGGCGACAGCAAAAGGGTCATCCGCCGATATAGCGCCTGTCATAGCGCGCCCCCAGAGAGGTCAGGATCTCGTAACCGATGGTGCCGGCATTGTCGGCCAGATCGTCGACCCCCTGTTCGGCCCCCAGCAGGCGCAGGCTGGCCGGATCATGGCCCAGATCGGTAATGTCCACCCCGATCAGGTCCATGGATATGCGTCCCGCGACAGGGCAGGGCACATCCTCGGCATAAAGCACGGTTTTCGGGCCCATGATGCGGTGAATGCCATCGGCGTAGCCTGCGGCGATGGTGGCGATGCGCGTCTCGCGCGTCGCCGTATAGGTGTTACCATAGCCCACCGTTTCGCCCGGCGCCACGCGCCGGGTCTGGATCACTGGAATATCGAGCGTGACAACCGGGCGCGCATCCTCAAACGGCTGCCCGCCATAAAGCCCGATGCCGGGACGGGTCAGGTCGAAATGAAAATCGGCATCCATCAGGCAGCCACCCGTCGCGGCCAGCGACAGCGGCACGCCGGTATCGGCTGTCATTTCCCGGAAGGTGGCCAGTTGCGCCGCGTTCATCGGGTGCGCGGCCTCGTCGGCGCAGGCCAGATGACTCATGATCAGCGCCGGGTTCTGGCCAAGCGCGACCTCGCGTACGGCGGCCCATTCGTCCGGTTCCATGCCCAGCCGGTTCATGCCGCTGTCAAGCTGGATGCCAAAGCCATGACCGGGCAGCGCCTCGACATGGCGGATCAGTTGATCCAGCGAATTTATCATCGGGGTCAAATGCATGTCACCGATCATGTCCGCATCTCCCGGCATATGCCCGGAAAACACGAAAATGTCCGCGTCCGGCCCCAGCGCCTGGCGAAGGGCGGCCCCCTCTTCGGCGACAGCGACAAAGAACTGCCGCGCGCCCGCCTTTGCCAGAGCACGTGCCACGCGCGCCATGCCCAACCCATAGGCATCGGCCTTGACGACAGCCGCGGTCGCACAGGCGGTGCGGGCGTCAAGCGCCTGCCAGTTGGCCACCAGGGCATCAAGATCAATGGTCAGTTTACCTGTGCTCATGACGCCGCGTTTTGACAGGATGGCAAGAGGGGTCAAGCGAAATCAGAATGGCGAACTTGACCGGTGATGTTCGTCTCACGCCGGAATTTTGGCGCGCATTTCTTCCAGTGCCGTGAAAACGATATCCTGCGCGCGTTCCATTCGGTGCAGGCGCTCGGTGGCGTCGGGGGTCGTGTCCGGCGCGCCGGGGGCCAGGTCGGACATGGTGAACAGGCGTGGCAGATCAGGGCGATAAAGCTGCCGCAGCTCTTGGTTGGTGGCTTCGAACCCGGCCATGATCTCGCGTCGTTCGGCCAGCGAAAAGCAATCCCCCGAACGCGCGGCCCCCTCGGGGGGATCCTGCGACAGGTGGCGGATGATGTCCTTGATATTCACATCCGTTGCCCGCCCCAGACGCGCCAGAAGCTGCGTGATCTCGTGGCTGAGCGTCAGGTTGTCGACCGAGCCGGGCACGAAAAGATCCTTCATCCCCTTAACCCCCAACAGATCGGCGGCATCGCAGACGATATTGCCGTCGCGGAATAGCTGCCGCTCGAACGGGCGCACCAGGATGTTTTCCGGCCCGAACGCCTCCGCATAGGGCGCAAGCGCGCGCAGGTAATTGCCGTTGCCCAGCTTGGCGCGGGCGAAATCCAGCGCGTCGCCGTGATAGCGCCCGGTCTTGACGCGCTGTTTATAGAGCGCCTCCAGAAACCTGTCCTGCCGGCGCAGGTAAACCAGGATGCGGGTCTCGCGGCGCAGCGCGCCCGGCAGGGCGCCGGCCAGATCCTGCGCAGCGCCCGCACCGAAATACATCTCGGAGGTCAGGACGTGGGTCGCCTCTGGGCGGCGTTCGATCTCGGCCACGACCTTGTCCATCACGGCGGCGATATTACCGGCGCGGCGGGCTTGCAGAACCAGATTATGCGCCTCGCGCTTGCGCCCCTCGCGGATGAAATTCACGCCCCGATCGCGCAGCGCCTCGAAATTGCGGGCCAGGAAGTACTGGATCGCGGTGGAGCCGGTCTTGGGCGTGCCGATATGAACAAACAGCCGGGGCATGACGCGCGCTCAGAACTCCCCGCCATCCTGCTGCCACGGTTTGACAAGATTGCCGAACCGGGTGAAGCGGCCCTCGAAGCTAAGCTCGACGGTGCCGATGGGGCCGTGACGCTGCTTGCCGATGACGACCTCCGCGCGCCCATGCAGCTTTTCCATGCGGGCTTGCCATTCGGCCATCTTGTCAAGCTGGTCGTCGCCGGGCTTTTCACGCTCTGCATAATATTCTTCGCGAAAGACGAACATCACCACATCGGCGTCCTGCTCGATGGAGCCGGATTCGCGCAGATCGGAAAGCTGCGGGCGCTTGTCCTCGCGCGATTCGACCTGACGTGACAGCTGCGACAGGGCGATAACGGGGATATCCAGTTCCTTGGCGATCGCTTTCAGTCCCTGGGTAATTTCCGACACTTCGTTGACGCGGCTGTCCTTGGCGGTGGCCGGGCGCACAAGCTGCAAATAGTCCACGATCAGCACATCAAGCCCATGGGTGCGCTTGAGCCGCCGGGCGCGCGCGGCGAGCTGGCTGATCGGCAGGGCAGGGGTGTCGTCGATGTAAAGCGGGCAGGATTCCAGCGTTTTCGCGGCCTCGACAAAACGGCGGAACTCGCCCTCGGTCATGTCGCCGCGCCGGATCTGTTCGGACGGTACTTCGGATGCCTCGGACAGCACGCGCGCGGCCAGCTGCTCGGCGCTCATTTCCAGGCTGTAGAACCCCACAACGCCGCCTTCTATTGCGCCCTCGGTGCCATCGGGGCGCTGTCCGCGCTTATAGGCCTTGGCGATGTTGAAGGCGATATTGGTTGCCAGCGAGGTCTTGCCCATCGACGGGCGCCCGGCGAGGATCAGAAGGTCGGATTTGTGCAGCCCGCCCAGCTTCTTGTCCATGTCGATCAGCCCGGTAGAGATCCCGGCCAGCCCGCCCTCGCGCCGATAGGCGGCATTGGCGACATTTACGGCGTCGGTGACAGCCTTGAGAAAGCTTTGAAATCCGCTTTCCGTCTGGCCTTGCTCGCTGAGCTTGTAAAGCTTCTGCTCGGCCATCACGATCTGGTCGCGCGGTTCGTTCTCTACATCAGCGCGGGTAGCGTGATCGGCGATTTCGTGCCCCAGCCCGATAAGTTCGCGCCGGATCGCCATGTCGTAGATCATCTGGGCGTAATCCCGCGCCGCAAAGGCCGAGATCGCGGCCCCGGCCAACTTGGCCAGATAGACCGGGCCGCCCAGTTCCTTTAGCCCCTCGTCATCCTCCAGAAAGGTCTTGATGGTTACCGGAGAGGCCAGATTGCCCTTGGCGATCCGCGCGGCGGCGGTTTCGTAGATGCGGGCATGGACGGGGTCGTAGAAATGATGCGGCTGGATCAGGCTGGCGACACGGTCATAGATGTCATTGTTCGTCAGGATCGCGCCCAGAAGCTGCTGTTCGGCTTCGATCGAATGCGGCATCGTATCCGCGCCGGTCGCGTTGAAACTTGTGACCTCGTTCATTCCCTACCCCCGGTGTGCCTGTGGCCTTGGTGCATACAAAGCCACGCCGCGCATGGGCAAATGGTATCTTTTTGTGGATTGGCTGTGGATATCTCACACATACCATATCTTGCCGCAGGGGCGGGGGTCGCGTCAAGATATGGCGCGGCGCGGCGGTTACTAACCAAATGGCGTGACCGAACTGCCGCATCGCGCTTTTTTTGAACCGGGTCTTGCGCGCCATGCCCACGGGCATGACCCGTACCTGTCAGCCGCGCGCGGCCTGCCATGCGCGCGGGTCGCGCAGGAACGATTCGACCGCATCGAGTGTCGCGGGATCGAACGCTTCTTGTGCGCGGGCCTCGGCGAGAACGTCCCACCATGTACACAGGTAATGCAGGGCGACGCCGTGATCGCCCAAGGTCTTGAGCGTGTCGGGAAAGATCCCGTAGTAAAAGATCACGGCCGTATGCCCGCAGGTCGCCCCCGTCTCGCGGATCGCATCCACGAAGCTGAGCTTGGAGCCGCCATCGGTCGTCAGATCCTCGACCAGAAGCACACGCTCGCCCTCGGTCATGGCCCCCTCGATGCGGGCGTTGCGGCCATAGCCCTTGGGCTTCTTGCGCACATAGGTCATCGGCAGGCCCATCCGCTCGGCCACCAGCGCGGCAAAGGGAATGCCCGCCGTCTCGCCGCCCGCGATATTGTCGAACGTCTCGAAGCCCGCGTCACGCAGCACGGTGACGGTCAGAAAATCCATCAGAGTGGACCGGATGCGCGGATAGGAGATCAGCTTGCGGCAGTCGATATAGGTCGGGCTTGGCAGGCCCGAGGCCAGCGTGAAGGGCTCGTCGGCGTTGAAATGCACGGCCTTTATTTCAAGCAACATGCGCGCGGTGAGCCGGGCAATCTCGGTGGCGGGCGGATAGGCGGACGGGATCATGGGGGCGGTCCTTTGTGGCAGGTGCCGGAACCTCCGGCGGGGATGTTGGATGCTCGAAGACGGATCAGTCCACGCGCCAATGCAACGGCATTTTCGGGTCAAACAGCGTGATCGGCCCGTCTTCGGTGTCGATGGTCGCCGGGTAGGTGATCGGCGCACCGCGTGTCAGGGTAAGTGTTTCGCTGTTGACCGGCAGCCCGTAAAAGCCGGGGCCATTGCGGCTGACAAAGCCTTCGAGATGGGCCAGCGCGCCCTCCTGCTCAAAGGTTTCGGCCAGGATCGACAGGGTGTTGGTGGCGGTAAAGCAGCCCGCGCAGCCACAGGCGCTTTCCTTGTTCGGGTCGGTATGCGGGGCGCTGTCGGTGCCCAGAAAAAACCGGGGGTCGCCGCTGGTGGCGGCTTCGCGCAGTGCCAGCCGGTGTTCCTCGCGCTTGGCCACGGGCAGGCAATAGTAATGCGGCCTGATACCCCCTGCGAGAATATCGTTGCGGTTGATGATCAGGTGATGCGTGGTGATCGTGGCGGCAAGCCCGCTGTCATTGGCCTTGACATACTCGACCCCGTCGCGCGTGGTGGTGTGTTCCATGATCACGCGCAGCCCCGGCGTGGCCCGGCGCAATGGATCAAGCACCCGGTCGATGAACACCGCCTCGCGATCAAAGATGTCGATCTCGGCATCGGTGACCTCGCCATGCACACATAGTGGCAGGCCGATTTCGGCCATCCGGTCAAGCACGGCGCGCACCTTGTCGAAATCGCGAACACCCGAGGTGGAATTGGTCGTGGCCCCCGCCGGATAGAGCTTGACCGCCGTGATCAGCCCCGACGCATGGGCATGGGCGACATCGTCGGGATCGGTCTGCTCGGTCAGGTAAAGCGTCATCAGCGGCGTGAAATCCATGCCGGTGGGCAGCGCCGCGAGAATGCGGTCGCGGTAGGCGGCCGCGTCGCCAGAGGTGACAACGGGCGGCACCAGATTGGGCATGATGATCGCTCGTGCGAAATGGCGCGCGGTTTCGGGCAGGACGGCGCGAAGAACTGCGCCATCGCGCAGGTGCAGGTGCCAGTCGTCAGGGCGGGGCAGGGTCAGTGTCTGTGTCATGCGAGCGGGCTTACACCAGCGCCGCGCCCTGATCCAGATGCCATGTCACGCTTCGGGGTTAGGCGGCATCTCCAGCCCCAGCTCCGCTGCTTGCTGATAGGCGGCGCGCAGGCTCCGGCGAAAACGCGGGCCGGGCGTGGTGCGCATCACATGGCCCGCCATCCGCGCCACCAGCCGGAGCCGCCCGTCATCCTCCAGCCGCCCGAGGGCCGACTTGAGATAGGGCACGTCCTCGCGGCGGGCGCGGTAAAGGCGCGCAAGGGCCAACTCGCTCAGCTTGCCGCCGCTTAGCTGCGCCAGAATGCGTAACAGCAGGTTCATGCGTAGCAAACCGCGATCCAGACGCGGCCCCATGAAACGCATCCGGAACCGCGTCACGTTCGACCGCGCGAAAAGAGCCGCGTGCATCGCATCCAGCTCGATGTCGGGATCGTAAAGCACAAAAGCCGCGTCCGCCGCATCCAGCATATCGGGTGCATATCCGTAGCGGGTGGCGAAATCGGTGCGCCGCATGGCCCGAAACCTGTCGTCCCACTCCGTCATGCGCGGATCAAGCGTGGCCTGCGGCTGGATCGCCAGCACCCGCGCGCCCGGCGCCGCCACCGAAAAGGCTGCCGCGGCATAGCCACAAGCCCCCGCGCCGTAAAAGATCACCTGGTCGAATTCTTCGAAGAACCCGTCATCCACCAGCCGGTCGAAATACCCGTAAACCCGCCCCTCGCGGAACCATGTCTCGCCCTGGCAGGCAAGGCACAGATGCGACCAGCCCAGCGCCTTGGCCAGATGCCAGCCCAGCGGTTGCGCCTCTGGCGACAAGACGCGGATCGACTCGAACTGCTCGAAACTGACCAGCAGGGTGGGTTTTTGCTCCACAAAGATGGCTGCATGGCACCCGCCCAGCGATTCGGCATAGCCATCGGCATCGGTGGCTTCGGCCAGCCGCTCCAGCCAATCGGGCCAGGCAAGCCCGTTCAGGCTGGTGTCCAGCGCTTTGGAATACTCGGCAGTCATTACTCATTCCTCGGGCTCGCGCCGCGCATCACGGCCTGTATCGTGCCTTGGGATAGGGGCCAATTGGGGCGAAATTTTGGAAAATTGAAGGGGTTTGACGGGCGCCCCGGCGACTCCGGGGCCTTGACGGCGCGGCGGACGCGTGCAGTTCTTGACGGCACAGGAGGCACCATGACCACATTCACGTCCATCGACGATGTCCAGTCCCTGCTCGACGCTCAGGGCTATGTCTGCGACCGCGCGCTCGGCACGGTCGTCTTCCTCGCCTTGCGTCTGGGGCGTCCGCTCTTTCTGGAAGGCGAGGCGGGCACCGGCAAGACCGAGATCGCCAAGGCGCTCGCCGCCGGGCTGGGCCGGCGTCTGATCCGCTTGCAATGCTACGAGGGGCTCGACGCCTCCTCGGCGGTCTATGAATGGAACTTCGCCGAACAGATGATCGCCATCCGGGCCGCCGAGGCCGAGGGCGCGGTCGACCGAAAGCGGCTCACGAAAGAGCTTTTTTCCGAGCAGTTCCTGATCGAACGCCCACTCCTCGAAGCAATGCGCCCGCAGGACGGCGGCCCGCCGGTGCTGCTCATCGACGAGCTCGACCGCACCGACGAGCCGTTTGAGGCGTTCCTGCTCGAAGCGCTCAGCGATTTCCAGGTCACCATTCCCGAACTGGGCACCATCGCCGCGCCCGAGCCACCCATCGTCGTGCTGACCTCCAACCGCACCCGCGAGGTGCATGATGCCCTCAAACGCCGCTGCCTTTATCACTGGGTCGATTACCCCGATTTCGCCCGCGAGATCGACATTCTCCAGGCCCGCGCGCCAGAAGCTGCCCAAAGCCTCAGCCGCGAGGTCGTTGCCTTCGTGCAGAAACTGCGCAGCGAGGATCTCTTCAAGAAACCCGGCGTCGCCGAAACCATCGACTGGGCCAAATGCCTTCTGGCACTCGACGTGATCTCGCTCAGCCCCGAGGTGATCGCCGACACGCTCGGCGCGATCCTGAAATACCAGGACGATATCGCCAAGCTGCAAGGCTCCGAGGCCAAGCGCCTCCTGGACGAGGCCCGCGCCGGGCTGGACCCCGCCTGATGCTTCATCTGGCCCCAAATACCTCGGGGGTTCGGGGGCAGAGCCCCCGTTTCGCCCGCTGATGGAGTATCCCGATCTCGACCTGCCCGAGGATCCCAAACTCACCCATAACATCACCCATTTTGCCCGCGCGCTGCGCAAGGCGGGGCTACCGGTGGGGCCGGGGCGCGTGATCGACGCCATTCGCGCGGTCGAGGCCGCGGGCTTCAGCGCCAAATCCGATTTTTACTACACGCTGCGCGCCTGTTTCGTGACCCGGCCCGAACATCGTGCGGTGTTCGCCCAGATCTTCCGGCTCTACTGGCGCGATCCGCGCTACATGGAACATATGATGTCCCTGATGCTGCCGGCCATCCGCGGTGTGCAGGAAGAGCGTAGCGCGCAGGCCGCCGAAAAACGCGCAGCCGAGGCGCTTCTCGACGGGATCGAACCCGAAATGCCCGAGACGGACCCGCAAGGGTCCGACGAGGAGATCCTGATCGAGATCGACGCCGCGCAAACCATGTCGCGCGAGGAAAAGCTCAAAACGCTCGATTTCGAACAGATGAGCACCGCCGAGATTGCCGAGGCCAAGCGGATGCTGGCGCGCCTCAGCCTGCCGGTCAAACCTTTCGCCTCGCGCCGGGTCATGGCCAGCCATACCGGCCAAAGGATCGACGCGCGCAAGACCCTTCAGGCGGCGATGCGCCGCGGCGGCGAGATGGGGCGCATCCATCTGCAAAAGCCGCGCCCGCGCTGGCCGAACCTCGTGGCGATTTGCGATATTTCAGGCTCCATGAGCCAATATAGCCGGATGGTTTTGCATTTTCTTCATGCCGTGGCCAATGAAAAAGGCGCGGGCTGGGCCAGGGTCCATGCTTTTACCTTCGGCACGCGGCTGACCAATATCACCCGTCATCTGCGCGCGCGCGACGTGGATGCCGCGCTGCGCGCCGCCGGGCGCGAGGCGCAGGACTGGGAGGGCGGCACGCGGATCGGGGCCTGTTTGCACGCGTTCAACCGGGACTGGTCTCGGCGCGTCATGGGGCAGGGGGCCGTGGTGCTGCTGATCACCGACGGGCTGGACCGCGACGATGCGGCCAGCCTGGAGCATGAAATGCAGCGCCTGCACCTTTCCTCACGGCGGCTGATCTGGCTCAATCCGCTCTTGCGGTGGGACGGCTTCGCACCACGCGCCACCGGCATCCGCGCGATGCTCCCGCATGTGGATTCCTTTCGGGCCGGTCACTCCATCGCCACGCTGGAAGAACTGGCGCAGGCCATCTCCAGCCCGGATGACAGCGGCGACAAGGCCCGTCTGATGGCGCTGCGCGAATGACAAAAAATGGGCCGGCACTTGGCCGGCCCAGTGCAAGAGGCCCCACGGGGATCGTCAAGGCCTCCAGAACCACTTGCGGCTTTCCCGCCGCGCGTCCTTCGGGGCCACCCCGATATCGCGCAGCATCCGCGCATCCAGCCGGGCCAGGTCGCGGCGGCTTTGGCGGCGTTGCGTCCACAGCATGTAGATCCATATCAATTCGACCGCCGGGCGCGACAGGCCGGGCAGGCGGCAATAGGCGCCAAGCTGCTCCACGGCGTCAAAAGCGTTTTGTGGAAAAGCCGCATCACCGCCTTTGACGAAACGCTTTAGGTCTATACTGGTCTGGCTGAACATGGATCTCTCGTTATATTGTATTGATACAATTTGTATGTTACATCTCTATTTGTACGTATTTCCGCCCTGAATCGCTAGGAAAACATTGTGACTGATACAAATTGGCCGCCAGACCTATCGAAATCGACTGAATCTAAGTATATTGTATTGATACAATCCTTGCGCGCTTCCATCCGTACCGGCAGGCTTGCGCGGGGGGCGAAATTGCCTCCGGTGCGTGAGCTGGCCTGGGATCTGGGGATCACGCCGGGCACGGTCGCGCGCGCCTACAAGCTGGCCGCAGAGGAGGGGCTGGTCGAGACCGGCGTGGGGCGCGGTACCTTTGTGTCCGGCGGCCTGCTCAGCCAGCCGGCAGAGGATCCGCTGCTCAATCCGCCGCAACCGGGATGGCTGGATCTGCGCGCGGTGCGGGTGCCAGATGTCGGGCAGGAGGCGCATATCCGCCGCGTGTTGCAGGATCTGGGGCGCAGCAATGTGCACGGGTATGTCGATTACCCCTCGCCGCAAACCGATCATGGCGCGCGCGTCGCGGTCGGCCACTGGATCGGGCCGGATCGCGCGGGGCGCATTGCGGCCGAGGATGTGGTGCTGGGGCTGGGTGCGCAGAATGTCTCGATGATGGCGCTTCAGGCGGTTTTGCAGGGCACGACCCCCGTCATCCTGACGGAATCGCTGGCCTATCCCGGCGTGCGCCATGCCGCGCGGCTCTTGCGCGCGCAGTTGATCGGGGTCGACATGGACGAGCACGGCCTGCGCCCGGATCATCTTGAAGAGGTGCTGCGCCGTCATGGCGGGCAAGTGTTGTTGACCTCGCCGGAATTGCACAGCCCCACGACCTGCCACACGCCCGCCGCCCGCAAGGCCGAGATCGCGGCCCTGGCCCGACAGTTCGAGCTTCAGATCATCGAGGATGATTGCCACTGCCTGACACGGGCCGAAACGCCTGCTTACCGCGCGCTTTGCCCGGAACGCGCGTGGTTCGTCTCCTCGCTGAGCAAGACGGTTTCGGCGGCTTTGCGCTTTGGCTATGCGGTCGCCCCGGTGGGACAGGGGTCGCAGGCACGACAGGTGGCGCAATCCTCGTTCTACGGGATGCCGCAGCCGATGGTCGACACGGCCACGGCGCTGTTCCGGTCGGGTGCCGCAGAGGAAACCCGCCAAAAAGTGGAATCAGAAGTGGCACGCAAGGTGCGCATGGCGATCAACCTGCTTGGCGGCTGGGACGTGCAATGGCGCGAGGATGCGCCGTTTGTGTGGTTGCGGATGCCGCAGGGCTGGCGCGGCTCGACGTTCGCGCGGGCGTGCGAGGCCGAGGGCATCCGCATCAAGCCCGCCGATGAATTCGCGCTGCCGGATGGGCAGGCCCCCAACGCTGTGCGGGTCAGCCTGAACCCGTACATGCCCGACCGCGAGCTTGAAGCCGCGCTTGCGACCATGTCGCGCTTGCTTGACGCGCCGCCGCTGGCGGTCGACATCTGAGCCGGCACGGCTCTTGGGGGTTGTCTGATGTGGGGTATATAAATACCTAATTTACAAGTACATGATAACGATAGAAAATTTGACGCTTCATTCGCTTGATCTGGTCGCGCCACCCTGTATAACCGCGCAATCCGAACAAGACCCCAGAACTCAGGGACGAACACATGAAAACCTTTTCTGCGACTCCGGCAGATATCGACAAGAAATGGATCGTGATCGACGCCGAGGGCGTCGTTCTTGGCCGTCTCGCCTCGATCATTGCCACCCGCCTGCGCGGCAAGCACAAGCCCAGCTTCACCCCATCTCAGGACATGGGCGACAACGTGATTGTCATCAATGCCGAGAAGGTCCAGCTGACCGGCAACAAGCGCATGAAGCCCAATTACTGGCACACCGGCCATCCGGGCGGCATCAAGTCGCGCACCACGGGCCAGATCCTCGAAGGCGCGCATCCCGAGCGTGTGGTGACACAGGCCGTCAAACGCATGTTGCCCTCGAACCGGCTGGCGCGTCAGCAGATGACAAATCTGCGCGTCTATGCCGGTGCCGAGCATCCACACGAGGCGCAAAGCCCCGATGTGCTGGATGTGAAATCCATGAACAAGAAAAACACGCGGGTTTAATCCACATGGCTGATGAAATCAAAACTCTCGAAGGTCTTGAGGCCGTCGCAGACGGCGTAGAGGCAACGGCCACCGAGGTCGAAACCCCGCGTGAACCGGTACGTGACGCGCTTGGCCGCTCTTATGCCACCGGCAAGCGGAAGGATGCGGTCGCCCGTGTCTGGATCAAACCGGGTTCCGGCAAGGTCGTGGTGAACGGCAAGCCGATCAACGAGTATTTCGCGCGTCCCGTGCTTCAGATGATCCTCAAGCAGCCCTTCACCGTGTCGGGCACTGAAGACCAGTTCGATGTCATGGCGACGGTCAAAGGCGGTGGCCTGTCCGGTCAGGCCGGAGCGGTCAAGCATGGCGTGTCCAAGGCGCTTCAGCTTTATGATCCGTCCCTGCGCGGCGCGCTCAAGGCCGCCGGCTTCCTTACCCGCGACAGCCGCGTGGTGGAACGCAAGAAGTACGGCCGCGCCAAGGCGCGCAAGAGCTTCCAGTTCTCCAAGCGTTAATCAACCTCCACGCGATCCCAACTATCGAAAAGGCCACCCGTGCGGGTGGCCTTTTTCTTTGTCGCTGATGTTTGCTGATACACGCTGCGGTGGCGCTATGTGTGCGTTTTAGGCATGAAAAGTGGCGATTTGTGTGGTAGCGAAGGTGCAGTTGCACGAGGGCAGATTGGCATAGTGATGCTGATGATTAATTGGAAAGAGTGAAATGAAAGCACTTAAAGAAATAATAATTACATACCTTGCAATTTGGGGTTTTGTTTTGATTGTGCCATTCTTTATGATGTTCATAGCGATTGTAGCAATTTTGACGCAGTTTTTCTTACGTTCACTTGGTTTTGATGAAGAAGTAGTGAGTGGCGGAATGCTTGCTGCGACTTTTATTTCGATTTGGGCGCTGTCTAATATATATAGCTCTGTTCGGTTTAAGAGAATGGAACATAATGCAGAGCGGAATAATGAAAATTCTAAATAGGAGGACGTATTTAGTATGGTTTTTTTAGCAAAGCCTTTTTGAGGCATTGATTTATTCGCACATTGATAGCATAATTTTCACGGCAGTTATAAATTATTGATTAAAAATAATAAAATCAAATTCCAAATAGCCAAGCGTTTAACGACACTTACATACGATCCAGAGAAAGGCCGCTGGAATGGGCGGCCTTTTTTCTTGGGGCGACAGGTTGTGCTCACAAGGCTTGCTCGACTGGAGGCAGGCTGCCTGCTGTGGCAAGTTGCACCGGGGCGGGTCCATCTGATAGAGCGTGACGCGCTTTACCGCCCCAGTTCCTTCATGCCGCGCTCCAGCCCTGCCAATGTCATCGGCACCATCCGGTCCTCGAATATCTGGCGGATCATCTGGATGGATTGGGTATAGCCCCAATAGGTTTCCGGAACGGGATTGATCCACATGTGATCGGGCCATTGCGCGCGCGCGCGGTTCAGCCAGACCTGACCGGCCTCGGGGTTCCAATGTTCGTTCGCGCCGCCGGGATAGGCAATCTCGTAGGGGGACATCGAGGCATCGCCAACAAAGATGCATTTGTAATCGGACCCGAAGGTGCGCAACACCTCTTCGGTCCGGGTCTGTTCGTCCCAACGGCGGCGGTTGTCGCGCCAGACGCCTTCGTAAAGGCAGTTGTGAAAATAGTAATATTCCAGATGCTTGAATTCCGCGCGTGCCGCTGAAAAAAGTTCCTGAACCGCAGCGATATGCGGATCCATCGAGCCGCCCACATCCAGAAACAGCAGCACCTTGACGGCGTTGCGCCGCTCGGGGCGGGTTTTCACATCAAGATAGCCGTGCTCTGCGGTGGCGCGGATCGTGCCGTCAAGATCAAGCTCTTCATGCGCGCCATCGCGCGCCCAACGGCGCAGACGTTTGAGCGCGACCTTGATGTTGCGCGTACCAAGCTCCACGCTGTCGTCGAAATTGCGGAATTCGCGCTTGTCCCAGACCTTGACCGCACGCTGGTGGCGCGACTTGTCCTGCCCGATCCGCACGCCCTCGGGGTTGTAGCCATAGGCGCCGAAAGGCGAGGTGCCGGCAGTGCCGATCCACTTGTTGCCGCCCTGATGACGGCCCTGCTGCTCTTTCAGGCGCTCTTTGAGCGTTTCCATCAGTTTGTCGAAGCCCCCAAGCGCCTCGATCTCGGCGCGTTCTTCGGCGCTCAGGTGCTTTTCGGCCATCTTTTCCAGCCATTCGGCGGGCAGGTCGACGGCGTTCAGCATGTCTTGGCTGGTGATCTGTTCCAGCCCTTCAAAACTGGCGGCAAAGGCGCGGTCAAAGCGGTCGATATGTCGCTCGTCCTTGACCATCGCGCTGCGCGCAAGATAATAGAACCCCTCGACATCATAGGTCACAAGGCCGGTGCCCATCGCCTCCAGAAAAGTGAGATACTCGCGCAGGCTGACCGGCAGCCCCGCCTTTCTGAGTGTCTCGAAGAAGGGCAGGAACATGCGGGACCGCTCAGATGGACATGCGGTGGATGATCAACGTGGCGAACAGCCCCAGCAAGGTAAAGCCCAGCCCGTAAACAAAGGCGTATTGCAGGATATCGGCAGTGCTGCCCTTGCGGCGATAGGCGGTCAGCGCGCCCAAGGCCGCGCCCAGAATGGCCCCCAGAATGACGATCATGATATCCCCGTTGTTATCCTTTCAGGGGACTGAGCGACGTGATTTCCCGAAGTTTCGCGCGCACCGCCCAATCCGAGCCAAAGCCGTACCGCGCCCAGCCGACGCTGTCCACCCGGATGGTGCGCGCCTCTGCGACGCGGCCTGTCAGATCAAGCGCCTCTGCACGCAACATCATCAGCGTGGCCAGAAGCGCCGCGTTTTCATGGCGCTCGGCCACGGCAAGATGCGGCGCCAGAATATCCAGCGCGTGCGTGCCGTTGCCCTGGCTGACCGCATAGGCCGCAAGCTGCGACGCGGTATAGGCGCGGTGCAGATCGGTGCCCGGCGTCATCCGGTAGAAACGGTCAGCCATGAGAAAGTGATCATGCGCGTAATCGGGATCACCCGCCTGGGTCAGACGGCCCATGGCAAAATGCGAAAAGGCGCGGCGGTGGTCTGTCCAGCCGATGGCCTGCGCGATACGCAGCGCCTCTCGCGCGGCGCTCATGCGTTGCCCGTGGCGCGCGCCGGGGCCAAGCGCGGTCTGGATCGCCTTGACCCAGGCGCGTGGCGTCGCGGAAACGGATTGCGGCGCCAGCATCTCGCCGCGTGGATTGAGCCGGGAAAGGATGCCGGGCAGGCGCGTGGCGACGTCACCCCGGCTCATGCCCGCACGCAGTTCGGGTGCATAATAGGCCCGCAGGATTAACATGTCGAAGCCTGTCAGCACGGTATGCACGTTGTCGTCGTTAAACACGCTGTCGGGCAGGCGATACAGATCGTTGAGCGGGCCAAGCGCCTGTGCCAGTTCCTCGTGCAGGCAATCGCGCACCTCTTGTGGCGAGGCGTCGTTGGGAAGGAAAATCGCGATCTTCTCGCGCTTTTTCAGCAGGCTCCAGTTCGTGATCCGGCTGTGGCGCGCGGCGCGGTATTGTGACAGGCGGCTGATATTGGGGACGACGAAACAGGCTGCTTTCGGCAGGTGGCGGCGGATTCGGCTGCGTGGTACGGCCTCGATCGTGATATTCGCGGCCTCGCCGCGCACGCGGGTGATGTCGATCTGTGCTTCGGTGCGCAAACGATGCAAAAGACGGTTGAGATCAGGCATCAACGTGGGCGGTGGATCGCCGGTGACACGTACGGAAACCGGCCCCTCGAAGCGCGAAAAACTGGTCAGAGTGCGCCCTGATTCAAGCTGGAACGACAGTTCAAGGAAATCCCGCGCGATATCACGGTTCGACCGGATCGGTGGCAGGGGTTTCGGCGCGGAGAAGGATTTCATGCTTTGCAGCATGGCGGGCTGATCGGTCGCGGCCCGTGTGGGCATTTCCGATGGCACGCCGGGCACACACGCGCCCAGCATGAGACAGATTGGAAGAATGACGCGGCGCATATGCCCCCCGAAGCCTGAATTGAACCAAGCAAAAGCGCCGCCGCTACGACGTCGTTCCGCTGCCCGGCGATGACCTCGTGCGGTGGCCTGTGCATGTTGTTTGCACATGTCGCTTCCGCCCTGCTCGATGACCTTGCCGGACCGGAGGGAGATTGGCCTCCCATTCCGTCTGATCTAAGGAGCAATAAAGGCAAAAATGTGACCAAGGTCCAATGCCCGGCGCAAGTCCAGATGTTTCCGATTATATCCCTTTCTTTTCAAGATGCTGGCTCGCAGCTGAAAAAAGGGGGGCGCAAAGCCGAAAAAGCATCTTGCCGCTTTGCAACGGGCTTTGCCACAGGTGTTAACAGGCGGTTCTGGCGCGGTGCCGACTTATCGCTGGCGGCGCGCCATGAAGGCCAGCCGCTCGAACAGATGCACGTCCTGTTCGTTCTTCAACAGCGCGCCATGCAGCTTGGGCAGGGCTTCTGCGCCACTGCGCTTTAGGTCTTCGGCGGTCAGATCCTCTGCAAGGATCAGCTTGAGCCAGTCCAGCACTTCGGAGGTGGAGGGCTTTTTCTTCAGCCCGCTTTGATCCCGCAGCTCGTAGAATTGCGTCAGCGCCTCGGTCAAAAGCTGATCCTTGATGCCGGGATGATGCACCTCGACGATGCGGCGCAGGGTGTCGACATCGGGAAAGCTGATGTAATGAAAGAAGCAGCGGCGCAAGAACGCGTCGGGCAGTTCTTTTTCATTGTTGGAGGTGATTATGACGATCGGGCGCTGTTTTGCGCGGATCGTTTCACCTGTCTCGTAGACGTGAAATTCCATCCGGTCGAGCTCTTGCAACAGGTCGTTGGGAAACTCGATATCGGCCTTGTCGATCTCGTCGATCAGCAGCACGAGCCGGTTTTCCGCCTCGAAGGCCTGCCACAGCTTGCCCTTGCGGATATAGTTGCGCACATCGTTCACGCGCGCGTCGCCAAGCTGGCTGTCGCGCAACCGGCTGACGGCGTCGTATTCGTAAAGCCCCTGTTGCGCCTTGGTGGTGGACTTGATGTTCCACTCCAGCATCGGCAGGCCAAGACCCTTGGCGACTTGCCGGGCCAGTTCCGTCTTGCCGGTGCCGGGTTCGCCCTTGACCAGCAGGGGGCGTTCCAGCGTGACGGCGGCATTGACGGCGATGGTCAGATCGTCGGTCGCGATATAGGCGTCGGTGCCTTGAAATCTCATCCTGTTGCAATCCCTTGCTTGGGCCGGGGGGCCGTGATTTCGCGCAATCTAATCCGCTGGGGAAAACACATCAATGCGGCGTGATTGAGTAGTGACATTCAGGTCATGGCCGTGTAACCCGCACGCATCGGAGCCAGGGAGAAATTCATGAATGATGCTGGCCGTGAAGAGGATGCAGACATGAAAGCAGAAGTCTTTCTTTCCGAGGACTATACCCCGGCGGAAGACGAGCCGTTCATGAATGAACGTCAACTCGAATATTTTCGCCGCAAGCTGACCAACTGGAAAAATGAGCTGCTGGAAGGCAGCCGGGACACGATAGAGGGGCTTCAGGACGGCACACGTGCGATCCCCGATGTGGCCGACCGCGCCAGCGAAGAGACTGACCGCGCGCTGGAACTGCGCACCCGCGATCGTCAGCGCAAACTTGTCTCCAAGATCGACGCCGCCCTGCGTCGCATTCAGGAGGGTGAATTCGGGTATTGCGAAGTGACGGGCGACCCCATCAGTCTCAAACGTCTGAACGCACGTCCAATCGCCACCATGAGCCTTGAGGCGCAGGAACGCCACGAGCGCCGGGAAAAAGTACACCGCGACGACTGAACCGATTTGACCGGGCGACATTTCCAAGCGCCGTGGCCCCGTGCCGCGGCGCTTTTTTGATCGGGGGCAAGCTGCATGGATATCCAGGATCTTGATTGCGTGATCACCGGTGGCGGTATCGGCGGGCTGGCCGCCGCGCTGGCGCTGGCGCGACGTGGCGCGAAATCGGTCCGGGTGCTGGAGCAGGCCCCGGCGCTGCGCGAGGTCGGCGCAGGCTTGCAGGTGTCGCCCAACGGGGTCGTCGTGCTCGAGGCGCTTGGTCTGGCCAATGAGCTGCGCGCGCGCGCGGTGCAGGCGCAGGCGGTCCGGCTGCGCGACTATTCCGGGCGCGATGTGTTGCGTCTCGATCTGTCGGGGATGGATCGGCCGTGGTATTTTTTCGTGCATCGCGCGGATCTGCTTGATCTGCTGGCAAATGCGGCGCGGCGGGCCGGGGTCGAGATCGTCACCGGCACGCGCATTACCGCCATAACCCCCGCTGAACGGCCCGTTGCCACAACCGCCGCTGGCGCCGAGGTCAGTGCCGATCTGATGGTCGCGGCGGACGGGCTGCATTCGGTGGCGCGCCCCGCGATCAATGGCGCGGCAGAGCCTTTCTTTACCGGGCAGGTCGCGTGGCGCGCCGTAATCGCAGACGAAACCGCCCCGCCAGAGGCGCAGGTCTTCATGGGCCCCCGCCGCCATCTGGTCAGCTATCCGTTACCCCAAGGGCGGCGAAATATCGTGGCCGTGCAAGAACGCGCGGCGTGGCAATCCGAAAGCTGGAGCCAGACAGACGACCCCGCCAACCTGCGCGCCGCCTTCGCGGATTTCGGTGCCCCGGTGCGCGACATGCTGGCACGGGTCGGGCAAGTGCATCTGTGGGGGTTGTTCCGCCATCCGGTCGCGCCGCGTTGGCATCAGGGCGGGCTGGCGCTTTTGGGGGACGCCGCGCATCCGACGCTGCCCTTCCTGGCGCAAGGCGCGAACATGGCGCTTGAGGACGCCTGGGGCCTCGTGCGCGCCCTGGATCACGCCCAAAGCCTGTCCGGCGGGCTGGTAGCCTACCAGCATTTGCGCCGCGCCCGCGTGACCCGCGTTGTGAATGCGGCCAGCCGCAATGCCTGGAAATACCACCTGTCATTCCCGCCTCTGCGGCTTGCCGCGCATACAGCACTACGTTTGGGCGGCGCGATCGCGCCGGGGCGCATGACCGGCCAGTTCGATTGGCTTTACGGCTACGATATCACGCAGGTTTGACCGGCGTCAGATATCCATTTCCACCCAGATCGGCACATGGTCCGACGGTTTTTCGCGATCACGGATTTCCTTGTCGATGCCGCAGCCTGTCAGGCGGTCGGCGGCTTGCGGGCTGAGCAGGACATGGTCGATGCGGATACCGTCGTCGCGGTTCCAAGCCCCGGCCTGATAATCCCAGAACGTGTAATGCCCTGCGGCCTGATTGGTGGCGCGGAACGCGTCGGTCAGGCCAAGATTGACCAGCCGACGGAACGCGGCGCGGCTTTGGGGCAGGGCAAGCGCATCTGTCTGCCACACCTCGGGGCGCTTGGCGTCCTCGTCTTGCGGGATGATGTTGTAATCCCCGGCCATCACGAACGGCTCTTCCTGTGCCAGAAGATCGCGCGCGCGCGCCTCAAGCCGCGTCATCCAGGCCAGCTTGTAATCATATTTCGGCCCCGGAGCAGGATTGCCGTTGGGCAGGTATAGCCCGCATAAACGCAGCGCGCTGTCGCCGACAACCGTCGCCTCGATCCAGCGGGCCTGTTCATCGGTATCGTCGCCGGGCAGGCCGCGCGTAACGTCCTCCAGCGGCAGCTTGGACAGGATGCCCACACCGTTAAAGCTTTTCTGACCGTGGGTTTCCACGTGATAACCGCGCTCCTCGAACGGCTCTTGGGGAAAGCCCTCGTCGACGGATTTGATCTCTTGCATAAGCACAATGTCGGGCTGCGCCTCGTCCAGCCAGTCAAGCAGGGCGGGCAGGCGGGCCTTGATGCCATTGATGTTGAAACTGGCGATTTTCATGGGCGTCTCCCTTGGCTCGGAGCCTTGTCGCGCAGCCCGGCGCCGGAGGCAAGAGCGGGGCTGTACGAATCTCCCCTGAGGTGATTTTGCAAAAAATTCTCCCGAAATCCGGAATTTCGGTTTATCCACACTGTGTGGACATCATTTTTTCATGACCGGGGTGAACGCCCTGCGGTCCTGTATATGCGACCGGTTTGCAGATATCAGGGTGTGTATGACTTTGTGGATAGTTTCTAAACGTGAAAAAGTTCTTGGCAGATAACCTTAAGGTTGCAAACGTTACCGGGCTGACAACCCTAATCTGGAGAGTTTCCATGCAGACCAATCTCAAGACCCGGACAACATTTGATGCAGCCCCCGCAGAGCTGGCCAGCCTGCATGACGGACGCGCCGTCGAGGCGTTCACGTCTTCGCTGATGCCGGGTGCGACCGCCGACATGGTCGCGGGCGAGCAGGTGGCGCTGTTCACCTCCAGCCTGTCGCCGGCAGCCTCCGACACGGCCATGGGCGAGGCGGTGGATATGTTCACCTCCAGCCTCAGCCCCGCCGCCAGCGCGACGGCCACGGGCGACGCGGTCGAGCTTTTCACCTCTAGCCTTGGTCCGGTACGCGCGGCGCGCGGCACGGATGGTGACGCGGTGCAGATGTTCACGTCGAGCCTCTGATCAAAGTGGCGGAATGGAAATAAAAGCAGAAAGATCAATTCAATGGGATCCGTTCTTCATCTTGACCTTCCATTCCGCCAAGCCACGCCCGCCGCGCGCAAGATCGCTCTGATTCAGCGCTTCGCGGCAGAACGGCGCAGCCGGGGTGATGTGTTCTGGCTCAAGGAAAACGCCGAGCTTCTGAACCTTCTGGAAAGCACCGGCGCGCGGCTTGAGCCAGAGGCTCTGGAACCGCTTGCCGATTTCTATGAGCACTTTGAATCGCGGCTTGGTTTCTTCCCGCAATATTACCGTTTCTTGCTGTCACTCTGTCTGGATCTGGAGGATCTGGGCCTGTCGGGCACCAAGGGCGAAGCGGCGGCACGCTGGGTGGCGCAAGAGGGGCTGGCCGATGCCGAACTGTCGGATCTGCAACGCGCCGAGGCGCGCAGATTGTGCCAGCGCCGGGGTATCGAGCCGCTGAAAGCGGATGAGGCGCTCACGCATAGATTGTACGCTTTTGTCACGCAGTGCGAAACCTTTGCCCGCCCGAACAAGAAAGCCGCGTATGAACTGACGCATATCGTGTTCTACCTGTCCGAATACGGGCGGCGCAGCCCAGAGCTGCCCCGCGCTGCGCTGGACAGCCTGTATCATGCCGGAACGCTGGCGTTTCTGGAACTGAACACTGACCTTTTGTCCGAGGTCTGCATCGCGCTGCGCTTTGCCGGGCAGACGCCGCCTGTCACATGGGAAAGCTGGCTTTTCGCGCAGGCGCGGCTGTTCGTGGTGGAAAGCGGCGCGCCGGGTTGGGCGCAGGATGATTACCACCCCTACCTGATGATCAACTGGGCGATGTCGGTGGCCGGGCAGGGCGGCTTCGGCGCGCAAATCCCCGAAGGCCCGATCCAGTTCCGCGCGCCGCGCCCCCATGTGGCCCCGTTGCGGGAGCTGTCCGAAGGGCTTTTGGCAATGGCGCAGGACCGCCGCCCGGAATGGCACCACATGCGCGACCGGGTCGGAGACAGCCTGTCGGACGCGGCGCGCGAGGTGCTGCAAGAGGCCGAGGCGGCGGTTGATTTCGAGGCGTTCTTTGCCGGTTTCGCCCGTGCGGGTGGACCGGCGGCGTGCCCGTCAGGGCCGACAAGGTGACGCGCGGGCTCGTTCTCGGCGGTGTCGGGCTGACGGCGCTTTATACCCTGCTGATTTCAGGGGCTGACGCGATCACCAAACAATTCGCGGCGCACTATGCCGCACCGCAGCTTTTCGCGCTTTCCGGGGCGCTGGTGGCGCTGTTCTGCGTGATCGCAAGCCGGGTCGGCGGTGCGGCGTCGGCGGGCCTGCGGACCTCCTGTCCGCTGGCCATGGCGCTGCGGGCGGGGGCGACGGTGTTGGGAACGATCGCGTTTTTCCACGCCTTTCGCCTGCTGCCCTTTGCCGAGGTGTTCCTGTTCATCGCACTGATCCCGCTGCTGGCGGCGCTGTTGTCCGGCCCGGCCCTGTCCGAAAGGGTCGGTACGCGCGCCTGGATCGCCTTGACGTTCGGCACGCTTGGCGTGCTCTGCGTGTTCCATGAGGGGCTGAGCGGGATCGGCAAGGGTCACGCGCTGGCCTTCGCTGCCGTGGTGCTGGGGGCCGTGTCGATGGTGACCTCGCGCTATATCGGCCAGCGCGACAGCGGGTTGCTGGCGCAGGTGTTTTACCCGAACCTGGCTCTGATGGTCGCGATGGGGCTGGCGCTTCCGTTCGTCTATACGCCGATGGCGGCACAGGATCTGGGTTGGGCCGTGATGTATGCTGTGCTGCTGTTCGGGGCGCGGTGTGTGCTGGTCGCTGCGTTGCGCACGATGCCGGCGCACGTTGTCACGCCGCTGATGAACCTGCAATTCGTCTGGATGGTCGTGATCGGCGTGCTGGTTTTCGGCGAGGTTCCCGACATGGCCATTGTCCTTGGCGCGGGTTTGATGCTGATGGCCGGGATCTGGCTTGTGCTGGACCAGCCATTGTTGTCGGCTTCGGACACGACCGTGCCCGCCGAGTAGACCATATCTTTTCCGTAACAAGGGGAAGCGTCACTTGGCGCAGCCCATACTTACATGGAAAACGATGTGCCGCATCCACAAGAGCTTGTAGCGTTCGGGTTCTGGATGGTGAACCGTGCGCCGATCAATTCCTCGGTGAAATCTATCACCGCGCCTTGCAGGAACGGCAGCGAGACGCTGTCGACCACCACCTTCTGACCCGATTGTTCCAGAACCAGATCGTCTTCGGCAGGCGTGTCGAGACGGATGTCATACTGAAAGCCTGAGCAGCCACCGCCATCGACGGCGACCCGCAGGGCCTGCCCATCCGTGGCGGCGTCGATCTCGGCCAGACGTTCGAATGCGCGGTCTGTGACTTTTGGAGGCAGTTGCATTTACTATGTCCTGTCGCTTTGCTTTGCTTCCCTATCAATATCAAATATATGGCGCGTGGGACAGGGCAACAAGGCAAGGCAGACCGGAAATCGTGATGCACAGGCACTATGCCTCAGATCCGCGACAGGCGCGCGCCCGCTTTGTGGCCGAAGAAGAAAGCGCGTTTCGCTCTTGCTACCAGCGCGATCGCGACCGGATCATCCATTCCAGCGCCTTTCGCCGGCTTAAGCACAAGACGCAGGTTTTCGTGGAACACGAAGGCGATTATTTTCGCACCCGCCTGACCCATTCCATCGAGGTGGCGCAGGTGGCGCGGACCATCGCGGGCGCGCTCGGCCTGAACGAAGAACTGACCGAGGCCGTCGCACTGGCCCATGATCTGGGCCACACGCCCTTTGGGCATACCGGCGAGGATGCGCTGGATCGGCTGATGGCCCCCTATGGCGGGTTCGATCACAACGCGCAGACGATCCGCATCGTGACCTCGCTTGAACGGCATTACGCCGAATTCGACGGGCTCAACCTGACATGGGACACGCTCGAGGGCATCGCCAAGCATAACGGCCCCGTCACCGGCGCGCTGCCCTATGCGCTACACAGCTACAACGCGCGGCACGATCTGGAATTGCACAGCTATGCCAGCGCCGAGGCGCAGGTCGCGGCGCTTGCCGATGACGTGGCCTATAACAACCACGATCTGCATGACGGGTTGCGCGCGGGCCTGTTTTCCGAGGCCGATATCCGTGATCTGCCCGTGGTCGGTGCCTGTTATGCCGAGGTCGACAGGCTGTATCCTGGCCTTGACCCTTATCGCCGCCGACACGAGGCGCTGCGCCGCGTCTTTGGCGAGATGGTGGGGGATATCATCGAAACCTCCCGCGCGACGCTGGAGGAGGTCGCACCCGACAGCGTCGAGGCCGTGCGCGCCCTCGGGCACCCCGTGATCGCGTTCTCAAGCGGCATGGTGCGCGACGTGCACGTGATACGCGCTTTTCTTTTCAAGCACATGTACCGCGCGCCCAAGGTCATGCGGATGCGCGAACGTGTCACGCGGGTCGTCGACGCGCTTTTTCCCTTCTACATGGCCAACCCGGATCATCTGCCGCAACGATGGCAAGCCGACGTGTCGCGCGCCACCACGGACACCGATCTGGCGCGGCTGGTGGCCGATTACATCGCCGGGATGACCGATCGTTTTGCGCTGGAAAGCCATGCCAGATTGCTGGGCGGGCAGGGCGAAAGCGCGGCGCGCGAAGGGGTGTAGCCAGGGGCGGGCGCGTGCCGTCCGTCGGGCCGCGAGAAACACCCTGCTCTGTCTGCGCCAGAAAGACCGGCATAAGGGTGACGCTCGCGTGATTTTTGGATGTGCGGCGTTGTAGGAAAAATCTGTTGGTAAAGGTTTTCGTTACGCGCAACACGATAAAGCGTTCCGTCGTAAACTTGGACATCAGCGAAAGGCGGAACGCGTGCAACGACTAAACGGAGTACTGCGTTTCTTGAAAATCCGTGATTCAGGGTTTTCACGAAACGCTTTAAGGCTGGGGTTTTCAGTTTCGTAAAGTGGTGGGGTCGGGTGTGACATTGTCGGATGGGTCTGCTTTGGAAAAGACTGTTTTGATTGCCTGCGCGGGGGCGCAGCTTGGCCATGGCCTGGGTCTTGCCTTTGCCCGCGCCGGGGCAAAGGTGATCTGCGTCGATCATGACGAAACGCTGTTGATGACGCTGACGCGGGCCGCGCCTGACCGGATAGAGCCGCTCCGCCTGAATCTGATGAAGCCAGAGCATATCGGACATTTTACCGATATCTGGGCCGATACGCCGCTGACCTTTCTGATCCTGTGCCAGATGCTACGCTTTCCGGGGCATCCGGCGATGGCGCTGCCGGCCTGCGCGCAGCTGACCTCGGCGCTCGCCCCGGCGCTGCGTTCGGGGGGCGGACAGGCGGTTTACCTTTGTCATGGCGGGTCCGGGGATCCGGTAACGGCCAGCCTGTCGGACGCCATGGGCGCGTTTGCGGCGCGTTTGCAGGCGCAGCTTGGCGCATCCGTGCCGATCAACGGGGTGCAGGTGCAATGCGCGGAAGACAGGGTCGATGCGGCGGCACTACAGATGACGCTGGCGGGGCTGAATGCGCCGGGGGCGGCGCGCATTGGCGGCACGCTGATGACCGTGTTGCCGCGATCCGATTGACGCGCGCCGCTGCGGTGGTAAACCGGCGCGCAGAACAGCAAGGACAGACCGATGAATGTGTTCACCGAGATCCGCGGACAGGTGCTTGAGGCGCTGACGGCGATGCAGGAGGCGGGCGAATTGCCCGCCGGCCTCGACATGGGCAACGTCACGGTAGAGCCGCCGCGCGATCCATTGCATGGCGACATGGCCACGAATGCCGCGATGGTGCTGGCCAAGCCCGCGGGCGCAAAGCCGCGTGACATTGCCGGGGCGCTGGCGGGGCGTCTGGCCGGGGGCGCGATGATTGACAGCGCCGAGGTCGCCGGGCCGGGCTTTATCAACCTGCGGCTGGCGGCACATGTCTGGCAGGACGTGACCCGCGCGGCGCTGATGCAGGGCAATGATTTTGGCCGCTCTGACATGGGGCAGGGCCGCAAGGTCAACGTGGAATACGTGTCGGCCAACCCCACCGGCCCCTTGCATGTGGGCCATACGCGCGGCGCGGTCTTTGGCGATGCGCTGGCCAGCCTGCTGGATTTCGCGGGCTATAAGGTGACGCGGGAATATTACATCAACGACGGTGGTGCTCAGGTCGATGTGCTCGCGCGGTCGGTCTACCTTCGTTATCTCGAAGCGCATGGTCAGGCGGTGGCGTTCGAGGATGGCACCTATCCGGGCGATTACCTTATCGCGGTGGGCGTGGCGCTCAAGACCAAGGTAGGCGATGCCTATTTGGACCAGCCTGAATCCGTCTGGCTGACCGAGGTGCGCGATTTCGCCACCCAGGCGATGATGGGCCTGATCCGCGAGGATCTGAAATCTCTGGGCGTCGAGATGGATATCTTCTTCAGCGAGAAATCGCTTTACGGCACCGGACTTATCGAAAAGGCTTTGGCCTCTCTCGACGAAAAGGGCCTGATCTACGAAGGCGTGCTGGAGCCGCCAAAGGGCAAGACGCCCGAGGATTGGGAGCCGCGCGAGCAGACGTTGTTCCGCTCCACCGATCACGGCGACGATGTGGATCGCCCGGTCAAGAAATCTGATGGTGGCTGGACCTATTTCGCCCCCGATATCGCCTATCATTACGACAAGGTCAGCCGCGGCTATGACCTGCTGATCGACGTGTTCGGCGCGGATCATGGCGGGTATGTCAAACGCATGAAGGCGGCTGTCAGCGCGCTGACCGACGGCCGCGTGCCGCTGGATATCAAGCTGACGCAGCTGGTGAAGCTCTACCAGAACGGTCAGCCCTTCAAGATGTCGAAGCGGGCGGGCACTTTCGTGACTTTGCGCGATGTGGTGGACCTTGTGGGCGCGGATGTGACGCGCTTCGTCATGCTGACACGCAAGAACGATGCACCCCTGGATTTCGACCTGGATAAAGTGCGCGAGCAATCCAAGGACAACCCGGTCTTCTACGTGCAATACGCCCATGCCCGGATCTGTTCGGTGCAGCGCAAGGCGGCTGAGGCGGGGATCGCGGCGGATGCGTCCGACCTGTCTGCCATCGCCCATCCGGCGGAGTTTGCGCTGGCCGCGAAGCTGGCGGAATGGCCGCGCCTGGTCGAGATCGCCGCCACCAGCCACGAGCCGCACCGGGTGGCCTTCTACCTCTATGATCTGGCCAGCGAATTCCACGGGCTGTGGAACAAGGGCAATGCCGAACCGGCCCTGCGTTTCCTGCAGGAAGACGACCCTGTTGCATCGAAAGCAAAACTTGCCCTCATTGGTGCCGTTCAGGTTGTTATTTCCAACGGTATTGGTATCTATGGCGTGACACCGGTCGAAGAAATGCGCTGAGGGCAGCCCCGAACATAACGGGGCGTCACTTCAAAAAAGCGATGACCGGGGATCGAGCAGGCTATGAAATACCCGGTATGCCGCGCCATTTGCGGACTGCCCATGCCGGGAAGCGAGGGCAGGCATGGCAGATATTGAGTATTATGACGAACCCGCGTCCCGGTATGACACCGAGGGCGCAACCGCCGCATCGGGCATGTCCATCATCGTGAACTGGATCGGCGCCCTGATGTCGGTCGCGCTGATCGTCGGGCTAGCGATCTGGGCCTGGCAACTGACCGTGCGCGACGTCTCCGGCGTGCCGGTGATCCAGGCGCTGGAAGGGCCGATGCGAGTGGCACCGGAGAACCCGGGTGGCACCGTGGCGGACCATCAGGGGCTGGCGGTGAACCGTATCACCGAAGGGGCAGAGGCCGCGCCGGCCGCTGACCGGATCGTACTGGCGCCGGCGCCGCTGGATATCGAAGAGATCGATCTGAGCTCTGCCAGCCTTCCGGCGGACAGCACCGCGCCTGCGGACGCCGCGGGCGAGGAAACGCTGGCCCTGATCGACCGACTGCTGGAAGAGGCCACGCCGCTGGAACCGCTGGAACCGGCCGCCGAAGCCGAAGCCGTTGCCGCGGGCAACCCGGTGGACGCTGCCGTGGCCGAAGCGCTTGCCGCGACTCCGCGCCCGCTGATCGACGTGATCCCGGCCACCATTCCCGGCGTCAGCCGGTCCCTGCGCCCGCTCAGCCGCCCGGAAGAGGTCGTGCTGGTGGCGTCGCTGAGCCCGGCCGCCCCGGCCGCCGCGCAACCGGCAGCCGCATCGGTGACCGAGCTTGACCCGGAAGGGCTGGCGACGGGCACCCGGCTGGTGCAGCTCGGGGCCTTTGACGATGCCGAGACCGCGCGCGAGGAATGGGTGCGGCTGGCGCGGCTCTACCCGGATTTCTTCCGCGACAAGGACCGCGTGGTGCAGCGGGCCGTGTCGGGCGGGCGGGCCTTCTTCCGTCTGCGGGCGCATGGGTTCGACGACCTGTCGGATGCCCGCCGCTTCTGCACGGCGCTGAATGCCCAGGGGGCGCCCTGTATCCCCGTCACCGTGCGTTGATCACCAGTGCACGCCGCCAAAAGCGCCACGATCCTCGGGTGCCTCGGCCCGCGCCTGTCGCGCGTCGAGGCGGCGTTCTTCGCGGATGTGGCTCCCGTGGGGTTCATCCTCTTTGCCCGTAACGTGGAAACGCCGGATCAGGTGCGGCGGCTGACCGGTGATCTGCGGGACGCCGTGGGCTGGCAGGCCCCCATCTTCGTGGATCAGGAAGGCGGGCGGGTCCAACGCCTGCGAGCACCCCATTGGCGCGAATGGCTGCCGCCCTTTGATCAGGTGGCAAAGGCGGGGCCTGAAGGGGCCGCGCGGTCGATGTATCTGCGCAGCTACCTTATCGGGCGGGAGCAGCTGGCGATCGGCATCGACGGCAATTGCGCGCCTTGTGCCGATATTGCCCGGCCCGACACTCACCCGTTCCTGCGCAACCGTTGCTACGGGGAAGATGTTGAAACAGTTGTGGAGATCTCCCGCGCTGTGGCTGACGGGCTGTCGGATGCCGGGGTGTTCCCGGTGATGAAGCATTTGCCGGGCCACGGGTTGGGGACGCTCGACAGCCACCACGCGTTGCCGCATGTGACAGCGTCGCGCGATGAGCTCGATCAGACGGATTTCGCCAGCTTCCGGGCGTTGAGCGATCTGCATTGGGGGATGAGTGCGCATCTGGTCTTTGAACGGATCGACCCCGATGCCCCCGCAACGCTCAGCCCCGCCATGATCCGGCTGATCCGCGAGGAGATCGGATTTGACGGGCTGCTGATGACCGACGACCTGTCGATGAATGCGCTGCCGGGCAGTTTGACGGAGCGGGCAGCGCGGGCAAGGGCGGCGGGCTGCGATGTGGTTTTGCATTGCAACGGCAAGCCGGACGAGATGGAAGCCGTCGTCACCGCTGCCGGGGGGCTGGACGAAGCCGCTTCGAAGCGGCTTTCCCGCGCCCTTGGCAGCCGCAGGCGCGCCATTTCGATTTCCGAGCGGGAGGCCCTGTCGGAGCTTGAAGCGCTGCTGAAATAGACATTCAGGATCGCCGCGCGCGCTGCCCGAAAACGCGATTTCGAAATCGCGTCCCCCCGCGCGACCGCTGATCTTGACATTCCCCTGCCAGGACCGGACCTTGTCCCCCTTCACCATGGACCCGCCCCGATGTCAGACAGCACAGATCGCCAGCCAGAGGACCTTTGGGAAACCGTCGCCGAACGGCGCGCGGCGGAGGCTCTGATCGTCGATGTGGACGGCTTCGAAGGCCCGCTCGACGTGCTCTTGACGCTGAGCCGCACGCAAAAGGTGGATCTGCGCAAGATCTCGGTCCTGAAACTAGCCGAGCAATATCTGGCCTTCGTCGAGAAGGCCCGGTCCTTGCGCATTGAACTGGCGGCCGATTACCTCGTGATGGCGGCCTGGCTGGCTTTCCTCAAGTCCCGCCTGCTGCTGCCGCCCGACCCCACCGAGGAGGGCCCGACCGGCGAGGAACTGGCCGCGCATCTGGCCTTCCAGCTGGAACGTCTGCAAGCCATGCGCGACCGGGCCGCGCGGATCATGGCGCGCGATCAGCTTGGCAAGGACCGCTTCGTGCGCGGCCTGCCCGAGCGGGTGGAAACCGCCCGCAAGACGACCTTCACCGCCTCGCTGCGGGACCTGATGCAGGCCTATGCCCGCACCCGCACCCGCGATGATTTCCGCCCCTTCGTGCTGGACCGCGAGTCCATCTTCACCATGGAAGCGGCACTGGACCGGATGCGGGGCATGATCGGCTTTTCCGGTGACTGGGTCGATATCTCGACCTTCATTCCCGATGGCTGGCGGCGCGACCCGATGAAACGCCGCTCTGCCACCGCCTCCACCTTCGCCGCCTCGCTGGAACTGGTGAAGGCAGGCAAGGCGACCCTGCGCCAGACCGAGACATTCGCGCCGATCCACCTGAAAGCAAGAGGCCCCGATGACCGCTGAGGACCCGGATATCGAGCGGGACATCCCGATTGAAGAGGACCAGGAAGAAAGCCTCTTCCAGGCGCCGCCGCTCGCGGAACAGGAACGCATGGTCGAGGCGATGCTGTTTGCCTCCGCCGAACCGCTGACCACCCGCGCCATGCAGGACCGCATGCCCCATGGCTGCGACGCGGCAGAGGCCATGGTTCTGCTGCGCCGCCGCTATCAGGGCAGGGGGGTCAACGTGGCCCGCGTGGGCGATGCCTGGGCCATTCGCACCGCGCCCGACCTCTCGTTTCTGATGAATCGCGAGACGGTGGAAACCCGCAAGCTCCGCCGGGCGGCCATCGAAACGCTGGCCATCATCGCCTATCACCAGCCCTGCACCCGCGCCGAGATCGAAGAGATCCGGGGCGTGTCCGTCAGCCGGGGCACCATCGACCAGTTGATCGAGATGGAATGGATCCGCTTCGGCCGCCGCAAGATGACGCCGGGCCGGCCCGTGACCTATGTGGTGACGCCCCAGTTCCTCGATCATTTCGGGTTGGAAACCACCCGTGATCTGCCGGGGCTGAAGGAGCTGCGCGAAGCGGGCCTTCTGGACAACCGCCCGCCGCCCGGCATGTTCCCCGGCCCCGATGATGACGGCGAAGACGATGCGCTGGACCCAGGACCGGGGCAGGAGGACATGTTCGGACCGTGAACGTCCGGATTGCCCCAATTCTGCCACGGAATCGTGCCAAGCTGGACAAAACAACCAGATTCGAGGCAGACCCATGGACCGTATCATCAACATGATCCTCAACCGCCTGTTGCGGCGCGTGATCAATCGCGGCGTCGATGCCGGGGTGAATGCCGCCTTCGGCAACCGCGACGACGACCAGATGACCCCCGATCAGCGACAGGCCATCCAGCGCAACACGCAGCGCGCGCGTCAGGCAACCCGCCTGGCCAGCCGCATGACCCGTCTCTGACCTATTTCTATCGTTTATTCGGTGCATTGGTGCTGGCGCCCTCGGGCGCTGCGTGCCATTGTGCCGCCGCGCCTTTCTAACAGGAGAGATCCCTTATGCTCCGGCCCCATTTTTACCTGTCCATTGCCCTTCTGTCTCTGACCTCTGCACCTGCCTTCGCTCAGCAGGAGCCCACGCCCGAGGAACTGGCGATCCGCGCCGCGTCCCCCGGCGTCATCGTGAACGAGGAGACCGGGGAATACACCGCCATCGAACTGGAGCTTCAGGGCTGCCGGATCGTGCAGACGCTGATGACCAATCAGGGCTATACCATGGGCGGTCCCGTTGGTGTGCAGGTGCTGCGCATGGACCTGCGCGACCTTGATCCGCTGACCGGCATCCTGCCTGCCGAAGATACGGTGAATGGCCATACCCGCGTGATGCTGATGCCCTCGCAATCCGCGTGGGAGGCGATCCAGACAGCGGGCGGAATCTTCTCGGATATGCGCACCGCCGCCGCCGAACAGGGCGATCAGGAAAACCCCGACGCGATCAACGGCGCGCGCACCCTGCGCACCCGCGCGCAGCGCATGTTCTCGGCCGATGCGGTGCTTGGCAATTTCGGACCCATCATGGCCCGCACCCATGTGCTGCAGATGCGCGGCGACCGGGGCGAACTGATCTACCCGCTGGTCGCGCCGATGCAGATCACCCTGGACCCGGAGGCCGCCGATGCGGCGCTTGCCAGGATCAATGACCTGCGCGCAGGCCCCTGTGCGCCCGAGGATGGCATTTCCGCCGAGCCGGAGCCGCAGCCCGAAGAGGGTGCGGATGAAGATGGCGAAGCCACTGAATAGGGAAGAAATTCCTTGCGCCGGGCCCCTGTCCCGGCGCAGATTTTTCCGTGTTTTATGACGGAAAAGGATTTGTCCCATGTTTCGATTTGCCGTGCTGGCCGCTGCCATGGCGCTCGCCAGCCCCGCTGCGGCCTTCCCGCGCGTCTATTTCTTCTGCATGACCGATGACCAGGCGCCCCCCTATATCCGGGTAGGGCCCATGTCCCCCAATCAATCAGAGGCACGGTTTCTCTATCCCCCCGACCATGACGGCGCGCGGCGGGAGCATGACATGCTCTGGATCGGTGAGACTGCCGCGGGCGAGATCCGCTATCACGCGGGCGATCTGTCCCTGATCCTGGCGGGTGAGGACACGGCCCTGCAGGATGGGGAGGCGACCCTCCCCTGTGTGCGGCTTGAACTGCCACAGGATCACCCGCGCGGCGACTACCCGGCCCTGGCGCGCGCGATCGGGGGGAGCCTGCATGCGGGTCCCGGCCCGGATCAGCCGGTCTTGGGTGACATTGCATCGGGGACCCGGCTCTACCTCCAGTCCCGCTCAGAGGAGGAGGAGACGGACGGATATCCCTGGTTTGAGCTCCACGACCCGACAGGGCTGGCAGGGTATGTGTGGGGCGGTGACATTTGCCCCGGTTTCGAACCGCTGGATGGCGTGCGACCCTCCTGCGATCAGTGACATGAAAGGACATTTTGAAT
>JANSXS010000033.1 GCA_024742835.1 Paracoccaceae bacterium | reverse complement strand
GCGCCGATGGCGATGGCGATACCGCCAAGCGACATGATGTTGGCATTCACGCCCTGTAGCTTCATCACGATGAACGCCGCAAAAATCCCCAGCGGCAGCGACAGCAAGATCACCATCGACGAGCGGACATGCAGCAAAAACGCGGCACAAACGAGGATCACGACGATGAATTCCTCGGTCAGCTTCTTTTGCAGGTTGTCGATGGCCCGCTCGATGACACCGGCCCGGTTATAGGTGGTCACCAGCTCGACACCCTCGGGCAGGCCGGCGCGCAAGTCCTCTATGCGGGTTTCAACGCGCTGGATGGTGGCCAGCGCATTGCCACCCCAGCGCAGGATCACCACGCCACCCACCGCGTCACCCTCGCCGCCCAGCTCGCCCACGCCGCGCCGCATTTCGGGACCAAAGCGGATCTCGGCCACATCGCCAAGGGTCAGCGCCGCGCCCCGGTCGTTCACCCGCAGCGGCACTTGCGCCAGATCCGCAAGCTCGTCCACGTAACCGGTGGCGCGGACCATGAATTCCGCTTCGCCCATCTCGATCACGCTGCCCCCGGTTTCGCGGTTCGCCGACGCGATCGCATCGCGGACCCGGTCCAGTGGCAGGTCATGGGCGCGCAGCTTGTTGGGATCGACAACCACCTGATATTGCTTGACCATACCACCGATCGTGGCCACCTCCGACACGCCTTCCACGGTCTGCAATTCATATTTCAGGAACCAGTCCTGAAGCGTGCGAAGCTGGGCCAGATCATGCCCGCCGGTGCGGTCGATCAGGGCATATTGATAGATCCATCCGACCCCAGTCGCATCCGGGCCAAGCTGTGGTGACACGCCCTCGGGCAGGTCTCCGGCGATCTGGCCCAGATATTCAAGCACCCGGCTGCGCGCCCAGTAAAGATCGGTGCCATCCTCGAAAACGATATAGACATAGCTGTCGCCAAAGAAGGAAAAGCCGCGCACATCGCTGGCACCCGGCACCGACAGCATCGCGGTGGCGATGGGATAGGTGATCTGATCCTCGACCACCTGCGGCGCCTGCCCGGCAAAGGGCGTGCGCACGATCACCTGCACATCCGACAGGTCGGGAATGGCATCGACCGGCGTTTCCCGGATCGCCCAGATCCCGGTGATCCCCAGCATCACCGCCAGCACCAGCACGATCACCCGGTTGGCGATCGAGGCGCGGATGATGGCGGAGATCATTGCGACACCTCACCCGAAGGGGCGATACCCACCAGCGTCATCGAAAGATCGTCGTTGCGCCGTAACAGAAGCGTGACCTCCCTGCCCTTTGGCAGGCTGGCGGCGTCAAGATCCGGGGCGAGCGCAAAATCCATGGTCATGCCGGGCATCCCGATCTCTGCCATCGGGCCATGGGTGACATTCGCCACGCCCGCCGCCGCATCCACGCTGTTGATCGTGCCCGACACCTCCATCGGCGGGGCAAGCGGCACGGCCCGGATCAGGATCATCGTCATCCCGTCAGGACGTGCAAAGGTCAGCGTCATTTCGCGGCCCGTCACCAGCGTGGCCGGATCAAGCGCCGTATCAAGGGCGAACGCCATCGTCATGCCGGGCATCCCGATCTCTGCAATGGGGGCGTGCGCGATGGTCGCCTTGCGCGCCGTGGCGTCGACCGCCTCTATCGTGCCGCTGACAGTGATTGGCGGTGCCTTTGGGTCTGCCGTTGACGTGTCGGATGCCGCCGCCGCGCTGTGCCCGGCCCCGCCGCGCAGGGCGACGATGGTGTAAAGCCCGTCCTCGCCCTTGGACAGGTCGAATTCCACGGGTCGGTCCAGTGGCACCGTCGCCACATCAAGCCCTTCTACGGCCAGATCCATGTCCATCGCGGGCCAGCCCAGTTCGGGGATCGGATCATGTGACAGGCTCAGCTTGCCCTCCGCCGTCACCGCACGGACCGTGCCGGTGCCAGTCGCCGCGATACCGTCATCGGGGCCAAGCGCGATCAGGCTCAAAAGGCCATCCGCCCCCCGCGCCGCGCGAAACGCCACATCCTGACCAGCTTGCACCCGATCCAGCGCCACATCCGCGCGCACCGGGAAGTGCGAGGTCATCGCGGGCCAGTCCAGCGGCGCCAGCGCGGCGTGCCGGATCGTGGCCATCCGGGTTTCGGGGTCAAGCGCGATCAATGCGCCGGTGCCGTCCGCCGGGGCCTCGTCGGTGGGGGCCATGCGCATCAGCCCCGCGCTCAGCGCGCTTTCGCTGTCGATCAGAAATTGCGCAGAGGCGACCACTTCTTCACCCGGCGCGAGCCCCTGCCTAACCTCGGTCCGGCCGCCCGCACCGAAATTGTCGCGCAGGCCGGTGGTGATCAGACGCGGCTTGAAGCGGCCCTCGCCGGTTTTCAGGATCACGCGCTCGGCGGCACCTGTGCGGATGATCGCCTCTGTGGGGACGGTCAGCGCGCTGCGGGTCTGGTTGGGGATCAGGCTGACATGGGCGAACATGTTGGGCCGCAACAGGCCCTCGGCATTGTCAAAGCGCAGGCGCACCGGCAGGGTGCGCGTAACCGGGTCAAGTTCTGGGTAGATGTAATCGACCGCCCCCTCAAAGCTGCGCCCGCGCAGGTGATCGAACCGGGCGACCGCGCGCATGTCGTCACTCAGACGGGCGATATCCCGCTCGAACACGTCCACGATCAGCCAGACAGCGCCCGGATCAGTCAAAGACACCGCCCGCACACCGGGTTGCAGAAACATCCCGTCCGCCGCCGCAAGCGAGATCACGACACCGTCCTGCGGGGCCAGCACCTCTATGTTGCGGGCAAGCGCGCCCTTTTCGGCGATGCGGTCGATCTGCGCATCGGACATGCCGTGGCTTTGCAGCTTGCTGCGGGCGGCGGCGACGATACCGGGGTCTCCGGCTTCGATCGCGCGAACAAGATCGGCGCTGGCAGAGCCGATGAGCGGCGAGAACATCTCGAACAGGATGTCGCCCTTGCGCACCGGATCACCCACAGCGCGCACGTTCAGCTTTTCGATCCAGCCATCGACGCGGGTATGCACATGGCTTGTCAGATGCTCGTCATAGCCGACAAAGCCCACCGTCTCGATCCGGCGCGAGATCTGGGCCACACGGGCCACCGCCGTGCGCACACCGATGGCGTTGATCTCGACCGGCGACAGGCGCAGCTCGGACGGGTCGCCCGACGGCTCCTGCCCTTCGTAGACGGGCACAAGATCCATGCCCATGGGGGATTTGCCCGGCCCCGGCTGCCGAAAATTCGGGTCCATCGGGGCGACCCAGTACAGGATCTCGTCGCCCTCTGCGTCCGCGGGCTCGGCGGCGGACAGGTACAATCGTTCCACAAGGATGCCACCGGCGAGCCCGGCGGCAAGCGCCAGAAGGCTCAGGGCTGTATATCGTCCACGCATGGTGCCTCGACCCCGGTTCCAAGAACGGAACCGTTTCCAATCAATCACGTCTCACGGAGGCAGAACCCTGCCACCGCGCCCGAAAGCGATCAGATATGTCTTGGAGGCCGGTCCTTGGCGGACCCGATGTAAGAGGCCGGTTTCACGCCCCGGTCCATCCCGCGGATGCAGGCCACCAGCACGCCCGACGCCGCAAGATGCAACGGCATGGACGAGTCGTGGAAACAGCACATCGACGGCATACAATGTGACGCGCTGTCGTGACCGTCGCCATGATGCTGCGGGGCGGGCGCGGGATCGCCGCTGCCCGGCATCGACAGGGCGTGCGTCGGACAATCAGCGGAAACCGGCGCGGCATGGTGCATGTCAGACTGCGCCGGAAGCGCCGTTGCCGAATGCGCCATGAACTGAACAATCACGATGGATATCAAAAGAACCAGCCCCAAAAATCGCAGGAACCGCGCGATATCGAATCGATGTTGTGACTTCTGCATCCGTCTTTAATCGTCCCGAACTCCGCTGATTTCAAGTCAGAAACCCGTGACAGGCCTGTAACACAGTCGCCCACAGCCCGAACATGCCCCACGCTTTAACACAGGGCAAGGCGCGCGACTTCGCAAGGAAGTGCTTGGCGTGCTGCACGACTGGCTGTTACTGCCGCCGGTGATTTACGCGTTCGGGCCGGGTATCTACCTTCAGGCGCAATCGGCGGCGGATCAGGTGAACAACGCGGCGTTGGCCTTTGTCGACAATGACAGGTCGCCCGCATCGCGCGCCATGGCGCAAGCCCTTGACGGCCCATGCTTCCAGCCTCCCGACCTCATCGCGCCGGGCCGCGCGGCGCAGGCAGTGTATGACGGTGCCCATACCTTTATCGTGGACATCCCCCGGCACATGGCGGCCGATCTGCGCGCGGGCAAGGATGTCGGGATCCTGCTGCGCGTAGACGCAACCGACGTGATGCAGGCCACGTTCGGGCGAATTACATCCGCGCCATCCTGACCCGCGAGGCAAACCGCTTTGCCAAGACCGCCCGCGCACCCACGTCTGGCACCGGCGGCGTTGAGCTGGTGTTGCGCCGCGCCTTTGATCCCAATGGCAACGCCGCCTGGTTCGAGGCGGTCTCCGCCCTGCTTAACTGGCTGACGAACCTGACCGTGATTCTGACCGGCGCCGCGCTGATCCGCGAACGCGAGCACGGGACTGTGGAACATCTGATGGTCCTGCCCGTCACCCCGTTCGAGATAGCCCTGTCCACGGTGCTGGCCAATGCGATGATCGTTTTCGCCGCCTTCACCGCATCCTTGCTGGTGGTGGTGCGCGTGATGCTTGAGGTGCCGATCGCAGGCTCGGTGCCCGTGTTCCTGACGGGGACGTTCCTGTTGGTCTTTGCCACGGCGGCCATCGGGCTGATGCTGGACACGATTGCAAGATCCATGGCCCAATTCGCGCGGCTCGTGATCATCACGGTGCTGCCCATGATGATCCTGTCGGACGGGATGAGTCCCGTAAAAAACCCGCGCGACTGGCTGCAACAGATTACGTGGTTGCTGCCCTCGCGCCATTACCTTGGCTTTTCAAAAGCGGTCCTGTTCCGGGGCGGGGGGCTTGACATCACCTGGCCGGAATTGTGTCTGGTCGCGATCCTTGGCGCCGGGTTTCTGGGCCTGTCCCTGCTGGGCTTTCGCCGCGCCGTGGCCAGCGGCTGACCCGCAACGGAGGCGCGCTGGCGCGGGTTAAGGCCCCATCCGGCGCGCGTGATCGGTTGGCCCGGATCAATCTTTCTGCCACGAAAGGAGCAACGAATGCAGGCGCATGACCTGAAAGAGCTTTACCTCTCCGAATTGTCCAGCACCCTGAAGCGCTCCGCCTTTAGTCTGAGGCATCGGACAAACGCGGAGCACGCGCACCGATTGAGCGAAGCACGCGACCAGCACGACAACGCGCTGCTGACCGCGTTGCAGCGCAGGCCGTGATCGCCCCGTGCTGCCAGACCTGCTGATTCTGGGTCTCGTCATCGGGGCCAACAATTTCGCCGCGGCGCTGGCCCTTGGATCTTTGGGACAAGCCCACAGGCAATGGCGCATCCTGCCGGTTTTTGCCCTGTTCGAGTTCGGCGTTCCCTTTATCGGGCTCTGGCTGGGCAAGCAGGTCGCGGGTTTTCTGGCCGACGGGTTGGGATGGCTTGGCCCCACGCTGATTGCCCTGCTGGGGGTCTGGACGTTGCTGGAGGCGCGCCGCGAAACCAATGACAGCGAACGGCTTGCCCACACGCTGACAAGCTGGCGCGGCATCATCGGGCTTTCGGCGGTGATGAGCCTTGATAACCTTGTCGTGGGTTTTGGACTTGGTCTTGGCGGTTTGCCCGTCTTGCTGACCGCGACGGTGATCATGTTTTGCTCGGTCGCTTTTGCATGGGCTGGCCTGCGGCTTGGGGCACGCGGGCGTCGGGCCTATCAGAAATGGGCAAAGGCGCTGTCGGGCCTGTCGCTGATTGCGGTGGCGGCGGCGGATTGGCTGGGCTGGCTGTAAGCGCGCCTGCGCGCGGGCCAAAGCGCATGACACGGAGCAGACCCGCGCGGGACACGCGTCAGCGCGCCGTATAGCCGCCGTCAATCACCAGTTCAGAGCCGGTCACGAACCTGCCATCATCAGACGCCAGATAGGCGATGCCCGCCGCGATATCCCTTGGCTCGCCCACATGGCCGACCGGGTGCAGCTCGTCGAGATGGGCGCGAAACGCCTCTGCGCCATCCTCTGACGCCTTGGCCATCGCCTCGACCAGCGGCGTCCAGATGAAACCGGGATGCACCGAATTCACGCGGATTCCTTCTTTGGCGTAAAGCACGGCATCGGTCTTGCTCATGGTGCGCACCGCGCCCTTGGCGGCATGATAGGGCGGGATATCCGGCGCGCCGACGATGCCGTAGATCGAGGAGAGGTTCACGATGCTGCCCCCGCCCCGTGCGCGCATATGCGGGATCGCGGCGCGCGTGCAGTAAAAGACACCGTTGAGGTTCACATCCAGCACGGCTTTCCATTCCTTCGAGGTCAGCTCGTCGGTGGGCTTGTCCGCGCCGGAAATGCCCGCATTGTTCACCACCACGTCGATGCCGCCCAGCTTGTCGGCGACCTCGGCAAAGACCTGTTCGACAGCCTCCTCATCGGTCACGTCAAGATGCCAATATTCGACAGTGTGGCCAGTGGCGGCGATCTCTTGTCGGAGAGCCTGCCCATGGTGATCGTCGACATCGAGAATGGCGACGATCGCACCCTCCCCGGCCAGCCGCTGGCAGGTGGCCTTGCCAATGCCCTTGGCACCCCCGGTCACAATGCATATCCTGTTTTCCAACCGTCTCATCCAGGTGTCCTTTCCTTTGGTGTCAAAGCTGTCGGCGGTCCATCCCGCCGCATTCGCAAAAGGCCGAGACGCGCAAGCGCCTCGCCATAGGATCTGTTGGGAAGCCCGCCAAGCCGCAGATCGTCCAACGCGCCCACGAGAGCCGCCAGATCGCCCGATTCCAGCGCGATCGTCATCCCGCGCCACCCGGCGACCGATACGCGGCAAATCTCCGCGCGGCACCCGCCGGTTTCAAACAACAATCGCGATTTGCACACGGTTTGTGGCGCGACCGCCTCTTCCGACGCGCCAAGCGCCGCCAGCAGATGCGCAGGCGACAGGCCCGCAGCGCGCGCAAGGCCCTTGTAAAGGCCAAGCGCGCGGGAAAGATCCGCGCGCGAGCGCGCACCGAGCGGAAAGCCGACACTGACCGGCGTGGACCAGTTCTGCACATTTCCGACATCCCTGTGCCGCCGCTTGATTTCCAGCCGACGCCCCGCGCGCAGCTTGATCAAAAGCCGGTGACTTGCCGCGTGCATCAGGTAGATGTCATCGCGCCGTTCGGCCTGTGTCAGCAACCACAACCGGTGCAGCATCGCCACTGCCGGATGCGGTGTGCCGGGCCAGATCCGGTATTCGTACCGGGTATCATGACACGCGCGCCGGGTGCGAACACGGCCTAGAAGGAATGCTGTTTCAGTCATGGTCCGGCCTTTCTTGCCTATGCGGAACCCTGTGCCGTTGTGGCGGCATTCCTTGGCCAGGTCGTTAACCCGCGTTAATGCGGGCACCGCCCGCAATCGCGACATTCACCGCAGATGCGCAGTCCGTCCCAAGGAGGCCCGAATGGACCGGCAGAGCCCTGTCCTGACCTTGACGACCGAAATCATGCAGGTTGGCGGGCAGGTGCTCCCGTTGCTGTCTTTCTGCGTCCATGGCGTGCGGCCCACGGGCAGCGAACGCCAGAACAAGGACAGCATCAACACCGATTTCTGCGAAACCTGACCCGAAAAGGAGGTATCCATGTCTCGGACGGACACAGTTCTTTGCCATGCCAGACGCACACCTGTCGGGCAGTTTGGCGGTACGCTCAAATCCACCCCGGCGACCGAACTGGGTGCAACGGCGATCCGCGCCGTGCTGGCGCGATCGGATCTTGTTCCCGAACAGGTGGACGGCGTGGTCATGGGCCATGTGATCACCGCCGGCGCGGGCATGAACCCGGCAAGGCAAGCCACCCTGAATGCCGGTCTGCCCGAGAACACGCCTGCGATGACGGTCAACCGGGTTCGCGGCTCGGGAGCACAGGCCATCGCAACCGCCGCGCAGCAAATCAGGCTGGGTCACGCCGGCTGCATGATCGCCGGTGGCATGGAAAACATGGATCAAGGCCCCCACCAGCTCGACCGCGCGCGTTGGGGCCATCGCGCTTGGCCATCCCATCGGGGCGACCGGCGTGATCCTGACCACGCGCTTGATGCATTCCATGGCGCGGGACGGCCTGCACCGTGGCCTTGTCACGCTTTGCATCGGCGGCGGACAGGGCATCGCCCTGCTGCTGGAGCGCGACCTTTGAACCACACCAGAGACAATTCCCGACGAAAAGGAGCAACCAATGTCATCCGACACCAGTACGGCCCTTGTCACCGGCGGAGTTCAGGGGCTGGGGGCCGCCGCCGCGCGCGCCCTTGCCGAGGCCGGTTTCACCGTCGCCGTGACCCATCTGGATGGCGGCAAGACCGCCCGTGACTTCGGCCACGACACCGGCCTGCCGATCTTTGAATGGGATGTCAGCGATTTCGACGCCTGCGCCAAGGGCATCGCGGAGGTCGAACAGGCCATCGGGCCGCTGGACGTGCTGGTGAACAATGCCGGTGTGAACCGCGACGGCATGTTCCACAAGATGGACCGCGACCAATGGGACGACGTGCTGCGCGTCGATCTTGGCTCGATGTTCAACATGACGCGTCACGTCATCGAAGGTATGCGCGACCGGCGCTTCGGGCGCATCATCAATATTTCGTCGGTGAATGCCGCGCGCGGACAGGCCGGGCAGACCAATTACTGTGCCGGCAAGGCCGGGGTCGAGGGCTTTACCCGCGCGTTGGCCCGTGAATGCGCGCAGCAGGGCATCACCGTGAACGCCGTCGCGCCGGGATATGCCGAAACCGGGATGGTCGCCGCGCTGCCCGACAAGATCCTGGACGGTATTCTAAAGACCGTGCCCATGTCCCGGCTGGCAAAGCCCGATGAAATCGGCCGCTGCATCCGGTTTCTGGCCATGCAGGACGCGGGCTTTATCACCGGGGCCACGCTGCCGGTAAACGGGGGCCTGCGCATGGGCTGACCCGGCCCTCAAGATCAAATGACCATAGAGGAGCGACATGCCCGATACGAAACATCAGACCAAATCTTCAAAACCTCGGTCCGGCGACCAAAAGACGGGCGCCGACGCCCAATCGGACAAGGCACCGCCCAAGGCGGAAACCGCATTGGAGGCGGAGCCGCCCGAGATCGTTCACACCCCTCCGATAGAGGCGATGGACCGCTACAGCACCAAAAGCATCGACCGCGCCGCCAACGCGCATCTGGCGCGCTTCACCATGGGCATCACCCCTTATGGGCTGTCCTCGACCTTTTTTACATGGTGGGCGCATCTGATGGGTGCGCCGGGCAAACAGGTGCAACTGGCCGAAAAGGCCACGCGCAAGGCGATGCGGATGGGGGTCTATGCAGGCCAGTTGGCCCGCGATCCCGAGGCTCCCGCCTGCGTCGAACCCCTGCCCCACGATCACCGCTTCGAGCATGAGGGCTGGGAACAATGGCCCTACAACATGATCTATCAGAATTTCCTGCTGACCCAGCAATGGTGGTACAACGCCGCCTGCGATATCGACGGGCTAAGCGCGCGCGAGGAACATGTCGTGTCCTTCATCACCCGCCAGATGCTGGACATGGTTTCGCCGTCCAACTTCGTGGCGACCAACCCCGAAGTCGCCTCGACCACCATGCAGGAAGGCGGCATGAACCTTGTGCGCGGCGCTCAGAACGCGATGGAAGACTGGGAACGCGCGATTTCGGGCAAGCTGCCCGTCGGCACCGAGGATTACATGCCGGGACGCGACGTGGCGACCTCCGACGGCAAGGTGGTCTTTCGCAACCGGCTGCTGGAACTGATCCAGTACGCGCCCCGCACCGACAAGGTGAAATCCGAGCCGATCCTCGTCGTGCCCGCCTGGATCATGAAATATTACATCCTCGATCTCAGCCCGCAGAATTCGCTGGTCAAATATCTGGTGGAACAGGGATTTACGGTGTTCATGATCTCTTGGCGCAATCCTACCTCGACGGATCGCGACATGGGCATGGACGATTATTTCGATGCTGTCGCAGAGGCCATGGACGCGGTAAGCGCCATCGTCCCCGATCAAAAAATCCACGGTATCGGCTATTGCCTGGGCGGCACGCTGTTGTCGGCCAAGGCCGCCCAGATGGCGCGCGACGGCGATGACAGGTTAGCCACGTTGACACTGCTTGCCACGCAAACCGATTTCGAAGAGCCGGGCGAATTGCAGCTTTTCGTCAGCGAAAGTGAAGTCGCCTTTCTGGAAAACATGATGTGGGACCAGGGCTATCTCGACACCAAGCAGATGGCGGGTGCGTTTCAGCTCTTGCGTTCGGCGGACCTGATCTGGTCGCGCTATATCCACGAATACCTGATGGGCCGCCGACAGGACATGTTCGACCTGATGGCATGGAACGCCGACGCCACGCGGATGCCTTACAAGATGCACAGCGAATACCTGCGAAAGCTGTTTCTGGGCAATGAACTGGCCGAGGGAAAATACCGGATCTACGGCAAGCCCGTCACCATTGGCAATATCGACGTGCCGATCTTTTGCCTATCGACCACCTCTGATCACATCGCGCCCTGGCGTTCGGTCTACAAGCTGCACCTTTTGGCCGATACCGCCGTAACCTTTGTGCTCACCTCCGGCGGGCATAACGCCGGCATCGTCAGCGAGCCGGGCCACGAGGGGCGCGACTATCAATGCCGCACCACGCAGGGCAAAGACATCTATCTGTCACCCGATGCATGGAAGGAAGCCACCGACAGTCAGGAGGGATCCTGGTGGCCGGAACTGGTCTTGTGGCTGACCGAGCGATCCAGCGGCGAGACATCCCCGCCGGGGATGGGCGCGGACAAGGCCCCCTACAAGCCGATCAACGATGCTCCCGGCTCTTATGTGTTTCAAAGATGACCGATCGCGTTGAAAACCGGCCCTTTGACAGGCTGCGCGTGGGGGACAGCGACAGTATCCGGCGCAAAATCCGGCACGCCGATCTTCAGATTTTTGTCACCTTTGCGGGCAACGTGATGGATCATGCGGTAGACAGGCAAATGGCTGCCGATACCGGCTACCGCGCCGCGATGTCGACGGGCGGTCTGGCGCAGGGCCTTGTCCTTGCGCTGGTCAGCACCCGGTTTCCGGGGCCGGGCACATCGCTGCAAAGCCTGCGCTTTGACATCGAGGACGCCCTGACCGAAGGCGATGTGGCCGTGGCCGAGGCACGCGTTACCAAACGCGACGAAAAGACCGGCACGGTCACGCTGGACTGCCATTGCGCTCATGCGGATGGCCGCCCGGTTCTGCGCGGGCGGATCGTGGCGCGCGCGCCCGACACGCAGGTTTCGCGTCCCTTTGGGCGCGCCGTGGCGTTGGGGACGGGCGCGCAACCCGACAGGTTCGAACGGATCGAGGAAATGGGCCGCGCCGCCGGGCCGATCCGCATGGCCGTGGTGAACCCGGTTGATGCGCCCTCGCTGGACGGCGCGCTTGACAGCGCGCAGGCCGGGCTGATCGAGCCGGTCCTGATCGCGCCACGCGCCGCGCTGGAAGCGACCGCAGATGCGGCGGGCGTGCATCTCGCGCATGTGGAAATCATTGATGTGACGGATGCCCGCGCCGCCGCGCAAAAGGCCGCCGCACTGGCCGCAAAGGGCGACTGTGCCGCGATAATGAAGGGCAAGCTGCACACCGATACGCTGCTGCGCGCGGTTCTGGACAACCATGATTTGCGCACGCACCGGCGCCTGAGCCATGTGTTCGTTGAAGACGTGCCCGGCTATCCAAGGCTTTTGTTCGTGGCAGACGGGGCCGTCAACATCGCGCCCGACCTTATGGTGCTGCGCGATATCGTGCAGAACGCCGTCGATTTGGCACGCGCGCTTGGCGTGGAGCGGCCCAAGGTCGCGATGCTTTCGGCGGTGGAAAGCGTGACCCCGGATATCCCCTCGACCATCAACGCCGCAGCGATCTGCAAGATGGCGGATCGGGGCGATATCACAGGGGCCGATATCGACGGGCCGCTGGCGCTGGACAATGCCGTGTCCGAACAGGCCGCGCGGATCAAGGGTATCACGTCGCGGGTCGCGGGCCACGCCGATATCCTGATCGCACCGGATCTGGAGGCCGCGAATATACTGGCCAAGGATCTGGATCATCTGGCCGGGGCCGATGCGGCGGGCATCGCTTTGGGAGCCAGCGTGCCCATCGCCCTGACCAGCCGCGCCGACACGGCCCGCGAACGGCGCGCCTCGGCGGCGGTCGCGGCCATTGTCGCCGGCAATGGCCGAACCCGAAAAGAAGAGCAGACATGAGCGAGGATGTCATTGTGACCCTGAACGCCGGATCTTCCAGTCTGCGCTGCGCGATCTTCGATCGCCACGGTACCAGACCACGGGGGCGCCTGCGGCTCAGCCTGCGGGGCCTGCCCGACAAGATGATATGGCAACGCCACGACCCCCGCACCGGCAAGATCGAGGAACACGCACTCGATCCCCCAGAAAGCCCCGACAGCGCCCAGCAAACCGCCCGCACCGAGATGATGCAGCGCCTGCTCGCCGAAGTACCCGCCGACAGCATCGCGGCCGTGTCGCACCGCGTGGTGCATGGCGGCGACAGCTACGGCGACCCGGTAGAGGTAACAGGGACGGTTCTTGCGGATCTGGAAAAGCTGTCACCGCTGGCGCCAAGCCACCAACCCCACAACCTTGCGGCGATTAGCGCCGTTGCCGAAAAGCTGCCAGGCGCGCGACAGATCGCCTGTTTCGATACCGCGTTTCATCGCACCCTGCCAAACAATGACCGGCTTTTTGCGCTGCCTCTGGATCTGATACGACAGGGTGTCCGGCGTTATGGCTTTCACGGGCTATCCTTCCAGCACGTCACCGAAGAGCTTGCGAGCACCGAACCGAAGCTGGCCGCAGGTCGGGTCGTCCTCGCCCATCTGGGGCACGGTGTCAGCCTGTGCGCGCTGCGCGACGGGCAATCCATCGCCACCACCATGGGGATGACCGCGCTTGACGGTGTGCCGATGGGCCGCCGGCCCGGCGCGCTCGATCCGGGCATCCTGCTTTATCTGATAGAGCAAAAAGGCATGGACCCGGCAAACCTGCGCGAGATGCTTTACGAACGCTCCGGCCTGCTTGGCCTGTCCGGGATCAGCAGCGAAATGGGCGATCTGATCCAAAGCGACACGGAGGACGCCAGAACGGCGGTGGCTTTCTTTGTCTATCGCTGCCAGCGCGAAATCGGCTCGCTGGCCGCTGCCCTTGGCGGGCTCGACGGGCTGGTGCTGACCGGCGGCATGGGCGAGCATGTGCCGGAAATCCGCGCCCGCATCTGCGCGGATCTGGGTTGGCTCGGAGTGGAAATGGACGAGGACAGGAACGAGTCCGGCAAGACACGGCTTTCGCCCGACGCGGCGCGGGTCGTCACGCTGATGATCCCGACCGACGAGGAAAGCATACTCGCCCAAGGCGCCGAAACCGCGCTGAGCGCGGCGAATATGGCTGATCCGGACCTGTCGCGACCATCCTGACAGAGTTTGTTTTCCAACCGGCTTTAACCCCTGTCAATGCCGGGCCAAGCAAGCTCAGCCAACATCGGGATATGCGAATACTGGTCACATATTTCTCTCATACCGGAAACACGGCGAAACTGGCCCACCAGATCGCCCTGCGACTTGGCGCAAAAGAAGAGCCTATCCTTGAACATGACAAGACCAAAGGCGTGGCGGGCATCCTTAAAGGGGCGCTCGGTGCGGCCCTGGGCACGACACGCCGCCTTGCGTCAGCGGAACACGATCCCGCCGATTTCGATCTTGTTGTCATCGGCACCCCGGTCTGGAGCTTTGGCCCCGCCCCGGCCGTGAACGCCTATCTTGACGCGCATGACCGGGGTTGCACCCGTGTTGCGTGGTTCTGCACGCTCGGCCATGCCGGGGACAGCGCCACCTTCGCACGCATGACACGGCGCAGCGGCAAAGAACCGGTTGCCTGTGTTTCGGTTACGGAAAAGCAACTTGGCACTGACGCGATGGACACCAGGCTTGAGGCTTTTACCACCGCGCTCAACGCCGCCATGCGGTAAGGCGCTGGCGCGACAGCCAGCGGTTTGGGATCAGTTCAAGGCGGCAAAAGTGGCCCGCCTGCACCCCATGACATCGGTCATGGACGGACCGCGCGAATGCGTTGTGCTTTGCAAACGCGGGCTTGCACGGCCGGATGAATACATGGCTCCAGTTAAACGCGATACGCTTTACTCGCCGTTCGATCCCACCGCCTCGAAGCCGGAGATCACATCCAGCAATTCGCGCGTGATGGTTTCCTGTCGCTTGCGGCGATAGGCGGTCATCAGATCCTCGCGGCGGTCCTCGATATTGCGCTCGGCGCTTTGCATCGCGGCCAGCCGCGTGGCGTGCTCGCTGGCCTGCGCCTCTGCCAGAGCACGGTACAGGATCACGAAAAGCCGTTGCCGCACCAGCCATGACAAAAGCCGTGTGCGATCCATCCGCGTAAAAGGCAGGCCCGGCCCCGGCCATGGCGCTTTTGCCAGTCTCGCCAGTTCATCCTGCGCAAGGGGCAGGACGCGCCGTGTCCGAGGGGCCGCCAGCGTGCGGCCCTCGCGGCGGTTGTGAACCACGCTGACCGTGGTGACAGCGTGATGTTGCATCCAGCCGTCGATCGCGATCAGGACGCGGCCCACAAGATCCGTCATGCCCACGACAGAGCCGGGCAACAGGAAGACCCGGTCTATCTTGTGGCCCTGTGCCTCGATCCGCGCCGCGGCCCTTGCGCCGATCACCCCGACCCGGCTGGTCTTTGCGCCGATCCGCTGCGTTGCGGCACGGGTGACGGTTTCGTTGTAGCGTCCGCACAGCCCGCGATCCGACCCGATCACCACAAGCGCCTGTGCTCCGCGATCGTCGCGCCCGGTCCGGGGCGGTGGCAAACCGCACGCGCGGCGCGCGCCCAACACGGCGGCAAGGCCAAGCTCGATGGTCCCGGCATAGTCGGCCATGGCCTGCTCAGCCTCTTCATATTGGCGGATGCTGACCGCAGAAAGCGATTTCATCGTGCGAACGATGGACTGAATATCGCCGGTCGTCTCCAGCGTATCAGACAGGGATTCAAGCGTCTCCATTGCGCTCCTCCGCGAGTGCGTCGCGCAGGGTGTCTTGCATCCGGGCGCGCGCCTTGTCTGTCAGAGGCTTTCCCGCCGCGATGTCATTGGACATATCCGAAAGCCGGTGCCGCATCACCGCGCGTAACGTGTTGGCCGCCTCATCCAGACTGTCGGGTGCCAGATCATCGAGCAGGCCCTCGGTCGCGGCCAACAGCACCGCGATCTGTTCGGGCACGGTCATGTGATCCTTTTCGGCCTGGGTCAGCATCGCGCGCACCCGCTGCCCGCGTGTCAGTTTCGCGCGGGTCTCCTTATCCAGTTGCGTGCCGAACCGGGCAAAGCTTTCCAGCTCTTCGAATTGTGAATACATCAGCCGCAGATCAGCCGCGACGGCGCGGTAGGCCGGCAATTGCGCCTTGCCACCCACCCGGCTGACAGAGGTGCCGATATCTATCGCCGGCAGGTGCCCCTTTTCAAACAGTTCGGGCGACAGGTAAATTTGCCCGTCGGTGATCGAAATCAGGTTGGTCGGAATGAAGGCGGAAATGTTCTGCGCCTGCGTTTCCACCACCGGCAACGCCGTCAACGAGCCGCCGCCATGCTCTTTGCGCAGATGCGTGGCACGTTCCAGAAGCCGCGAATGGATATAGAAGATATCGCCCGGATAGGCTTCGCGCCCCGGCGGGCGGCGCAACAGCAGCGACAATTCGCGGTAGGCCCGCGCGTGGCGGGTCAGATCATCGTAAACCACCAGCACATCGCGCCCGTGGGCCATCAGATGTTCGGCCATGCTTGTTGCGGCATAGGGCGCAATGAATTGCAGGCCCGGCGCGTCATCGCCACCGGCGACCACCACGATTGTCCGGTCAAGCGCGCCGCCCTCGCGCAAGTCCTGCACCACCCGCGCCACCGCGGAGCCGCGTTGACCGATGGCGCAATAGATCGACACGAGATCCGTATCGGATTGATTTAGAATGGTGTCCACGGCAATCGCCGTCTTGCCGGTCTGGCGGTCTCCGACGATCAGCTCGCGCTGGCCGCGACCGATGGGAATGGCGGCGTCCACCGCCTTGATGCCGGTCTGCAACGGCGTTGCGACGGGGGCCCGGTGCATGATCGGAGGCGCCGCGCATTCCACCGGCTGGCGGTCTTGCGTGTCTGGCCGGTCGCCACCATCCAGAGGCTGGCCAAGCGCGTCCACGACCCGGCCCAAAAGCGCCTCGCCCACCGGCACGTCGACCACCCGCCCGGTGCGGCGCAACCGCTGACCGGGGTACAGCGCGGCGGTGTCGCCAAGCACGATCACGCCAACCCGGTCTTGCCTCAGGTTCGAGGCGATCCCGACCTCGCCCCCCGAAAAGCGAACCAGTTCGTTGGCATGAAGCCCGGCAAAACCCGACACCTGCGCCACGCCGTTGCCGACCGACAGCACACGGGCCGTCTCGGCCATGTCGACTTCCGGCGTCACCCGCGCCCGCGCCGTGTCGAGCGGGTCGAAAAGCCCCTCCGCGATGCGCGACAATGTCCTCATGCGCCAGCTTGCTCCTTTTCGCCGGGCGCATCCTCGTTGCCGGTCTCTTCGTGGGCTTCCGCGCGGGCCTCGGTGTCGATGATCTCCGCCATGTCGGCCTCGAGCCGCTCAAGGTGTCGGGAAGCGGACCATTCAACACGGTAATCGCCAATCGTCAGACAGGCCCCCAGAAGAAGATCCGGCGCCGCTTCATAGCGCACGTCCATGTCGGCGCACACCGTCTTGTGGAGCGCGCGGGTGATCTTGCCTTTCGTGGGGCCGTCAAGCTCGGCGGCGGAGTGCACGAGGGCTATGGCTTGCTTTTCCGCGGCAGCCTCTTGCAGCTTGTCAAGCTCGTCACCCTCCAGCGTGGCAAGCCGGTCGACAAACCTTTCCACGCTCTGCGCGGTCAGATCGCCACCGCCATATTCCGACAGCAGGTCGCGGCCCATGTCCAGAACGCGGCTGGCCGCCTGCTGACGCAAGGCGCGCAGGAAATCGTCCCGCTCTTCGGCAAGATGTCCGCGCCATGCCGCGCGGTCCTGCTCCATCTCGTCGCGGATCTCTTGCTTTAGCCGGTCGCGCAGGTCGGCGGCCTCGTCGCGGGCGGATTGCAGGATCTCGTCCTTGCTTCTGTCCAGCTCCGCGTTTCGCTGGTCGAGCTCGCGGGCCTTGTCCTCGGCCTGCTGGCGGGCCTCCTGCGCCTCGGACAGGCGCGTCTCGATACGTTCCTCGCGGCGGCGCATGGCAGAGGTGATGGGCTTGTAGAGAAAGCGTTTCAGGAACCAGACCAGAACCAGGAAATTCACGATCTGGGCCGCAACGGTGAACCAGTCGATCTGCAACGGCTTATCCTCCGCCGGTAAAGGGATTGGCGAAGATCAGGATCATCGACACCACGAAACAGTAGATCGCCGTGGATTCGATCATCGCAAGGCTTACGAAAAGCGTGCGGGTGATAGTGTCGGACGCGTCGGGTTGCTGCGCCAGCGCCTGAAGCGCCTGCGCCGCTGCGCGCCCCTCTGCCAGCGCTGGCCCGATCGAGCCGATGGCGATCGTCAGACCGGCGGTCGCAATGGATATGATTGCCATCCATGTCTGTGGATCCATGGTCACTCTCCTGTCTGGGTTTCGGGGTGTGGCTCTGAATGCGCCGCCTGCCCGTCCCGGTCGCCGCCCCGGCTGGCAGAGGCGATGTAGACCATCGCAAGGACAGCAAAAATGTAAGCCTGCACCAGTCCGGTCAGCAGGCCGAGCAATTGCAGCAGAACGGGAAAGAAGAACGGCGCGACACTGATCAGGATGCCCGCGATCACCGTGCCGCTCATGACGTTGCCATAAAGCCGGATCGCCAGCGCCAGCGTGCGCGATGCCTCGCTGATTATATTGAACGGCAGCATGAGCGGCGTGGGCCGGATATAGGTGTTGAGATACCCCACCGCACCATGGCGGCCGATGGAAAACAGCGGCACCGCGATCAGTACGCAGATCGCCAGCGCGGCAGTGGTCGACAACGACCCGGTGGGCGGCTGGTATCCGGGCACGATCATCAGCAGGTTGGCCGTGGCGATGAACAGGAAAAGCGTGCCGATGAACGGCAGATAGCGATCCGGTGCGCCGCTGCCCATGTCGTCGATCTGGCCGCGGATCTGGCTGACGATCACCTCCAGCATCACTTGCCAGCGGGAAACGGTTTCGTCCCTGCTCAGCCGCGCGGTCACCGCCCATGACCCCAGCACAAGCAGCGCCATGACCAGCCATGTGAAAACGACGGTGGCCGTCAACGCCATGCCGCGCCACTCATGGATCACCCAGGCATCGGGGCTGATCTGCATCACGTGCCCCCCTGCCCGCGCCTGCGCATCACGCCGGTGATCGCCAGCCGGGCCAACACGAACCCGATCGCGGCCACCGCGATCGCACCAAGGGCAAGGTCCAGCCGCAGCGCCAGATACAAGGCCCCCAGCACAGCCGCCAGCCGCAGCAGCATTCGCACCATGAAAAGCCCGATGCGGGGGCCGTCTGGCCCGGTCGCGCCGGTCAGCCCACGAACAGCCCCCCACAAAAGCGCCATGTAAAGCGCACCAAGCATGATACCGGCACCAAGGGCCGCGCCCCATATGACCGGATCAAATGTCATGCCGTCTGCCCCCTTGGCCGAGAGGACGCCAAGAACCGCGCCACCATGAGCGGGCCGATGACACAGGTGCAGATTGCGGCCAGAACCGACGCCGAATATAGCTGTTGCGGCGTGGCCCAGGCCCCCAGGCTCAGACCGTGCGGGGTCACGACAAGGTAGATTTCCGCGCGCGGCACCATGCTGGCCCCGATCAGACCGGGCAGACAAATGCGCCGTAGCCCTTGCCTGAGCGGTACGGATAAAAGGACAATGCCGCCCAGAACCAGCATGAATAATCCATAATCCGAAGGCTCAGTCATCGCCTTTTCCCTCGCGCTGGACCCAGTACCACGCGTTGAGACACCCCAGAGCCGCCCCTGCAAGCAGCAACGCCAGCGTCCAGGATCTGTCACCCGCGACACGCGCGTCGATGAACAGGCCAAGCGCCGTGCCCGCAAGCGTCGGCACCGCGATGGACCAACCCACCATGCCGAACATGCCAAAGCCAAGCCACGGATTGCCCGCAGGTTGCTTGCGCGCCCTTTGCAGGCGGCGGGCCTTGCGCGTGATCGCGCGGCGTTCCCTTGATCCCTTCGCGCTCATGACAGGGGGCTTTCGAGATCACGAAAGCGGCGGATCATGCCTGCCTCAAGCCGCGCCAGCGCCGTGCGGGCGGCGCGATCCTCGTCGATCTCGCTGTCGGACCAGCTTTCGACCTTGTCGCGCAACAGGTCAAGATCATCGCCGACCAAAGCGTTTTCCACGGCAATACGAACACGCTCACCGCATTTCAGCAGCGTTCCGGCATGAACCGCAACAAAGCTGGTCTGCCCGTCAGGGGTGTCGCATTCAAGGATGCCGGGCACCAGTTGGGTCACGAAATCGCCATGGCCGGGCAAGAGTCCAAAATGCCCATCGGGGGCCTCTGCCACGATACGGCACACTGTTCGAGACAGGCATTTTCGTTCTGGCAGGATCACGTCAAGCTGCATCGCCGCCCCCTTTTTGCTGTAGATCCTGCACCGTCCCGATCATGTAGAAGGCGCTTTCGTCGCGATCCTCGAATGCCCCCGCAAGGATCGCCTCGCAACTTGCCAGCGTGTCATCGAGCGCCACAAATCGCCCCTTGCTGCCGGTCATCGCCTCTATGGAAAAGAACGGCTGCGTCAGAAACCGCTCTATCTGGCGGGCACGGCGCACGGTGGCGCGGTCCTTTTCGGACAGCTCTTCCAGACCGAGCATTGCGATGATGTCTTTCAGATCGTCGTATTCGGCCAGCGTATTGCGCACATCTCGGGCCACGCGGTAGTGACGCTGGCTGACCGCGCCCGGCGTCAACAGCCTGGAAAAGGACTGCAAAGGGTCAATCGCGGGATAAAGCCCCTCTGACGCCTTCTTGCGCGACAGCACGATGGATGCGGACAGGTGCGCGAATGTGTGGGTCGCGGCAGGATCGGTGAAATCATCGGCCGGTACGTAAACCGCCTGAACAGAGGTCATCGCACCGCGTTCGGTCGAACAGATACGCTCTTCGAGTTCGGCCAGTTCAGTCCCAAGCGTGGGCTGATAACCCACCCGGCTGGGAATGCGGCCCAACAGCCCCGACACCTCGGAACCGGCCTGCACGAAGCGAAAGATATTGTCGATCAGCACCAGCACGTCGCGGCGGCGGTCCTCGCGGAAGTATTCCGCCATGGTCAGCGCGGTATGACCGACGCGAAACCGCATTCCGGGGCTTTCGTTCATCTGGCCAAACACCATGATCGTGTTGTCCAGAACGCCCGCGTCCTTCATGTCGCGGTAAAGCTCCTCTGCCTCGCGCGACCGTTCGCCGATGCCGCAGAACAGGCTGATACCGTCATATTCGGCCACCATGTTGTGGATCATCTCGGTGATCAGCACCGTTTTGCCCACCCCGGCACCACCGAACAGGCCCGCCTTTCCGCCGCGCTCAATCGGGCTGAGCAAGTCGATGGCCTTTATTCCGGTTTCCAGAAGCGTGGTATCGACCTGACGTTCCGAAAGCGGCACGGGATCGCACAGGATGGAACGGTGACGCATGTCGCCCAGCGGCGGGCCGCCATCGACCACCTCGCCGAAAAGGTTGAACATTCGGCCCAACAATTCCTCGCCCACCGGCACCCGGATCGGCGCGCCGGTATCGCGCACGCCCAGCCCGAGGCGCAGACCGGCTGTCGGGTTCAGCACAAGCCCACGCACCTCTGTCGGGCCGGGCAGCGACGCGACCTCTATGTCGATCTCCGGTATGCCAAGCGTGCGCAGGCGTGTCCCGAGGGTGGGCAGCCTGCCGTTGTCAAAGCGCACATCCACGATGCCGCCCTCTATTGCAGTGATATGTCCGATATTGGTGTCGCGCGTCATCCCGTCCCCGTCCTGACATCCGCCAATCCACGCGCGCCGCCGCTGCGGCACGGCCCGGTTCTGCCTTTCAGTCAAACAGGCCCACGGCTGACAGGCATTAACGCAGGTCAATGCTATGTGACGTGAAACCGCCAATCATCCGCCCCCATATCAAGCGCTGCGCGGTCTATGCGGTTTTGGTACTTTCGGCCCAAGGCGGCGGCACATCGGCGCGCGCGCCATTCTTGCCCGAACACAAGGCTTCGGCGTGCTGGTAAGTACGGTCATGTCTCACCCCATGGCGACATTTGTCTCAGAAGACAGAAGCGCAGTCTCGGCACCATCCTGAAAGACCGGCAGGTCCGGCGGCCGCTGGCGGTTGATAGTGCGGGGTATCTGGCAGGTCAGGCGCTGGGAGAAATCACCGAACTGCGCTAAACCCCGCGGCACCAATGATGGTCAGGCGGTCGATCTGGCCAGCCCCGCGCCCTGCCTGCGCTGTTTCTGGCCATGCGATAGAGGCGGGGTCAGAATTATCCTCGGCATGATCTCGGCCCGCAGGCTTTCGGGATCAATCTGGGCAATCTCGGCCAGCGCATCGACATCCTGCAACGTGACATCCACGTGATTGCAGACATCAAGCACGCCGTTACGCCGCAACCGCCGCAACGTCCGGCAGATATGGACAGAGGACAGTCCGCAGAAATCGCCAAGCTGCTGTTGTGTCAGCGGCAATTGAAAGCTGCCCACCTCTTCAAGCGCCCTGCCGGTGGATCGCAGCGCCAGTTCGCACAGGGCATAGGCGATGATACTTTCAGCGTCGCTCTTGCCCATGCGCAGCATTCGCCCCGACATCCGGGTCAGGGTCGCGCCGCTCTCTTGGTGAACAACCTCGCGCAACTCGGGGCTTTGGTTCACAACGCGCACCCATTTGGCCCGCGGTATGGCCGCACAGGTCACATTGGTCAGGGCCTCGATTTCCACCGCGCTTGTCTGAGCGTTTGCCGAGGCCGGGTCGATCATGTCGCCCGGCAATATCACATCGTTGATGAGCCGGTTCCCATCCAGCGTAGATCTCGACACGCCCAACCAGCCTGCCAGCGCAATATAGACCGATCCGTTTTCTTCGCCTTCCGTGCGCAACAAGACACCGCTTTGGTGCCGTTGCAGATGGGCACTGACAAGCTGAGACATCTGCCGGGCCACCGTCGACCCTGCCGGCAATCCGCTGGAGGCAAAACGCGCCTGTCGACCTGCCACGAGTTCGAGTGATGACATATGCGCCCCCTGCGGATCTGAATCAATGAAGTGCAGGGGTAACGTGCAAAGGCCACACCGGTTCCCGGCCTTGCGCAATTCAAGCACCCGCAGCATCGCACCGCTGACAGGTCGCACAAGCAGGCGGTCGCGCCGCCCCTTTGATTTACCCATGTTAATGCACGGCGAGTTGCAACGGCGTCTTCTGCCGTCATGGCCCCTTGAAGATGACGGAGAACACAATGGCGAAAACATCCGATAGCTCCCTTGCCGATCTGGTGGAGCAGGCGCGCGGCATGATGGCCGTCAATCCCATGCTGACCCCCCGCGTGGAACAGTTCTGGCAGGCGCAGGACAGCCTGCTTCAGGAGGCGGAAACCTTTTCGGAAGCATGGTTCCAGCGCCGCCACGAAGCGGCCCAATCCGCCCGCGACATCGCGCACAAGATGAATGGCGACGCAACGGACCCATCAAGGGTGATGGACGGCATCATGGAATGGCAGCGGCACTCCTTTGAACGCATGGCAGAGGACATGCAGCAATGGGTCGATTTCTGCGCCCGTTGCGCTGGGCACATGACGGCCACCGAACTCGAAGCCGAGAAGGACGGCGTGGAGGAGGCTGCCAAGCGCACCAAATCCGCCACGAAGACCAATCATTCCACCCCGGTCTAAGCCTGACCCGCCCTTTCGCGATGACATGACAGGAGACTGAAATGCCGAACCAAAGCCGCAGTGTCGAAAACCTGCAAAAAGCCTTGTCGATGGAAACGACGGCGATCCACCAATATCTTTTGCACACCCATGTTCTGGAAGATTGGGGTCTGGACCTGCTGTCAGCCCGGATGCGACAGGAAATGAACGAGGAACTTGGCCATGCCAGCCGCTTCATCGACCGCATCCTGTTTCTGGAAGCCGCGCCCCGGATCGAAGCCAGCAAGACACCGCGGCAATCCGACTCGCTCGATGCGCTTTTCACTGCCGATCTGAAAGAAGAGAACGCCGCGATAGACTTCTATTCGCAGGCCGCGCGCGATGCCGCCGAAGATCAGGATATCGGCACGCGGGTCTTGTTCGAGCAAATCCTGATCGACGAAGAGGGCCACAAGGATTGGCTGTCGCGGCAGCTTGCGCTGCTTCAGCGCATGGGCGAGCCGACCTATATGCTCAAGAACATGGACCATGGCGGCACAGACGTCTGAGCGCGTGCCGGATGACGAACGCAAAGCGCCCCATGCGACGCGGGCACGCGAGATTATCACGCATCTCGAAACCGATCCCAAGACCGGACTGACGGAAAAAGCGGCCCGCGCGCGGCACGATGCGGACGGGCCGAACCAATTGCGCGAACAAACGCGCAAAAGCCTGCTGACGATCCTGAAAAACCAGTTCGAAAGCATCATCGTACTGTTGTTGTCGGTGGCCGCCGGGCTCTCCTTTGCCTTTGGCGAAATGGCCGAAGGGCTGGCCATCGTGGCGCTGCTGCTGATCAACGCGGGCATCGGATTTTATACCGAACTGCGCGCCATTCGTTCCATGGAAGCGTTGCGCAAGATCGCGGATGTGCAAACCCGCGTTCGGCGCGATGGCAGCTCACACTTGGTCGATGCGCCACGGATCGTGCGCGGCGATGTGGTTCTGCTGCAGGCGGGCGATGTGGTGACGGCGGATCTGCGGCTGTTCGAGGCGTCGAATCTTCAGGCGGACGAGGCGGTGCTGACCGGCGAATCCACCCCTGTCGAAAAGATCACAGAGCCACTGGATCAAGACACCGAACCGGGCGACCGCGCCAACATGGTCTTCAAGGGCACCGCGATCACACAGGGCGCAGGCAAGGGCGTTGCAGTCGCCACCGGCATGGACACACAGATCGGTCATATCAGCAATCTGGCGCAGGGTGCCAGCGGCGAGACCACCCCGCTGGAAGAGCGGCTTGACCGCTTGGGGCACCGGCTTGTCCTGTTGTCGCTCGCACTGGCCGTGATCGTCATCGGCGCGGGCCTTGTGCGCGGCTCGGACCTGAAGGAGATGATCCAGACCGGCGTTGCGCTGGCCGTCGCGTCGGTGCCCGAAGGGCTGCCCATCGTCGCCACGCTCAGTCTTGCGCGGGGAATGTGGCGGATGAGCGCGCGCAACGCGCTGATCACGCGGCTTACCTCGGTAGAAACGCTTGGCGCGACCACGGTGATCCTGACCGACAAGACCGGCACGCTGACCGAAAATCACATGACGGTGGTGCGCTATCTGCTGGATGGTGACGATGTGGATCTGGACAATGATCAGACCAACGACCCCTTTCACTGCAACGGCGAGCACGTGCCCCCCGACGAAGACGACCGCCTGTGCTGGGCCTTGCGGATCGGGGCGCTGTGCACGAATGCCGATACCGGCGACGAGCCAGACAATGGCACAGGCGACCCGATGGAGATCGCGTTGCTGGAGGCCGCCCAAAACGCCACGCAAGGCCGCGAGACGTTGCTGTCGGAGTTTCCCGAACGGAATGAACATGCCTTTGATCCCGAACTGAAGATGATGGCGACGGTACATGAAAACGGCAGCGGCTATCTGGTCGCGGTCAAGGGCGCGCCCGAGGCCGTGCTGGAAAACTGCACGCAGGTCATGGTCAACGGGGGCAAAACCGAGGCGCTTGACGACGCCGCGCGCGATACCTGGATGACGCGCAATACCAGGGCCGCGCAGTGCGGTCTGCGCCTTTTGGCTCTGGCGATGAAACATGTCTCCGACACAAACGCGGCCCCCTATGACGACCTGACCCTGATCGGGCTGGTTTGCCTGCTTGATCCGGTGCGCAAGGATGTGCCCGACGCCATCGCCGCCTGCGCGCGGGCCGGTGTGCGGGTGATCATGCTGACCGGCGATCATGCCGATACAGCGCGCACAATCGCCCGCAAGGCCGGCATCGGCGGCGATGATCTTTCGGTGATCGAAGGGCACGAACTTGGCGGGCGCGGCCCCGGCGATCTCGACCAGCAAGACCTGACCCGCATCAAGCAGGCCGATGTCTTTGCCCGTGTCTCGCCACAGGCCAAACTGACGCTGGTGTCGGTCTTTCAGGACGCGGGCCATGTCGTCGCCATGACCGGCGATGGCGTGAACGACGCGCCCGCGCTGAAAAAGGCCGATATCGGCATTGCCATGGGCCAGCGCGGCACCGAGGTCGCCAAGGACGCTGCGCACATGGTCCTGCGGGACGATGCGTTTTCCACGATCATCCACGCGATGCGCGAGGGGCGGGTGATCTTTGGCAATATCCGCGATTTCGCCATTTACATGATGTCCTGCAATATCAGCCAGATACTTGTTGTCGGGCTTGCCGTGGCCGCCGGTCTGCCCACGCCTCTGTTGCCGATGCAGATCCTGTATCTCAACGTCGTCACCGGGGTGTTTCCGGCGCTGGCGCTGGGGCTTGGTCCCGGTTCTGACACGGTGATGACGGAACGCCCGCGCGATCCGAAGGAAGCCATCGTGGACCGTCAAGGCTGGGTTCATACGGCGGCGCTGGGCGGGTTTCTGACCATCGCCATTCTGGGTGCCTTCGTGCTGGCCCTGTTCTGGCTGCGGCTGGAGACCGGCGCCGCCGTGACCCTGGCCTTCCTGACGCTGGCACTGGGGCATCTGTGGAATGTCTTCAATCTGCGTGATCCCGCGACGGGTTTGTTCCTCAACAACGTAACGCGCAATATCCAGGTCTGGGGCGCGGTCGTGCTGTGCCTTGGCCTTATCGCCGCCGCGATCTGGGTGCCGGGCGTTTCTGGCCTGCTGCGGGTCGAGGGACCGGGCCTTGCGGGGCTTGGTCTTGCGGCGGTGGCCAGCCTTTTGCCGGTGGCCTTGGGACAGATCCGGATCGGGCTTGTCATGCAACCCGATCGGGTCGACCGGCGTTGATACAGGCAATTATCCGGACAGGGCTTGCCGCATCGTTTCGGCCATGACCCCAACCGGCCCGGCACCACATTCCGACAGAAGAAGGGACACAAGATGCAGACGCCGCTGGAAATCGCATTCAAGCATGTGGAGCCAACCGACGAGCTCAAGACCTTGATAGAGGAGAAGGCCGCGCAACTGGAAAAGTTCTATGACGGCATCACCTCTTGTCACGTCTATGTTGGCGCGCCGCATCGCAGCCAGCGCAAGGGCAACCTTTACGAGATCACCATCGAGGTCCGCGTACCGGGCACGGAACTTGTGGTGCGCCACGATCAGCAAGACAACGACCGCAACGAACACCTGCCCACCGCCATCCGCGACGCGTTCAAGTCCGTGGCGATCGAGATCAAGCGCTGGAAAGCCGAGCTGAAGGACGAGGTCAAGACGCTGGACGGGATGCTTCAGGGCAAGATCGCCGAAATCCATCACGACCGCGACTTCGGCCAGATCATCGCAACCGACAACAGGCTGATCTATTTCCACCGCAACAGCGTGATCGACGGCAGCTTCGACGACTTGCTGCCGCGCGACACCGTTGAACTGGTGGTGCAGAACACCGAAAGCGATATCGGCCCACAAGCCAGCACCGTGCGCCCGATCAGCCGCATTGCCTATGATCCACAACCGAAATCGAGCCGCTGATGCCCGCCAAAGACCTTGACGTAGCCATTATCGGCGCGGGCACTGCGGGCCTGTCGGCCCGGTCAGAGGTGGCGCGCGTTACCGACAATTACCTTGTGTTCGACCCCGGCCCTCTGGGAACGCTGTGCGCGCGCACGGCCTGTATGCCGTCCAAGGCATTGCTGCAATCGGCGCATGATTTTCACCGCCGCCACGACTTTGACAGGCTTGGCATAGATGGCAGCGACGCGTTGCGCGTCGACGGCGCGCGCGTGCTGGCAGAAACCCGCAAGCTACGCGATACACTTGTCTCGGGGGTGCTGGAAAGCATGGCGGATTGGCGGGCCAGCCACCTTGTAAACACCCCCGCGCGGTTTGACGCGCACGGCGTGCTACATGCCGACGACCGGCAATTTCGCCCGCGCGCAACCGTGATCGCGACCGGGGCGCAGCCCATCGTGCCACCCGAGTGGCGCGACAAATTCACGACACGCCTGCGCACGTCGGATGATATATTCGAGCTTGCAACATTGCCGCGCCGAATGGCCGTGATCGGGCTTGGTCCCGTCGGGCTGGAACTTGGGCAAGCCTTTGCGCGTCTTGGCGTCAGCGTGACGGGCTTTGATCCGTCCGAGACGATCGGCGGGTTGCAGGATCCTGTCTTGCAACCCCGTCTGGCGCGGGCGTTGGCCCCGGAAATGACGATCATTCATGCCGAGGCAGAGCCGGTCGAGGGGCCGGACGGGGCCGTCACGATGACATGGAACGGCGGCCGCGTCGATGTTGATTGCGTGCTTGTGGCCATGGGGCGAGCCCCGGATCATGCCGCGTCTGGCATTGATGCGCTCGGGGCCGTGCCACATGACAGCGCAGCGAGGTTTCATTGCGTCGATCTGGATCAGCGTCAGATGGGTCTTTACCTTGCCGGGGATGCAGGCCCCGGCCCGGCCCTGCTGCACGAAGCCACCGACGAAGGACGGATCGCAGGCTATCACGCGGCCCGCGCAACCGCGCCCGACTGTCGCCGCCGCACGCCCCTGGGCATCGTGTTCTGTCAGCCGCAGATTGCCCTTGCCGGTGAAACATGGGGCGATCTTGCAGACCGGCGCGACACGCTGGCCATCGGGGAGGCCTGTTTCGACGGCTCCGGCCGCACGCTTGTATCGCGCGATACAGGCGGCGCTATACGGCTTTATGCCGAGCGCGCCTCTGCCCGGCTGCTGGGGGCCGCGATCCTCGGGCCGGATGCCGAACATCTGGCACATCTGCTGGCCTTTGCCATCGGTCAGAAGGTCGGTCTGGAGGATCTTTTGCAGATGCCCGCCTATCACCCTACGCATGAAGAGGTGCTGCGCGGCGCGGTACGCTCTGCGCATCGTGTCTGTGATACAGACCCGCCCGATCTTGAACTGAAACGCGGCTGACGCCGTGCGCGACTGACCAAGCCCGCCCCGGCGCAATACCGGGACGATGATCGCAATGCACATGGTGCAACGGCTGGCCCGATGCGCGGAGCATGAAGGCCAGCCGGAAGTGTTTTACAGGACGTTGATCTCCACGCTGTCGGCCAGCGTGTTGGCAATAAAGCAATAGCGATGCGCGCGGTCATGCATCGTCTCAAGCTCTCCGTCTGGCAGATCGAACCCGGTATCGAAGCGCACCACCGGGTGCAGGTCGATCCGCGTGACGGACATCTGGCCGCACGGGTTCTTGCCCAGATGGGCAACCGCATGATCGTGATAGCCGGCCACCGGCCAGCCCGCCTTGGCCGCAAGTGCCAGAAAGGTCATCATGTGACAGCTTGACAACGCCGAGGCGAGCGCCTGTTCGGGGTTGGTGTTGCCCGGATCGCCGCCCCAATCGGGGGCGGCGTCGACCTGAACATCATAGGTGCCGTTGAACTGCACAGTATGGGCGTTGGAATACTGGCCCGTTTGCAGCACGGGTTCCGCGCGCTGCCAGTGCAGCTGGATCGAAAGGTCAGACATGCTTTGTCTCTCCGGGATTGGCGCGGCGGTCAGGCAACGGCCAGTTGCTTTTTAGGGTCGTAGAACGGGCGCTCCACAACGGTCGCACCGGTCGGGCCCGACGGCGTAAGCACGTCAAGCGCCAAGCCCAGATGCGCCATATCCGCCGACACCATGGCCAGCGCGATGGTCTGCCCAAGCCGCGGCGAATAGACCGCGGATGTCACCTTGCCGACGGTTTCGCCATCCTTTTGCACTGCCCAGAAGGTGGTGTTCGGCCCCTTGAGCGGCTCGCAGTCAATGATCAGCCCGATCTGCTTGCGCGTGACACCCTCGTCCCGGATCCGGCGCAGCGCCGCCTTGCCGATGAACTCCGCTTCCATGTCCAGACTGACCAGACGGTCCATTCCCAGCTCGAAGGGGTTGGTGTGGATATCGGCATCCGCATGATAGGACAGCATCCCGCCCTCGATCCGGCGGATCGACGAGGTGTGACCGGGCTTGAGCCCGTAATCCATGCCGGTGGCCATGATCCGCTCCCACAGCGCATCGCCATGGGCGCTGTCGCGCAGGTAGATCTCGTAGCCCAGTTCGCTGGACCAGCCGGTGCGCGACACGATCAGCGGAATGCCGTCCAGATCCATTTCGCGGAACCAGTAATATTTCAGGTCCATGATACTGTCGCCAAAGAGCGCCTGCATGATCTCGCCGGATTTCGGCCCCTGAAGCTGCAACGGCGACACATCGGGTTCGCAGATTTGAACATCCATCCCGGAATGCACCGCCAGACCCTGCGCCCAGAGCAGAATGTCACTATCGGCAAGCGAGATCCAGAAATGGTTTTCGGCCAGACGCAACAGGATCGGATCGTTCAGAATGCCGCCCTCGGCATTGGTGATCAGGATGTATTTGCACTGACCCACCGCCATCTTCGACAGGTCGCGCGGGGTCATCATCTGGACAAAGCGCGCGGCGTCGGGGCCGGTGATTTCCACCTGCCGCTCCACGGCGACGTCGCACAGGATCGCCTCGTTTACGAGGTTCCAGAAATTCTGTTCCGGATCGCCAAAGTCGCGCGGGATATACATATGGTTATAAACGGAAAATCCCTGTGCGCCCCAACGAACGGTCGCGTCGAAATACGGTGATTTGCGGATCTGCGTGCCAAAGCCGAAGTCGTCTGCGTGCATGGTCTTCTCCCTTGTTTGTCACCCGCCTCCGTGGCTGATGAGCGTCTCTCCTATCCCGGATATAGGGCCGATGATCCCTGTAGGGAGGTCTGAAAAATCGGCAGGTTCAGACCGCGCAGACTGTTTTTTCGGCATTTTGTGGACCATTCGGTCTGATCAACTCAAGGCTGTGCCGCGCCGTGGGGTCGCGTCGTCGCGACCCTGTCTTGCCCCGAGCGGTCAGGCCGTGGGCGACACGCTTTTGCCGGGGGCTGTTCCGGCCAGTCTGGCCAGGTTCGGGCGGCGCGTCTTGACACTGCGCGTGACAAAATAGGTCATGTAGCGATCCACCCCAAGTTCTGCATCGAGCATAGTCTGCATGACCTGCTGAAAAGACACGAGACTGGTGGTGACGACGCGCAGCACGTAATCCACGCCGCCGCCTGTTGCCACGCAATCGGTGATTTCATCCTGCCCGTCGACAAAGGCTTCGAACCGGTCGAAGTTGATCTTGCGGTGATGGGTCAGTGACACGGTAACCACGACCTGCGTGATATCGCAGATCCGCTCCAGCGCGATATCGGCGTGATAGCTGCGGATAAAGCCTGCCGCCTTGAGCCGATCAAGCCGCGCCCAGCACGGCGTCGGCGACAGGTTGGCAATCTCGGCCAGCCGCGTCTTGCTCAACTGGCCATGCTGCTGCACCGCGCTGAGAATACGTATGTCAGTCGCATCAAGCCCCAGCCTTTTCATGCGCCCCTCCCCCACAGATTTGTCAGAAATAACCCTGCGATGGAGACTTTCCACGCGTGTTGCGATTTTAGAATGTCGCAGTCCGACAGACCGCGAATATGCGACCACTTCAACACCGGTAACGGCAGGATCGGGCATGATTTGGGCAATCATTGGTGCGGGCGGTCGGATTCGAACCGACACTCCGTGAGGAAAGGGTGTTTGAGACCCTCGCGTCTACCATTCCGCCACGCCCGCGCCGATGCCACGTGTATGAGACAGCAGGGGCTATGGTCAATAGGCATGACACATCTTGGAAGTATCTTCGCGCGGCGGGACTTGACCGCCCTGCGCTTGCGTGGTCAGACCCTCGGCAACCTGCACAGGGGTAACACGCGTGCTCAGACGCCTATATGACCGGATCATCGAGCTATCCGCCCACCGCCATGCGCTTTGGGTGTTGGCACTGGTATCGTTCGTGGAAAGCTCGGTCTTTCCGATTCCGCCCGACGTGATGATGATCCCGATGATACTCGCCCGACCCTCACGCGCCTGGCTCGTGGCGTTGGTGGCGCTCGTCTCTTCGGTGCTGGGCGGGCTTTTGGGCTATGCCATAGGCGCACTGGCCTATGAGCAGATCGGCCTTCCAGTTCTGACCGCACTTGGCAAGGCCGAGGCCATGGCGGAATTCGGCATCCGCTTCAACGATATGGGCTTCTGGGCGGTGCTTGTGGCCGGGATCACGCCCTTTCCCTACAAGGTGATCACAATCATGTCGGGCTGGACCGCGATGCCACTGAGCATCTTTATCGCCACCTCGATCCTTGCGCGAGGTCTCCGCTTTTTCCTTGTAGCCGGATTGTTGTGGAAATTCGGCCCGCCGATCCGGGATTTCATCGAACGCCGCCTTGGGCTGGTCACGATCCTGTTCGTTGTCCTTCTTTTCGGCGGCTTCTATGTTGTCGGCCATATATGATGCAGCAGCGGATTTATATCTTCTTGGCGGCCGGGGGTTCGGCAGCGCTCATGCTGGCGGCCTTGGGCTTTCAGCATCTGGGCGATCTGGCCCCCTGTCAGATGTGCATCTGGCAGCGTTACCCGCATGTGGCCGCCATTGGCGTCGGAGCGTTGGCGTTTTGGCTGGGCGGCGCGGTGTTGCCCGTGCTTGGCCTGTTTGCTGCGCTGACCACCGCCGGGATCGGCGGCTATCACGCAGGTGTCGAGCAAGGCTGGTGGGAGGGTCCGGGCACCTGTACCGCGGGCGCCGTCGGGGGCATGTCCACCGATGACCTGATGGCGCAGATCATGTCGGCGCCATTGGTCCGCTGTGACGAGATCCCGTGGGCGTTCCTGAGCGTGTCGATGGCCGGTTGGAACATGATCGTGTCGCTTGGTCTTGCCGTCGTGTGGAGCATGGCGATCCGCGCGGGTAGCATCAAGAGATAAGCGCAATCGGCCTGCTTGCAGACCACTTCCGTATGCGATGATCAAGGCCCCGGCCCTTGAACAACACCCCCTTGCAAAGCGCCGCGCATCGGTCTACCCCGTGGCCAACGGACCGATAGCTCAGCTGGATAGAGTACCTGACTACGAATCAGGGGGTCGGGGGTTCGAATCCTCCTCGGTCCGCCATTTTTCGCTTCAAGATAGCCAACGCTTTGTACGCGCGCCGAACGGGCTTGCGCATCACGCAAACCAGGTGGCGCGTGTGGCAGATTTTCAGCCGTGGAGCGTGTGGCGTTCCGTCGAATTCATCGAATCGCGCGACGGCATTTTATGTCGCCGACGCTGAAGCGTTTCGCCTCCTGTTGATGCCTCCGGTTATAGGCGAAACGCTTTCACCCGCACGATCCGAATACACCCATGCAAACAGTTAAACGCGATCCACTCTGACAACACATAAGAAAGCCACTTTGCGAATTCATGAGGACGCTATGCGCCCCGAGCACATCATGGATCTATCGCTATGCTGCCCGTCACCTCAAGCCCGTCTGCGGTCCGGCGGGTGACGACCATTTCCCCGGAGCGCGCGTAACTGCGTGAGAGTGCGCGCACGTTGACTTGATGCGTGACCAGAATGACGATGGCATCCTCTGGCAGCTCGCGCAGGCTTGCAAGCGCGTCGCGGGTTTGCGCCACGGGATTCCCCTGCCCCGCGAAATGGGAATTGAGCGACGGCATCTCGATCACCCGCCCCATATCCAAAAGCTGCGCCGTCTCTTTCGAGCGGCACCACTGGCTTGACCATACGGCGTCGAATGCAACGCCTGCGGCGCGCATCCTTTCACCGATCTGGCGGGCCTGTGCGCGCCCGCGCGCGTCAAGGTTGCGCTGCGTCGCACAATCACCCAGCTTGAAATGCGCAGGGTCGCCGGTGCCAGGGGCCAGCGCATGGCGCATCAGGACAACCGCGCCCGGCTCCTTGAGCAGGCTCCAGTCCTGTGCCGCCGCGACACCGCCCGAAAAAAGCCCAGCGATCAAAAACCAAGCTGCAAGACAACGCATGATACCATTCTCCCGGATCTGACAGCATAAATAGCGTGCCTGGGCAGACAAACCAG
>JANSXS010000074.1 GCA_024742835.1 Paracoccaceae bacterium | reverse complement strand
CTCCGAGATCCTGGCGATCGGCGAGACGGTCAAGGTTCAGGTCATCAAGATCAACAAGGAAACCCACCGTATCAGCCTTGGCATGAAGCAGCTTCAGGAAGATCCGTGGGATCTGGTTGCCATCAAGTACCCGCTGGAATCCGTGCATACCGGCCGCGTGACCAACATCACCGATTACGGCGCCTTCGTGGAGCTGGAAGCCGGTGTCGAGGGTCTTGTTCACGTCTCGGAAATGTCCTGGACGAAAAAGAACGTGCATCCCGGCAAGATCGTGTCCACCTCTCAGGAGGTCGAGGTCATGGTGCTGGAAATCGACCCGGCCAAGCGCCGCGTCAGCCTTGGTCTCAAGCAGACCATGCGCAACCCGTGGGAAGTCTTCGCGGAAACGCATCCCGAGGGCACCGAGGTCGAAGGCGAGGTCAAGAACATCACCGAGTTCGGCCTGTTCATCGGTCTGGATGGCGATATCGACGGCATGGTTCACCTGTCGGATCTGAGCTGGGACGAGCGCGGCGAAGAGGCGATCCAGAGCTACAAGAAGGGCGATGTCGTTCAGGCGGTCGTGTCGGAAGTCGATGTCGAGAAAGAGCGTATTTCGCTGTCGATCAAGGCACTTGGCGGTGACAAGTTCGCCGAGGCCGTGGGCGGCGTGAAGCGCGGCTCGATCATCACGGTCGAAGTGACCGCGATCGAGGAAGGCGGCGTCGAGGTGGAATACGAAGGCATGAAATCCTTCATCCGCCGCTCTGACCTGAGCCGTGACCGCTCCGAACAGCGCCCCGAGCGGTTCTCGGTCGGTGACAAGGTCGATGTGCGCGTGACCAACGTGGACAGCAAGACGCGTCGTCTGGGTCTGTCGATCAAGGCGCGCGAGATCGCCGAAGAGAAAGAAGCCGTGCAGCAATATGGCAGCTCTGACTCGGGTGCGTCGCTGGGCGACATTCTTGGGGCCGCGCTCAAGGGCGACGACGACAAGTAAACTGGGTTTTGATTGAAAACCCTGACGGCCCCGCAGCAATTGCGGGGCCGTTTTCATGTCTGCCACCGCGCACCAAACACGGGCCGCCTGATCCGAATCAATGAAACCACCGGCCGGACCGCGGCACGCATGACACGGCACATCCTGCGGCACAGGCGGCGGGAAATCGTGGAATCCGGTAGAAAGGCCCAAGAAAATCGGGATTTACGGCGTCCTTGGCGTGGCTTTCAGTTTCAGGACTGGTATTTTCACTCTATGATTTCGACAGAAATCAAAGTGCTTCGCAGAAAAGCCAGAACGGGGAGACGCCGATGATCCGGTCGGAACTTATACAAAAGATTGCCGACGAAAATCCGCATCTTTACCAGCGCGATGTGGAACGTATCGTGGCCACCGTGTTCAACGAAATCACGGATGCCATGGCAGATGGCAACCGGGTTGAACTGCGCGGTTTCGGTGCGTTTTCCGTCAAGAAGCGGGACGCCCGCACCGGGCGCAACCCGCGCACCGGGGAATCCGTGGAGGTCGAGGAGAAGCACGTGCCCTTCTTCAAGGCCGGTAAGCTGCTTCGTGAAAGACTGAACGGGAAATCCTGATGCGTTATATCCGCTACGCCTGTATCGCCGTCTTCGGACTGGCGCTTGTGCTTGTCGCACTTGCGAACCGCCAGACTGTCGAGGTTAATCTGCTGCCCGCCGAGCTGTCCGGCTTTTTTGCGCTGACACCAGCCTATACCGTGCCGCTGTTCGTGATCATGTTCGGCGGCATTCTGGCCGGGCTGGTCATCGGCTTCATCTGGGAGTGGATCCGCGAGGCCAAGGAGCGCGCCGAGGCCGCGCGCCAGCAACGCGAAATGGCAAAGCTGCGCGCCGAGATCAAGCGGCTGAAGGGCGAAAAGCACGAGGGCAAGGACGAGGTTCTGGCCCTTCTGGACGAGGCCAGCTAAGGCCCCCATGCCCAATCACGTCAAGGTCAAGATCTGCGGGCTGACCGACCCCGCCGATATTCCCGCCGCCATTCTTGCGGGCGCATCCTATGTGGGGTTCGTCTTTTTTCCCAAATCGCCCCGGCACCTGAACCTGTCGACCGCCGCCGAAATGGCGGGCGCGGTGCCTGACGACATCACCACTGTGGCGCTGACCGTGGATGCCGATGACGACATGCTTGACGCGCTGACCAAGGCGGTGCCGGTTGATATGCTGCAACTGCACGGGCATGAAAGCCCCGCGCGGGTGGCCGAAGTCAAGGCGCGCTATGGCTTGCCGGTGATGAAGGCGATTGGGATCGCGTCGGAGACGGACCTCACGCAGATCGACTTTTACAGCAAGGTGGCGGATCAGCTATTGATCGACGCCAAACCGCCCGAGGGCGCGGACCGGCCCGGCGGCAACGCGGTGGCCTTTGACTGGCGGCTGATCACGGGACGGCGCTGGAGCGTGCCGTGGATGCTGGCCGGCGGGCTGACACCCGACAACGTGGCAGAGGCCGTGCGCCTGACGGGGGCCAGCCAGATCGACGTGTCCTCGGGCGTGGAACGCGCGCCGGGGATCAAGGACGAAGACAAGATGCGCCTGCTGATTGACAACGCCCGCAGGTGACCTGCACCCTGATGTCAGGAGGATCGGCGATGAAATCCCAGGATCTGGACAAGGTGTATGGCGCGAAAACCAAGGACGAGTCCCGTGCGGCCTATAACGGCTGGTCAGCCAGCTATGACGCAGAGAATATAGCAAAGGGCTTTCGCCTGCCTGCGCTCTGCGCGGGGCTTCTGGCGCGACACCTGGGCAGGGAAAATGGCCCGATCCTTGACGCGGGCTGTGGCACCGGGCTGGTGGGCGAGACGCTGGCCATTCTTGGTTACGGGCCGATAACGGGCTGTGACCTGTCGCCGGGCATGATGGCGCGCGCCGCGCAAACCGGGGCCTATGCCGATTTCGCCGAGGCGGATATGGGCACCGCCCTGCCCTTTGCCGATGGTCACTTCGCCGGTTTCACCTGTGTCGGCGCGTTCGGGCCGGGCCACGCGCCACCCGCAACGCTGCGCCATCTGGTGCGGGTGACGCGCCCCGGCGGCGCGGGCGTGTTCAACGTCGTCGAGGCGACGTGGCGCGATCAGGGATTTCCGCAGATGATGGAGCAACTCACGGACGATGGGCTGTGGCGCGTCGAACAGGTGACAGAGCCGTTCCGCGCCTATCTTCTGGCCGAACCCGAAGTGGCGACACGCGCCTTTGCGGTGCGTATCCTGTAGGCCCCGCCGCGACCATTCCGCCCTGCCTCGGCCCCGGCTTTTCGCTGGAAAACCCATGTCCCGTGGCCTATGGATGCGGGGATCAAAACGGGAAACCACGCACCATGAACGATCTTTTCAATTCCTTCATGACCGGCCCAGACGACAAGGGCCGTTTCGGGCAATTCGGCGGGCGCTTCGTGTCGGAAACGCTGATGCCGCTCATCCTTGAACTGGAAGAACAGTACGAGCGAGCGAAAACCGATCAGTCTTTCTGGGATGAAATGGATTTCCTGTGGAAGCATTACGTGGGCCGCCCAAGCCCGCTTTACCATGCCGAAGGACTGACCAGGCATCTGGGCGGCGCTAAGATATACATGAAGCGCGACGAGCTAAACCACACCGGCGCGCACAAGATCAACAACGTGCTGGGGCAGATCCTGCTGGCGCGGCGCATGGGCAAGACGCGCATCATCGCGGAAACCGGCGCGGGCCAGCATGGCGTGGCCACCGCGACGGTCTGCGCCAAGTTCGGGCTGAAATGTATCGTCTACATGGGCGCGCATGACGTGGAGCGCCAGAAGCCCAACGTGTTCCGGATGAAGCTGTTGGGGGCCGAGGTGGTGCCCGTGACATCCGGGCGCGGCACGCTCAAGGACGCGATGAACGACGCGCTGCGCGACTGGGTGACCAATGTGCGCGACACGTTCTATTGCATCGGCACCGTGGCCGGGCCGCACCCCTACCCAGCGATGGTCCGCGACTTCCAGTCGATCATCGGCAAGGAAACGAAAGAACAGATGCAGGAGGCCGAAGGCCGTCTGCCCGACACGATCATCGCCGCCATCGGCGGCGGATCGAACGCGATGGGCCTGTTTTATCCGTTCCTTGACGACAAGGAGGTCAACATCATCGGGGTCGAGGCCGGTGGCAAGGGCGTGACCGAAAAGATGGAGCATTGCGCGTCATTGACCGGCGGGCGGCCCGGTGTGCTGCATGGCAACCGGACCTATCTTTTGCAGGACGATGACGGGCAGATCCTTGAAGGCTATTCGATCTCGGCGGGTCTGGATTATCCGGGCATCGGGCCGGAACATAGCTGGCTGCACGATATCGGCCGCGCGCAATATGTGGCCATCACGGACAAGGAGGCGCTGGAGGCGTTCAAGCTGTGCTGTGAATGCGAGGGCATCATCCCCGCGCTGGAACCCAGCCACGCGCTGGCCCATGTGATGAAGATCGCGCCCGACCTGCCCGCAGACCATATCCTGTGCATGAACATGTGCGGACGCGGCGACAAGGATATCTATACCGTCGCCCGGCATCTGGGCTTCGAGATGGGCGGTGCGGACTGACCTGAGCATCCGGGCCGGGCAATTGCCCGGCCCTTTGCTTATTGCGCCGCGTCGGTGGCGTGTTGCTCCAGCACATGTAGCGGGACAATATCCAGCGCCCGTTCATGCGTTGCGGCCAGCCGCACGCGTGGTGCGCAGCCCTCGTCATGGGCTTGCAGGAAACGCGCGGCACACAGACACCATTGATCGCCGGGTTTGAGACCCGCAAAGCCGAATTCGGGCCGGGGCGTGGAAAGGTCGTTGCCCACATATTTGGAATAGGCAAGGAATTCTTCTGTCACCTCGGCGCAGACAGTATGGCTGCCTTGATCGGCGGCGCAGGTGTTGCAATGCCCGTCACGGAAAAATCCGGTCACGGGATCGGTGCCACACAGGGTCAGTTCCTGTCCCAGAATGTTGATCGCGGGGTCTTTTTCCATCGTGGTGCCTTTCTTCAGGATTCGTGCAGGACCGTCTCGAAGCCCTCGAATTGCGGCGGGCCCATCAGGGCATCCTGCGTCTTTGAGTTGCCCGCATCCTTGTGCGCATCGCGAAATTGCTGCGATTTGGTCCACGCCTCGAAATCGGCCTTGCTGGCCCAGACCACATGGCTGGAATACAGGTGAAACCCATCGCCAGCCGGTCCCTTGAGCAGGCGGAATTCCTCGAATCCCGGCGTTTGCTTGAGCTTGCTTTCACGGCTGCGCCACATTTCCTCGAAATCGGCCTCGTGGCCGTGGCGGACGTGAAAGCGGTTCATCGCGATATAGCTCATGGTCTCTCCATTCGGTTTGCGGTCATCCTGCCCGTGACGCGCGGCATGGGCAAGCCGATCATAGCGCCCGCCCTGCGCAAACATCAGCCCGAAGCGCGCATGATCGCGTGTGGTCAGATCAGCGGCGCGCCCTCGGGCAGCGCCAGAAACAGGCGCAGACACCTATTGACGGTTGGTTTGATCGCGCGGTTTCCTGTCCGGTTGGGGCAGGAAAGCGGATCAGCGAAACTTGTCCATCAGCTTTTGCATTGCGCTTCTGGTATCCTCTGGCGCTTCGGGATGGGCGGCTGGCGCGGATTTGGTCGCTGCCCGGACAGGTTTAGGCGCGGTCCCGGATGACCGCGCCGGGGCGGTACGCAAAGATACGGCGTTGAGAAACTTGTCGTTTTCACCCGCCGCCAATCTTGGCACCCCGTCCGAGATGCCGCGCATCAGATCATCCAGCCAATCCGCATCCGCCTTGGCAAAATCCTGAAGCACATAGCCCGCGACGCGATCCTTGTGGCCCGGATGCCCGATGCCAAGCCGCACCCGGCCATAGGTCTCGCCGATATGCTGGTGAATGGACCGCAAGCCGTTATGCCCGGCATGTCCGCCGCCCTGCTTGAGGCGCAGCTTGGCGGGCGCGAGGTCAAGCTCGTCATGAAACACGATGACATCCTCGGGCGTCAGCTTGTAAAAGCGCATCGCCTCGCCCACCGACTGCCCCGATCGGTTCATGAAAGTTTCAGGTTTGAGCAGGAGCACCTTTTCACCGGCCAGCTTGCCTTCGGTCAACTGGCCCTGAAAGCGGGCTTTCCACGGGCCGAACCCGTGATCTTCGGCGATACGGTCCAATGCCATGAAACCTATATTGTGCCGATTGCGGGCGTATTTCGCACCCGGATTGCCCAGTCCCACGAATAAAAGCATGTCTTGGCCCCCGCGTTGCGTCGCCCTTGATCTACGCGGCGACAGGGGCGAAATCAACCGCGTGGGCAGGGGCCTGTGGCGTCAACAAAAAACCGCGGCACCAATGGTGCCGCGGTTTGATCTGTTTCGTAACCGGGTGACGGGGCTTAGCCCGCGTCCTCGCCGCCAACGGTCGGAACCGCGTCGGCGTCGGCGTCGTCCTCTTCGGCACCGGCAGCGACCAGCGCGGACGGCGCGGCCACATTGCAGATGGCGAAATCACGATCGGTGATCGTCGGCTTGGCACCTTCGGGCAGGGTCACCATGCTGATCGAGATGTTGTCGCCAACATTTTCCATCGTGCTCAGATCGACCACGATCGATTCCGGGATATCGCCAGCGGTCACGACCACTTCGATCTCGTTGCGGATCACGGTCAGCACACCGCCCTTGCGAAGCGCGGGGCAGTTTTCCTCGTTGATGAATTCGACCGGCAGGAAGAGATTGATCTTGCTGGTCCGGCGCAGGCGCATCAAGTCGAAATGCGTCGGCAGATCCTTGACCACATCACGCTGAACGTCGCGGCAGATCACGCGCACGTCGTCTTGCCCGTCAATCTTGAGGTTGAAAAGCGTCGACTTGAACCGCCCGGCCTTGAGCCGCTTGAGCAGCACGTTGAAGGGCATTTGTATGGGAAGCGGATCCACGTCCCCCCCGAAAACGATACCCGGAACCATGCCTTCGCGGCGTGCAGCACGAGCGGCGCCCTTGCCTGTCCCCGTGCGTTCCTGGGCGTGAAGATCAGGAATTTCTCCAGCCATTTTGAATTCTCCATATGCAAAGGCGGGCCTCCTCCAAGGCTGTAGACCCGCGTGAAGCCGCGCGTATAGACTGGATCGTGGCGCTTGGAAAGCAGATTCGTGGGCGCAAGGCGTCTTGTGACGTTGGGATCAGGCCCAGTTGCCGGTGAACCCGTTGGGTACAAGCAGGATGTCGCGGTCGACCTTTGTCACGTCCCGGTGCCCGCAAAGCGCCATGGACACGTCAAGCTCCTTGTGGATGATTTCAAGCGCCCGGGTCACGCCCGCCTCGCCCATCGCGCCCAGCCCATAGGTAAAGGCGCGGCCGATGTAGCAGGCATGTGCCCCCAGCGCGAGCGCCTTGAGCACGTCCTGACCGGACCGGATGCCGCTGTCGAAATGCACCTCGATCTTGTCGCCCACCGCGTCCATGATCGCCGGCAGCGCGCGAATGGCCGACAGCGCCCCGTCAAGCTGGCGGCCACCGTGATTGGATACGATGATCGCGTCCGCGCCCACGTTAAGCGCCTCGCGCGCGTCGCGCGGGTCCATGATGCCCTTGATGATCAGCGGGCCATCCCACATCTTGCGAAACTCGCGGATGCGGTCCCAATCCAGCGCCTCGTCAAACGCCTCTGCCGTCCAGGAGCTGAGCGAGGAGGGATCGGTCACGCCCTTGGCATGGCCGACGATATTGCCGAAAAAACGCCGCTTGGTGCCCAGCATCCCAAGGCCCCACCGCACCTTGGTCATCATGTTGGCGATGGAGGTCGCGGTCAGCTTGGGCGGGGCGGACAGGCCGTTCTTGATGTCCTTGTGGCGCTGGCCCAGCACTTGCAGGTCCACGGTGATGATCGCGGCAGAGCAATTCGCCGCCTTGGCACGGTCGAACAGCCGCTGCATGAAATCATCGTCCTTGAGCGTGTAGACCTGAAACCAGAACGGTTTTTCGGTATTCTCGGCCACATCCTCGATCGAGCAGATGGACATGGTGGACAGACAGAAGGGCACGCCGAATTTCTCGGCGGCGCGGGCGGCTTTGATCTCTCCGTCGGCGCATTGCATCCCGGTCAGGCCCACCGGCGCAAGGCCCACCGGCATGGACACGTCCTGCCCGATCATCTGCGCGCGGGTGGAGCGGTTCGACATGTCGACCGCCACCCGTTGGCGAAAGCGGATATCGTTGAAATCGCTTGTGTTCTCGGAAAAGGTCTGTTCCGTCCAACTGCCGGTTTCGGCATAATCGTAGAACATGCGCGGCACGCGGCGTTCGTAAAGCCGTTTGAGATCCTCGATGCTGGTAATGGCGGGCATGTGCGTGGCCTTGGGTTGGGACAGGTTTGCCCCAATCATAAGCCGTTTGGCATAGGACCGAAAGCGTTTCGGCTGCCCGGATCAGGCCGAATGCGCGCCGTCTGCCAGACCGCGCACGAAATCGAGCACCTGAGCGGGGCTTTCGCCCTCTGCCAGCTTGGCCACGATGGCCGAACCCACGACCGCGCCATCGGCGACAGAGGCGATGTCACGGCTGCTTTCGGGGGTGCGGATGCCGAAACCCACGATCACGGGCAGGTCGGTCTGCGACTTGATGCGGGCCACTTCGGGGGCGACATCGGCAGCCTCGGCGGCGGCGGCCCCCGTGATCCCGGTGATCGAGACGTAATAGACAAAGCCAGAGGTATTCGTCAGCACCTTGGGCAGGCGTTTGTTATCGGTGGTGGGCGTAGCCAGACGGATGAAGTTCAGCCCCGCCTTCTGCGCGGGGATGCACAGCTCGTCATCCTCTTCGGGGGGCAGGTCCACCACGATCAGCCCGTCGATGCCCGCCGCCTTGGCATCGGTGAGGAACTTGTCCACGCCACGATTGAAAATCGGATTGTAATAGCCCATTAGAACGATCGGCGTTGTGTCGTCGCCCTTGCGGAATTCCGTCGCCATATCCAGCGTGCGTTGCAGGGTCATGCCGCCTGCCAGCGCGCGCTGACCGGCAAGTTGAATCGTGGTGCCATCGGCCATCGGATCGGTGAAGGGCAGGCCAAGTTCGATGATGTCCACACCTGCGTCGGGCAGGCCCTTGACCAGTTCAAGCGAGGTGTCGAAATCCGGATCGCCCGCCATCACATAGGCGACGAAGGCTTTCTTGCCCTCTTGACGGAGTGCGGCGAACTTGGCGTCGATACGGGTCATGCAGGTCTTCCTCGGCTGGATCGCCCTTCGTTTGACGCAAAGGCGGGCGGAAATCAATGCCCTGCTTGACCTCTGCCATGCTGGCACCGTAGATGCCCCAAACCCGAGACGGAAAAGGTGCATCATGGGCTTCAAGATGGGAATCGTGGGACTGCCCAATGTGGGCAAGTCAACGCTGTTCAACGCGCTGACGCGCACGGCGGCCGCCCAGGCGGCGAATTTTCCGTTCTGCACCATCGAGCCGAACGTGGGCGAGGTCGCTGTTCCCGATGCGCGGCTTGATACGCTGGCCGAGATCGCCAAGTCGAAATCCATCATCCCGACGCGCATGACCTTTGTCGATATCGCGGGTCTGGTGAAGGGCGCGAGCAAGGGCGAGGGGCTTGGCAACCAGTTTCTGGCCAATATCCGCGAGACGGACGCCATCGCCCATGTGCTGCGCTGTTTCGAGGATGGCGACGTGACCCATGTGGAGGGGCGCGTGAACCCGGTCGAGGATGCCGAGGTTATCGAGACCGAATTGATGCTGGCCGACATGGAAAGCATCGAAAAGCGGCGCGCGGGGCTGGTCCGCAAGCTCAAGGGCAACGACAAGGAAGCCGTGCAGGCCGACCGCCTGCTGGCCGCAGCCCAGGCGATGCTGGACGAGGGTAAGCCCGCGCGTCTGGTCGAGGTGGATGCCGAGGATGTGAAGGCGTGGAAGGGGCTGCAATTGCTGACCTCCAAGCCGATCCTGTATGTGTGCAATGTCGATGAGGCCAATGCCGCCCACGGCAACGACCATTCCGCCGCCGTGGCCAAGATGGCAGAGGCGCAAGGGGCCGCGCATGTGGTGATCTCCGCGCAGATCGAGGAAGAGATCAGCCAGCTTGATGCGGACGAAGCCGCGATGTTCCTTGACGAAATGGGGCTGGAGGAAGCCGGGCTGGACCGGCTGATCCGCGCCGGATACCAGCTTTTGCATCTGGAGACCTATTTCACCGTCGGCCCGAAAGAGGCCCGCGCATGGACGATCCGCACCGGCACGGCGGCACCACAGGCGGCAGGCGTCATTCACGGCGATTTCGAGAAGGGATTCATCCGGGCCGAAACCATCGCCTATGACGATTTCGTGGCGCTTGGCGGCGAACAGCCCGCCAAGGAAGCGGGCAAGATGCGGTCCGAGGGCAAGTCGTATATCGTCAAGGACGGCGATGTGCTGCATTTCCTTTTCAACACGTAAACGCGGGCCATGGTGTTCGCCGCGAGTGGCGGCCAGATCTTTATGGGGCCTGTTCTTTGCGGGGCCAGATCTTTGCGGGGCCTGACAGCCGTGGCGCGATGGCCAAACGCGGGAACGATCCGGCGCGGCGTGACGTTGCCCCCGCATGACACCTGCGCGGAGGTCAGGGGGCCAGCCCCCCACACCGCGCCATTTTACAACGTGATTTGAGGCAAGATGTTACCGCAGTTCTGGAAACTGTCCATCGCGGGGTTTGCGGCAACAGCAATCACCTATGGCCCGGCCCGCATGGGGTTCGGGCTTTTCCTGTCAGAGTTCCGGGACGTGTTCGACCTGTCCACAAGTGACGCCGGGCTGATTTCAAGCCTGGGCTTTCTGGGGATGTTGCTGGGGCTGTTCGTGGCGTATGGGCTGACCGCGCGACACGGCGCACGGCTGCCGGTTCTGATCGGGCTGGTATCGGCCACAATCGGGCTTGCGCTGGTGGCGCGGGCCGAAACGCAGGCGATGCTTTACGCGGGCGTATTTCTGGCGATGAGCAGCGCGGGCTTTGCCTGGGCGCCCTTCAACAACGCGGTGCATCAAACGGTGCCGGATCGCGACCGCCCCACCGCCTTGTCGCTGGTCAGCACCGGCACCAGCATCGGTATTGCCATGGCGGGGCTGGTGGCGCTGGTGGCGCAGACGACAGGGTTTTCGTGGCGCGCGGGCTGGTTCGTCTTTGCCGGGTTGAGCGCCGTGGCGCTGAGTGTCGCGGTGGCGGACATGGCCGATGTGGCCGGGCGGCCCGGACCCCGCTCGTCCAGCCCGTGGTCGGCGCTGGTGCGGCACTCGGCCAGACCGCTTTACGCGGTGGCGCTGTCCTTTGGGGTTGGCTCGGCAATCTACATCTCCTTTGCTGCCGACCGCATCGCGCAGGCGGGCGGGCTTGCGGCGCTGCCGGGGGGCGCAACACCGGCGCTGGTCTTTATCGCATTCGGGCTGTGCGGGCTGTGCGGGCTGGCCACGGGAGCGCTGAAGGCACGGCTCGGGCTGGTCGGGCTGTTACGGGCGCTGATGCTGATGTCGGCGGTGTCGATGGGGCTGGTCGCGCTTGCACCGACGCTATGGCCCGCGGTGCTGGTCTCTGCCGGGTTGCAGGGCGCGTTCGTGATGATGACAAGCGCGATCCTTGCACTCTGGTCGGACAGGCTGTTCCCGGATCTGCCCTCGCTCAGCTTTACCGTCGCGCTGATCGCGGTCGGGGTCGGGTCCGTGCTGGGGCCGGCTCTGGCGGGGGCCGTCGCCAGCCGGTTTGGCGGCGAGGCCATGTTTCTGGGCGTCGCGGCGCTGTGCCTTGCCACGGCGGCGGCGCTGCGGCGCGACCGCATCCGCGAAAGACCCGGCCGGATCATGACCACCTGAACCGCTCAGCCGTTCCAGCGCACCTGACCGAGATCGGCGATGTCGTAGCCGGGACTTGCCTTGGCCTTGGCCGCGAAGGCCGCGTCATGCAGAAAGCCCAGCAAGCGCTGCATCGGCGGATCGAACCACGCCTTTCGGTCCACCACCAGATCGAAGCGTTCCTCGATCATCGGCACGAAACCCAGCCCGAATTGCCGCGCCAGCGGTTCCAGCCCGAACGTGGCACGCGCAGTGCCGGAGGCGACGGCGAATACCGCGTCCATTTCGCTGCGCGCGGTTTCGACCACCGGAATGTCATCCGGGTTGACGCGCGATTCCTCAAGGATATCGCCCCACAGTCGTTCGGTACCCGAGTCCGCCTGCCGCGCGACAAAATCATGGCCACACAGATCGGCGGGGCCGCGCACCTTGTCGGCCAGATCCCGGCCAAGCACCAGCCCGCGCCGACGGCGCGCAAAGGCAATCAGCGCGACATTCTTGCCCGCGAACAGCCGCGCCACCTGCGCCACGTTCCAGTCGTCGCCATCGGCATCCCGGATATGCACACCCGCCGCGATACCCGCACCGGCGCGAAAGCGCGACAGCCCGTCATGGCTTCCATCAAGAAATGTCGCCATGCCGCATTGCGACTGCCGCACAGCCCATTCCAGAAGCGGATCGTGACTGCCCAGCAGGATCGCCGGCCGGTTGCCGCCCGCGTCAACATGCGCACCGCCGCTGCTGGCCCCGGCGATCCAGTCACGGATCTCGGCTGCGGGAAACAACAGCTTGCCGGTCGCGCGTGAACACGGCACATCCCCCGAGGCGGCAAGGTCATAGACCTTGCGCTCCTTGATCCGCAGAAGCGCGGCAAGTTCCGGCACGGTCAGGAATTCGGGCGTGGCGGGCTCTGTCATCGCGTATCAGCCTTTGGCATTGGGAAAGAAAAGCTGTTCGCCATCAAGCGTGTAGGCAGCAATGGCACCCTGCCCCGCCTCGGACAGCAACCAGTCGATAAAGGCCTGCCCCGCTTCGGCCTTGACCGACGGGCAAACGGCGGGGTTCACAAGGATCACCCCATATTGGTTGAACATGTCGGCGTCGCCCTGCACAAGAATGTCGAAATCACCCTTGTTGCGAAAGCTGAGCCATGTGGCGCGGTCGGTCATGGCATAGGCGGCCATGCCTTGCGCGGCGTTAAGCGTGGCCCCCATCCCCGAGCCGGTTTCGCGGTACCAGCCGCCCGAGGCGGTGGTGGGGTCGATGCCGGTATCGGACCACAGCGCGATCTCTTTCTTATGCGTGCCGGAATCATCACCGCGCGAGGCGAAAAGCGCCCCGGTTTGGGCGATCTGTTGCAGGGCCGTCTGCACATCTTCCATGCCTCTGACACCTGCCGGGTCGTCGCCTGGCCCGACGATGATGAAATCGTTATACATCAGGTCCGAGCGCGAGACCCCGCGCCCGTCCTCCACAAACTTTTCTTCCGCTGGCTTGGCATGGACCAGAAGCACGTCACCATCGCAGTTGCGCGCGTTCTTGATCGCCTGCCCCGTGCCAACGGCCACGACATTGACGTCAATACCGGTTTCTTCGGCGAAGATCGGAAGAAGGTGATCGTAAAGGCCGGAATTGGCCGTTGACGTGGTGGATTGCACGATGATCGCATCCTGCGCGAGGGCGGGCGCGGCAAACGTCATGCCCGCGATAATTATGGCAACGGATCTTGAGAACATCAGATTTCCTTTCTTAGTCCGGTTCAGGTCAAACACGCAGACGGCCAGCCAGATAGGCTTGGGCCGCCTCGCTTCGGGGGGTGTCGAAAAACCGGGCGGCGGGGCTGTATTCGGCCAGCCGCCCGGATTGCAGAAAGACCACGTCATCGGCAAGCCTGCGGGCCTGTCCGATATCATGGGTGACAAAGAGGATCTTGGTGCCTTGTGCGGCCGTGTCGGTGACGATCCGCTCGATCATAAGGACAGACGCGGGATCAAGGCTGGCGGTGGGCTCATCCATCAGCAGAACATCGGGACCGGTAACAAGCGCACGGGCCAGCGCAAGGCGCTGTTGCTGTCCGCCGGACAGGCGGCGCGCGGGGCGTGCGGCCTCGGCGCTCAACCCGACGCGCGCCAGCGCGGCATCACGCGCCCGCCTGTCACGCCGCCCGCGCGCGCGCAGGATGAAATCCACGTTAGCAGCCACAGAGCGGCGCAGCAGGACGGGTTTCTGAAAGACCAGCGATTGTCGGCGGGTCAGCATCGGCGACAGCAGCGCGCCACCCCAGCTGATCTCTCCTTTGGTGGGCGCAGCCAGACCATGCACCAGACGCAAAAGGAGGCTCTTGCCCGCGCCGTTGGGGCCCATCACCACGGTGATGCCGGTGGGCTGCAAAGACAGGTCGATGCCGTCCAGCAAGGTCAGCGCCCCGGTGCGAAAGGCCAGATCGCGCACCCGCAAGGCCATGCCGGACTGTTGCGTGATGGAGTCTGGATCGGTCATGTCACGCATGGGCCTGTCGCGCCGCTGTCAGCCGCACGCCATGCACCGCCGCATTCACTCCCAGCGCCAGCGCCATCAGCACCATCCCCAGCGCCATGGCCAAAGCCAGATCCCCGCGCGATGTTTCCAGCGCGATGGCGGTGGTCATCACCCGCGTGAGGTGGTCGATATTGCCGCCCACGATCATCACCGCGCCCACTTCGGCCACCGCGCGGCCAAACCCCGCCAGCGCCACGGTCAGCAGCGAATAGCGCGCATCCCAGATCAGGGCCTGCATCGTCTGCCGACGGCTCAGCGCGAAGGATCGGAACTGATCGGCATATTCGGCGTGCAGATCCTCCAGCACCTGCCGCGACAGCGCGGCGACGATGGGCGTGATCAGGATGGTCTGCGCGATGATCATCGCGGTGGGCGTGTAAAGCAGCCCCAAAAAGCCCAGCGGCCCCGCACGCGACAAATGCAGATAGACGATCAGCCCCACCACCACGGGCGGCAGGCCCATCAGCGCGTTCACAAGGGTCAACACAGCGCCGCGCCCGGGAAACCGCGTGATGGCCAGCAACGCCCCCAGCGGCAACCCCACAAGGCAGGCAATCGCCACCGCGCTGAGCGAGACATGCAACGACAGCGCCACGATCTCGATCAGATCGGCGTCACGATGCAGGACCAGCTGCCCGGCCATATGAAGGGCGTCGGAGATATCGCTCATGACGCACTATTTGCATTATTTTCACGACCAAGCAATACTGCGTAAATTATGCAGTAACACGATTTTCACACAGTAACACGGACCTATCTTGCCGCGACGGGTGGGCGCGGCCCAGAAAGACCGAGCCGGTTACAAACCGCAACGAGGGCACCTATCTGGCACGTTGATTTTGGGGCAGTTTACGGCAACCGGGCCAATACCAGTTGTCTCACGCGTGTCGCCAATCGAGGCCCGGTTCTGGGCTTCAGGGCCGACCCCGCCTTTCTAAAGCGTTCCGCCTTTCATGGATGTCGCAGGTGAAAGACGGAACGCTGTAGGCCTTCTGATCTGGATAATTCAGAATGACATGATGAGGGTCACGCGTCGGCGTGGCTTTTCTCTTCCATGATTGCCGACCCGGTCAGCAAATTGATCTGCTTTTTCAACGCAGCGCGGCGATCATTCTTGATATAAACGTCCCGCGCGAGGCGGATAAAGCTCTCTCCGAATTCCTGCTTACGCTCATGGGCGCGCTTGCCCTCTTCAATGTCCCAGAGGTCGGTATTTATGGCGCGCAATTCGTCAACGCGGGCCGCCGTATCGTCGTGATGCGGAACCTGCTTGGCGACGTCAGTCAGATAGTCCAGCTCGCGCCGAACATTTTCAAGCTTTGCCGGGTCGTCGAACTTGTCCAGTTTGATCTGTAAAATGGTTATCTTGTCGTAAAGCTCACCATATGAAACAGGTACCTTGATCATGAAACCCTCTTTTCCTTGTTATGTTGTCCGTGAAATTAAGCGATGCAAATCATCTCTATCATCACAAAAGCGAATTCAAATTCATCTGCATCCGTTCATCCCTTGGCCCCCTGCCCACGGGCATAAACATCGTCATAGCGAATAATATCGTCCTCTCCGAGGTAGGCTCCCGTCTGCACCTCGATCAGGACCATCGGCACCTTGCCGGGATTTTCCATGCGGTGCACGGCACCAAGGGGAATGTAAACCGACTCGTTTTCCGTGACCAGCTGAACCTTGTCATCCACAGTCACCCGTGCCGTGCCGGAGACGACGACCCAGTGCTCTGAGCGATGAACATGAGATTGCAGCGATAGCGCCGCCCCCGGCTTGACGACGATACGCTTGACCTGAAACCGCTCCTTTTCCGCCAGGGCAAGGGTTTCGAAATGCCCCCATGGGCGATGATCACGCCGAAAGCTTGTGGCCTGTCGGATGTCTTCTTCCTTCAGCAAGGCCACGGCAGTCTTTACATCCTGCGACCTTGAAGCGTCTGCGACGAGAACCGCGTCGCTGGTGGCAATAGCGACAATGTTATCGAGGCCAATCCCGATCAGCTCGATATCCGGGGTCTCCGACCTCAAAAGACTGTTGGTACAGTCGATCGCGCGGGCATGAGCCGAACAGGCCACACCGTTTTCGTCCTGTGGCGTTTCACGGTGCACGGCCTCCCAGCTACCCAGGTCCGACCAGGCGTGGTTGAAAGGCACGACCGAAAGGTTTTCCGCCTTTTCCATCACTGCATAGTCGATCGAGATGTCATCAACGCCATCCCAGGCTTCGGGATCCAGCCGCAGAAACCCAAGGTCAGCCTGCGCGCAATCAACCGCCTTTTCTACGGGAGCCATCAGTCTTGGCGCATGACGCCGGAACGCCGCAAGGATATCCTTGGCCGCAAAAAGAAAGATGCCAGCGTTCCACAGGAAAAGCCCCGCTTCGAGCATGTTTTGCGCTGTCGGAGCATCAGGCTTCTCCACGAAGCGAGCCAGCGGGATGGCCGGGCCGTCTGCTTCTGGCGGATGCGCCAATTCAAGATATCCATACCCCGTTTCAGGCCTGTCGGGTTGGATCCCGAAAGTGACCATTTGCCCCTGCCTGACCGCTTCGAGCCCTCTTTCTACGGCTGCATGGAACGCAGCTGTATCGGGGATCACGTGATCGCTGGGCGCCACCAGAAGAACCGCATCCGGATCGCGGGCGCTGATATGCAGCGCGGCGGCAAGTACCGCGGGGGCCGTGTTGCGGCCATCAGGTTCGATCAGTACGGGACCGGGGTCTATCCCCGCCTCCATCAGCTGCTCAGTGACGATAAAACGGAAGTCGCTATGGGTCAGGATGACGGGCGGCTGAAAAGACACATCGCCGTCATCACCAAAGACGCGCAGGGCCGAGGCCTGAAAAAGGGTCTCATCGCCCTTTAGAGACGTGAACTGCTTGGGAAAACTCTTTCGTGATAAAGGCCACAACCGTGTTCCCGAGCCGCCACACAAAAGAACGGGGGTAATATGAGTCATTGGAAAAACCCTGCAAACAAAATCTGAATAATAGATGACAATCTGAACGTATAATTGCAACCAGCCAATTAAAGCGTTTCGCCTTTGACCTGCGGCACCGATTGAAGGCGAAACGCGTACAACGCTGGTCTGTTGCGTGCGTTTCCCGAAAAGCTGTGATTCAGGTTTTTCGCGAAACGCTCCAACCGATGTCTCTGGTCAAAGTCGGCTGCTATAGCGAGGCATGTTTGGGGGGCGGTGATGATTGAAGCGGTCTGTTGTGGCGTTGAGGCTGGCGATCCTCGGACGTTACCAAATCCGTGTCGCGTTTGGCTGCCATTTACGTGTTCAGTGTGTCCAGTCCAACGCCCGAATAGCTGCCACCTGACGCTGTATAAGAACGCTGGACGGCGCAGCTTGCAGCGCATGGGCGCAGACTTCGTGCGTCCATTTCATTGTTATAGTTGGTCGTCTTTGCAGCGATGAGTTCTATCAAAGGAGCGGAATCAAGCGGTGGCGGGTCCGTATGCGTAGGGGTTTGTTGTGTCGCGATTTGTTTGGGTTGGGGGGAGTGCGGCGGGTTGGCTATGAGTGCGCCAAGACTGTTCCAAAAAGCGGGTATGCCTGTCGCGTAGGCTTGGGGCTTTTTGTTTTTCGCCGTATTATCTTTGATAATATTTGGTTGCGGGGACAGGATTTGAACCTGTGACCTTCAGGTTATGAGCCTGACGAGCTACCGGGCTGCTCCACCCCGCGCTGGTTTAAGTATTGTTATCGTTGAGAGACACGTTTTTTTTTGTGGATCTTACCAGGTTTGGCGGCGACCTACTCTCCCACGCCTTAAGACGCAGTACCATTGGCGCGACGGCACTTAACGGCCGGGTTCGGGATGGGACCGGGTGTTTTGCTCGTGCTATGACCACCAAACCGGGAAAGATCCACGATGTCCAAGTCGAGTACGCTGATTGTGTGTACGGCTGTTGGATCTCAGTATTTGCCAATCTGGCTATTACTGGATCAAATCAAGCCTATCGAGCAATTAGTACCGGTCAACTGAATGCATTGCTGCACTTACATCTCCGGCCTATCGACGTGGTGGTCTACCACGGCTCTCAGGGATACCTTGTTTTGAGGGGGGCTTCCCGCTTAGATGCCTTCAGCGGTTATCCTGTCCGATCATAGCTACCCTGCACTGCGGCTGGCGCCACAACAGGTCCACCAGTGGATCGTTCACCCCGGTCCT
>JANSXS010000010.1 GCA_024742835.1 Paracoccaceae bacterium | reverse complement strand
TGGCGGAGGATTGGGGGTTGAGACAGGCCGGATCAAACCCGGCGCGGCGCATCAAGAAATTCCGCGAGGAAGAAAAGAAGCGTTATCTTTCCGATGATGAACAGGTTCGCTTGGGCAATGTGCTGGCGGGTGTTCTCGAAGATGGCTCCGAGACGGTCTATACCGTGTCGGCAATCCTTCTACTGATTTATACAGGGTGCCGCTTGAACGAAATTCTGACCCTGCGTTGGGAGTATGTCACGGCCTATCATCTGGAACTGCCAGACAGCAAAACCGGGCGGCGGCGTATCCCCTTACCTAGAGAAGCCCATGACATTCTCGAAGATCTGCCACGCCAAGCCGGAAACCCTTACGTTATATTAGGCGACGCTGACGACGGCCCTTTGGTCAATATACAAAAGCCTTGGCGACGGATACGGCACATGGCCGGAATCGAGAATGTACGCTTGCACGACTTGCGCCATACTTATGCATCGGTTGCTATGAAAAACGGGATCGATCCTTTCACGCTTAAAGAGATCATGGGGCACAAGAACCTGCAAACCACCCTGCGTTATGCTCACCTTGAAGATGAAGCGGTGCAGCGGGCGGCTGGATCTGTGGCGAGCCGCTTGGCCGGAGCGATGCGTCGGAAGTCTGAAGATCGGCCCGGTCTGCGTGTTGTCGGCTAGCCGATATCATATAGGAGCCGCGCGAGGCGTTGCGTCCCTATATCGTCATATATAGGGCTAGGGCATCATGTGGTCCTATAGATAATCGGCTCTTTATAGAGCGGCCCCGATTGGACAAAGGAAAGCGCCCGGATGGCCAAAAGCGCAGCATACGAACTTTGGAAAGAGGCCACCCCCGCGAGAAAGGCGCGGTACATGGCCTTGTCCAAGGAGCGGCGCGCGGAACTGGACAAGCTTCTCGCGCAGAGCGCCGCGTCCGGGTTCATGTCAGATATCGAAAAATTGGCCGCGGAGGAGCGTTCGGGTTTGGCCGCTTTGAAAGAGGCGGCATTGGGCCTCGCGACGGTAACGAACGCCCGCCAAACGCTCTTCAATGAGGGGCAGACCCGACTTTTGAAATGGCTACGCAAAGGGACCGTGGTCGCCGTCGCTTATGAGTCCCCGCGCAAGCTTTCCGATCTGCCCGCCGTGGTGCCAGCCGAGGTGATTTGCACGGCCAGATCGCTGGACTGGGAGGCGGGCATGTTGAAGCGAGCGGGTCTGCACCTGGTCGAATTGCGTTTCATACCTTCACAGCGCGCCGATGAGATCCGGGCGGCGTCCACCTCTGGCGTAGGCCAGCACTCAACAAAGCTATCTCAGCCGGACCCAGCGGAGACAGCGCGCCCGGTCGGTCGACCGGCAATCGGGCCATTCATCGAAGAGGCCTTTCATGCCTTGCTAGAGGTGGGAAAGATCGATCTTTCGGCTTCCATGGCGTCGCATTACCCGCTTGTCCGCAAATGGCTGGAAAGAGAGCACCCGGAAACGATCACCCAACGGGGCATGCCCGGCAACGAAGCCATTCGCAAGACGTTCGCGCCGCTCTTCAAGCGTGCCAAAATGAGCGCCCCTAAACTATAAATCCAACCGGATTTTATTGTCATTTTTGTGGGCTTCGACCTGCTGCATCTTGAACGTGACACAGCGTTCAAGAGCGGAGGCAAAACCAGATGAATGAGCAGGCAAGTATCAGCCTTTCCGACCGTCCCGACCGGTTGATGACGGAACAGGAGGCAGCCAGCATGCTCTGCTATTCCGTCAGAGCTTTGCAGAATTGGCGGCATCGCGGGGGCGGCCCGCGTTTTGTCAAAGTGTCGGCCCGATCCATTCGTTACCGGGCGAGTGATCTGCTTGACTGGATCGAGGCGCGCACCGTCGCGCACACCTCCGAGATAACCTGAAAACCAGTTTTGCCCGTGCGGGGTTGGCAGCGCCGCACGGGATTTTGGGGCCGGATGGCTTCAACAAGGGGCGCGGGGTGACGCCACCCCGCGCCCTTCATTTGTCAAAATCAGCCACAGGAGAGCGTTACAATGGCGATGAACTATCTTGATCCTTTCGGCGACGTTGCGCGCCGCCAGATGCGGGCACGGCCCGACACGGCAAAAGCGCAGTTGCGCAACAGCGGATGCTATCGGCACCACCAAAGCGAGGATGAACAGCATCGGTCCGCCTGTGCCGCCTATCACGCGGCGCGGGTGTTCGATGGTCTTGCGTTGGATGAGCATCCGCATTTGCAGGTGATCTTCCGCGAGCTGGTGGATGGGAAAATGGGGGTCTCGGTCATCGATCCGACCGTTCCGCAGGTCCCCCACGCCTGAGCGATGCCGGATCTTTCCTACCAGTCCCGCCGGACGCCCCGCGTCCGGCCCCAAAACAAAAGCTGCCCCGCCGGAGGCAGGGAGGGCGCAACGCGCCCGACCCGCGCGCGCAGCGCGCTCGGGCAGGGCGGTAAGACCGCAAGAGGGGGGTGATAGTAGCACCCCCCTCTGGAAATACGAGACAACAGGACGGCGCAAATGAGAGTGGTACATCGGGGGTTTGATACCCTGCACCTGTCGATCCAGAAGAACATCCCCGAGGATCTTTTCGACTATCTGGAGGCCCAAAAAGAGACGGCGGAAACGCTGCGCGAGACTATCCCCGTTACCTTCAACGGTGCGGATTTCGATCTGTCGCCCTATGGCGGCAGGGGGTACAGCTTTCTCTTGGCCGATGGCCCGTTGGGCGCGCAATGGGCATTCAAGAAGCCCAATCCCAAAGACCCTTGGGGCGTGCGCGTAACCGTCGGCTCCACCGTCCTCGCGACGCAGGGCTTGGGCGTGGTGCGCGCCTATATCGTGGATACCATGAGCGCCTTGGGCATGCCTTTTGAGGCGCAACAGGTCAGCATTGGACGCGCTGATTTCTGCGTGGATATCCTCGCGCCTGATTTTGAGTTGGAACCTGCGCAATTCGTCATGCACAGCCATGCCAACCGGGCGGATCACCTGACCGGCACGCCCGATATCAGCAGCAACGGAAAATCGGGTCGCTATACGTCCGTGACCGTTGGCAAGATGCCCGGACGGCAAATCATCGTCTATGACAAGCGCGCCGAGGTGATCGCACGGCAAAAGCCGATCTGGTGGGACATTTGGGCGGCAAACCTTGCCCGCGATGGCTTGCCGCCGCTGGACCGCTCAGACGCCGCCACAAGCCGGGTCTGGCGTGTCGAGATAAGAGCGGGCAAGGCATTGCTAAAGGACCGCTGGCAGGTCCGCACATGGGCGGATTTCGACGCGCGGTTCGGCGATATCATCGCGGAAGCCTTCGACAAGGTGAGATACACAACCCCTGATCCCGACGACAGCAACCGGGCGCGATGGCCCGATGCGCCGTTCTGGGCGCTTGCGCGACGCGAGGCTGCTGACGACCTGACGGAGTTGCGAAGCCATGTTGACGCCCCCAAGGTCAAGGACGTGTATCGCGAGGAGCAAATCCGCATTCTACAAGCGCAAGTGCTGGGCGGCGCGATCACGCTTGCCGCGCTGAAGGGCGTCACGAAACGGGCGCTGGCCAAGGAGATGGACGCAACGGCGCGTGCTTTGAAGGCCGAGATCCTGGCGGATCCAGATCGAGCCGGGGCGAAGTTGAAAGACGCGAAGGAGCGTTACCGGTTCATTTGAACGAAAATTAGAATAGTTCTGCAATCTCCGAGCAAAATATAAATTGCTTTTTGTGTCAGAATGAAAAGGGATGAATTTTTTCCACAAAGCCTTTCGCATGCTTCACAATTTCGGCGCTTTTGCATATCACGAAAAAGTGAAGCCATTGGGAAGGGAAAGCACAATGAAAAAGATTCTTGCTTGGTGCGGGCTGTTGCTTGGTCTTGGCGCGTGCGGCACCACGTACGTGTTGCCTGACATAGACGAGACGTCCGCAACGCGCGCGAAATCCATGTTCGCTGAGGCGCAGACCGCGACAAGCCGCAAACAGGCCTCACCCGCCACCGCAGAGCGGCGGTTTCGGCGGGTTGTCAGCCGGGTCGAGCCGGTTGCGGAAAAGTTCTGCGAAGCGGAGACGGCGTCGCTTAATAATTTCGACTGCGATGTGCAGGTGGCCATTGATCGCAAGCTCGATGAGCGCAACGCATATTTCACCTATCTAAATGACAAGCCTGCCATTTTCATGACCCTACCGATCCTACAGGACATGCGGAATGACGACGAGGTGGCTTTCGTGCTTAGTCACGAATACGGCCATCTGATCGGGCGTCATATCCAGAAACAACAGCAGCAAGCCATGGCAGGTGCGATTATCCTGGGGGCGTTGACCGCCTATTCGAATGCTCAGGCTGCATCCGCCGGGATTAGCTACGATCCGGACAGCGTCGCCCGTAACACGGAACTGGGCGCGGCGGCGGGGTCGATGGCCTATTCCCAAACCTACGAACTCGAAAGCGACACGCTTGGCGCGCGGATCGCGGCTGTGTCGGGGTACGATCCGGTGAAGGGGGCGCAGTATTTCGCGCGGCCCGAGGATGCGCGCACCGAGGCGGGAAACCTCAGTTTCTGGGGCACACACCCGCCCGATGAAAAGCGTCTGGCCACTGTGCTTGCAGTGAGTGCGCAGATCGAGGCAAAGCAAGACCTGCAACGCAAGCAGTAAGCCGCCATGTTACCGCGTCGGGCGATACACACCATCGCCCGACCGAGCCGCGAGGCCAAGGGCGGTCATGCTTTCCAAAAGCGGCAGGACACTTGGCGCGCGGCCCCGTTTAAAACTGCGGGCCACCTGTTCGGGTGTGCCCTCGCCCAGATCGCCAAGGGCGTCGCGCACGGCGGCGACCTGATCGGGTATGGATTTTGGCCATGCGGGCTTGTCGGTGGGTTCGGCAAAGCCGGTGGACATTTCCGACTGACCGCGCTTTTCCGTCACTTGCCCGGTCGGGTTCTGATTCTCGGGGCGCTGGCAAAAGAGATGGACGAAACTGCGCGCGCTTTGAAGGCAGAGATCTTGGCGGATCCGGATCGAGCCGGTGCGAAGTTGAATAAGGCGAAGGGACGGTACCGGTTTATTTGAGGTGATGGACCGCCAGGCTGAAGAAGGGCGGGAAGCGGGAGTTCGCTGCACTCATGTACTGATGCACCCTGTTTGGCCAAAGCGGACATTCTTCGGCAGCCAAATTATCGAGAGCTGCAAGCAGGTGCCACTTTCGCCATTTTGCTAGCATGGAACTCACCCGACGTCGCAATCTAATCATTTTGAAACGCGTTTTGCCAAGTTGGAGACTGAAGGTGTTCAGAAGCAGAAAACAGCCTCCTCTCTGTCTCCTGAGAAGCTCCGCCAACATGTCCGTGGATTCTTGTTTTCAAGCCCGCCATCAGCTTTTTGCCGTGGGTATGCTCGAAGGAAACCTGCGCTAGACCATTGGCAGGCAAGAAGTTAGCATCAGGTGGAGGCGTATCTGGCATACCAGCTTCACCCCATTCCGGCTTACCCCGCTTCCGTGGGACAAAAGTGGTCTGCCGGATTTGTTCACGCGCGACACGCGCTGACTGCACCAAGTCGTCTCTTCTGAATGCGGTTTCATCGGTGATGGCGGCGTCAATAAGCGCCGGATCAACCTCATCAAGAACTGCCTTCAAGTGGTCCGCTTGCGCGAAAGAGTGCTCAACATCGTTGAGCGGCGTAAAAAGCTCAGAAACACCTGTAATACCGTTTCGGTCTCGTTCTGCCGATGCCGTCGCAAGCTCGAATGCCATCTCTTGCTCGGTTCGAAAGTCCCGATCTCGATGGATTATGATCCGGGCATCTGGTCTCATATCCGAAATCATGTTCGCCAGCAGTCGCGCGGCTGGCAGATTGCCACAACCGTTGTAAGACAACACAGCCAAAGCTTCCGGGGCTCCATTCGCTAGCGCAAGCTTCCTGACCGGCTCAGAGTCCTTGTCTTCGGTCATGAGAATGACCTGCCGCGCTGGATCGAAAATTTCTGCGCCAGCGGCAAGTGCCCCAAGCGCCATCATAATCGGGATGGCTGGTCGCTGCGCCTCGTCCAGAGGCACCTTTGTACCATCCGCCATCCAAATAGCTTCGGCATTGTGATCGTACATCAGCCGTTGGATCAACTGCGGGGAATGACTAGCAAAGAGAATTCGGGTTTGCGTTTCTGATGCGACACCCTTGAGGGCTTCATAGAGACGCGATTGACTGTCTGCATGGAGATGAGCGTCTGGCTCGTCTAGAAGCAGCAGGGGCGGCGTATAGAAGCAAGCGTATGCGACGATCTGAATAACCTGCAGCATTCCAGTGGACGCCATGTCGAGCGTCACCGTCGCGCGGGGGGTTGCTACCTCTACGTTGATGAAGCGATCATGGTGCGGATCGTGTTTCACCAAAACGCGCGTGCCAGCGTAGCAACGGTCGAGCAGCTTAGCGAACGCTTTCCAGCCGCTCGCGTCTGGTAGTGCATCAATCGAGCACTGTTGGAGCCATGCGGTACGTTCTCCTTCATCCAAATTGCGTTTGAAGAGATGGTCGAGTACAGTGCGCAAGTAAAGATTGGCGTCTCCGTGCATGACCGCAGCATCCATCGCCGCTTTTGTTCTCCACTCTTCGCGCATTGAGATACCGGACAAGCCAGGAGTCAGAATCGAGAATGGCTGCTCATCACTGGCTAGGACTAAGGCTAGGTCATCGTCGCCTTGGCGCGTAATCGCAATGTTCGCATTCTTGCCGCGACGGATTTCAATTCTGAGAGTCTTTTCTGCGTTTGTATCAAGGTCCACACCGGAATACTGAACGGCAAACCCGTCGTTTTGGGTAGCCGCACTACCGCGACGCAGATCGAGTAGGTGTTCTGTTGGCCTGAACAGAACCGCATCGTTCGCAACTGTAGTCGAAAATTCCGGAGCCCCATTTTTTCGTAGCCCACGGAATGAAGCCTGAAGAATGGAAACCCCGAGTTGAGCGGCCTGCAAGGCGCTACTCTTGCCGCTCGTGTTGCCACCGACAAGTGCCGTCATCGGTTTCAAGTCTATGTCCAGCGCTTCGATACGCTTGAAATTTCTGACCGCAATCTTGTCGAGACGAATTCTCATTTTATGCCCTTTGAGTGCGATATAACGCTGCAGTCTAGCAAATCCAATCAGACCCGGGTCACGTTACATAGGTCAATCTTATCCGTCCAACCTATAGGTGCATACTAAGACGGGTTCACTCGGCGGGATACTAGCAGGAGCATTGACCAAAATTTGAGAAAGTTGCGAATGTCCGCTCTGGAGATGCAGCGTCGCGACATCTAGCAGTGATGGGAATTCCCGCTGTGGGCCGGTTGCACCTGTTTGCATCGTTTGGCCTGCCCAAATCAAAAGAAAATAAAAGAATCAATGCGGGGGTCCCTCACGCGCCGGTGCTGCCCGAGCGCCGCATTGGCAACACCCGAATTTCCGCACAACCGCTTCTGTGTGGCGGGCAATATGAAACTGTTGATACCTGACTCAAGACCGCGAATCTGGCGTGCCGGGCTTTGGCGATGTGGCTTGTCTGACACAGGTAGCGGGCGCAGGTTTTTTCGCGCGGTGCTTCCGTATTGCTTCCGGCAAAATCGAAGGTTGAAAGCTCGCACGATGTGCGCCGCATAAGCGGTTGATATCGTTTAATTTAGTGGTGAGCCGTGCAGGATTCGAACCTGCGACCCACTGATTAAAAGTCAGTTGCTCTACCAACTGAGCTAACGGCCCACTAGGCGGCCTATCTAGAAAGAGGGCGGGGCGCGGTCAACCCCTATTGCGGTGAAAATGACGGGAATGCTGGATTCGTCTGCAAGCCGTCGTTATATGCCCGTCATGGCTGATGACCTTGGACAAACACTGCCGTTCATGAAGATGCACGGGCTTGGCAACGACTTTGTTGTGCTTGATGCGCGGGCGCGCGAAATTTGCGTGACGTCGCAGCTTGTTCGCGCGATCGGGCACAGGCAAACCGGGATCGGGTTCGACCAGCTTGCGCTGATCGAGACGGGCGAGGCAGATGCGCATCTGAGCTTCTGGAACGCGGATGGCACGACTTCGGCGGCCTGCGGGAACGCGACGCGCTGCATTGCGCAGTTCCTGATGCACGAAACCGGCAAGACCCGGCTGCACCTGACCACCGCGCGCGGCGATCTTCATGCGTTTGATGCGGGCGAGGGGCTGACATCCGTGAACATGGGACATCCGCAGATCGCCTGGGACGAGATCCCGCTTTCCGAGGAGATGGACACGCTGGAACTGCCAATTGAGGGCGCGCCAACGGCCACCGGCATGGGCAACCCGCATTGCACCTTTTTCGTCGAGGATGCCGAGGCGGTGCCGCTGGACAGGTTCGGGCCGCGATACGAGCATCATCCGCTTTACCCCGACCGCACCAATGTACAAGTGGCACAGATCATCGGCCCCGACCATATCCGGATGCGCGTGTGGGAGCGGGGCGCGGGGGTGACGCTGGCCTCCGGCTCTTCCTCCTGCGCCACAGCGGTGGCGGCGGCACGGCGGGGGCTGACGGGCCGGTGCGTGCGGATCGACCTGGACGGCGGCACCCTGCATGTAGACTGGCGCGAGGATGGCGTCTGGATGACCGGGCCGACCGCGCATGTCTGCGATGGTGCTCTCACGGCGGAATTTCTGGGGGTGATTGGATGAGCGCGCCACGGTTCACCACGCTTGGCTGTCGGCTCAATGCCTATGAGACCGAAGCGATGAAGGATCTGGCCGGGCAGGCGGGGCTGGAAAACGCGGTGGTGGTCAACACCTGCGCCGTCACCGCCGAGGCGGTGCGCAAGGCGCGGCAGGAAATCCGCCGCCTGCGCCGCGAGAACCCGCAGGCGCGGCTGATCGTGACGGGTTGTGCCGCGCAAACAGAGCCGGAAACCTTTGACGCCATGCCCGAGGTCGACGCGGTGATCGGCAATACCGAAAAGATGCAGCCCCACACATGGGCGGGGCTGGCTGCCGATTTCATCGGCGAGACGGAAAAGGTGCAGGTCGACGACATCATGTCGGTGACAGAAACAGCCGGGCACCTTATCGACGGGTTCGGCACGCGCAGCCGGGCCTATGTGCAGGTTCAGAACGGCTGTGACCATCGCTGCACTTTTTGCATCATCCCGTTTGGACGCGGTAATTCGCGCTCAGTGCCAGCGGGTGTTGTGGTGGATCAGATCAAGCGGCTGGTTCAGGCAGGGTATAACGAGGTGGTCCTGACCGGCGTGGACCTGACAAGCTGGGGTGCGGATCTGCCTGCGCAGCCGCGGCTTGGCGATCTGGTCATGCGCATCCTGCGGCTGGTCCCGGATTTGCCGCGACTGCGGATCAGTTCCATCGATTCGATCGAGGTGGACGAAAACCTGATGCAGGCCATAGCGACCGAGCCGCGCCTGATGCCGCATCTGCACCTGTCTCTGCAACACGGCGACAACCTGATTCTGAAGCGGATGAAGCGTCGCCATTCGCGCGACGATGCCATCGCCTTTGCCGAAACGGCGCGGCGCTTGCGCCCGGAAATGACATTCGGTGCGGACATCATCGCGGGCTTTCCGACAGAAACCGAAAGCGCGTTCGAGAACTCGTTGAAGCTGGTCGAGGAGTGTCACCTGACCTGGCTGCATGTGTTTCCCTATTCCGCCCGGTCCGGAACGCCGGCGGCGCGGATGCCGCCCGTAGACGGGCGGGTGATCAAGGAGCGCGCGGCGCGCCTTCGTGCCGCAGGGGCGGCACGGGTGGCAGCGCATCTGGAGACTCAGCAGGGGTGCAGCCACAAGGTGTTGATGGAAAACCCGCGTATGGGCCGGACCGAGCAATTCACCGAGGTGGATTTTACCGACGACCGGCCCGAGGGCCAGATCGTGACGGCGACGGTGATCGGCAGGACGGATACGGCGCTGATCGCGGCCTGATCCCGCGATCTTGTTTCGCGTACATTTATTGTCTGGCTTTCTGGTGCGTGTCATCCGATCTTCGCCGTAGAAAAGAGGTCAGCCATGCATCCCAACCCGAGCTTCCGAAAGATAGAGCGTGCGCGCAATATCGCTTTTGCCCGCGACACAGCCTTTGGCATGTTGGCCGTGGCGGCAGACGGTGCGCCGTTGCTGAGCCATGTTCCGTTCCTGTTGTCCGAAGACGGCGCGCAGGTCGAGTTGCACCTCGTGCGATCCAACCCGATCCTGCGGCTGCTCGGCGCGCCGGTGCCGGCGCGGATCGCGGTGCAGGGGCCGTATTCCTATGTCTCGCCCGATTGGTACGGGATCGAGGATCAGGTGCCGACGTGGAATTACGTGGCGGTGCATCTGACGGGCGATCTCGTTGCGATGCCCGAGGACAGCCTGCACGATTTGCTGGACCGGCAATCGGCGCTTTTCGAGGATCGGCTGCTTCCCAAGACACCGTGGACGAGCTCCAAGATGACGCCGGATGTGATGGAGCGCATGATGCGGCAGATCGTGCCGGTGCGCATGGATGTCACGGCCATCAACGGCACGTGGAAGCTCAACCAGAACAAGCCCGACGAGGTGCGCCTGCGCGCCGCCGGTCCGCTGCGCGAGGCAGGGCAGGGGATGGGCACGCAGGCCATATCGGATATGATGCAGTCACCACCCGAAAGACACTTGCCCAGGGCGGATCAAGGGAGCCCATGACATGAAGCTTTACACCGCATCCCCCTCGCCGTTTGGCCGAAAGGTCAAGGTTGTGTTGATCGAGACGGGACAGATCGACGAGACCGAGTTGGTCGACGTCGCCACCACTCCGATGCAGACCGACCCCGCCGTGGCCGCCGCGAACCCCGCTGGCAAGATCCCGGCGCTTTTACGCGAAGAGGGGCCGACGCTTTATGACAGCCGCGTTATCTGCCGCTATCTGGATGCGCGGGCCGGTTCGGGGCTTTATCCCGAGAGCCGCATTTGGGAAGTGCTGACGCTTGAAGCGACCGCTGACGGGATCCTGGAGGCGGCGCTGGCGATGGTTTATGAGCATCGCTTTCGCCCCGAGGACAAGGTGATGCCCGAATGGGTAGAGGCGCAATGGGCGCGTGTGGCGCGCAGCCTTGATGCGCTGGAGGCGCGCTGGATGGCGCATCTGAGTGGTAAGACGGACGCGGGACAGATCGCCTTGGGCTGTGCGCTGGGCTATCTTGATTTCCGCCATGCCGCGCGCGACTGGCGGTCGGGGCACGAGGCGCTGAGCCGCTGGTATGACGGGTTTTCCGCACGTGACAGCATGGTCCACACCGCCCCCGCATGAGCGGGCGCGTTATCGTTATGCGGTCCGGGCCTGCCCCAGGATCAAAAGCTGTAGCTGACCCCGAAATTCACCGCATGAGTGGTGATGTCGGTGCTGAGCTTGCCCGGCGTCTGACCGGCTACTGCCGGATCTGGATCCACGGTGATGTCATTGTCGGACCATGTGAACTGATACTCGCCGAACAGGGCCCAGTCCTCGTTAATGGCATACTTCATGCCCGCAATGCCGCGCAGGGCGATGCCTGTATATTCATAATCATAGGTCCGGACAGAGCCGCCGGTCACCTGTGCATCCACATGCGGGATCGCCACGCCAAGACCGCCACCGATATAGGGCATGAAATTGTCGTGGCCTGAAAATGCGCCGGGCCAGCGTTTCATCACATTTGCGGTGATGATGTTGTGGCCATCCGATAGCTCGAAGCGCGCAAGACCAAGGGCGGCGGCGTCACCTGTATCCATATAGGCCTTGGTATGCGTGCCTTCGATGCCGAAGCCCAGATCGTTGTCCAGCCACCACATGGCACGGCCGCCGTAATAGAACGGTGCGTCAAACGGGTTGCCCTTCCAGTCGACATTGCCACCGGTCGGTGCGCCGCCAGGCAGGGTGCCGCTGATCGAGCTATCCTGCACGTTTTGCACGCCCATGTAAAAACTCAGTTCAAGCTCTGCGGCGGCGGGCGACGCAAGGGCGGGGAGTGCGGCAAGCGCAGCGATGGCGGTTCTGTTCATTCTATCGGCTTTCGCTGGATCGGTTCGTCGTAAAGTCTGCCTATACCCGTGGCGCGGATGTCACAAGCGCGACACAAGAGCGCCATGGCGATCTACGTAAGTTTGTGGACTGGACGCACCAGCCAAGCCCGGCTAGATACGCCCTTGGACGCGGTCAGGAGGATTCCCTCGCTGGCCCTTGATAATTTAAGGCCCACCGACGGCTTTGAGAATGGAGAAACGCTCGTGTCCCACGCAGAAGATCATGAAGGCACCCGGAGGGATTTCCTCTATTACGCCACCGCAGGCGCCGGCACCGTCACAGCCGGGGCCGCAATCTGGCCGTTGGTCGACCAGATGAACCCCTCCGCCGACGTTCAGGCGCTCAGCTCTATCCGGGTTGACGTGTCGGGCCTCTCGGGCGGATCCCAGATGACGGTGAAATGGCTGGGCAAGCCGGTCTTCATCCGCCGCCGTACCGAGCCCGAGATCGAAGCGGCACGGTCCGTCGATCTGGCGGACCTGCCGGATAACGCGGCGCGCAATGCCAATATCGGCGATGCGGATGGGTCCGACGCCAACCGCACGCTTGACGAGGCGGGTGAATGGCTTGTCCAAATCGGCGTTTGTACGCACCTGGGATGTGTCCCGCTCAGCAATGCGGGCGATTATGTGCTCGACAGTGGTGTGGGCGGCTGGTTCTGCCCGTGTCACGGGTCGCACTACGATACCTCCGGTCGTATCCGCAAGGGCCCCGCGCCCGAGAACCTGCCGGTTCCGATCGCCGAGTTCGTCGACGAAACGACAATCAAACTGGGATAAGGAGCACTCACCATGGCTGGAATCCCTCACGACCATTACGAGCCGAAAACCGGCGGGGAAAAGTGGCTGCATAGCCGCCTGCCCATCGTCGGGCTGCTTTACGATACGATCATGATTCCCACTCCCAAGAACCTGAACTGGATGTGGATCTGGGGTATCGTGCTGACATTCTGTCTGGCGCTTCAGATCATCACAGGCATCGTTCTGGTGATGCATTACATACCGCATGTCGATCATGCCTTTGCGTCGGTTGAGCATATCATGCGCAACGTCAATGGCGGTCACATGATCCGCTATCTGCACATGAATGGCGCGTCGCTGTTCTTCTTCGCGGTTTACCTGCATATTTTCCGGAGCCTCTATTACGGTTCTTACAAAGCCCCGCGCGAGGTGACGTGGATTGTCGGTATGTTGATCTACCTGCTGATGATGGGCACCGCGTTCATGGGCTACGTGTTGCCTTGGGGCCAGATGTCCTTCTGGGGCGCCACCGTGATCACCGGTCTGTTCGGCGCGATCCCCTTCATCGGGGAACCGATTCAGACCTGGCTTCTGGGCGGACCCGCGGTGGACAACGCTACGCTGACTCGTTTCTTCTCTCTGCATTACCTGATGCCGTTCATCATCGCGGCACTGGTTGCGGTGCATATCTGGGCTTTCCACACCACCGGCAACAACAACCCCACGGGTGTTGAAGTGCGCCGCACGTCCAAGGCTGACGCCCAAAAGGATACGGTGCCGTTCTGGCCCTATTTTGTGATCAAGGACTTGTTCGCGCTGGCGCTTATCCTGGCAGTGTTCTTTGCCATCGTGGGTTTCATGCCGAACTATCTGGGTCACCCGGACAACTATATCGAGGCGAACCCTCTGGCGACGCCGGCGCATATCGTGCCCGAATGGTACTTCCTGCCGTTCTACGCGATCCTGCGCGCCTTTGACGACACCGTATGGATCGTGCAGTTGGCGGGCTTTGTGACGGGCGGCATCATTGACGCCAAGTTCTTTGGTGTGCTGGCGATGTTTGGCGCGATCGTGGTCATGGCGCTGGCGCCTTGGCTGGATACGTCGATGGTTCGGTCCGGTCGTTATCGCCCGATGTTCAAGTGGTGGTTCTGGCTTCTGGTCGTGGACTTCCTGGTGCTGACATGGGTTGGCGCGATGCCTGCCGAGGGAATATATCCCGTCATCGCTCTGATTGGCTCGACCTACTGGTTTGCCTACTTCCTCATCATCCTTCCGATGCTTGGTGTTTTGGAAAAGCCACTGCCGCAGCCAGAGACGATCGAAGAAGACTTCGAGGCGCACAAAGCCAAGAGCGGCGGCACGACCACGGTCCCCAGCCCGGCACCGGCCGAATAAAGAAGGACACAGGATATGCTTAAGAAAACAGGCATCGCCGCATTGGCTGCCCTGACACTTTCCTCCGGCGGCGCATTTGCCGCCGGGGCATCGGACTGGGCCTACACAAAGGACTACCAGTTCTCTTTCGAGGGCCCTTTCGGGGCCTTCGATCAGGCACAGCTCCAGCGCGGTCTGCAAGTCTATACCGAGATCTGCGCATCCTGCCACGGATTGCAATATGTGCCGCTGCGTACGTTGAGCAGTGATACCGGCCCCGGTTTCACCATGGACGAGGTGCGTGCCTATGCCGAGCAGAATTACGAGGTCTTCGACGAAGAGCTTGACGATTGGCGCGCGGCGACGCCAACGGACCATTTTCCTGGGTCGAACCTTGAGAATGCACCCGATCTGAGCTTGATGGCCAAAGGCCGCGCCGGCTTCCACGGGCCTTACGGCACTGGGATCAACCAGCTTGTCAAAGGCATGGGCGGTGCGGAATACATCGCATCATTGCTGAACGGTTATACCGGCGAGACCAAGGAAGAGGCGGGGACGACCTTTTACGAAAACACCGCCTATCCGGGCCGTTGGATCGCCATGGCCCCCCCGCTTTATGGTGAGGATGTGGACTATGCCGACGGTCACGCGAACACGGTCGAGGAGCAGTCCAAAGACGTGGCAGCCTTCCTGATGTGGTCGGCAGAGCCTAGCATGATGGACCGCAAGCAGGCCGGCCTTACGGGCGTGCTGTTCCTGACAGTTCTGTCAGTGCTGCTGTATCTGACCAACAAGCGGATCTGGGCACCGATCAAAAAGGGCAACAAGACGTCCTGATCGTTGCGAAAGTAACATGACATCGAAAAGCCCCGCAGAATGACTTGCGGGGCTTTTTCTTTGCCGAACGCGTTTTGCGCACGCTTTATGAACCGCCCAAGCAAAAGGCCCGCCGAGGCGTGACGGGCCTTCCATGAATTTCACGTTGCCGTGGGTCAACGCCGAATGATCGCCTTCATGCCCAAACCGCGCGTCATCGGCAAGGCACCGCCGGGAATGACCGACAGGCTGCGTTCCCTGCGCGAAATCAGGTTCATTGGCCAAAACGATTTTGACATGTGCTTGCCGCCCTTGATGGCGGAATTGGCCGGTTTCTTGTCTTTCAAAAGGGACATTGGCCATATTCTCTGCGACATGAAGCGGCCTCCGCGAATGGCGGATCTGCGTGGGCGCTGTTTGAGCAACAGTTTTGGCCCCAAACCGCGTGAGATCGGGGCACCTTCGCGGATACGAACACGATCCAAAGGCGACATCAGCATATGCGGGTGCGTGTCCAGAATGCTGGGCGATCGTATCGGGCGATCGGGGACGTAGTTTTCCTCTTCCACCGCGCCAACGGCGATATTGGGAAACCCGGCCAGCGTCTCGCGTGTGATGCGTGCGGCGCAAAGTGGTTTCGATGTGGCGTTGACCAGCAGCACCGCTTTGCCACCCGCGGCAAGGTTGCTTGCGTAGTCCTGAACGGCATCGGCGGCGACATCCATGTCGCGCAGGCGCTCTTCCAGATGGTCGGCGGTTTCGCCGCGCTTTGCCGTCACGATCCGCATATCGCGGGGCGGCAGTTTCTTGTCGCTCAGGGCACCAAATGCTTTGCGCGCCGTTGTCTCATCCTTGAAAAGACGTGTGATGACCAGGGTCATGTTACCTCCACCGATGGTTGATCTGTGCCTGTGCTATGGGGTGCGTTTGTCGCTCCCTTTGCCCGGTAGGTTTTGCCCGCCATCATCGGCAGCGCCACAAGGACGGCCAGTGCCAGCGTGACGAGTTCAATACTGAATACCACGAGATAAGGGGTCGTGGCGCTGGTTCCTGCTCCCATAAGCACAATGTCGCGCACGATTCCTGCAAGCGCGACGGCAATCCCGGCGCAGGTGGCCTGCACGGCACCCCAAAGCCCCAGGGCAAGCCCGATTTGGCCTTTTGGCGCGGTGCGCATCGTGGCCGTGAGGGTCGCATGACCGAAAAGCCCCGCACCCACGCCTGTCAGGATCGTGCCTGCCAGAAAGGCGAACAGCCCGCCGCCGAAGGAGGCCGCGATGATGGCCGCGAAACCGGGTATGCCGATCAGCGTGCCGGTAATGCCCACGCGACGCGGTTCGCCGCCCTGGCCCAGGACGCGAGAGGCAATACCGAAACCGATCAGCGTGCCCCCGGCCAGAAGCGCGGTAAGCTTTGTCGTATCCGCCACGCTTAGGCCAAGCGCCTGCCCGCCATAAGGTTCCAGCAGGACATCCGCCATGCCGTAGCCAAAGGTGCCCAAGGCGATCACAACCAACAGTCGCAACATGCCTGGGCGCGATGCCATCCCGCGCAGGGCTGTCTCGAACGGAGGATGTTGTACCGTGTCCATGCGCGCGGCGCGGGCACGGTCCCTTGGTTCCTGTTTCCATAGCGCCACCAGATTAAGCGTGACCGTGACCACGGCTGCCCCCTGGATCACCTGTATAAGGCGTGCGGGGCTGTAGGGATCAAGCAATGAGCCAAACAACAGGGCGCTGGCGACCATCCCGAACAAAAGCATCACATACATCAGGCCGACGGCCTTTGGCTGATCGTCCTCGTGGACAAGATCCGTGGCAAGGGCCAGCCCCACCGTCTGCACCATGTGCAAGCCGGCACCGACCAGCAGAAAGGCCAGCGCGGCGGCGCTTATCCCGAACCAGCGGGGGGCATCGACCGCTTCGCCAAAGCCGGACAGCACCAAAAGCGCGAAAGGCATGATCGCAAAGCCCCCGAACTGGCACATCGTGCCTTTCCAGATATAGGGCACCCGCCGCAGGCCTAGCGCGCTGCGATGTGTATCGGACTTGTAGCCGATCAGCGCGCGCAGCGGCGCAAACACAAGCGGCATCGCCAGCATGATCGCCACGATGCTGGCGGGGACAGCAAGTTCGACGATCATCACCCGGTTCAGCGTGCCGACCAAAAGCACAAGCGCCATGCCCACAGTCACCTGGAACAGTGACAGCCGAAGCAGGCGCGACAGCGGCACCTCGGGCGTGGCCACATCCGCAAAGGGCAGATATCTGGGCGCGACCGATGTCAGTTTGCGTAACGCGAAGCTCCGGTAATTCAGCATGATCGTCCAATGCCGGGTTGCCCGGTGTCATTTGTGAATTGGGTCAAGAGCCCGGTGGATTCAAAGCGTTATGGTACTGCTTTATGGAACCCGCCGGACTTGTGGTTTTATTGCGTGGCAGAGGCCAGACGCTCGGGCGGTTGCAAAAGCGCCTTTGCATGGGTGCCGTCCGGCAGGATCACCGTTATCTCGGTGGCCCCATCCGTGGCAGGTATCGCGTAGCTTGCGGTTGCGGCTGCTGCCCCCTCTTCCGTCAAAGCAGCGCTGTCGGCGCTAATTTCCTCGCCCTGATGGAAGCTTTGAATCCAGGTGGTGTTCTTGACCAAGGCCAGATGCACGGCAAACGAGCCTACGGCCACGGCACCCAGAAAGATCGGAATGCCTAAATTGGGTGACACGACGAGCCAAAGTTTTGCATTGTTCATGTCTTGTCCCCCTTATCCAAGCCACGGCGTGGAAACCGCCACAAGGATATGCGCCAAAAGCGCGATCACGCCGAAAACGCGTGTGCCATCAATCATGTAGCTATGAACCTCCTCCGCTTCGCGAAGTGTCAGGCCGGTCGGCCATACCTTATCGGGATCATCGGACATCTTACCGTCTCCTCATGTCTTGTCCTTGACAATGCGCCGGAGCAACCCGCACCCGGCGGAGGCCGGGATTGGTCATCGTCTTCACTGCTGGTCAGGGCAGTCGGCGCTCTGACCTAGCGTCAAGGTGTCACACTAAATTGACAAAAACAAATGTAATTTAAAAATGACACCCATTTGGGACTTGACAAAACACGCCCGGATACAGGTGCTTCACACGCGCACAAAGTGTAAGTGACAGGATTCATTTTGAAATTTCACAACCTGCGGAAAAACGCCTATCAAGCGCCTCGCTCTTTGGAAAAGGCCGGTTCATGCGCAATTCCTGTGACAGATCTCAACCGGGGATGTCACGGCAATCAAAGCGATTCCATGACGGCCCGGCCTGTATTCTGCAAAATGATCGGTTGCGTGCGTTGGCAGGGTTTTAGCGCGGCAAGGGATTCCGAGCCTTGTTATAGGGCGTCCAATCCGCGATTTCGGGATAATACCGTTTGCGCCAAGCGCGCACGCGCGGGTTCATGACCCGCCGCCATACTGGTGGGATCATCGCGGCCATTGTCATGATTGGATAGCCGTAGGGCAATTGCGGCGCATCATCCTCTGTGTAGGTCTGCAACAGAGGAAACCGCCGGCTTGGCTTGTAGTGGTGGTCCGAATGCCGTTGCAGGTTGATCAAAAGCCAGTTTGACGCCTTGTGCGCCGCATTCCAGCTATGGCGCGGCTGCACATGTTCATAGCGTCCCTCGCCCAGATGTTTGCGGGTCAGCCCGTAATGTTCGACATAGTTGACCAGTTCAAGCTGCCAGATGGCGACAAAAGCCTGCCACAGAAACAGCAAAAGCCCCACCCAACCCCCAAGGATCAGCGCCAGACCAAGGCAGGCCGCCTGCAACGCCCAATATGTCCAGAACGGGTTTTCAGCCGCGTGCCACGGCTTGTCCTTGCGGGCCAGCATCGCCTTTTCGGCCAGAAAGGCCGATTTGAAACTTTGCCGCAGGACGCGCGGAAAGAAACGGTGAAATCCCTCGTTATACCGCGCAGTCACCGGGTCGCGCGGGGTGGCGACATAGCGGTGATGGACCAAAAGGTGCTCTGACCGGAAATGGGAATACAGCACCATCGCCAAAAGGATATCGCCCAAGCCCCGCTCGACGCGGTTTTGCTGATGCATCAATTCATGTGCGTAATTGATCCCGATGGTCCCGGTGATCACGCCGACCCCGAAAAACAGGACGATCTTTTCCAGCGTCCCCAAATGCGCGTCGCCCGGCCCGGCGACATACCAGATCATCCAGAACAACAGTGCCGCCTGCACCGGCGCCCACATCAGCGTGATCGCGCGGTAAAAGGTCAACTGCCCCTCTGCTGTTTCGGGGTCCGCGTTATTCAGCTCCAGCCCGAGAATGGCGTCGAGAAACGAAAAGAAATACCATGTCACCAAGGGCAAAAGAACCACGGCCCACCCGCCATGCAGCGCGCTGAACACGGCAACCGGCGCAAGCAGCAGGGACATACCAAACGGCAAGGCGCGGGTTAAACGGCCCATCTGATCCGCCGGAATTATCATGCAATTGACCCCTTAATTCCGAATACCGAAACCGTTATTCAATTTCTTGCAGGCTTTCTTGCGCCAAGTCAAAAACCTTGCGCATTACCGTTGGCAAATCTGATGGCCGAAAGGCCGAATGGGGCAAAAAGTCGCCGCGCAGGGGTGGCGCGTCTTTAGCCACTCGGGCGACAGCAATTTTCAGGCGCAGGTGAAAATGCGTGAAAGTGTGCCGCGCCTCCTCTGGCAGTAGCGTCCAATCGGTATCCAGCGGCGGCGCGGGCTGTGGCGTGTTCTCGCCCCAGTCGCTGCCGGGCCAGCCCAGCATCCCGCCCAAAAGCCCGCGGTCCTCGCGCCGCTCCAAAAGCCATGCACCATCCGCGCGCCGGGCCACATAGGCGATGCCTAACCTAACCGGCTTGGCCTTTTTCGGGGCCTTCACCGGCAGGTCCGCCTGCACGCCTGCGCGCCGCGCCGCGCATATGTCACGCCAAGGGCAGATGCCGCAGGCCGGGTTGCGCGGGGTGCAGATCGTAGCACCCAGATCCATCACCGCCTGGGCGTAATCGCCGGGCCGCGCCTGCGGCGTCATGCGTTTGGCGGCGGCTTTCATCGCGGTCTTCGCGGCAGGCATCGGTGTGCGAATATCGTGGATGCGCGCCATGACCCGTTCGACGTTGCCATCCACCACGGTTTCGGGCCGATCAAAGGCAATGGCGGCAATCGCTGCCGAGGTATAGGGGCCGATCCCCGGCAAGGCCTGCAAGCCCTCTGCCGTGTCGGGAAACCGCCCGCCGTGGCGGTCCGCCACCTCGCGCGCGCATTTCAGCAGGTTGCGCGCCCGTGCGTAATATCCAAGCCCGGCCCATTCGCCCATCACGGCACCGTCTTCGGCAGCGGCAAGATTGCCGACCGTGGGCCATAGCGTTGTGAACCTTTGAAAATAGCTTTTCACGGCAGCAACGGTTGTTTGTTGCAACATCACCTCGCTCAGCCACACGCGATAGGGATCGGGGCGCACCCCCTGCGCGCGCTGATGCGGCCCTACCCGCCAGGGCAGGTCACGGGCATGGGTGTCGTACCATGCCAGAAGGCTGTCGCTGTCACGCATCTTTTACCTCTCTTTGGGGTGGCAACCCCTGCTCGATCCCTTAAGTTAGGCGCACTGGCAAAGGAGGCGAGCCATGCCCGCGCAAAATGGCGATTACAAGGGCACCACTCGGGGCTTCAAACGCAGCGGCGCGCTTTTGGGTGCCCGTATCCGCAAGGTATCGGAAAGCCGTGGCTTTGCTGTATCCCGCGTGTTGACGCACTGGCCAGAGATCGCCGGGGCCGACCTGGCCAAGATATCGCGCCCGGTCAAGATTTCCTATGGTCGTCAAGGTTTGGGTGCCACGCTGACCGTGCTGACCACCGGGCCGCAAGCGCCGATGCTTGACATGCAGAAAGAGACGCTGCGCGAACGCGTCAATGCCGCCTATGGCTACAATGCCATTTCGCGCATCCATATCACCCAGACCGCGCCAACGGGATTCGCTGAAGGCCAGGTCAGTTTTGCGCATCGCAACACCGGCGACAAGGTCACGCCGCCAGACCCCGAAACGCTGCGCCATGCCAGCCAACTGGCAGAGCCGGTCGCGGATGCCGGGCTACGCGCTGCGCTTGAAACACTGGGGCGCAATGTACTGTCCAAAACGAAACGCTAACCTGATCAAGGTGACATAATGAAAAACGTCCTTCTTTCCGGGGCAATCGCCCTCGCCCTTGCCGCCGGTGCCGGTTACTGGCTCAGCCAGTCCGCCAGCTCGACAGCCCCTGCGGGCAGCGATCTGTTCGGCGCGGCCAACGCGCAAGAGGCCGATGATGTGGATACCTCGACGATCACGGAAATGGCCATGGGCCCCGAGGACGCCTCGGTGACGGTGATCGAATACGCGTCGTTCACCTGTCCGCATTGCGCGACGTTTCACGACAATCAGCTCAAGCAGCTGAAGGCGGATTATGTCGACACTGGCAAGGTACGCTTCATCTATCGCGATGTCTATTTTGACCGCTTCGGTCTGTGGGCGTCGATGGTGGCACGTTGCGGCGGTGAACAGCGTTTCTTCGGGATTGCCGAGCTGATCTACGAGCAGCAAAAAGACTGGATCGGCAACGGGCAGGATCCCGTGGCGATCACCGACCGGTTGCGCAAGATCGGCAAGGTCGCTGGCCTGTCCGAAGACCAGCTTGAAAGCTGCCTGTCGGATGCCGACAAGGCCAAGACCCTTGTGGCATGGTTTCAGGAAAACGCCGAAGAGCACAATGTCACCTCGACGCCGACGCTTGTCATAAACGGCGAAACTCACTCGAACATGTCTTACGCCGAAATCCAGACGATCATCGACGGCCTTCTTGAAGAGTGACGCCTGAACAGGGCGCGCCCCGGTCATCTGGACCGTGCGGCGCGCTATAAGGCGTGCAGCCCGAGCCGGGCCAGGGCCGTGTCGAACGCTGTCCAATCATCCATTTCCAGCCGCACGGGCAGGGTGACAACCTTTTGGCGGAACTCTGGTGGCAGGCGCACGGCGTCTTTTTCTGTGGTTACAAGCTGCGCGCCGCGTAACTTCGCCTCGCCTTCCAGACGGGTCATCAGGGCCTGTGTCAGTGGTTGGTGATCCTCCAGCGCCTCCTTGCGCACGAGCGTGGCACCAAGCCCCTGCAATGTAGCGAAAAACTTTTCCGGGTGTCCGATGCCGGCAAAGGCCAGCAAGGGCGTGTCGGTCCAATCCATGCCCGTCTGCAACGGCGAAAGGTGGCCCCGCAGATGCGGTTGCGTCAGGGCCGCTCCCCATGTGGCGTTGAACCGGGCCTGCGCGCCCGCCGCGCCGATGGAAATCACCATATCGGCCCGCGACAGGCCCGCGTCCACGGGTTCGCGCAGCGGACCGGCTGGCAGGCAACGCCCGTTGCCAAATCCCTTGACTGCGTCGACGACGACAAGCCGCAGATCCTTGGCCACGGCGGGGTTCTGATGACCGTCATCCATCACGATCACTTCCGCCCCCGCCGTGATGGCCGCGCGAGCGGCCTCGGCCCGGTCCCGTCCGATCCAGGTATCGGCAAAGGCGGCCAGAAGCAGCGGCTCATCGCCCACATCCGCCGCATCGTGACGGCGCGGATCGACCTGCACAGGGCCGGTCAGCCGCCCGCCATGACCCCGCGACACGATCGCCGGGATGTGCCCCATGTCGCGCATTCGCGTGACCACCGCGATCACCGTCGGAGTCTTGCCGGTGCCGCCCGCGTTGATATTGCCGACGCAAATCACCGGCACCGGGGCACGCAAGGACGCCGGGCGCGCCACGCGCCTGGCCGTTCCGGCGGCATAGAGCCACCCCAGCGGCGTCAGCAGCCGCGCCAGCGGGCCGGGCGCGTCGGGCGGTCTGTCCCAGAAGGCGGGCGCGCGCATTATCCGGCCTCCTGTTGGTCAAGCCGGTCTTGCACCAGATCGGCGATACGGTCGGTCAGCGCGGCACTGCGCGAGGCGACCTCCCATGCGGCATGGGCCATCGCGGCGCTCTTGTCGGGGGGGATAAGGCTGTTGACGGCGCTGGCCAGCGTGTTTTCGTCGCGCACGATACGGGCCGCACCGGACTGTGCAAATCTGGAATAACTGTCCAGATAGCGCCGGATATTCGGCCCGTAAAGAATGGCCGATCCATGCGCGGCGGGTTCGTTGGGGTCGCTGCCATGGGCCCCGCTGACCAGTGAGCTGCCCATGAAGCTGATCGGTGCGAGGCGGTACCACAGACCAAGCTCGCCCTGGGTGTCCGCAAGAACGACCTGCGTCGTTTCTTCGGGTATCTCGTCTTGCGACCATGTGACGAAACGCAGGCCGCTTTGTTCCAGTCCGGCGCGAAAAACGGGTGTTCGTGCCGGATCCCTCGGCACGATGACAAGGATTGCCCGAAGCGCCATCCGGCTGATCTGGCGATGTGCCGCAAGCACGACATCCAGTTCGTCCTCGTGCAGCATTGCCGCCAGCCAGACGGGACGCCCCAACAGGATGCGGGACAGTTCCGACCGGTCGCTTTCGACACAGGGCAGCGGCATGGCGCCATCCAGCAAGGCACCCGTCACCGCGATACGGGCACCGGGCACACCGATCCTGCGCAGGTGCCGTTTCGTGGCCTCGTCGCGTACCATGATCGCATCGAAACACCGCAAAAGCGCATCCGGCAGGTCAGGAAACCAGCGCCAGCCCGGTTTTCCAAGGTTGTCTTCCTCGATATCTATGAGCGCCATGGGAATGCCACGCTCTGATGCGGCCGTAATCAACGCGGCATGTAGATCGCCCCCCGTCCACAAAAGGAAATCCGGGCGCCAGTGATCCAGGAAGCGCTCTGCGACGGGAAGGCTGTCGGCTGGCAGGCCCTCGGGATGGACATGGTCCCACCCGGCGGCCTTGTCATCCACATAGGTATGCCGCGCTGACAGCAGCATTTGCAGGACCGGTCGCTGGCCGCGCATCCGCTCCAGCAATTGCAGCAGGGCGTTGATATGCGTCTGATCGCTGGCATGGGCCCAGACAAGCGGGCCGCTCGGGCGCTGTGCCATGGGTGTGTAGCTGCCTGCCGTGGTGCGCCGTGTGTAGGCCAGATAGGTGGCAAGGCCAAGAGAACGTGACATGGCCGCCCTATCCAAACCCATATGCGCTTGCACGACCGGTGCGACACCAACCATGGTTCGGGTCAAAACAGGGCCGGTCTGTCATGGAGTGTCCTTCCGGGCGCGAAACCGGGTGCAGCGTATTCTTTTGCATGGCAGGGTCAAGCAATGCGCGCCATTCGCGCTGTCGCCTGATATGAAGCAAAACGAACCCTCAGGTAAAGGCATGAGACGTCGATGACCAAACCCTTTCTGGTGCTGCAACTGCGCCCCGAGACCGAAGCTTCGGACGATGAATACGCGGCCTTCCTGCGCAAGGCGCGGCTGCCGGCGGAGCGGGCGCATCGTATCAGGCTGGATCAACAGCGCCTGCCAGATGATCTGTGCCTTGCGGATTATTCGGGCGTGATCGTCGGTGGCGGCCCCGGCTGTGTCAGCGACCGACCCGAAGACAAGGCCCCCATCGAGGCGCGGATCGAGGCCGATGTTCTGGCTATCATGCCGCAAATCATCGAAAATGACCTGCCTTTTTTGGGCTGTTGTTACGGTATAGGCATTCTTGGCAAGCATCTGGGCGGCGATGTCAGCAAGCGCGCCCATGGCGAAGCCGTTGGCACGGCGGCCTGTGAAATCACACCCGAAGGGCGCGACGATCCTGTGCTTGCCGGTGTTCCCACGGCATTCGACGCTTTTGTCGGTCACAAGGAGGCGGTGCAGGATCTGCCAACGGGCTGTGCCCATCTGGTGCGATCAAAAACCTGCCCGTTCCAGATGTTGCGCCATGGCCGGAATGTCTATGCCACGCAGTTCCACCCCGAGGCCGACGCCGCCGGTTTTGAAACCCGGATCAGGATTTATCGCAACCGCGGGTATTTCCCCCCGGAAACCGCAGGTAATCTGATCGCCATGTGTCGCGCGGCGGATGTGTTCGCACCCGAGATGATCTTGCGGAATTTCGTCAAACGCTACGCGTAAAGCCTGTCAGATCCGCAGGAAGGGTTGCGCCATGCGCGGCAACAATGACCGAAAGCGCAGCGGTGCGTCGGTGGCCGCAAGGCAGATGCAATCCTGTCCCGGTTCGGCCACCGGCGTGTGATCCAGATCCTCGTCGGCGATTTCCACATCCCCGGCCGCGAAATGATCGACTTGATCGGAAAAAGCGCCCTGCAAAACCAGCGTCAGCTCTGTTCCACGGTGGCCATGATCCGGCACGGCGGACCCTGCGGGTATGTAAAGCAAACGCGCGCTGCCATCGGCGGCGGTGGGCAGGATGGCCTGTTTCACGCCCATCCCGACAGGCCGCCATTTCACGGCGTCCAGATCGCCACCGACATAATCACGCACCGGCGCGGGCAAGACAAAGCTGCGTGCATCACGGGCGCAGGGCTGGCTTGCCGCGTCTGGGCCGCTTTCGATCCGCGCCAGTGTCGCCTCGAAGCTGTCGGCGCTCATCGCGACGCTGTCGCAGCTTTCCATCAGGTTGCCACCGATCGTGTCAAAGGCCCCCAAACGGGCGCGGCATTCGTCACACATCGACACATGCGAGGCCACGATCAGGCTGAACGCCTCGGGAAGATTGCCTGCCGAATAGGCCATCAACAGCGCATCCGTCAGGTGGTGTTTGATATCTTGCGTCATGTTCATCACTTCATTGCGTGGCGCAAACGGTCAAGCGCCAGTCTTATCCTCGATTTGATCGTGCCAAGCGGCAGCCCGGTTTGCTCTGCGATCTCGCTATGTGTCAGATCGCCAAAATAGGCTTTTTCGATCAATTCCTTCTGTTTACTGGGCAAACAGGCGATGGCCTGCCCCAGTTTCTCGGTTTCCTGTTGCAGCACCAACGTATCGGCCTGATCGGGCTCGTGCTCCGGTCCCCAGGGCAGATCCTCTGGCTCGGGTCGTTTCTGCTTGCGGATGGCGTCGATGCGCCGGTTCCGCGCGATGGTGAAAATCCATGTCGAGGCGCTGGCGCGGGACGGATCGAACAAATGCGCCTTTTGCCAAAGCGACGCCATCACATCCTGCGCGCATTCCTCGGCCATTGCCGCGTCGGTGCCAGAGCGCATGAGGAATGCCTTTATGCGCGGTGCGAAATGCTGAAACAGGGCGCGAAACGCCTCCTTGTCCCGGTGATCGCGCACCCGGATCAGGACACTGGCCCAATCTGCATCATTCTGTGTCATGTTCGACATGCTGCCCATGCGGCGGTTTTGCTTTTCATGCCGCACATGGGCTTCGTCGTCCAGCGCGCGTGCGGACAGCACGCCTTGCCGGGAGTTCGAATCTGCGGTGTCGCGAAAGTTTGCATCCCTGTACATACACTCTTTACGCAGGTGTCAGCGGACTGGATCAAACGATATGCTGTTTTCTTTATCATCCGCATCATCCATCTCTGCGTATCAACGTATAGAACTAACACAGGTCGACAAGAGAATGCCGTTTGAAAAGACTACACCGCCGCGCCGGTCGGTTGCGATCGTGGGCGCGGGGATTACAGGCTTGGGCGCTGCCTGGCGCTTGTCGCAGGAGTGCGACGTCACGATCTACGAGGCCGAGCCGCGCCTGGGCGGACATGCCCGCACCATCATGGCGGGAAAGAACGGGGATCAGCCGGTCGATACCGGTTTCATCGTGTTCAACAATGCCAATTATCCGAACCTTGTCAGGATGTTCGAGGAATTGGCCGTCCCCATTGCCAAAAGCACGATGAGCTTTGGTGCCTCGGTCCGGGCCGGGCGTATGGAGTACGGGCTGGACGGCGCACGCGCCTTTTTCGCGCAACGCCGAAATGCGGTGAACCCCCGTTTTCTGGGGATGCTGCGGGATATCTTCCGGTTCAACGCGCGGGCGGTCGATCTGTCGCGGCAGCAAAAGGACCTGACGATCGGGGAATTCCTTGACCGTGTCGGCACGGGCAAGTGGTTTCGCGACTATTATCTTTTGCCGCTGACCGGTGCGATCTGGTCCACGCCGACCGAAAAGATCCTCGATTTTCCCGCCGACGCGATGATCCGCTTCATGGAAAATCACGCCCTTCTGAATTATTCTGGCCAACACCAATGGTACACGGTGCAGGGCGGCTCGCAGGAATATGTCACGCGGCTGACAGCGCTGCTTGAGGCGCGCGGTGTGTCCCTGCGCCCCGGCACGCCGGTTACCGGCATCCGCCGGACCGAGGCGGGCGCGGAAATTCGCGCCGAGGGCACCGAATGGGAAACCTATGACGAGGTGATCATGGCCACGCATGGCGATGTCAGCCTGCGGCTGCTGTCCGACCCGTCCGAGCAAGAGCACGAGGCGCTGTCCAAGGTCCGGTATCAGCCCAACGACATGGTGCTGCACGCCGATACATCCGTGATGCCCCGGCGTCGGGCGGTGTGGTCGTCCTGGAACTATGCCGAAGGTCCGGCCCGCCGCGAGGGGCAGATCGACATCACCTATTGGATGAACAGCCTTCAGCCGATTCCAATGGACGATCTGCATTTCGTCACGCTCAATTCCAACCGCCCCATCAAAGAAGAATTGATCTACGATCAGACGGTTCTGGATCATCCGGTTTACGACACGGGAATGCTGGTCGCACAGGAAAGCGTGCGCGGCTTCAACGGCACACGCGCCACGTGGTTCTGCGGCGCATGGATGCGAAACGGCTTTCACGAGGACGGTCTGGCAACCGGGCTTGAGGTCGCCGATGCGATTCTTTCGCGTGACAAGATGCCCGTGGCGGCGGAATGAGCCAGGTCGAACATATCGCGGGCCAGACATGGCATGGCCGCAAGGGCGACGTACGCAACGCGTTCCGCTATGGCGTGGATTACGTGTTTCTGGATCCCGAGACGCCGGCGCGCAAGGGGTGGCTTTTCGCGCGCAACCGCCGCGCGCTCTTCTCGGTGCGTGACGCCGATCACGGGGGCGCGCCAGGACAGGGCGAAGGTGCCACATGGGTTCGCAAGGCATTGGCGGCGCATGACATGGCGGCCCCGGCCCGGATCGCGCTTTTGGCGCAGCCCCGTGTCATGGGGCATGTGTTCAACCCGGTGTCCTTCTGGCTTTGCTATGATGAGGCAGACGCGCTGCGCGCCGTGATCGCCGAGGTGACAAACACCTATGGCGACAGGCATTGCTATCTGTGCCGCCGGAAGGATCACGCACCCATCACGCGCGATGACCGGATCGAGGCCACCAAGATCTTTTACGTATCGCCCTTTCAGCGGGTCGAAGGCACCTACAGCTTTCGCTTTGATATCAACGCCGACCGCGTGGGCATCTGGATCGACCTGACCGATGGCAATGGCGGCGTGACCGCCACGCTGACCGGCACGCGGCGGGCGCTGACCGCTGCCAGTGTTTTGCGCGCCTTGGTCCGTCGGCCATTTGGGTCGCGCCGGGTGCTGGCGCTGATCCATTGGCAGGCGCTCAAGCTGTGGTGGAAGGGTGCCCGGTTTCGCAGCCGTCCCGAGCCACCTGCGCAGGATCTGACGTGATGAGGGCTGCCCCTCGCCTGCCTGCATATGCGCTGTTCGCCGCGATGATCTCTGCGGCGGGGCTGCCGCTTTATATGCACGCGCCGAAATTTTTCGTGGATCAGTACGGTGTATCGCTTGCGGCGCTTGGGTCGGTGCTTTTTGGGCTACGGTTGCTCGACGTGGTGCAAGATCCGCTCTTGGGCCGCTTGGCCGACCGCGCGCGCCAGTATCGGGGGATGTCCGTTCTGATTGCCGGGATCGGCATGGCGGCGGGGATGTACGGGTTGTTTGCCGTCTCACCGCTGATGGCGCCGCTTTGGTGGTTCGGGATCACGCTGACGCTGGTCTTTTCCTCGTTCAGCTACCTGACGATCTGTTTTTATGCTCAGGGCGTCGCGGCGGCTGCCGATATCCCGGACGGGGGCGGGCATCTGAAAGTGGCGCGCTGGCGCGAGACCGGCGCGTTGCTGGGCATCTGCGCGGCTGCGGTCGCGCCCGTCGCGCTGGGTGGCTATACCGGCTTTGCGTTGGCGTTTCTGGTGCTGTCGGCGGTTGCACTTTGGGCCATGCGCACCGAGTGGAAAGGCGTCGAAACGCCGGGTGCCGGTATTGGCGCGGTCTTGCAGGATTCCATCGCGCGACGGCTGTTGCTGGTGGCGTTGGCCAATTCCGCGCCCGTCGCGGTCAGCTCCACGCTTTTTTTGTTCTTCGTCGAAGACAGGCTTGATCTGCCGGGATGGGAAGGGCCGTTTCTGCTTATGTTTTTCCTGTCGGCGGCTATTGCCGCGCCGGTCTGGGGGCGTCTGGCCGAAGGGTACGGCACCCGCCGTGTGCTGGTCATCGGCATGGTGCTGTCGATCGTGGCCTTTGCCTTTGCCATCTTTCTCGGGCCGGGTGACGCGATCGCGTTCGGCCTTATCTGCGTGGCCTCGGGGATCGCGCTTGGGGCCGATATGACGCTGCTGCCCGCGCTATTCGCGGCGCGGATGCAACAGGTCTCGCCCGCAGCCGCCGAGGGCTTCAGCCTTTGGTCTTTTGTCAGCAAGATCACGCTGGCCTTTGCCGCCGTGGCGCTTTTGCCACTGTTGGAGGCGGGCGGGTATCGCTCCGGTCAGGACAACACGGAGGCGGGCCTGTTGCTGCTCAGCCTGCTTTACGGGGCGGTGCCCTGTCTTTTGAAACTCATCGCGATCGCGGTTCTGGTCTCTACCCGGACCGACAAGATCACCAGTCAACCAACCCCCTTGCAGGAAAGGAGCGCGACCTGATGTCAGAGCTTGTATACTTCGTCGCCGGTCTTTTGGTCATGATCCTCTTGATGCTGCTTTACCAGCGGTTCGCCGCCTTCACGGCGCAAAGCGCGCGCGATTACGCCGAGCAGACCCCCCGATTTGACCTGCGGCAACATCTGAACGGGCCGATCCGTTGCGAAGGTGTGATCTATGGCCCCCTTGGCCGTGTTACCTCGCGGTTCACGGGGGATTTCGATGCCCGGTGGGATGGCAACCGCGGCGTGATGAAAGAACATTTCCGCTATCATGGCGGCAACACACAGGATCGCGAGTGGCGTCTTGAACTGGGCAATGACGGCACGATCCGTGCGGATGCGGATGATCTGGTCGGGCAGGGTACGGGCCAGCAATCAGGGCCGACCGTGCAATTGCGTTACAAGATTCGCCTTCCCGAAGATGCCGGTGGTCATGTATTGAGTGTCAGCGACTGGATGTATGTCACGCCGGGCGGGACCATCGTGAACCGCAGCCAGTTCCGCAAATGGGGTATCAAGGTCGCCGAACTGGTGGCGACCATGCATAAACGGGAGGATGCATGACGCAATTTGCGGGCAAGACATATTGGCTGGTCGGTGCCAGCGAAGGGCTGGGTGAGGCCGTCGCGCGAAAGGTCAATGCCGCCGGGGCAACGGTGATCCTGTCGGCGCGCAACGAGGATCGCCTGAAAGAGGTGGCCGCAAGCCTGCCGGGCCGCGCCCGCGTCGTGCCGATGGATGTATCCGACGATGAAAGCGTGGCGCGCGCCGCGCAAGAGGTGGGAGAGGTCGATGGCCTGATCTTTCTTGCCGGGGTCTACTGGCCCATGCCCTCGACGGAATGGAATGCCGAACAGGCGGTGGCGATGGCGGATGTCAATTTCACCGGCACGCTCCGGGTTCTTGGCCATGTGGTGCCGCAGATGGTGGTGCGCGACACGGGGCATATCGTGCTTACAGGGTCGCTTTCGGGGTTTCGTGGCCTGCCCGGCGCGATTGGTTACGCAGCCTCCAAGGCGGGGGTGATGGCGCTGGCCGAAAGTATGCGGGCGGATCTGTGGCGCACGGGTGTGCGGGTGCAATTGGCCAATCCCGGTTTCATCAAGACGCGGCTGACGGAAAAGAACGAGTTCCACATGCCGTTCCTTATGGAAGCTGACGAGGCCGCACGGGAAATGTTCGAGCTGATGTGCGACGAGGCCGCTTTCGACAAGCATTTTCCGGCGATCTTTTCATGGGTGTTCCGCTTGTCGCGGTTTTTGCCCAACTGGGTGTATTATCGCCTGTTTGCTTAAGATCAAGGACGGGGCTGTGCAGCGCGGGCACGCTTGATGTCAGGATCGTGGCAGGAGTGTGAACGATGCTTGAAATATCTACCTGCAAAGTGGCGCAGGTCATAGTGATGGCGCGCGAACTGGATCGCGCCGAAGGCGAGTTGCGCGCCTTCATAGACCGGCTGAGCGAAGAGGAACAAAACAGCCTCGTCGCGCTGATGTGGATCGGGCGCGGCAGTTTTGATCTCGAGGATTTTGAAGAAGCCAAAACCACCGCTGCGCAAGAAGCGACGACGCCCACAGCGGATTACCTGCTGGGCACGCCGCATATGTCCGATCACCTTGAAAACGGTCTGGATGCGTTGGGTATCTCTGCCGTGGAAGACAAAGACGACCTTATGCGTGGCGGCTAAGGCCGGGTCGGTTCGTGTCAGGCGCTCAGGCGCATGTGGCCAAGATCCGCACCAAAGCTGCGGTGAAACCAGTGCTCTGACAGGGCTGGAGACACACCGGCGCGTCGCGCAACCACTTTGCGCGCGGTCTCGGAAAAGTCCCAAAGCCCCACGCTGATTGCAGCACGGCCTGTGCCCTGACGCCCAAGGATTTCAGGGGCCGCCCCGATCATCCGATAGATCCGGATCATGCGCGCATCAAAGACCCCGGCGAAATGCGCGACGCCAAAATGGCGCATGATCTCGCCCCCACCCAGCATAAGCGCGGCGGCAATCCGGCTTTCTGCCTCGCGCGCCAGACAAAAGCGGGTACATTCCCAGATCAGCGGGCTTTCGACCGTGCCACCCCCCAGGAGATCGGTGAAATGTTCGTTGATCATGGTCCGGCCCGTGGTGGGCAGAAACCGCATGGAGCCGCGATGCCGGCCGTCGGGCGCTTCCCAGATCACGTAAAGTGGGTTCAGGGCGTCGTAGGCGTCCTTTTCAAGCCCGTGTTCATTTACCGTCACGTCCCAACCTAGACGGCTTTTGAACTGACAGGCGCGGTCGCGAAACATGGATTCGGCCAGACGCGGAAAGATATGAAGCTGATCGGCGTAAAGATAGCGTAGCATGTGCGTTCCCTTGGTGCGGTGCTCGGGAACGAAAGTGTTACGGGGTGGTTAACCGGCATTCAGATCAACGCGCGTTGCGTCAGATCACGATCAACCCCTGGCTGATGGCCTTCGAGACGGCTTGCACGGTGTTGACCGCACCCAGTTTGAACCGCGCGCTTTCTATATAGACGCGCAATGTATGCTCTGAGATCGACAGCGTGTCGGCGACTTGCGCGCGACCATATCCAAGCGCCAGAAGCGTCAGCGCATCCACCTCGCGCGGGGAGAGTTGCCTTGACGGGGCGGGGGCGCGGTCCGGCTCGAATTCAAGGGCTTTTTCGTTGAAGTAATGCGCGCACAGGATCATGTCGCGGCGGTTGGTTTCGATAAAGACCCGCCAGGCGTGATCGTCGCAGCGGTGGTTGACGGTGAAAAGCGCGAATTGTCCGTTCGGGCCACGCAAGGGCACCGAATACCCCTGATTGCCCAGACCATGTAAAAGCGCATCCTTGAGAAAGGCGCGCGCCGCCTTGCCGGACCAGTCGAGCGTTTTCCAGTCGACAGGGTGAAACCGTTGGTAACATCCCCGGATCACAGGGTCGATGCGTAGGTAGTCGCGTTCGAGGTAATGTTCGACCCAGACCGGATCATAGGTGCCACAGCCATATTGATCGCCTGCCGCGCTGACCCAGTGATAGACAAGGTGAGCGACGCGGAAATGATCGCGCAGCCTTTCGCTTGTGGCTTGCATGGCCGCGACGTCAGGCGCGTGTTCCAGCTCCTCCAGAAGCCTGTCCAAGGGTGACCGCGGATACGCATTCATGAGGCGAAGAATCCCTGTCCTTCAACGCCAACTCCGCCGCGGCAATCAATCGCGTATCGTCAAGATGTTCGGCCAAGGCCCCCAGGCCGTTCTGATGCGCGAATGTCCTCAGGTCGGTCAGAACGTCGAGTATCCATTCATTTTGCATGACTAGCCTCCAGCCAAAACGGTTAACAAACTATTAACACAACCTTAGCACGATTCACTTTTTGGCTGAACTCGCGCATTTTTACTCCCCAAATCTGGCGATGACGGTCTTGCACAAGTCTTTGAAAGGCAATCTGCGCACCTCAGAATGCAAACGGCCCGCCATTCACGCAACGCGGATGGCGGGCCGTTTCACCTTTGCAGGTCGGGTTGCTGGTTACGGTCTTGCGTCCAGCACGTCTTCGACGGTGCGAAGCCCGGTGCGCGGGGCTTGCACAAGCACCGCCATATTGCCCGGCTTGTGTTCGTTGTGTAGCATCTTCATATGCGCCTGCGGGATTTCGGCCCAGGGGAACACCTCTGACATGCAGGGATCTATACGCCGGTCAAGCATCAGCTTGTTGGCCGCCGCCGCCTGCTTAAGATGGGCGAAATGCGAGCCCTGAAGCCGTTTCTGGTGGCTCCACATATGGCGCACGTCAAAGGTGCAGTTATAGCCCGTGGTGCCCGCGCAAATCACGACCATGCCACCGCGTTTGACCACGAAGGTTGATACCGGAAAGGTCGCTTCGCCGGGATGTTCGAACACCATGTCGACATTCACGCCCTTGCCAGTGATGTCCCAGATCGCCTTGCCGAACTTGCGCACTTCGGCGAACCACGCCTTGTACTCTTCGGTGCCAACCTCGGGCAGGCGCCCCCAGCAATTGAAATCCTTGCGGTTGATGACACCCTTGGCCCCCAGGCTCATCACGAAATCGCGCTTGTCCTCGTCAGAGATCACACCGATCGCATTGGCGCCTGCCGTGTTGATCAACTGGATCGCAAAAGACCCAAGCCCCCCGGACGCCCCCCAGACAAGCACGTTTTGACCGGGCTTGAGATCATGTGGCTCGTGCCCGAACAGCATCCTGTAGGCGGTGGCCAGCGTCAGCGTGTAGCAGGCGCTTTCCTCCCATGTCAGATGTTTCGGGCGGGGCATGAGCTGTTGCGATTGGACGCGGGTGAACTGCGCGAAAGAGCCATCCGGCGTCTCGTAGCCCCAGATCCGCTGACTGGGTGACAGCATCGGATCACCGCCGTTGCATTCCTCGTCGTCGCCATCGTCCTGATTGCAATGAACGACCACCTCGTCGCCCACTTTCCAGCGCTTGACCTTGTCTCCGACGGCCCAGACGACCCCGGCAGCATCCGATCCGATGATGGCATAATCCGCCTTGTGCTGCTGAAACACCGAGCCGGGTTTGCCCAGACAGGCCCAGACACCGTTGTAATTCACCCCGGCTGCCATGACGAGCACCAGCACATCATTGCTATCAAGCTTGGGGGTATCCACAACCTCGACTTCAAGCGCCTGTGTGGGGTCGCCGTGGCGCTCCTGTCGCAGAATCCAGCCATACATCTTTTCAGGAACATGGCCGAGCGGGGGAATTTCTCCCACCTCGTAAAGATCCTTTTTCGGTGCGTCGTAGGGTGCGATGCCGGTGTCGGTATCCAGAGCCATCTGGGCCTCCTGTCACAAGTTCGCCGCAACGCAGAGGCGCGGCCGGTCGAAAATGGAATACATATGGCTGCGCAACAATGCAATGCCTTGCGGTACAGTTTTGAAACTTTATAACCGCGCAATCGCAGCAAAAGACCGCTCAGATTTTGCTGTCGCAGAATAACTGCCCGATTGAGTTGGCATAATATTCCAGCAAGGGCCGTTCAGAGACCACAGGCGCATAGCCGGACGGGCCTGAAACCACCAGCCCACGCTTTTCAAGGATTCGCAAGGCTTCGGGCAGTATCTCTGTCAGATCATCCTGTGACAGCACAGGGTGCCCGATCGCCATGTCCCGGCGTATCTCTTTGACCCGTTCTTCCAGCGCCTTGCCGCTTAGCGGTGTGTCTGCGGTCAACAGGGCGCGCGCCAGTAATGGAACGGGCAGGACCGGCACTTCTTGTCCGATCCGCTTCATCAACAGATGGGCGAGCGCCTCCACGCTTGCGCCGGGGGTGGCTCGTTCAAATTCGGCAAGCGACACGGGCGCGCCAAAGCTGGCGGCGGCATAGCCATGCCGCCGATACCGCCGCGTCACCCAAAACCAAAACTGCCTCAGCACGAAAAGCGCAACAAGGCTGATCCGCGCCCGGAACCGCCGTTCGCCGGACTGACCTGCCGCCAAAAGGATACGGTCCTCGAACACCCGGTCGTAATTGACCGCGACGGGTACAAACACCACGTCGCGTTTGCCTGGGGTGCGTTCCTCTACGATGTATTTCAACAGGCCGTGCTTTGGCTCTGCCAGCTTGCCATCAAGGCTAAGACCGCCCTCGGGATAAAGCGCCTGTGTCACGCCACCATCGGTGGCCAGCCCGACATAGCGCGCCAGCACCCGACGATAGAGCGCGTTGCGCGACCGGCGGCGAATGAAGAAGGCGCCCATGGCCTTGATCAACCGGCTCAGCGGCCAGACCCGCGCCCATTCGCCGACCGCATAGCTAAGCGCGGAATTCTCTGCCGCCAGCCAAGTCACCAGTACGTAATCCATGTTCGAGCGATGGTTCATCACGAAGATCACCGTCGCGTCGGGGTCGATATCGCCGATATGCCGGTCGTGAAAGCGGTTCAGCCGGACATGGTATAGCGCAAGGGTCAGGTATTTGGCAAAGCGGATCGCAACGGTAAAATAAGCGGTGGCCGAAAAGCTGGGCACGATCTCGCGGGCGTATCGGCGCGCCTGTTCAAAGGCCACGTTTTCCGGCACGCCGTGCTTGCGGGCATATTCGCCGATGGCAAGGCTGACCTCGGGGTCATAGATCAGCCGCTGGATCATGTCATAGCGCCGCGCCAGCTTGAAAGGCTGAATGGGGCGTTCCAGCCTGGTGTTCAGCTTTGCCACCGCGCGTTCCATCCGCTTGCGAAAGAACCAGCGCACGGAGGGGAACAGAAAATGCGATGCAAATGTGACGGCCGCGAATGCCACAAGCAGGATCAGTGCCCAGACGGGCATTTCCACAACGCGTCCCATGGATCTGACCTAGCTTGTTTTGCAGGATTGGGAAATGGGCTGATGCCGCGACGCAGCGAATTGACAGCGCCACTTTGTTACCGTTACATATCTCACAACGTAAGAAAATTGCGCAAACTGATTCACGAGGCCGCCCGATGTCGCAAACGCAGCAAAAGCAAAACAGGGATCGTCCCTGGCTGATCCGCACCTATGCGGGCCATTCCACCGCCAAGGCATCCAACGCGCTTTATCGGTCCAATCTGTCCAAGGGGCAAACCGGCCTTTCGGTGGCGTTCGATCTGCCCACCCAGACGGGGTATGATAGCGACCATATCCTCAGCAAGGGCGAGGTCGGCAAGGTCGGCGTGCCGGTCTGCCATCTGGGCGACATGCGCACGCTCTTTGACGAGATCCCACTGGATCAGATGAACACCTCGATGACGATCAACGCCACCGCGCCGTGGCTTCTGGCGCTTTACGTGGCCGTGGCAGAGGAACAGGGTGCCGACGTCAGCGAGCTACAGGGGACGGTCCAGAACGACCTCATCAAGGAATATCTGTCACGCGGCACATATATATGTCCGCCGAAACCCAGCCTCAAGATGATTGGGGACGTGGCCGAATATTGCTACACCCACATCCCCAAATGGAACCCGATGAACGTGTGTTCCTACCACCTGCAAGAGGCGGGCGCGACACCTCAGCAGGAACTGGCCTTTGCGCTGGCCACGGCCTGCGCGGTGCTCGACGAGCTGAAACCGCGCGTGCCGGCAGAGGATTTCGAGGCGCTGTGTGGGCGCATTTCCTTTTTCGTGAATGCGGGCATCCGATTTGTGACAGAGATGTGCAAGATGCGCGCTTTTGTCGATCTATGGGATGAAATTCTGGTTGAACGCTACGGCGTCGAGAACCCAAAGTTCCGCCGCTTCCGCTACGGCGTGCAGGTCAATTCGCTTGGCCTGACCGAGCAGCAGCCGGAAAACAACGTCTACCGCATCCTGATCGAGATGCTGGCCGTGACCCTGTCCAAAAAGGCCCGTGCCCGCGCGGTACAGCTTCCGGCGTGGAACGAGGCACTTGGCCTGCCACGCCCGTGGGATCAGCAATGGTCGATGCGGATGCAGCAGATCCTCGCTTATGAAACCGACCTTTTGGAATTCGACGACCTGTTCGAGGACAACCCGGCGGTGGATGCCAAGGTCGAAGAACTAAAGGACGGCGCGCGGCACGAGCTTGCGACGCTTGACAGCATGGGCGGCGCCATCGGGGCGATCGAATACATGAAATCGCGTCTTGTCGATTCCAATGCCGACCGGCTAGGCCGGATCGAGGCGGGCGAAACCGTGGTTGTGGGTGTGAACAAGTACACTACGACAGAACCCAGCCCGCTGCAATCCGAGGATGGCGGCATCATGCGCGTCGACCCCGCGGTCGAGGCAGAGCAGATCAATCGCCTGAACGAGTGGCGCGCGACGCGCGACGCGGACGCGGTCAAGGCCGCGCTTGGGGCCCTGCGCGAGGCGGCGGCGATGGGTCAGAACATCATGCCCGCCTCCATCGCGGCGGCCAAGGCGGGTGTCACGACCGGGGAATGGGCCGAACAGATGCGCGCCGTGCATGGCGAGTATCGTGGCCCCACTGGCGTCTCGGGCAGCCCGTCCAACAAAACCGAAGGTCTGGACGAGATTCGGGACGCGGTCGACGCAGTTTCGACCCGTCTGGGACGCCGCCTGAAATTCCTGATGGGCAAGCCGGGCCTTGACGGGCATTCCAACGGGGCGGAGCAGATCGCCTTCCGCGCGCGCGATTGCGGCATGGAGATCGCCTATGAGGGGATTCGCCTGACGCCAGAAGAGATCGTGAAAGCCGCGCTCGAAGACGAGGCGCATGTCATCGGCCTGTCGATCCTGTCGGGATCTCACATGCCGCTGGTTGAAGATCTGCTGGAGCGGATGCGCAACGCCGGGCTGGCGGATGTGCCGCTGATCGTGGGCGGCATCATTCCCGACGAGGACGCACAGCGCCTGTTGGAGATGGGCGTAGCACGGGTCTATACCCCGAAAGATTTCGAGTTGAACACGATCATGATGGATATCGTGGCGCTTGCCGATCCCAAGGCTGTCGCGGCAGAGTGATCGCCGCCGCGACAGTGTGCGCGCTTATTGGGTCGTCGTCTCGTCGCCCGCGCCGTCCTGCAATTCCTGGATCTGGGCCATGATGCGGCCGTTCAGAGCCTCATCTTCCTGAGCGGCCTTGTCGATGGCCATGTAATCCGGCACGCTCATGTTTTCGACATCGTCGATGGCTGTCACAACGGCGGCGTTGGCCTCGTCGATCAGGGCACCGCGCGCATCGTCATCCGCTGTTGCCTCGATCTGGGGCATGTAGGTGACGCGCACACGCTCGATCGCCATCAGCGCATCGACAAAGGCCGAAACCTGCGCCTCTGTCACTTGGTCGGCGGTCAGGTCCGGTGTCGGCTGGATCTGTGACAGGTTCTTGGCGTTTGTGTCAGAGCCTTGGTCGCTGGTGGTTTGCGCCGCCAAGGGTGTGGCCAGAGCCAACGCCGATATCAGCGTTGCGGTGATGATGGGTTTGATGGTCATTCGGGGTATCCTCCGTGATTTCCGTCTGGGCACGCGGCCCGTCCGAGACTCGACGTGGCCCGCCATGCCCTGCATTACAATCGGATAAGCGGAAAAACGCTGGTCACTTTGCCACGTTCGACGCAGATTGTACCCATCAACGTGGCCCCGCCCGAAGGATCAAAACCGATGACGCTTAAAATCCGGCCGCTGAATGCGCGTGACAAACCCGACTGGACAGAGCTTTGGCGCGCCTATCTGGATTTCTACGAAACCACCGTGCCAGACCGGGTTTATGACACCACTTTCGCGCGGCTTTGCTCACCGGTTCATACCGACCAGCACGGGCTGATCGCGTTTGCCGACGACCGGCCCATCGGCCTCGTGCATTATCTGTATCATGCCCATAACTGGCGCGAGGAACAGGTCTGTTACCTTCAGGATCTTTACGTCGTGCCCGACGCGCGCGGAACCGGTGCGGGGCGCGCGCTGATCGAGGCGGTGTATGCCGCCGCCGATGCCGATGGCCGACCCTACGTGTATTGGACAACGCAGGATTTCAACCACACCGCCCGCCAGCTTTATGATCGCATCGGCCAGGTCACGCCGTTCATAAAGTATGTCCGGCCATGAGCCTGCATATTGACGCCGGGCCGGGTGATATTGCGCCCACGGTCCTGATGCCGGGTGATCCGCTGCGCGCGAAATGGGCCGCCGAGACCTTTCTCGACGGTGCCCGGCAGGTGACCACGCTGCGCGGGATGCTTGGCTTTACCGGGCAATGGAACGGCCACCCGGTCACGATCCAGGGCAGCGGCATGGGCATGGCCTCGCTGTCGATTTACGCGACCGAACTTATCCGCGATCATGGCGCGACCCGGCTGATCCGCATCGGCTCTTGCGGGGCGATGCAGCCGCATGTCGCGGTGCGGGACGTGATCCTTGCCCAGACGGCCAGTGCGGTCAGCACGCCGTCGGCCACGATCCTGCGCGAGCTGCGCTTTGCCCCTTGTGCGGATTGGGGCCTGTTGCGTGCGGCAGCCGATGCGGCCAAGGCCAGTGGTACCCGTCACCATGTGGGCGGCATCTATTCTTCGGATACTTTCTATGATGAGCGTACCGACCTGACCGACCAATTGGTGCGCCATGGTACCTTGGCCGTGGAGATGGAAGCGGCGGAACTTTATACGCTGGCCGCGCGCCATGGCGTAAGCGCGCTGGCCGTGCTGACCGTGTCCGACCACCTGCAAACCGGCGAGGCGCTTGACGGTGCGGCGCGCGAACGCGGTTTCGGGGATATGGTGCGGATCGCCCTGACTGCCGCGTTTGCGAACATCTAGAGCGTTTCGCGATCTGGTGCGGGAAAGATCTTGGGGGTGCCATCCTCTTCTGACGGGACGGCCCGGTTGGCGGGACGGGCATAGCCCGTGGCCTCGCTGTGACGAACCAGCCGCAAGTAACACAGCATCCCGACGCCGCCGCCCGTAGCGGCCAGGATCGCGGCGGTCACCATTTGCCCGCTATTGTCCGGCGCGGCGGTAAAGGCCAGGTACCCAAAAGCCCAGAACCCGGCCCAGGCGATGACGTTGGCGATGGCAATAAGTTTCGTCATGATCTTGTTTCCCCTCAGGGTGTCGGCGCACCCTCTTTATTGCATCATCACCAAACAGGCTCTGAACGGGGAAAACAAGTGGCTTGGCCAGCGGCAAAGGCATGGTGCCTTGGCGTGCTTCGGGTTTTCGCGACATGCTTTAGCGTTCGCGCAGCCGCTCGGCCATGTCACGCTCTGAGCGCAGCGTTCGGCGCAAGCCGGACAACACCTGCGGGGTAAAGCGGATCGCGCCGAACGAACAGACATCCGCGCAAAGGCCGCACCATCCGCAAGCCTTTCGCTCTGCGAGTCTTGGCAATCCGTTTGCTCCAACGTCAAAAGGGTCGAGCGGCAAACCGCGACACATTCCGAACCCGGCCCGTTGCCCATGCGGAGATCCTCGGCGATACGGCTTTTTGTGGCGGAAGAAACACTTTAACGTGCTGCCCAGATCCTGTTTCCCAACCGCCGGAGCACGCCTTGTCAGAAATCGTTCTTGTCCGTCACGGTCAGGCCATGAGCCATGCGACCGATGATGCCAGCTATGACAAGCTGTCCACGCTTGGCCATATTCAGGCCGGCTGGCTCGGGTCGCATCTGCGCGATCTGGACCTGCGTTTTGACCGGGTGATCACCGGCAGCCTTACCCGACAGCAGGAGACGGCCCGCGCCATGGGGTTCGAGATCACAACCCTCGATCCGCGCCTTGACGAGTTGAGCTATTTTGCCCTTGCCGGTGCGATGCGCACAGAGCATGGTATCCCCGCGCCGCGCGACGCCACAGAGTTCGCCGCCCATCTGCCGCAGGTGATCACCTATTGGGCGACGGGCCGTCTGATGGGCTGTCCCGAACCCTATGATGCCTTTGCCGCGCGCGTCACCTCGGCGATTGACGATATAACGGCGCTGCCTGGGCGCAGTCTTGTGGTGACATCGGGCGGCGTGATCGGCATGGCGATCCGCCATGCGCTGGGGCTTGACGATCCGGGCATGGCAAAGCTGATGCTGCAAATCCTCAACAGTTCGATGCACCGTTTGCACCATGTCCATGGCGCGCTGATGCTGGGCGGTTTCAACGCGACGCCGCATCTTGATGCGCCGGACCGCGCCCACGCGCGAACCTTCGTCTAGGTCCGGCACCCTTGCAGCCCTGCGCAGGCATCTCTACCAAAGCGTTCACCTGCAAGATCCGAAAGACCGTTTTATGACCCATCTCTGGCTGCGCGCCGAACAGCGCGAGAACGAAGACCGCACCGGCCTGACGCCCGAGGGCGCGGCGGCCCTGATCGCAAAGGGCATGACCGTCAGTGTCGAGGACAGCCCCGACCGGATCATTCCGACCCGCGCCTATGCCGATGCGGGCTGCGCGATCGTGGCGCAGAACAGCTGGCCTGATGCGCCGGATGACGCGATCATTTTCGGGCTCAAGGAATTGCCCGATGACGGCACGCCATTGCCGCATCGTCACATCATGTTCGGCCACGCCTTCAAGGGGCAGCATTCCGGGCAACGCCTGTTGGAGCGGTTCCGGGCCGGGGGCGGCACGCTGTATGATCTGGAATACCTTACCGACGAAAGCGGTCGCCGCGTCGCCGCGTTTGGCTATTGGGCGGGGTATGCGGGGGCTGCGGTGTCGCTTATGGCGTGGGCCGCGCAAGGGCAGGGCCGGGTATGCCCGGCCGTTGCGGCCTATCCTGACCGGGACACGCTTTTGCGCGATCTTGCCGCCACGCTTGATGCAACGGGCCGGGACCGCCCCACCGCCATCGTCATCGGCGCGCTGGGGCGTGTTGGCACAGGTGCGGCGGATCTTTGCGATGCGATGGGCGTGACGCCCACCCGCTGGGACATGGAAGAGACTGCACAGGGCGGGCCCTTTCCGCAGATCCTGACGCACGACATCTTCCTTAATTGCATCTTCGCGCGCCCCGGCACCCCGGTTTTCATGCCGCAAGAGGCGCTGGCACAGCCGCGCCGCCTGAGCGTGATCGGCGATGTCGCGTGCGACCCCGACAGCGATTACAATCCGGTGCCCGTCTATGACGCGGCCACTACCTGGGCGGCCCCGGTGACGCGGGTGCATGACACGCCGCCGCTTGATGTGATGGCCATCGACAATCTGCCCTCGCTTCTGCCACTGGAATCCTCGCTGGATTATGCCGGTCAGCTCTTGCCCTCGCTGCAAGCTCTGGACAATCTGGACGCCGGTGTCTGGGGCCGGGCCGGGGCGATCTTTCGCGACCACGCTAGAAAGGACAGAACATGACGATCCATTGGTGCGGCACCGGCCTTTCGGCCTTGCCCGGTCTGCGGCGTCTGATCACAGAAGGCCATGATGTCACCGTCTGGAACCGGACGCTGGAAACCGCGCAAAAGGCCGTGGGTGATCTGACAAATCGCGTGCGCGCCTTCGATTTCGACGCGCTCAGCGCCGAGGTGGTCGAGGGCGATCTGGTGGTCTCGATGCTGCCCGGCGACTGGCACGTGCCGCTGGCCGAGATGTGCATCAACAAGGGTGCGCATTTCGTGTCGTCGTCCTATATCTCGCCCGAGATGCGCGACCTGCACGCCAAGGCGCTGTTGCGTGGCGTGGCCTGCGTCAACGAAATCGGCCTTGATCCCGGCATCGACCACCTGATGGCGCATCACCTTGTGGCGGATTACAGTGGCTCGAAGGCATTCAACCCCGAAAACGACCTCAGTTTTTTGTCCTATTGCGGCGGCATCCCGAAGCAACCCAATCCGTTCCGCTATAAATTCAGCTGGTCCCCGCTTGGCGTGCTCAAGGCGCTGCGCTCGCCCTCGCGCTCAATCCGCGATTTCGCCGAATGGAACGTGGCCCGGCCATGGGATGCGCTGTCATCCTATACCGCGCCCTTGCCATCTCTTGAAACATTCGAGGTTTATCCCAACCGCGATTCCCTTCCATTCATGGATGATTATGGGTTCGACCCAGGCTGGCGGGTCAAGGAATTCGTACGCGGCACTCTGCGTCTGGAGGGCTGGTCAGAGGCGTGGCGCGATGTGTTCACCGAGATCGAAACGCTGACGGGCGAAGTAGGTGAGGCTCGTATGCGAGAAATGTCCGAAGAATTCTGGCGCAACAACGCCTATGACGAGGGCGAACCCGACCGCGTGGTGCTGTGCGTGTCGCTCAAGGCCGAGCGCGGCGCGGATGTGGTCTGGCATAAAACCTTTGTGATGGATGCCTGGGGCGATGCACAGGGCACCGCGATGGCGCGCCTTGTGTCGATCCCGGTCTCCATGGCGGTAGAGGCCGTGCTGGCCGGTGACATCGCGCCCGGCGTAAGCCCGGCCCCCGACGATCCGGCGCTGGTGGACCGCTTTCTGCGCAAGGTCGACAAGCTGGCCCAGCATCTGCAAGTGGTCGACCATCTGGCGTGACCGTGCAAGGCGTCATGCGGCGTCGGCGCGTCCAGTAGGGGACGCGCGCGCGTTCGCGAAAATCTGCAATTCAGCTTCTTTGTGAAAGGGGCTAATCTCCGCCTATGGCCCAGACCCAGCTGACCTTTTCCGACGATCAGGCAGAGGCGCATGACCGCATCGCAGCGGCCCTGCGTGCTGTCGGCGTCGATCTGGATAATGCCAGCCTGACACCCCCGACCGAGGGCAAATCGAATGTCATGGCTGTCGTGGGCAAGGCCGGATCGGGCAAGACCTTGCTGCTTGCCTCGCTCTACCGTGCCCTTGAGGATGCAGGCGTCGAGACGATTTCAGGCGATTGGGAGGGGCGCCGGCGCCGCGACCGTCGCACGCTGGCGATTTTGGCACCCACGAACAAGGCTGCCAGCGTGTTGCGAATGCGCGGTGTGCCCGCCACCACCATTCACCGCATTCTCTATACGCCTGTGTACCACCCGGAATATGAAAAGATCGCCGAATGGTTGGCCGGAAATGGTGACAGGCCCGATATCGACGGGTTGACTGACGAGGCGCTGGCACGCGCCCGTGCCTTTTACGAAATGCATAAATCCATTCCTGGCGCGCTGGCGGCGGCCGGTCTGCGCGGCTCGGATTTCATCACCGGCTGGAAACGCCGCGAAGAGCCGCTCGATATCGGCTTCATCGACGAGGCCTCGATGCTGGACGACCGTCAATTCGAGGATCTCAAGGAAATCTTTCCCACGCTTCTTCTGTTCGGCGACCCGGCGCAGCTTGCTCCGGTCAACCAGTCGGGCAGCATGGTCTTCGACGCACTACCCGCCCCGGCCACGCTCACGCTCAGCCGGGTGCACCGGCAGGATGCGGATAACCCGATCCTGGATCTGGCCCATGCGCTGGCTGATCCGCAGGTCGATTTCTACGCCTTTGAACGCATGGTGCAGGAGGCCGCGAAGCGCGACGACCGCGTGCGATGGTCCGAACGGGTCGAGGTCGACCTGATGGCGCGCAGCCCGGTGCTTGTCTGGCGCAATGCCACCCGGATTCGGCTGATCACCGCGTTCCGGTCGGTTCATGACGCGCCGGAAACCGAACTTCTGGAAGGAGAGCCGCTGATTTGCGATGGGCTGGAACTGCCACTCAAGCATCGCAAGAAACGGCTGGATCTGGAGGCACGGGGCCTGATCAAGGGCGCGCAAGTGATCTATCTTGGTCCGGGCCGCAAACCCACCTTCTCGCGGCTGCATGTGATCGGTGCCGAGGATCCCCGTGTCAGCGCCGCCAGCATCGTAAAGATCGAGAAACCCGACGAGGAAGAGCCGTTCATCCCCTATGCCGCGCGCATGGGAGCCACGTTCCTGCATGGCGCGGCGGTGACCATTCACAAGGCGCAGGGCAGCCAGTGGCGCGACGTGCAGGTCTTCGCGCCCGACATCTACGCCGCCTCGCGCATGGGCCGCACCGAGGCCGGTCAGCCGCTGTGGAAACGGCTGGCCTACGTCGCGATCACCCGCGCCGAGGAGCGCCTGCACTGGGTGGTGCGCAACCGCCTGTCCAAGCCAACGGGGCCGTTGCGCGTGGACGACCTTCCAAGCGCGGTGGCCCCGCTGGAACTGGAGGCGGAAAGCTGACGATCTGTTGTGTCGGGATGCAGCGTGGTTGAATTGTCTTGATTTGTAGCACGATCACAGCAAGTCTTGGGCATGACGTTTCAACCCCCCACCCCGTTTCCCGCTGCGCATGATCCGGCACAGGTTGCCTTTCACCGCAGCGAACTCATGGTGATTCTGTCGCTCTATGGGCGTATGGTGGCGGCTGGAGAATGGCGCGATTATGGCATTTCCTGTCTGTCGGAGGTCGCCGTCTTCTCAGTGTTCCGCCGTACCGCCGAACACCCGCTTTACCGGATCGAAAAGCGCCCCAAACTGCGCAGCCGTCAGGGGCAATACGCGGTTGTGGGCATGGATGGCCGCGTGCTCAAGCGGGGGCACGACCTCAAGACAGTGCTGCGGGTGCTGGAACGCAAGCTTATCCGTTCGGTGGACTGACCACGATCAAGTTGCCACACGACCCCCAGGTTTTTCTGGGCGAAAATACATCATCCGCCCGAAGGCATCACCGCCATCCACCGGCAAAAAGGTGGTTTCCCAGCCATTTCCTGACCACCTTAGACCTTGCCTTCAAAATCCTTGTGAACAAGTTTCGCGTCACAATAGGGGCATTCGACGAAACCCGTCTCGCGCGGGATCGACAGCCACACCCGCGGATGGCCGAGCGCGCCTTCGCCGCCGTCGCAGGCCACGCGCCATGTCTCGACGATGCGGGTTTCGGGGGCTTGTGTCACCATCTGGGCAATATCCTGTGCTGGCATTCCATGATGTGAAACTATATCGGAGGGACAGTCAGGAGCAAGAGGGCCCATGAGCGACAACGCCATAGAAATCCGTGGTCTGCAAAAGACATACACTGCCCGCAAGGGCGAAGCGGCCAAACTTGCCCTGTCGGGGATCGACCTCGATATCCCTGCCGGGTCCGTGTTCGGGCTTCTGGGGCCCAATGGTGCGGGCAAGTCGACGCTGATCAACATTCTTGCCGGACTTGTCGTCAAAAGCGCAGGCCGGGTCACGATCTGGGGCTTTGATCAGGACGTGAACCCGCGTCAAAGCCGGGCGGCCATCGGCGTGATGCCGCAAGAGCTTAACCTTGATCCGTTTTTTCCGCCGCGTGCCGCGCTCGAAGTGCAGGCCGGGCTTTATGGCGTGCCAAAGTCCAAGCGGCGCAGTGATGATATTTTGCGGCTCGTCGGGCTGGAGGATAAGTCCAATGCCTATGCGCGCACGTTGTCGGGTGGTATGCGTCGACGGCTACTGCTGGCCAAAGCGCTGGTGCATCACCCTCATATCCTTGTGCTGGATGAACCCACAGCCGGTGTCGATATCGAATTGCGTCAGATGCTGTGGGAAAATATACGACGGCTCAATCAGCAGGGCATGACCATCATCCTGACGACCCATTACCTCGAAGAGGCCGAGGAGATGTGCGACGAGATCGCCATCATCAACGAGGGACGCCTCGTGGCGCGCGACAGCACCGCCAATCTGCTCGGGCGGCTTGACGCCAAGACCATGATCATCGAGCCGGACACACCGCACACGATCCTGCCAAAGGCCGATGGGATCGAGGTGCAGGCCCGCGCCAACGGCACGCTGGCGCTGACCTACAACTCGTCAAAAACCTCTGCGGAGGCGGTGCTTGCCGCCGTTCACGATGCGGGTATCCGCATTCGCGATGTGCGCACCGAACAGGCCGATCTTGAGGATGTCTTTCTGGACCTGACCCGCAGCCGGCCACTTGTCGGCTGAGACGGCCATGGGTCAGTCGCGCTTGTCCAGCGCCTTTTCGATAGCGGTGAGCCGTGACAGCACCTCGTCCCGGTAATTTCCGGTGATTTCCTCGGCTTCGACGTTGTGGGCATCTTGCATCGAGTTCACGATCAGGCCCACCACGAGGTTCACCACCGCAAAGGTAGTGACCAGGATGAAGGGCACGAAGAACATCCACGCAAGCGCATGGACCTCCATCACCGGGCGAACTATTCCCATCGACCAGGACTCCAGCGTCATGATCTGGAACAGCGAATAGGCCGACCGCCCGATCGTGCCGAACCATTCGGGGAAGTCAGCGCCGAACAGCTTTGTCGCCATGACCGAGCCGATGTAGAAGATGATCCCCATCAGGACAAAGACAGACCCCATGCCGGGCAACGCGTTCATCAGCCCCTCGACCACGCGCCGCAAGGATGGTGTGACGGACAGAACCCGCAACAAGCGCAGGATACGCAGCGCGCGCAGTACGGTCAGTCCCTGACTGGCGGGGACTAATGAAATCGCCACGATCGAGAAATCGAAGATGTTCCAGCCATCCCGGAAAAAGGATGCACCACGCGCATACAGCTTCAGCACGATCTCGATGATGAAAATGATCAGGCAGATCAGATCCAGTGTGCCGATCAAAGGCCCGGCTGCGGCCATCGCCTCGTCAGAGGTTTCAAGCCCGAGAATTATGGCGTTGAACAGGATGACCGCAAGAATGAAATTGCTGAAGCCCGAATGCTCGACCAGGACGAGAACACGGGACCGGAAAGAGGAAATGGGCGGAGTGGCGTTTTTCATGATACCGGATATGGGCTAAGCGTCAGACCAGAGCAAGCGAGCAGCGCGCGCATTGGCGCGATAAAGGGCGCAGCGATGCCAATTTGGGCAGTGCCCGGCGTTTATTGTTTCTCAAGCAATGCGCCAAGGTTCCGTCCGCCCAGGATATGCAGATGGTAATGGGGTACCTCCTGCAATGCGTGCTCGCCTGCATTGCCGATCACGCGAAAGCCCTCTCCGCCTTCGCCGGGCGAGATGCCTTCGGTGGCGCAGATCCTTGCGGTGAGGCGCATGAAATCAACGATCTCGGCATCGCTGGCCTGGGCCGCGAAATGATCGTGACACACATACGGCCCCTTGGGGATGACCAGCACATGCACCGGCGCTTGCGGGGTGATATCGCGAAACGCCAGGCTGTGCTCGGTTTCCATCACGGTATCGTTGGGGATTTCGCCACGCAAGATCTTGGCGAAAATGTTCTGGTCGTCATAGTCATAGGGCATTGGCCACCTCAATCGGCATAAAGATGTTCTGTCTGGGCAATCTCTAGCCCCTTGTCACGGTTGACATCAAGGAAGCGCGCAATGTGGCCTGCGGCTTCCTCGGCATCGTGGGATTGTCGCACGATCATGTGGTTCTCGAATTCGGCGTCGCGAATGCGATCGGACTCGAAATTGATGTCCCCCCGTATTGTCGGCAACAGCCTCTCCAGCGTTTCATTGTGGGTTTGTTCGCCTGCCAGGCCGACCCGTTTGGCATGACCGATCAGATACTCGTCAGTGAACTCGCACTGGATTTCCAGAAGGCGGGTAACGGCGCGATCACCGCAGAAATCGTGCAAAAGGTCCATGCTGCCGGGGTCCATGCAGATCACCAGGCGGTCAGTGTCGAAATAGTCGAACAGCATCCGCATCAGGGCGCGTCGGTGCCGGGTGCGTTTTTCAAGGCTCGCCTGAATCCCGCCAAGATCCGGCAGTTCGGTGTTCTCCTCGTTGAACAGATAGGCGATGGCGGGCACATTCGTGACCTGCTGAACCTTGGCGACCATCCGCTTGGCGACATGCCATTTCTTGCAAATGACGATCATCAATTCACGCTCGCGCCCAAGCGAACTTTCGGTTTCCCAGAACCGAAGCCCGAACCGGCGCCCGATGCGCCCGCGCCCGGTCAGGAATTTGTAAAGGCTGCGGCCCTCGTCCGAGATGTTGAACTGCGCGGACTCGTCCGAATAAAGCGCGCCAAGCCGGGTCTTGAGCTCGGTCGCCTCGGCGCTGATCTTGCGGGCAAAGAGCGCATCCTGACTGATCAGAAGATCATAATGGTCGTTGTAAAACGTCACCGGCATTCCGTAATCGGTGAACATCAGGAAGGTCAGCGTGCGTGTCTGGATCTCGTGCTCGGGCACCAGATGGCGCACCAGGGTCTGAAAAAACGTTTCATCCGGGATCCAGGTCGTGCGGAAAAACCGTATCACGTCGCGGCGGCGGCGCGTGAAATCAAGGATCCATTCAACGGTGCGCCGACGCAGGCACCACCACTGGCTGCCGATCTGGATCTGTAAATCGGCCGGGATCTCACGGGTGAGACCCAACCGCTTCTGGATCGCGAAAGAGGCGTAGAACAACCGTTTGCGGGTGCGTTCGTTAAAGAAATGGCGGTAGATCAACCGCTCTTCCTTCATCCCGGTCTTGATCCAGTCGCTGTCGAAATAATCGAAGCTTTCAATATAATCCACATCACGGCTATCAAGAAATTCATGCGCAAAGCTGGCAGATTTTACTGCCGAGCAATCGCCGGACAGCATGTAGAAATGCGTGGCACGCGGAAAGGCGTCGACAGCGGCCTCGATGGCGTACAGCGTCGCTTGCACCAAAGACCACTCCCCCCAGCCGCATTTGATGCGCTTGCGGGCAAAGGTGACATTGGGGTTTCCGTCAAGGGCCGTGCGGATCTTTTGATAATGGGCAGGATTGGCGCGCGCATCAAAATGAATCGACATGTAATCGCCCACGGCGGTCAACATGTTGGCTTGCCCGATGATTGCCTCGGGATCCTTGTGACACAGCAGGATGAAAGCGATTTTTGCCATATTGGAAACGATTTACCTATACTTCGGGCTACTATTTACAGTCTTAGTGATGAAGACGCCTTGAATAAACAGGCTTTCGGTGGCTTTTTTTACGCGGTATGAACAAAATAACCCGACAAAAGCAACGTAGCGGGTTTGGAGGCAGAAAAATGGGCTTTCCAGGAACTTGGATGACGGAAAGCGAAAGCGTCGTCTATCGCGTGGTGCCGAAATGTGCGTGCTCGACCATCGGGCAGATTATGTATTATTCCGATCATGGCGAATTTTTTGACGGCGACATTCACGATGCGTCCGAGGGGCTTCACAAATGGTCCCGCGATGACAGTCAGGTTGCGATCAAGGCCAATGTGCAGGCGCACGAGTCTTACGCGTTTACCTGCGTGCGGAACCCCTATACCCGCATTCTGTCCAGCTTCTTCGACAAGATCTGCGGCATTCAACGCAATGGCAACCGCTACCGCGGCAAGCTGGTGCCGCTTCTGATCCAGAAATACGGAATCGAGGTGGGCGGCGACGACGGCAAGCAGGACTTTGACCAGATCAAGAGCTTCCGTCGCTTCCTGCTATTCGCGCGCGACACTATCCGCTGGCGTCGCCCGATGGAGCCTGACATCCATTGGTCCGCCATGTCGGGCCACGTGTCGACCTTCATCGTGAACGGCGGCACCTATGACAAGATTTTCTGGACCGAAAGTTTCAATGACGGGATGCAGCAGGTGCTTGATGCCATTGATGCGCCCAATTCCGTGGATCTTGCGGCGATTCCCCGCTTCAACGAAAGCGAGGGGCACGGACCCAAGCGGGCACATCCGGTGGCGGATTATTTCGACGATCTGTCGATGCACCTGATCAAGGAAATCTACCACCGCGATTTCGAGCTTTTCAAATACGACTTCGACGATCCGTCCAACAAGATGCCGATTGCCGAGATCGACCTTGACGAGGTGCACGCCAAGCTGGGGGAATGACCCCGGCCTGAAAGTGCGCGGGCGGACCGGGTGCCTTGGGTGCCCAGCATGTGAAGTTTTCGTGACAATATGCGTTTCTTGATCTGGATCGAATGCGCGCGACAATGAACTGCGCAATATGGGTGCGTAGCCCCACCACAGGAGCGGTTCATGTACGACAAGCTGCAAACCCCGATGCCCGTCATGCGCAATGCGCGGTCAAACCGGCCGCCGCTGATGAACCTGCGCGACGTGAACCTGTGGTACGGCAAGACGCACGCGCTTCAGGACGTCAGCTTCGATCTTTACCCAGAAGAGATCCTTGCCTTTATCGGCCCGTCAGGCTGCGGGAAATCCACCGCTTTGAAATGTCTCAACAGGATGCATGACGGCACGCGCGGCGTGAAGATCACCGGGCAGATCCACATGGACGGGCAGGACATCCACGACCGCAAGATTGACCCGCCGTTGCATCGCCGCCGCTTTGGCTGGGTCGCGCAAAAGCCCAATCCGTTTCCTGGCACGATCTGGAAAAACGTCGCCTATGGCCCGCGCCTGCACGGGTTGATGCGCGAGGGGGCAGAGCTTGAGGCGCATGTGGAAAGCTGCCTGCGTCGCGCGCATCTGTGGGACGAGGTCAAGGATCAGCTTCACACGATGAACGGCACCGATCTTTCGGGTGGGCAGCAACAGCGGCTTTGCATCGCGCGCGCGCTGAGCATTCAGCCCGACGTGTTGCTGATGGACGAGCCGACAGGCTCCATCGATCCGGTCGCCACCGCCAAGATCGAGGAGTTGATGCTGGAACTTCGGACCGACAACGCCATCGTTATCGTCACCCATTCGATGATGCAGGCCCGCCGCATCGCCGACAGGGTGGCCTATTTCCACCTCGGCAAGCTGCTTGAAATCGGTCCGACGCAAGAGGTGTTCGAGCGCCCCGCCACGGACGAGGCGCGCCGGTTCATCGCTGGCAAGTTCGGCTGACGCGCGACGCTCAGATCAACCCTTCGGTGGCGAACCGCGCCTTCACATCCGCCTCGGGCCGCGCGCCATAATGGGTGATGACCTCTGCCGCGGCGATACAGCCCATCCGGCCCGCTGCCTCTAGTGGGGCACCATTGGCCAGCCCGTACAGGAACCCGGCGGCGAACTGATCGCCCGCGCCGGTGGTGTCAAGCGGGGTCACCCGATTGACGGGCACGGTGACGGTCTCTTCGTTCTGTACAATCACCACGCCCTCGCCCGAGCGGGTACACACGATCAGACCGCTTTCCGATGCGGCCTGTTCCAGCGCCGCGCCCAGATCCTGTGTCTCGTACAGCGACATCCATTCATGCTCGTTGCCGATCACGTAATCCAGCCCTTTGGCGAGGGTGCGGAAATCCGCTCGGTGACGATCCACGCAGAACGGGTCGGACAGCGTTATCCCCGCCATGCCGCCGCCCGCGCGACACGCTTTCGCGGCGGCTTCGAACGCGGCCTTGCCCTTGTCCTTGTCGAACAGATACCCTTCGAGAAACAAAAGCTGGGCCTGTCCTGCCACGTCATCATTCACATCTTCGGGGCCAAGCTCTGTCGAGATGCCCAGATAGGTGTTCATCGACCGCTCGCCATCGGGCGACACAAAGATCATCGACCGTGACGTGGGCAATTCACCCGCAGGTACTGGCGCGTTGACAAAGGCGCAGCCCGCATCGGTCATCTCGCGCACGTAATCGCGGCCCGGCTCGTCATCATGCACCCGGCCAATAAAGGCGGTGGACAGGCCAAGCGCGCCCAGACCGGCGATGGTGTTGGCGACAGAGCCGCCCGCCATCTGGATGCGGTCCTGCATGTTCTCGTAAAGAAACTCCGCGCGCTCTTGTTCGATCAGTTGCATCACGCCCTTCTCGATGCCCATGCGGGACAGGAACGCGTCGTCACACTGGCTGATGACGTCCACAACGGCGTTGCCGATACCGACGGCTTGATACTTGTTCATTGGGTCTTGTCCTCGTATTGGCAGAGATCGCGGATGATACAGGTGGGGCAAGCGGGTTTGCGCGCCTTGCAGTGATAGCGCCCGTGCAGAATAAGCCAGTGATGCGCGTGCAACTGAAAATCCGCCGGGATATGGTCTTCGATGGCGCGCTCGACGGCGTCCACATCCTTGCCGGGCGCGATGCCAGTGCGATTGCCGACGCGAAATATATGCGTATCGACCGCCTGTGCCGGGTGGCGCCACCACATGTTGAGCACGACATTGGCGGTCTTGCGCCCCACCCCCGGCAGAGATTGCAGCGCGGCGCGCGAATTGGGCACCTCGCCGTCATACTCCTCCACAAGGATGCGGCTGAGCTTGATGACGTTCTTTGCCTTGTTGCGGTAAAGCCCGATCGTCTTGATATGCTCGATCAGTGATTCTTCGCCAAGTGCGAGCATTTTGTCTGGCGTATCGGCGATTTCGAACAGCTTTTGCGTGGCGCGGTTCACGCCCGCATCCGTCGCCTGCGCGGACAGCGCGACGGCAACGACCAGCGTGAAGGCGTTAACATGGTGCAACTCGCCCTCGGGCGTGGCCGAGGCGTTTTCAAACCGGGTAAAGATCTCTCGGATCGTGTGATAATCAAGCTGGCGCGCCATGCCCGCCCTTTTGACGCAAGGCCCGATGCGGGGCAAGACCCAAGAGCGGTGCCGAACATGCGCAACATTCGGGTCGCCGGGCGCGGTGCGGTGGCATAGGTTGGGGCGGGGTCGAAAAGGAAAGCGCCGATGCCGGAGCCGAGCGAACAGAGCTATCACTACCACGTCATGCGTCGGGCCATCGACCTGCTGGACGAGGCAGAGCCGGGCGTGACCCTGCAAACGCTCGCCGCGCGGATGGATATGAGCGCCGCGCATTTCCAGCGGCTTTTCACCCGGTGGGTCGGCGTAAGCCCGAAGCGGTATCAGCAATACCTCGCGCTGGATCAGGCCAGGACGATGCTTGCCGAACGGTTCACCACGCTGGACACCGCGCACGAGCTGGGCTTGTCCGGCACGGGGCGGTTGCATGATCTGTTCCTGCGTTGGGAGGCGATGAGCCCCGGTGCCTACGCCCGGCGTGGGGCTGGCCTCATGATTTTCTGGGGCTGGTTCGACAGCCCTTTCGGCCCCGCGCTGGTAATGGGGACGGACAAGGGGATCTGCGCCATCGGGTTTTCCAGCGAGGCGGGCGAGGCGGCAACGATGGCGGATCTGACAGCGCGCTGGCCCGAGGCCGATTTCGTGGAAGATCCTGCGCGCCTTCATCCTTGGGTGCTCGCCGCTTTCGGGGTGAACAGGCAAACCAATGCGCCGGTGCCGCTTTACCTGATCGGCGCACCCTTTCAGATAAAGGTCTGGGAGGCGCTTATGCAGATCCCGTCGGGCCATGTAACCAGCTATTCGCAAATCGCCGAGGCCATCGGCAGCCCGCGTGCCGTCCGCGCCGTGGGCACGGCGGTCGGGCGCAACCCGATAAGCCTGCTGATCCCATGCCACCGGGTGCTGCGCAAATCGGGCGGGCTTGGCGGCTATCACTGGGGCTTGCCTGTCAAGCGCGCGATTCTTGCCTGGGAGGCCGCGCGCGCAGAGGCGGAGCCTGCTCTGTGATCAGAATGAGTGGCTGCGCCACGCAGGTTTTTTGATAGCGGGACGCTGCCCTGACGTCGAAATCCCAAGAGGATTTTTGACGCTCACCCCGGAGTATTTTCCCCGAAGGGTCCGCGCGCGTGGTAACAACCCCTCGGCGGCCCTTCTTGCCCACGTGCTACGGCATCCATTTCGCCGAACCGCTCCGAAACCGGAACACGCTTTATTCCCGGCAGATGCGTTTCGACATGGTCTGCGAGGCAAACCTGATCAAGCATCGGCTGACCAAGCCGAACCATCCGTGGACAAATGGCCGGGTCGAGCGGATGAACCGCACAACAAAGACGAAACTGTCAAACGCGACCACCAGGGCGTATCGCGTTTGACTGGACTCATGTATCCACCGGATCGGGTGAACGCGAGGCGTTTTAATTGACCGTCTGATGGTCAAGCACGTCCTTTGCGGTCGGCGCGCCGTTGGCGATCTGGATGCGGCGGGGCTTCAGCGCCTCGGGCACCTCTCGGACGAGGTCGATATGCAACATGCCGTCGGCATGGGTCGCCCCCTCGACGCGAACATGATCAGCCAGCTGGAACTTGCGCTCGAAGGCGCGCGTGGCGATCCCGCGATGCAGGAAACTGCGCTCGCGCTCTTCTTCGGCCTTGCGGGCCGAGACGATCAGCGCACCCTCACGGACCTCGACGGTAAGATCGTCTGCGGCAAAACCGGCCACGGCGATTGAAATGCGGTAGGCATCATCGGCCGTCTTTTCGATATTGTAGGGCGGGTACGTGGAATGAGTGACCTCGGTCGACAAGACCCGGTCCATCATGTCGGCGATCTGGTCAAAGCCGACGGTTGCACGGTAAAGCGGTGCAAGATCAAAGTTTCGCATGGTTATCCTCCGTTGAGCGATACCTGGTGGTCAAATGCCCTCCCGCGCGGGACAGGCTTATTATCCGACCCGCAAGGCGGCGTCGGACAGGACGGATCTGGGATGTGCAGCCGGTGTTTTCAAGACCCTGCCAAGGCCATCAGGGACGGGCGAATTTCGCGCCCGATGCGCCCCCGCCCTGCCCGACGCGCAACCGCTTGAAGCCAGTATTGGTGTCGGTGGCGGACATGATGCGCAGGGTGTTTTTAAGCTCTGCCACGATCTCGGGCAGTTCCATGCCATAGGCGACGGTGCCCCCTGCTTCTGTCTCGGCACCGCCGACGACCAGAGACACGATCCGCGCCCGGCGGCCCGACAGGTCGAAGACCGGCGCGCCGGACGAGCCGAACGTCACATCGCAATCAAAGGAAATCAGCCCACGGCCCTGTCCCAGAACGCTGCATTCGCGTTGCCATGACAGCGCCTGATCGCGATTACGCCCATAAGAGACAACGCTGACCCGGTTGTCGATGGCCGCACCGGAATGTAGCGCAAAGGGATCGGCAAGCGCGATCGGCACCGGCGTGGTCAGTTCCAGCAACGCGGCGTCATTGCGGATGTTGTCGACGGTCATGCCCGCGAGCGGGGTATACATCTTTGTGACCGCGATTCGCGTCACGCGGCTGGTTGCGATGCTGTCGCCGTCACGCAGACCGGCATGAAACACCAGATCCTCGCCGCCGTGCAACACGCCCTGCCCGTCATGCACGCAATGCGCGGCGGTCAGAACCAGATTTGGCGCGATCAGAACTCCGGTACAGAAACCACCATCCTTGATATCGACGCGGCCCACGGCCTCCCAGCCCAAAAGGGCGGCGCGATCGCCCAGCCGAAACAGCGTGTCGGCCATTGCCGGGGCGCAGACCAACAAGGCAAGCATGGCGGCACAGACCCTGCGGAAAATCACGGAAATGGTCATTGGCGCCCTGTCTTTACGAATTTAGCCCCGGTGTCGCGCCGCTGTGCGCCAGAAAACAGATCCGGGTCTTTCCGGCTTTTGAAGCGGCCGCCGGATTCGAGCATGGCACGCATCAGTCTCAGCGGCTCTTCAAGCTGGGTGCCAAGCGACACCTTGTGACCGTCCATCTCCGCCATGGCCGAGACGACGGACACCACGCGCGGGGTGCCATCCTTGAACGAAAATACAGGTGCGCCGGACGCCCCGTAATCGACATCGCAGGACATCACCAACACGCCCTCTTGCTGTGCCAGCACCGAACACGCCTCCTGTAGCGATGGTGCCTCGGAGCGGGAGCGGGCATAGCTGACAAGGCGGAGCTCTTCGCCCTTTGCGGGGCGACTGTCGGTTGTGAAGGGCACTACGCGGCTTTTCGCGATGGGTTGATGCAATTCCAGAAGCGCCACGTCATTGCGGACCCGCTGTGCTTCGAGCTTGATGGAGAATTCATAATGCGGATGGATAACCGCGCGCCGCACCCAGCGATAGGCAGAGGCGCGCCCGTTGCGCCAGCCGGCCAGAAATTCCAGCGTCGAGATGTCGACCTCTTGGCCGGTATCGCCATCATACAGGCAATGCGCGGCTGTCAGAACGATGTCGGGCGCGATCAGGGCCCCGGTGCAAAACCCGCGCTCGCCAATGTCAATCCGGCCCACGCCCTCCCATTGGCGGCTGTCATCGCCGGTATCGAGCCGCTGGAGATGTGTATCGCCATCGTCGTGGTCCGCATAAGCGGGTTGCACGATGCACAGGCACAGCAGACAGGCTGACAAGAGACGATGCAAGACGGACCCCATTTCGCTTTATACCCGTCTATCCCGTCAGTTAGGCGAAATTAGGGCGATCAGGCTGCATTTTCCACAATTGCGCGCGGCTTGGGGCCGCCCGTGGCCCAATCCAGCAATTCGACGGTGTGGACGACGGGTACGCTTATCCCCGATCCGATCTGCATCATGCAGCCGATATTGCCAGTCGCGATCACGTCTGGCGACTTGTCCATAAGGGTCTGCACCTTGCGCGCCTTGAGTTGCTGTGAAATCGCGGGTTGCATCAGGTTGTAAGTGCCCGCAGAGCCGCAGCACAGGTGGCTGTCGGCGGGTTCCACCACCTCGAACCCGGCGGATTTGAGAAGGGTCTTTGGGTGGGTCTTGATCTGCTGGCCATGTTGCAAAGAACAGGCAGCGTGATAGGCGACGCGCATGTCCTGACCGGGGCTTTCGGGCATGTCGAGCTGCATCAGAAGTTCCGAGACATCCATTGCAAGATCGGACACGCGCGCGGCGTCGCCCGCCAGCTTGGCATCAGTGCGGAACATGTGGCCGTAATCCTTGACCGTGGTGCCACACCCGCTTGTATTGATGACAATGGCATCCAGCCCCTTGCCGTCCATTTCCCGCGCCCATGCGCGAATATTGCGCCCGGCGGTGCCGTGGCTTTCCTCGGTCTTGCCCATGTGATGGGTCAGCGCGCCGCAGCATGCCGCGCCCTCGGCCACGACCACCTCGCAGCCAAGCCGGGTCAGCAGGCGGATCGTGGCGTCGTTGATATCGGTGTTGAGCGCGCGTTGCGCACAGCCGGTCATCAGCGCCACACGCTTTTTCGTTTTGCCTTGCGCAGGGAATGTCTGCGGGTCGTCATTGCGGCTGACAGGCGGAATCGTCTTAGGGGCCATTTCCAGCATCGCGCGCAGGCGGGCATCGGGCATCAGCCTTGCGAAGGGCCGCCCGATCTTGGCCCCCAGCAGCGCCAGACGAAAGCGTGTCGGATAGGGCAGGATGCGGGCAAGGATCCAGCGCAGCGCGCGGTCGGTCAGGGGGCGGTCGTAATTCTCTTCGATATATTCGCGCGCGTGATCTACCAGATGCATGTAATGCACGCCCGAGGGGCAGGTTGTCATGCAGGCAAGGCAGCTCAGGCAACGGTCGATATGTTTGACCGTCTTCTCGTCAGGCTTGCGCTCGTTCTCCAGCATGTCCTTGATGAGATAGATGCGCCCGCGCGGGCTATCCAGCTCATCGCCAAGCACCTGATATGTCGGGCACGTGGCAGTGCAGAATCCGCAATGCACACAGGTGCGCAGGATCTCGTTGGATCGCTGGATCGCCGGGTCGCGCAGTTGGGCTTCGGTAAATTCGGTTTTCATCTTTGAGTCACCATCTGAGCGGCATAAAGCCCGAACCAGGGCAAGGTGGTCCCTACCGCGCCAAGCGCAAAGGCGGTGCGGTGCAGGCGAAACGAAACGGGGCGGGCGCGGATCGCCATTACGGCCAGCGCCAGAACGAGAATCCAGGCCAGCCAGAGCGCCAAAAGAACACCTATCCCGGCCATGGGCGCATCGGGATAGGTTGGCATGATCCAGTGGCGTAGCACCAGCGCGGTGCCGATCAGGAACATGCTCAGCCCCCAGGTCGCGGCAAAGCGGGGGCGCGTCGCGCGACGGCGCGCAATCAACCAGAACAGTCCCGGTCCTAACACGAAGCACAGCAGGAACGCCGTTACGTACATCATGCGGCGCGGTCCATCAGGCCGGGGTTGAACAGCCCCTTGGGGTCGAACTTTGCGCGCAACCCGTCATGCAGTGCGCCAATGGCGGGGGAAAGCGGCTGGAACGCTCCCGCGCCCGCCGCGCCCCGGATCAGCGTGGCGTGGCCCGGCGTGGCCTGCATGGCGTTGCGGATCGTGTCGGCTTGCGTCCCTTCGGGCACGCGCAGCCAGATCAGGCCACCGCCCCAATCGTAAAGCGCCTCTGCCCCCGGCACCTGTGCCACAAGGCCGGGCGCGTCCGAGGGTTTCACCGAAATGCGCCATACATCGCCCGGCGCGTCGTGGAACATGGCCACGTCGCGGATCTCGCGCCAGCGTTGCGTGGTTCGGTCAGCGTCGGTTTCGAACGTGGCAGTCCCGAAAGCGCCAAGCAGTTTTTGCAATTCGTCGGCGCGGTAGGCGATGGAATTCTCGAAGCCTTCGATCCGGATCACCGTCAGCGGCGCGCCGTCAGGCCCGTTTTGCAAATGCGCGCCTCCTGTCACCTCGTACGGAGAAGCGAGCGCGCGCGACAGGGCGCGCACCGCGTCGGTATCGCTGAGGCCGGTCAGGGCCAACATGCCGGTGTGACGCGATTTCGGCAGCACCTTGAGGGCAACCTCTGTCATCACGCCCAATGTGCCATAGCTGCCCGCCATCAGCTTGACCAGATCGTAGCCGGTGACGTTTTTCATCACCCGCCCGCCATTGCGCAGCACCTGCCCGGTGCCATCGACAAAGCGCACGCCCAGCAGGAAATCGCGCGCGGCCCCGGTCTGAATACGGCGCGGGCCGGATACATTGGCGGCAAAGACCCCGCCGATTGTCGGCTCGCCGGTGGTGCCAAGCAGCCCGCGATGATCCATCGGCTCGAAGGCCAGCCTCTGGCCTTCTTTCGCCAGTGTCTTTTCCACCTCGGACACGGGCGTGCCCGTGCGGGCGACCAGCGTCAGCGCGCCCGGCTCATAAAGTTCGATCCCACTCAGCGCGGAGGTAGACAGCACCGGCCCGTCGCAGGGCTTGCCGATGGGCCGGGTGCCGCCGCCTGTAATGCGCATTGGGGCGTTGGCACTGGCCACGATCTCGGCCAGCTCGGCCTCTGTCTTGGGGGTCAGGGCGGTCATGGTGTCAGACATACTCCGGGCAGGTGGGCTGCGCCCCGGCCATCATTCCGCCGCGATGCGGCGCGCGTCGCTGGATTGCAGGGGAAAGACCTTGGCGGGGTTGAGCAGCCAGCCGGGGTCGAACACATCTTTGACCGCCATCTGGATTTCCAGATCCGCCGGATCGTATTGATGCAGCATCAGGTCACGCTTTTCGATGCCCACGCCATGCTCGCCGGTCAGGCAACCGCCGACCTCCACGCACAGTTTCAGGATCTCGGCGCCCAGATCCTCGCACAGTTCCAACTGTCCGGGTTCGTTGGCGTTGAACAGGATCAGCGGGTGCATGTTGCCGTCACCGGCGTGAAACACGTTGGCAACGTCCAGCCCGAATTCTTGGGACAGCTCGCCGATACGCTTGAGCACATAAGGCAACTGGCTGACTGGGATGGTGCCGTCAAGGCACATGTAATCGTTGATCTTGCCCATCGCGCCAAAGGCTGATTTGCGCCCCAGCCAGATACGTTTGCTTTCGTCGTCGCTGCTGGATTGGCGCAAGGCGACGGGATTATGGCTTTGGGCGATCTCGATGATGGTCTCAAGCTGTTCGTCGATTTCCGCGTCCGACCCTTCGACCTCGACAATCAAAAGCGCCTCGCAATCGGGGTAGCCCGCGCCCGCGAAGTTTTCGGTGGCGCGAATGCAGGGGCGGTCCATGAATTCGATCGCGACGGGCAACACGCCCACCTTGATGATGTCCGACACGCATTGACCGGCCACTTCGGACGAATCAAAGCCCATCAGAACGGGGCGCGCGCCCTCGGGCTTGTGCAGGATGCGCAAAGTTGCCTCTGTCACGACGCCAAGCTGCCCTTCGGAGCCGCAGATCAGGCCTAACAGGTCCAGCCCCTCGGCATCCAGAAACGCGCCGCCGATTTGCGTTATGGTGCCGTCCATCATCACCATGGTGACGCCCAGCAGATTGTTCGTGGTCACGCCGTATTTCAGGCAATGCGCGCCCCCCGAGTTCATCGCGATATTGCCCGCGATGGCGCAGGCAAGCTGCGACGAAGGGTCGGGCGCGTAGAAAAAACCGTCTTCCTCGACAGCGCCGGTGACGCTGAGATTGGTGCGTCCGGTCTGCACCCGGATGAACCGGTTATCGTAATCGGTTTCCAGCACATCGGTCAGCTTGGCCACACCAAGGATCACGCTGTCCTCGGTCGGTAGGGCCCCACCGGCAAGCGACGTGCCCGCGCCGCGTGGCACCACGGGAACATCCATTTCGTGGCAGATGCGCAGCGCGTCGGACACTTCCTGTGTCGAGGCGGGCAGCACCACGGCGAGGGGCGGGCATTTGTAGGCTGTCAGCCCGTCGCATTCATAAGCGCGGGTTTCGGACGGGTCGTGAATCACGGCCTCGGGTGGCAGCACGGCTTCAAGCCGCTCGATCAGCTTGGCCTTGCGGGCAAGGATCAGGGGATTCGGGTTTGGCATGTCCATTGGTGGGCTCCTCCCGGTTGTCTTCAAAGGATGTATACCCAATCCGCCTTTCCGGCAAGCGGGCCAGGGCGTCGCAGCGGGCCGGTCTTTGCAGCGTTTCGCGAAACGCGCTGTTGAAGCCGGGCGCACGGCAACGTGACTCCTGTTTCACCCGGTTTTCCCTATAGTCATGCAGATGCGACACTTTCTGAAACACGTCCTGTTGCCTTTTGGGCTGATCCTGGCCGCGCCGGTTGCAGCGCAGGACATCGGGGTGGAACGCGTGTCTGTCGAAAAGGTCGGCATGGTCTGGAACGTGCATGTCACGCTGCGCCATCCCGATGCCGGCTGGGATCATTACGCCGATGCCTGGGAAATACTGGACGCAGGCGGCAAGCGGATCGCGCTGCGCGAACTGCGACATCCCAACCCCGATGGTCAGGATTTTACAAGATCATTGAGCGGCGTGGTCATCCCCGACGGCACCCGCGTGCTGTTCGTGCGCAGCCGTTGTTCGCGCAAGGGCTGGTCAGACGTGCTGTACCGCGTGCCGCTGGAGCCCTGAACCGCGTTACCTTCGCCCCTCGCGCAGCCAGCCGCCAAGGATCAGACCGGCCACCAAAAGCAACACCGCCCATGGCGGCAAAAGCGCCATTTGCGTGACAGACCGCGTTTCATAGGCGTCGCGCGGGGTCAGCCCGATCCAGCCGCGTCCGGCGGCGGGGCGTCCCTCGCGCACCTCGCGCAGGCGCGGCAAGCCGTCTTCAAGTGCCAGGATGCCGCCATTCGTACCACCGATCAGGGGCACCAGCGTTTGCGTGTCTGCGATGGTCTGTTCAAACTCTACCGGAGCGGCGGGACCGAGGCCGATCACCGCGCGATGCTCATCGCTGGCCAGCCGGTACAGGCCGATTTCCGGCCCGTCGTAAAGCGCCTCGAAGCGGCCCGGACTAACCTCTTCGGGCGTTACCGTGATCTCTTCGCCCGATGGCGTGGTGACGGTAACATCGCCTACCTCGTCCGACAGGCTGCGGCGGATGATCCGCATCTGCTGGCCCGTCGCCTCGGCCCAAAGCGCCTCCTCCTCAAGCTCGGGTTCCTTCATCATCCAGTGGGCCAGGCGACGCAGCAATTCAAGCTGCGGCCCACCGCCCTCGTAGCCGCGGTTCCACAGCCATGCGTGATCAGAAGTCAGAAGCGCGACGCGCCCCTCACCCACCCGATCCAGAACCAGAAGCGGATTGTCCCTAGCGCCGGTCATGACCGCATCGCCCGAGGATTGCTCGACCTCGATCTGGCGCAGCCAGCGGCCCCATTCGCCACCAAACTCGCTTTCCAGCCCGGCGGTGACGGGGTGACGCTGACCGAGGTCGGTTATGGCGGGGCGGTAGCCTTCTTCGATCACGCGGGCGGTCGGGCGTGCTGGAACGATCTCTTCCAGCGGGGTGCGGTAAAGGCTGTCGGCAGAGGCGAAATCAGGCCCGGCGGCGATCAGCACCGCGCCGCCGCCCTCGACATATTGGCGGACGTTATCAAGATAGATTGAGGGCAAGATGCCGCGCCGCTTGTAACGGTCAAAGATGATCAGGTCGAAATCATCGATCTTTTCAAGAAAAAGCTCGCGCGTGGGAAAGGCGATCAGCGACAATTCCCGCACCGGCACGCCATCCTGTTTTTCGGGGGGGCGCAGGATGGTGAAATGCACCAGATCAACGGAACTGTCGGATTTCAACAGGTTGCGCCATGTGCGCCCGCCCGCGTGCGGCTCTCCCGACACCAGCAGCACCGACAGGCGGTCGCGCACCCCGTTTATCTGCACGATTGTCGTGTTGTTGCGGCCTGTCAGCTCGCCCTCTGCCTCTGGCGTGGAGAATTGCAGCACATTACGCCCGCCATGCGGCAGGCGCAGCGGCAGGTCAATATCACGGCCAAGCGGCACCTCGAAGCGCTGCGGCTCCTCGCCGTCGATGGACACATCGACCGGCACTGTCGTCACGCCCTCGGGCGCGGCCCCGTCATCGCTGACGCGCAGTGTCATGACGATTTCCTCATCGAGGATCGCAAAGGCCGGGGCGTTGTCGACTTTCAGCTTGCGGTCCCAATCCGCCGCCCGCCCGGTATGCAACAGGTGCAGCGGCGCGGGCATGTCGGGGGCGCGGTCCAGATCGTGCAGCCGGCCGTCCGACAGCAGGATTGCGCCGGCGATGCGTCCGCGCGGTTCTTCGGCCATCGCTGCGGACAGGGCTGTCATCAACCTAGTGCCGCTGTTGTCGTCGCCATCAGGCACGGTGATGCGGCGCAGTTCGGTATTGTCCAGCGCCTCGATCCGGGCGGCCAGCGCCTCGGCGGTGCTTGCGGTCGTGTCGGCGCGGTCCGCCAGGCGTTGACTGGCGCTGTCATCCTCGACCATCAGAACAATATCCGAGAGCGCGTTGCGGTCCTCTTGCTGATAGGCCGGACCCACGAGCGCGGCGAGGATCACCAGACCGGCAAGCCCGCGCAGCGCCCAACCCGAGAGCCCGCGCCACAGCGCCAGTGCGATCCCGGCGCACAGCAAAGCGGCCAGCCCACCGATCAGCCAGATATTGATGAGGGGATCAAAGACGATGCTTCCGGTCATTGGCCAAGCCTGTCCAAAAGGGCGGGAACATGCACCTGATCGGATTTGTAGTTTCCGGTCAGCACATGCATCACAAGATTGACGCCGAAGCGATAGGCAAGCTCGCGCTGCCGTTCCCCGGCAAAGCCGCGGCCCACGGGATAGATCGGGTTGCCCCGGTCATCCATCGCCCAGGCGGCGGCCCAGTCATTGCCGCCGATCACCACCGGGGTGACATTGTCGTTGAGGTTGCGGAACGGCATCCCGTCGATCTGCTCGGCGTCGGGGGGCGCGGCTTCTACCCAGACGGCGCGGCCCTTGTGCCGGCCGGGAAAATCCTGAAGCAGGTAAAAGGTGCGCGTCAGGACGTGATCCTCTGGTACGCGCTCCAGCGGGGGGACATCCAGCGATTCGGCGAGGCGTTGCAGCTTGCGCCCGTTTGGCGACGAGGCGCCGAAACCGGCGACATCCGCGTCGCGGGTGTCGAACAGGATCAGACCGCCGGTGCGCAGGTAGTCGTTCAGCCTGGCATAGGCCTCTTGCGACGGGATCGGCTGATCCGGGTCTATCGGCCAGTACAGCATCGGGTAGACAGAGATATCGTCGGTTTCCAGGTTGACCGAGGCCGGGTCGGCCGGTTCTACCGAGGTGCGGAAAAACAGCGTCTCGGACAGGCCCGCAAGCCCGGCGCGCGCCATCTCGTCAAGCCGGGTGTCGCCGGTGACGACATGTGCCAGGGTCACCTCGGAGGTGGCGCGCATCGCCTTTTCCAGGCTGTCGGTATCGTCCTGCGCGTCGGCCATGTGCGGCGCAAGCAATAGCGCACCCACCAGCGTAGCGGCACTGGCCCGCGCGGGCCGGAGCCGGCCCGAAAGGGCCAGTGACGCGATGATATCGCCCATCATCAACAACAGTGCACCGGCCAGAAGCCAGCCCCCCAGCGGTGCCTCGGGCGGGCGGTCAAGCCCGGTGACGGGCACGCGCGCGGGCCAGGCCGTGGGGCTGAGCGTTGTCTGTGCGTCCATCACGTTGAGGGCGAGCCGCCGGTCGGGGCCTTCATAGATGCCCGGGCGGAAATCGGGACCGATGCTGTCCTCGATGAAACGGTCGCCATCCACGCCGGGCAGGTTGCGGGCGTCCCCCAGCGTGCCGAACGCGTCAAGTACCTGCACCGGCTGCCATGTGGTGCCCTGAAGCTCGGCCAGATCGGGCAGCGCCACCGCCGACGACACGGCCAGCCTTTCCAGCATCTGCACGAACAGGCCCGACAGGGGCAGGTTGGACCATTCGGCATTGGCCGTCACGTGAAACAGTACGACCTGACCCGCGCCGACCCGCTTGCGCGTGACCAGCGGTGTGCCGTCGGACAGTTGCGCTATGACGCGCTCGGCCAGAGTCGGGTCGGGCTGTGCCATCACCTGCGCCGAGACGGTCACATCCGCATAGGTGTCGAGCCCGAAAAATGGGCTTTTCTGACTGAAAGGGGCCAGCGTTTTGGGCTCTCCCCAGCTCATGGCGCCGCCGACAGACCGGCCGCCGCTGCGCAGGCGCACAGGCATCAGCGGGTGTTCCTCGGCGCGCGACACGTCCGATGCGGCAAGGCGCGGCCCGGCGAAGCGCAAAAGCAGCCCGCCGCCTTCGGCCCAGTCAAGCAGCGCCTCTTGCTCGGCCTGCGACAGCGTGGCGACGTCGGCCAGAACGATCACGTCCGGGTTGGCGGGCAGGATATCCAACAGGCTGCCATCAAGGAGATCCGCCGACGGTTCCAGCGCCTGTTCCAGATAGTGCAGCGGTGACAGAAGTTGCAGCCCCTCGCGGTCTTCGCGGCCTGCCAGAAGGGCGATCTCGCGGCGGCGCAGGCTGTCATCGGTCAGCGTCACCGCGCCCGCATGGCGTTGTCCCGCGATCTCGAACCGGGTCAGGCGCGCGCGCAGCTCGGATGGCAGTGACAGCGCGCCCACGGCTTCTGTCGCGCCGGGTTCAAATGTCAGGGGCAAGGTTGCCACCAGACGCGCCACGCCCGCCGGGTCGCGGCCATGTGCCTCGATGGTGATCTCGCGACCCGTGCCTGCTTGGGCGCGTCTGGCGGTCAGGCGCAGGTCGCCGTCTTCGACAATGGCCGGGGTCAACGCGATTACCGGCACCGGGCTTTCGTGGATGGTCACCCGCCCGCGCGATTCCAGAGCTGTGAGCAGCGTGTCGCGCCCGTCGCGCGCCAGCCCGTCGGAAAACCACCGGGTCTCGAACCCTTCGTCGGCCAGTAGCCTGGCCGCCTCGGTCATGTCGTCTGTGCCAGGTTGCCAAGGGCTTGGGGCCAGGCCGGACAACCGGCTGCGCAACGCCTCGGCGGATTGGAACACGGGCGGTTCGGGATCGGCAAGCCGCAGCACGGCCACCGGCCGCGCATCGCGGCCCGCCTCGGCCAGCATGGCATCCAGCAGATCGGCTTTCTCGGGCCAGTCGCGCGCAGCGGCCCAGCTTGCATCCAGCACGATCAGAAGCGGGCCGGAGCGATCCCCCTCTGCCGCGTCGCGCGGATTAAGGATCGGCCCCGCGAGCCCGACAATCACCGCGGCCACCGCAAGCATCCGCAACAGCAAAAGCCACCACGGCGTGCGATCCGTCACCGTGTCGTCATCGCGCAGCCCCAAGAGCAGCGCCACGCCCGGAAAGCGTTGCCGGATGGGCGCGGGCGGCACGGCGCGCAGCAGCAGCCACAGGATCGGCAGTGCCGCAAGCGCCACCAGAAGCCATGGCGCGGCGAATGCAATCGGTCCGATCGTCATCGTCCGTGCCCTCCGTCAATGGCGTTATACAGCCACAGCAGCGCCGATTGCGCGCTGTGGTTGGTGTGGTGCTGGCCATAGCGCCAGCCTGTTGCGGCGCACAGCCGGGCCAGCTCGTCCTTGCGCCCGGCCAGCCGCGACAGGTAGCGGTCGCGCAGTTCAGAGGCCTTGAGCGTTTCATGCGCGATGCCGCCGCCCATGCTTTCGAAAATCGTGCGCCCGCGATAGGGAAAGCTTTCCTCGGCGGGATCGAGCACCTGCATCACGATGCCCTGCACCCCGCGATCCGCCGCGGCCGTCAGCGCCGTGCGTACGGCGTCGATATCGCCCAGGAAATCCGACAGGAACACCGCGCGCCCGTGGCTTGGCATCCCGTTGGCGTCTGGTGCGCCGTATTCTCTGACCCCGTCCAGTGCCAGCGCCTGCGCCAGCTGCGAGATCTGCGCCTCGCCGCGCCGTGGCGGCAGGCCGGAGCCCGACAGCCCGATCCGTTCGCCCGCGCGGTTTAGCAGGATCGCCACCGCCAGGGCCAGCAGCCGCGCGCGATCCGCCTTTTCGGGGAGGGACGCATCCGAGGAGAAGCGCATCGACGCGGCGTCATCGACCCATAGCGTCACGCTTTGCGCGATTTGCCACTCGCGTTGGCGCAGGAATTGCTGATCCGACCGGGCCGAACGGCGCCAGTCGATCTGGCGCAACTCGTCGCCCGGCTGAACGGGCCGATATTGCCAGAAATCATCGCCCATACCGGGACGTTTGCGCCCGTGTTCTCCCAGAAGAACAGTCCCCGCCAGTTGCTCTGCCCGCGCCAGAAGCGCGGGAAAGCGGGCTGCCTCTGCTTCGGAACGGGCGCGTAGAGGGGCGATCTGGGGTTGGCTCATGCAGCGCTCTCGCGGCGCATCAGACCCTGCGCGACCTCGTCGATCAGCGTGTTGAGGTCATCGCCCCGTGCGCGCGCGGCAAAATTGAGCGCCATGCGGTGGACCAGCACCGGCCGCGCCATCGCCAGCACATCGTCCGTATCGGGGGCAAGACGGCCCTGCAACATCGCACGCGCCCGAACGGTCAGCATAAGCGCCTGTGCCGCGCGCGGCCCCGGTCCCCATGCAACCGCCTCGCGCACGCGATCGGTCGCGCTTGGGTCACCGGGGCGAAAGGCGCGAACCAGGTCGATGATCTGTTCCATCACCGACTCGCCCACGGGCATCCGGCGCAGCAAGGTTTGCGCGTCCATCAATTCGGCGGCGGTAAAGACCTCGTGCGCCTCTTCTTCGGCGACACCGGTGGTGGCAAGCAGGATACTGCGTTCGGTGTCGCGGTCCGGATAGGGCACGTCGATCTGCACCAGAAAGCGGTCGAGCTGCGCTTCTGGAAGCGGGTAGGTACCTTCCTGTTCGATCGGGTTCTGCGTGGCCAGCACGTGAAAGGGCCGGTCCAGCGGGCGGTTTTCACCCGCCACGGAAACGACGCGTTCCTGCATCGCCTGCAAAAGCGCGGATTGCGTGCGGGGGCTGGCGCGGTTGATCTCGTCGGCCATCAGAAGCTGGCAAAAGATCGGGCCCTCGATGAACTTGAAGGCGCGGGTTCCGTCGCTGCCGGTTTCCAGCACCTCGGAGCCTAGAATATCGGCGGGCATCAGGTCGGGCGTGAACTGCACCCGGTTGGAATTGAGGCCCATCACCGTGGCCAGTGTTTCCACCAGCCGGGTCTTGCCGAGGCCGGGCAGGCCGATCAGCAGCCCGTGACCGCCGCACAGGAGCGCCGACAGCGACAGGTCCACGACCTGTTCCTGGCCGATGAACCGCTGCGTGATCGACGCGCGCGCCTGCGCCAACTTGTCTTCCAGGGCCTCGATTCCGGCCAGCAGGTCGGCGGTGTCATCCATGGCAAAAGCTCCGTTCTCGGCTATATCTACATCAGAATGTACAGCGCATGATCGAAATGGCAAAAGCAATGAGCAAAGAATCCGTCACGACCCCGTCAGCAGAAAGTCTTGCCGAGGCCGCGCGCCAGGCCGGAAAGAAGGGCTTGCCGCCTATCCACAAGTGGAATCCCGCGTTTTGCGGCGATCTGGACATGCGGATCGCGCGGGATGGCACCTGGTTCTATCTTGGCACGCCCATCGGTCGGCCCGAACTGGTGCGGTTGTTCTCGACCATCCTGAAACGCGAGGGCGACAGCTATTTCCTTGTCACGCCGGGCGAAAAGGTGGGAATCATCGTCGATGACGCGCCCTTTGTTGCCGTGGATGTCGAGGCGGGTGGCGCGGGCGAGGGGCAGAACCTTTTGTTCGAGACCAATGTCGGCGACAAGGTGCTGGCCGGGCCGGAAAACCCCATCCGGGTCGAGCGCGACCCCGAGACCGGAGAGCCGTCTCCCTATGTGCTGGTCCGCGACAGGCTGGAGGCGCTGATCGACCGGAAAAGTTTTTATCGGCTTGTCGAGATCGGCGCGCGGCGGGAGGGGTGGTTCGGCCTGTGGTCGGGCGGTGCGTTTTTCCGCATCATCCCCGAGACGGAGCTGCCCGAGGGCTGAGCGCGCCTGAAGCATTTCACGAAACGCAGTGCTCCGCTCAATCGTTGCCGCGTTTTGCCTTTCGCGGGTGTCTCAGGTCAAAAGCGAAACGCTTTATCCATCCCAAAGCGGCAGGCCGCTGATCGCGGAGGCGGCGATGATCGTATAGGCGATACCCCGGTAGGCGGGTTCATAGCGCGGCTTGAAAAGTGCCGCGCCCAAAAGCGAGCCAAGAAGATTCGGGATCACAAGCGCGGCCCCCAGCCAAAGCGCCGATGCCTCCAGCCGCCCGAACAGCGCCAGCGTGAGCAACAGCACCATGTCGGTGGCCATCAGGAACAGGAACGTGTTGGCCCGGATCACCTGCACGGGCCGCGTACTGGCCATGTAAAGCAGGATCACCGGCGGGCCGGGCAGACCCGCCACGCCCTGCAGGAAGCCCGAGAACATGCCGGTGACATAGACAAGCGGGGGCGTGAGTGGTCCGCGATAGCGCAGCCCCCACAGCAGGCAGACCAGAAGCGTGATCGCGATGCACGACACGGCATAGCGGAACACCTCTGGCGGGATCAGCGTCAGCGTATAAAGCCCCAGCGGCAGCGCCACGATCAGGCCGCTGGCCAGCCGCAGCACATCGCGGATTTCACAGGCCCGCACCGCGTGGCGCACCAGCGGCAAGGGGCCGATCAGGTCGAAGATTACCAGCGTGGTGATAGCCTGAAACGGGGTCAGCACCTGTGCGGCCAACGGCAAGTAGACAAGTGCGGTGCCAAAGCCCGCAAAGCCGCGCACCGTGGCGGCCAGAAAGCAGGCCCCCGCCAGAAAGGCCAGTTCCGCGATCTGGTACTCTGCAAACATGGCCATCCTTTGGGGATATGCGGCTTAAATGGTTTCGCGAAACGCAGTGCTCCGCTCAATCGTTGCCCGCGTTCCGCCTTTCGCGGATGGTTCAGGTTAAAGGCAGAACGCTGTAGACTATGGCCCGCGCCTCAATGCGCCTCGGCCCAGTTGCTACCCCGGCCTGCATCGACGACCAGCGGCACATCCAGATGCACCACCGGGTCGGCGGCAGCTTCCATAATGGTGCGCGCGGCGTCGATCACGCCGTCGGCGGCGTCCTGATCGGCCTCGAACAGCAATTCGTCATGCACCTGCAACAGCATCTTGCAGGGCAGGTTCCCGATAGCGGCGGGCATCCGGATCATGGCGCGGCGGATGATATCGGCGGCGGTGCCTTGAATCGGCGCGTTGATCGCGGCGCGCTTGGCAAAACCCGCGCGCGGCCCCTTGGCGGAAATCTCGGGCGTGTGGATCTTGCGGCCAAAGAGCGTTTGGACAAAGCCGTGTTCCTTGGCGAAGCTGGTCGTGGCCTCCATGTAATCCTTGATTCCGGGGAAGCGTTCGAAATAGCGGTCGATAAAGCCCTGCGCCTCAGACCTCGGGATGCGCAGGTTGCGCGCAAGGCCAAAGCCGGAAATGCCATAGATCACCCCGAAATTGATCGCCTTGGCGCGGCGGCGCACCTCTGGTGTCATCTGGTCCATGGGCACGTCAAACATCTCGGAGGCGGTAAGCGCGTGAATGTCCTGCCCCTCGCGGAACGCCTGCTTGAGCTGCGCGATATCGGCCACATGGGCAAGGATGCGAAGCTCGATCTGGCTGTAATCCAGCGCCACCAGCGTCTTGCCCTCACCGGCGACGAACGCCTCGCGGATGCGGCGGCCTTCCTCTGTGCGGATGGGAATGTTTTGCAGGTTCGGGTCGGTCGAGGCAAGCCGCCCGGTGCTGGCCCCGGTCTGAACATAAGAGGTATGCACGCGGCCCGTGTCCGGGTCGATATGATCCTGAAGCGCGTCTGTGTAGGTCGATTTCAGCTTGGACACCTGCCGCCAGTCCAGCACGCGCGCGGGCAGGTCGTGTTCGGTCGCCAGATCCTCCAGCACGTCCGCGCCGGTGGCATAGGCGCCGGTCTTGCCCCTCTTGCCGCCTTCCAGCGCCATCTTGTCGAACAGGATCTCGCCCAGTTGCTTGGGCGAGCCCACGTTGAACTTTTCGCCGGCAAGCTCGTGGATCTCGTCCTCTAGCTGCGCCATCTTTTGCGCGAAGGCGTTGGACATGCGCGACAGCGTGCCCTTGTCCACAAGGATGCCATGACGCTCCATCTGCGCCAGAACCGGCACCAGTGGGCGTTCCAGCGTCTCATAGACGGTGGTGACGCGGGTGCGGTGCAGTTGCGGCTTGAAGACATGCCACAGGCGCAGGGTGATATCCGCATCCTCGGCGGCATAGCGCGTGGCGGTGTCGATCGGCACCTTGTCGAAGGTGATGGCGGATTTGCCCGAGCCGATCAGCTCTTTTATCGGGATTGGCGCGTGGCCGAGATAGCGTTCCGAGAGCGTGTCCATCCCGTGCCCGTGCAGCCCGGCATTCAGCGCGTAGGACATCAGCATTGTGTCGTCGATGGGATGAATGGCAATGTCATGCGCGGCAAGGATCTTGGCATCGTATTTCATGTTCTGCCCGATCTTGAGCACGGCCGCATCCTCGAACACGGGTTTGAGCGCGCTCAGCACCTTTTCGCGGTCAAGCTGGCCGTCGAGGACGGCGTCAGAGCCGAAAAGACCGTCGGCATCGCGGTGCTTGTGCGCGAGCGGGATGTAACAGGCCTGTCCGACCTCGACCGCAAGGCAGATCCCGACCAGTTCGGCCTGCATTTCATTGAGCGAGGTGGTTTCGGTATCCACTGCCACGTAGCCGCGTGCGTTGATCCGGTCGATCCACGTGGCAAGCGCAGACATGTCGGTGACGCATTCGTAGCTGTCGGGGTTTATCGCGGGCCAGTCGGGGGCGGTATCCTCGTCCGGGTTGGCCCCGGCGGGATCGCGATCCTCGATCACCGGTGGCTCGATATCCAACGCGTCGGCGATGCGCTTGGTCAGGCTGCGGAACTCCATCTCGGCCAGAAACGCCATCAGCGTGTCGATATCCGGGTCGCGCAGGTCCAGATCATCCAGCGTAAAATCCAGCTTCATGTCGCAATCCAGCTGTACCAGCTTCTTCGACAGCTCGATCTGTTCGCGCTTTTCAATGAGCGTCTCGCGGCGCTTGGGCTGTTTGATCTCCTGGGCGCGGTCCAGAAGATCCTCCAGAGAGCCGAATTCATTGATCAAAAGCGCCGCGGTCTTGATCCCGATGCCGGGCGCGCCGGGCACGTTGTCAACGGAATCGCCTGCCAGCGCCTGCACGTCCACGACGCGATCCGGGCCGACGCCGAATTTCTCTTCCACGCCTTCGCGGTCGATGCGCCGGTTCTTCATGGCGTCGAACATCTCGACTCCGCCGCCGACAAGCTGCATCAGGTCCTTGTCCGAACTGACGATGGTCACCCGGCCGCCCGCGTTGCGGGCCTGACAGGCCAGCGTGGCGATTATATCGTCGGCCTCGAACCCTTCGATTTCCTTGCAGGCGATGTTGAACGCCTCTGTCGCGCGGCGGGTCAGCGGGATTTGCGGGCGCAGATCCTGGGGCATCTCGTCGCGATTGGCCTTGTAGGCATCGTAAAGATCGTTGCGAAAGGTGTGGCTGCCCTTGTCGAAGATCACGGCGATATGGGTGGGCGCATCCGGCCCGTGATCGCGGTCCACATAACGTCGGAGCATGTCACAAAACCCCTGCACCGCACCCACGGGCAGCCCGTCGGATTTGCGGGTCAGGGGCGGCAGCGCATGGAAGGCGCGAAAGATGAAGGCGGACCCGTCGATGAGATGCAGGTGACAGCCTTGTCCGAATGCCATGTCTCGCTCCGTTCGTGAGTTCGGGTCAGGTATGCCATGCGCCGGGCCGGGCGGAAAGTGGATATGCTTCGCAAAGCAGGCAACGGCTGGGGGCTCTGCCCCCAGACCCCCGGAATATTTGGGGCAAGATGAATGAGGCGGGGCATGAAAAAGGCCGTCGGGTAATGCCGGCGGCCTTTTTCGCGGTTTTTCCAGGCTTACTGCTCGCCGGGTGCCAGCGCGGTGAGGCCCTTGAGGATGTCGATCGCGTAGGCGAGTTGGTAATCATCCTCGCGCAGTTTCGCGGCGGCCTCGGCTGCGGCCTGTTCTTCCTCGATCTGGCGCACCTCGTCCTCGGACAGGCTGTCATTGTCCAGACGGCCGCGCAGGTCGGCCTCGGACCGGGTGGGGCGGGCCGACACGTCCTCGTCCGTGTCCTCTTCGTTACGGGCGCGCCGGGGCTGTTCCACGACGATATCGGGGCTGACGCCAAGCGCCTGGATCGACCGGCCCGAAGGCGTATAGTAGCGTGCCGTTGTCAGGCGCATCGCGCCATCGCCCCGAAGCGGCATGACCGTCTGGACGGATCCCTTGCCGAAGCTTTTGGTGCCCACAACGATGGCGCGACGGTGGTCCTGCAACGCGCCTGCGACGATTTCAGAGGCCGAGGCGGAGCCACCGTTGATCAGGACGACGATAGGTTTGCCATTGGCCAGATCGCCCTCCGTGGCGTTGAAGCGTTCGCCATCCTCGGGCGCGCGGCCTCGCGTGCTGACGATCTCTCCCTCGTCGAGAAACGCGTCAGAGACCTTGATCGCCTGGGTCAGCAGGCCGCCGGGATTGTTGCGCAGGTCAAGCACGATGCCGTTTACCGCGTCCCAGCCGCCCGCCGTCTCGATTTCCTCGGACAGACCGTCTTCAAGGTTCTTGAAGGTCTGGTCGTTGAAGGTGGTCACCCGCAGCACCACGCTTTCGCGTTCGGTGCGCGCGCGGACCGCTGTCAACTGGATCGTGTCCCGGATGATCGACACGTCGAACGGCTCTGCCTCGCCCTCGCGCACGACGGTGATGACGATTTCCGATCCCACCGGGCCGCGCATCAGTTCCACCGCGTCGTTGAGCGTGAGGCCCAGAACGCTTTCACCATCCACATGAGTGATGAAATCCCCCGCCTCGATGCCAGCGGTGTCAGCGGGCGTGCCGTCGATGGGAGAGACGACCTTGACGAAGCCCTCTTCCTGCGTCACCTCGATGCCCAGACCGCCGAATTCTCCGCGTGTCTGGACACGCATATCGGCGGCGTCATCGGGCGACAGGTAGCTGGAATGTGGGTCGAGCGAGGTCAGCATTCCGTTGATCGCCGCTTCGATCAGCTCGCTATCGTCCACCTGTTCGACATATTGCGCGCGGATCCGCTCGAATATATCGCCGAAAAGGTCAAGCTGTTCATAGACATTGCCGGATCTCGCCTGTTCCTGCGCCAGCAGCGGTGCCGCGACCTGTGTGGTCACGAGAACGCCTGTCAGCGTGCCCACGGCGGCGGCCATCAGAAATTTCTTCATGTGATCGTCATCCTTCGTCTGTCTGAAACCACGTCTGGGGATCGACGGGCGTATTGTTCTCTCGGATCTCTACATAGAGCGTCTGGCTCCGCTCGGCACCCGGACTTGCGGAATTCCCGATCAAAAGCGCGTCACTCCCAGGTTCCACCCCTCCCATCAGGCCGACCGGGCTACCACCGGGAAGCACCTCGCCGGTGTTTCCATAGACCACATCGAGCCCCGCGAAGACCAGCAGAATCCCGGCTTGCGGTTCGAGAATGATCACATTCCCATAGTCAAGCAAGGGGCCGCGATAACGCACCGTCGCCGCCGCCGGGGTGGTCACCAGCGCGCGTGCGCGCGTCGCGATCACCAGTCCCGGTCGGGCGATACCGGCCGCGTCCTGTTCTCCGGCGCGGCGCAGGATGCGGCCCTCGACAGGCAGCGGCAGCGCGCCCTTGCGGTCCGCAATGCCGGGCAGCGAACCGGGCGCCTCGTCCACCGCGATCATGCTGAGCCCGCTGGCGAAGCCCTCCAGCGTTTCGGTCGAGGCCAGCAGCAGCGCGGTCTTGACCGGGTCGGCGGTGAAGCGGCGCGGCAGGTCCGTACGGTCGGCAATGGCCTGGCTGAGAGCGGTGCGCGCGGCCTGCGCACCCTCAAGCCCCTCGCGCAGTGTGGCGGCGGCGCTTTCCTGAAGGGTGCGCAAGACCCGGACCTCGTCAAGCGTGGCACGCAAGGCGGCGGCGCGGACCTCCAGCGCGGGGGTCACATCCGCAAGGATCATGCCCGAACGCGCGGTGCCAAGCGGGCCGGCGGGGTGCAGCAGAAGCGTCGGCCCCTCGCTTTGGCCGATGGTTTGCAGCGCGCCCAGAAGGCGGGCGATCTCGGTTTCGCGCGCGGCCAGCTCTCCGGCAAGGCTTTGTTGCCTTATGGCGGCCTGGCGCAGGCCGTCGCGCATCGCTTCCAGCCCGTCACCAAAGGCTTGAATCGTCTCGGTCAGCGCCCGCACGCGATTGCGCGCGCCGTCGGCCTCTTGCAAAAGCGTGCTGGCCTCGGCAAGCCGTTGCGCGGCCGCCTGCGCGGCGGCTGCCGGGCTTTCGGCGGCGTGCACCGGCGCGGCGAACAGCAGGGCGAGAAAGGTGAGAACAGCCCTCATGCGAGCAGGCTTTGCCCGGTCATTTCGGGGGGTTGGTCAAGGCCCATCAGTGCCAGCACGGTCGGTGCCAGATCCGCCAGCCTGCCGGATCGCAGCGCGGTGCCCTCGGGGGTGCCCATCACGATCACGGGCACGGGATTGGTGGTATGGGCGGTATGTGGCCCGCCAGAAACCGGGTCGATCATGGTTTCGCAATTGCCGTGATCGGCGGTCACCACCATCGCGCCGCCCATCTCGCGGACCTTTGCGATAACCTGGCCAAGCCCGCGATCCACCGCTTCGCAGGCGGCGATTGCGGCGGACAGATCGCCGGTATGGCCGACCATATCGGGATTGGCGTAGTTCACCACGATCAGGTCGAACCAATGCTCGATCGCCCAGATCAGCTTGTCTGTCACCTCCTGGGCGGACATCTCGGGTGCCATGTCATAGGTGGGCACGTCGGGGGATTGGGCCATGTAGCGTTCCTCGCGCTCTTCCGGGGCTTCGCGGCCCCCGGCGAGAAAAAAGGTCACATGGGGATATTTCTCTGTTTCGGCGACATGAAACTGGCGCAGCCCCTTGGCAGCGACCCAGGCGCTGAGCGTATTGGCGGGCTGTTCGTCGGGAAAGATGCAATCCATGTATTTCGAGTGCCGATCGGAATATTCGGTAAAGCCGCTGACGGCGGCGAAATCGGGGCGCGGCCCGGTGTCGAAATGTGCGAAGTCCGGATCGGCGAAACTGGCCAGAATTTCGCGGGCGCGGTCGGCCCGGAAATTGAGACACAGGATGCCGTCGCCATCGACCATGCCCTTGTAGTCGCCAAGCACGCGCGGCTTGATGAATTCATCGGTGCGTCCTTTGGCATAGGCGTTGTCGATGGCCTCGGGCGCGGTGCGGGCGGTGTATCCCCTGCCCTGCGCCAGCGCCTCGTAGGCGAGGCGCACCCGATCCCAGCGGTTGTCACGGTCCATCGCGTAATAGCGCCCCGACACGGTGACGATCCGCGCGCCCGTGGGCAGCGCCGCGCCAAGCGCCTCGAGGTAAATGCGGGCCGATATCGGCGCCACGTCGCGCCCGTCGGTAAAGGCATGGATCGCGACCGGTACGCCCGCATCGGTCAGCGCCTTGGCGGTGGCGATCATGTGGCCGATATGGCTGTGCACCCCGCCATCCGACAGGATGCCCAGCAGATGCGCGGTGCCGCCCGAGGCCTTCATCCGCTCGATGAAACGCACCAGTCCGGGCAATTGCGCAAACGTGCCTGTTTCGATCGCCCGGTCGATGCGGCGCAGATCCATTTCCACCACCCGGCCCGCGCCGATATTGAGATGCCCGACCTCGGAATTGCCCATCTGGCCGGCAGGCAGCCCCACATCGGTGCCGTGGGTGATCAGCGTGGCATGGGGGCAGGTTGACATCAGTCGGTCGAAATTCGGTGTGTCGGCCAGCAAGGGCGCGTTGGCCACGCGATCATCGCTCAGACCCCAGCCATCAAGAATGCAAAGAACCACGGGCTTGGGCATATGATCTTGCCTCCTGTGAAATATACCTGCGTGCTATGCTGGCGGTTTAGCCCGTTCGCGCCGCGCCGTGAACCGCAAACTTCACTTGCAGGGGCGGCCCATTATCAATTGGTGCTCAGGCGCGGTGATAGGGGCTTCGGGCAAGGATCGACGCGGCCCTGTAGAGCTGTTCCGTCAACATCACCCGCACCAGCATATGCGGCCAGACCATCGCGCCAAAGGACAGGGCCATGTCCGCCTGTGCGCGCAGCTCCGGGGCTAGCCCGTCGGCCCCGCCGATAACAAATGCCAGATCGCCGCGCCCGGCATCGCGCCATCCGGCAAGCTTGTCCGCGAAATCGGGCGAAGGCATGAGCTTGCCGCGCTCGTCCAGCGCCACCAGAACCGCCCCGTCGGGGATAGCGCGCCGCAACAGGGCCGCTTCTGCGGCCATGCCGCCGCCCTTGCGATCATCGACCTCGTGCAGGGTCAGCGGGCCAAGTCCAAGGGCGCGTCCGGTGCGGTCGAACCGGGTCTGGTAATCTGTCACAAGCGTGGCTTCGGGGCCGGTTTTCATCCGGCCCACCGCGCAAAGATGGATGCGCATTCAG
>JANSXS010000029.1 GCA_024742835.1 Paracoccaceae bacterium | reverse complement strand
GCCAGTTCGTGGCGGGCACGGCGGCGCAGGATGCTAACGACCGGTTCCTGTTCGACCAGGGCTCGGGCCGTCTCTGGTTCGACGCGGACGGCGCGGGCGCGGGCGACCAGGTGCTGATCGCAACCTTCGAGCAGAACGCGATTGTCACGGCGGGCGATATCGAGATTTTCTAGGGCATTTCGCGAAGAACCTGCGGTGCAGATTTTCGCGAAATGCGGAACGTTTTAGGCCGGGGTCAGCAGGATCTTGCCGCAATGCGTGGCGCTTTCCATCATCGCGTGGGCCTGCGCCGCCTCTTCAAAGGAAAACACCTTGTGGGTATGTGGGCGAAGCGTGCCATCCGCGAATAGCGGCCAGACATGCGCCAGAAGGTCGGTGGCCACGGCGGATTTGAACGCGTCGGGGCGCGAGCGCAGGGTCGAGCCGGTATAGACCAGCCGTTTCAGCATGACGGGCATCAGGTCGATCTCGACCTTGGAGCCGCCGTTGAAAGCAAGCTGCACGATGCGGGCATCCGGGCTGGCGGCCTTGATGTTGCGGGCCACGTAATCGCCGCCGATGATATCAAGGATAAGGTCCGCGCCGCCCGCCTCGCGGACGATGGGCACGAAATCCTCGGTCTTGAAATCAATGGCGCGTTCGGCGCCAAGGCCGGTGACATAGTCGGCATCGCCTTCCGCACAGGTGGTCAGCACGCGCAGGCCCGTCGCCCGGCCAAGCTGGATCGCGGTGGACCCGATGCCCCCCGCGCCGCCATGCACCAGAAGCACGCCGTTTTCGGGCAGCTTCTGCTGATAGAACAGGTTGCTCCAGACGGTGAAATATGTCTCGCACAGGCCCGCGGCGTCCTGCATGTTCACGCCTTCGGGGATGGGCAGGCAATGGGTGGCGTCAACCGCCACGTATTCGGCATAGCCGCCGCCATTGGTCAGCCCGCAAATCGTGTCGCCCATGGCCCAGCCGGTGACGCCCTCGCCAAGGCTTGCCACCTCGCCCGACACTTCCAGACCCAGAAGGTCCGACGCGCCCTTGGGGGGCGGGTAATGCCCGCGCCGCTGCACCAGATCGGGGCCGTTCACTCCGGCGGTGTGTACCTTGATCAGAACCTCGCCCGCTTTGGGTTCGGGCAGGGGGCGCGCGCCGATGATCAGCACATCTGCCTTGCCGGGCTCTTTCATTTCAACGGTCTGCATCGTCTCGGGCAGCATATGGTCCCTTTCGGTCTGTTGGGCCCGTTGGGCGGGCGGTTGGGCCTTTGTGACCATGAAACGGGTGTAAATTCAACCAAAAGCCCTGTCAGGCTCAGCTTTCATAGCGGGTCGTGCCGCGCTGGTCGGCCTTGATGTCGAGTTCCATGAACAGGGGTTGATGCGCGCGTTGGGAACAGGCCTTGCGTGCACAGATATGACAGTTGATGCCGATGGGGCTGAAGAGTTCGGGATCTGACAGGTTGAAGGGCGCGGTATAGACCAGCCTGTCGGCATAGCTCAGCTCGCATCCCAGCGTGATCGCCACGCGCCGGTCCTGCGTGTCCTTGCTGAACACGGGGCGGTCGGCGGTGCGGCTGATGGTGAAATACCGCTCGCCCTCGGGCAGCTCCACGAATTGCGGCAGGATCACCCCCGGTGTGCGGAATGCGGTGTGGATGTTCCAGACCGGGCAGGCACCGCCATGTTCGGCCAGGTTGAAGGAGGACGCGTTGAACCGTTTGGTCACGTTGCCCGCCTTGTCGACGCGCAGGAAGAAGAACGGGATGCCCTTGGCCCCTTCGCGCTGCAAGGTGGTCAGCCGGTGACAGACCTGCTCGAACGAGACGCCAAAGCGGGCTGACAGCCTGTCCACGTCATAGCTTGTTTCCTCTGCGGCGGCCTGAAAGCTGGCATAGGGCATCAACAGCGCGGAGGCGAAGTAATTGGCCAGTTCCACCCGACAGCGGGTGCGGCTTTGCTCTGACAGTCCCTTTTTGGATTTGGTCACGGCCTCCAGCGTTTCAGGGCATTCCAGCAGGCACAGCATATGGGCCAGCTGAAAGACGCGGTTCTGGTGGTCCAGCGCCTCTGACAGGGTGATGCGCGCGTTCGCGGAGTCGAGCCGGCGTAGCGTTTCCTTCATCTCCTCGATGGACAGGATCTCCACGCTCAGCCCGTGTCTGTCCTTCAGGCGTTGCTTGAGCATTGCGTAGATGTCATCGGACGTGCAGGGGTTCTTTTTGCGGATCGCCTCGGCGCCGGCCTCGATGGAAGCGAAGTAGTTGGAATTCTCGCGGAACAGATCATGCACCGTCGCCTCTGGCGTGGCGCGCGACAGGTCTTCGACCTGTCCCAGCCGTTCCAGCCGCAGGATCCGGTCATAGGTGCCACGGTGATTGCGGTAAAGCTTGAGAAACTGGCGCACCAGTTGCGGGGCATGGTCGATGGCGCCGCGCAATTCCTGCAAATCGGGCATCTGATCGTCAAAGACCGGATCCTTGAGCGCGTTGCGCAGATCGGCGAGGAGATTCGAATCCTCGTCCTTGATCAGGTCGCGCCAGTCCACCGCATAGGTTTCTGACAGCGACATAAGCAGTGCCACCGATAGAGACCTTTGGTTATGTTCAAGCATGTTGACATAGGCAGGGCTGATTCCCAGGGCCTGCGCCATCTCGGCTTGAGTCTGTTTATTCAGGCGCCGAAGCTGTCTAAGCCTTGGCCCTACAAAGATTTTTCCCATTTTCTTCACATACCAACAAAAATTCGCTCTGTTGGTATCACATATAACACACCTTCTCGTAAATGTGTGATTTCTCTGCGCAACAATATTACACCCACCAAATTACGTGAAGTAGGGAGGACTAGCATGTCTTACAAAATTCTCATTCTCGGCGCCTCCTACGGGTCGCTTTTGGGTACGAAAATGGCGATGGCGGGCCACGATGTCGATCTTGTCTGCCGTCAGGCGACAGCCGATCTGATCAATGGCGAAGGCACTGAGGTGCGCATCAAGCTGAAAGGCGAGAGCGAGCATCGCGCGATCTTTTCCCGCGATCTGCCCGGCAATATCGGCGCTGTTACCCCCGAGGCCGTGAACCCCGCCGATTATGACATGATTGGCCTGGCCATGCAGGAGCCGCAATACAGCGCGCCCAGCCTGCGTGAACTGATGTCGCGTATCGCCAAGGCGAAGGTGCCGTGCCTGTCGATCATGAACATGCCGCCGCTGCCCTATCTCAAGCGCATTCCGCAGCTCAAGCACGCCAATCTGAACGCCGCGTTCAGCGATCCGTCGATCTGGGCCGAGTTCGAGCCGGATCTCATGACGCTGTGCAGCCCCGATCCGCAGGCGTTCCGCCCGCCCGAGGAAGCTGCCAATGTGCTGCATGTCGGTCTGCCGACGAATTTCAAATGCGCCCGCTTCCCCAGCGCTGAGCATAACAAGATCCTCGATACGCTGGAGGCCGATATCGCCGCTGTTACGCTTGATGGCAACGATGTGCCCGTCAAGCTGCGCAACTTCGACTCGCTGTTCGTGCCGCTGGCCAAATGGAGCATGTTGCTTACTGGCAATTATCGCTGCGTGACCACGGGTGAGCCGCGCTCGATCCGCGAGGCGGTTTATGATGATGTCGAACTTTCGGCTTCGGTCTATGCCTTCGTGTTCAAGCTGGCACAGGAACTGGGCGCGGATGCGGATGATCTGGTCCCGTTCGAGAAATATGCGAAAGCGGCGGAAAACCTGCTCAAGCCTTCTTCGGCGGCCCGTGCAATCCTTGGTGGATCAGAGCAGATCGAACGGGTGGACAAGCTGGTGCAGCAGATCAGCCGGAGCCTTGATATGCACCACCCCGAGGTTGACGCCACCGCTGACCGCGTGGATAGCCGCCTTGCCGAGAACCAGCGCAAGGCAAGCTAAAGCCTGTCGCGGTAAATCGAAGTCATCGGACCGCGCGATCGCGCTGTGGGTCAAGACGCTGCCTCGCACGGTCCGATGAACACATGGTTCCGGTTAAACGCGAAACGCCTCATTTTGCGTTTTGCGTCTGCACGACCTTGTGTCTGGTCAATGTCATCGTGCCGCGGGACCAACGGCTGTTGGGCGGCATGACTGGTGCGACTGTGGCTTGATGTTTGGTCTCATGACGGCGATGGTCACGGATGCGCTGCATGATATCTGAGCGCTGGACGTCGCTTGCGCTGCGGTCAGAACTCGAAGTGATCCAGCTGATCCAGCGCGGTTTTCAGCGCCTCTCCCCAATCATTGGAAATCGCCTCGAAATAGGGGTCATCCGCCGCGATCCGCCCGGTGCGGCCCACATGCAGGCTGTCTTTTTCGTAGCAATGGAAATCAAAGGGCAAGCCGACTGTCAGATTGGCCTTGAGCGTGGAATCAAAGCTGACCAGCAACAGTTTCATCGCCTCTTCAAAGCTCATGCCGGGATCGTAGGCGCGCACCAGAATGGGGCGGCCATATTTGGTCTCGCCCATCTGGAAAAACGGGGTGTCGCCACCGGCCTCGATGAAATTCCCCTCGGGATAGATCAGGAACAGGCGTGGCGGGTTTCCGGCGATCTGCCCGCCCATCATGATCGTGGCGTTGAAGGTGGAATCCGCGCGCTGCCCGCCGGTGCCGTGCCGCTCGATCACCTCGCGCAGGGTTTCGGCCACCATGCGCGCGGCCTGAAACAGGGATGGCGCCCCCAAAAGCGACGGCTGCCGGTCCTCGGCCAGCTTGCTGCGCTCGTCCAGAAGGCTGATCACCGCCTGCGTCGTTGCAAGATTACCCGCCGATAGCAGGGTTATCACCCGCTCGCCCGGCGCGTCCCATGTGGTCAACTTCTTGAAGGTGGAAATGTTGTCCAGCCCGGCATTCGTCCGCGTATCGGACATGAACACCAGCCCCCGTTCCAGCACCATCCCGACGCAATAGGTCATGTCCCGCTTTCTTTATTGTTGGGCGACGTCGATCTTGACCTCAAGATCCGTCTCTGTGCCCCCGACGCGGGTTCCTGATACCGGCGACGCCTCGCCATAGTCCAGCCCCGTCGCGACCCGGACATAGCGCATGTCCGGGGAGATGCCGTTGGAAATGTCGAATCCGACCCAGCCCAAGCCCTCGATATGCGCTTCGGCCCAGGCGTGCATGGCGTCCTGCACGGTGCGGTCGTCCAGCATCAGGTACCCCGAGACATAGCGTGCCTCGACCCCCATGGCGCGGGCGCAGGCAAGAAAGATGTGGGTATGATCCTGACACACACCTTCACCCGCCGCGATGGCATCCTCGGCGGACCACTCGGGTTCCGAAGATCCCACGCGATACGCGATATCCTCGCGGATCAGGGCCGACAGCGCATGCATCGTGTCCAACCCGCGGTCGCGCGTGCCGAGCTTGCGGATCAGCGCGCGCGCCCCGGCGCGGGCCTGCGTGCGGGGCGTCTGTTTTCGGTACAGCCACAGCGGCGCGGGGCCAAAATGCCGTCCGACAATGCCGTGGGTGTCGTCCATGTCGACCGTACCCTCGCTGGAGACGACGACCTCGCGCACGTCACGGTCAAAACCGACCAGTTCGACGATGTTGTTGTGATGGTCCTCGAACCTGACCTCCTTGTGACCGCCCGTCACCTGCGTTTGCCACGCGATGACGTTTTGCTGACGCGAGGATTTGGGCGTCTTGCGTAGCTGTTGCAGGCCGTAGATCACGCCCTCGCCAAAGCGGTAGATGGTCTTGTGATAGATGGTCAGGCGCATGGCATCACTCGTAGAACCTGTAATCAATCTGGATCTGGGTGGTCAGATCGCCAAGCAGCGCAAGAATTTCCTGAATGAATTCGTGCAGCCCGTATTCAAAGATCGCGTCGACCTCATGTGTCAGGTATTTCCGCAAAAGCAGATCAACCAGCTTCAGGCTTTCGGGGGGCTTGCCGTTGCCTGCGTTCAACTTCTTGAGATTGTCCTGAAGCTGGTGGACGCAAAAGGCAAGGCTGCGCGGCAGACGCTGATCCAGGATCAGGAAATGCGTGATCTCTCGTGGTCCCGCGTCAGAGCTGTGGCCCATGCGAAACCCGCCGCGCGCCGCCACCGACCTCAGGATGGATTCCCATTGCACATTGTCCAGCGCGCTGCCCACCGCGCGGGCCGAGGGCAAGAGGACATAGTATTTCACATCCAGAATGCGCCCGGTGTTGTCGGCCCGTTCCAGAAAGGTGCCAAGCCGTGAAAACTCGTAATTCGCCTCGCGCAGCATGGTGCCATGGGTCATGCCGCGCACCAGCGCCGTGTGTTGGCGCAGGGTGCGCAGGCAGCCGGGCAGATCGCGTTCCGATACTTGGCGCGCCAGCATCTTTTCGGCGTTCATATAGGCCGCATTGACGGATTCCCAGACCTCGCCGGTCAAGGCTGTGCGTACCAGCCGCGCGTTCTGCCGCGCGGTGGAAATACAGGCCCGCACGGACGATCCATTGTGCCGCGACCGCAGCAGCCAGTCGATGGCACCTTCCTTCGTGACGTCGCCCTTGTAAGTCTCGTATCCCGGCCAGACCCCGGCCGACAGCAGGACAGAGCGCCATTCCGCATCGCTGTCCCCCAGCCGGGTCAGCGCGATCCGCTGGCCCGTCTCGATCAGGCGCGCGGTGTTTTCCGCCCGCTCCAGATAGCGATACATCCAGAACAGGCCATTCGCGGTCTTGCCCAGCATCGGCCTCAATCCTCCAGAACCCAGGTGTCTTTGGTGCCGCCGCCCTGACTTGAATTGACCACCAATGATCCTTTCTGAAGCGCCACGCGCGTCAGCCCGCCGGGGGTCACGTTGATGCCATTGGGGCTCATCAGTACGAAGGGGCGCAGATCCACATGGCGCGGGCTTAGCCCCGCGCGGGTAAATGTCGGCACCGTCGACAGGCTCAGCGTTGGCTGCGCGATGTAGTTTGCGGGGCGCGCCTCCAGCTTCTTGCGGAAAGCGGCGATGTCTTTCTTGGTGGCGGCGGGGCCAACCAGCATCCCGTACCCGCCAGAGCCATGCACCTCCTTGACCACCAGATCGGCAAGGTTTTCGCGTACATAGGCGAAATCATCCGGGTCCGAGCAGCGCCAGGTGGGGACGTTGTTCAGCAGTGGCCGTTCGCCGGTGTAGAATTCTACAATATCGGGCATGTAGGAATAGATCGCCTTGTCATCGGCGATGCCTGTGCCGGGCGCATTGGCGATGGTTATGCCGCCCGCGCGGTAGACATCCATGATGCCCGGCACGCCCAACTGGCTGTCGGGGCGGAAATTCAGCGGGTCGAGGAATTCGTCATCCACACGGCGATAGAGCACGTCGATCGGCGTGTAGCCGCGGATCGTGCGCATCGCCACGCGCCCGTTCACCACGCGCAGGTCGTGCCCCTCGACCAGTTCTACGCCCATCTGGTCGGCCAGAAAGGCGTGCTCGAAATAGGCCGAATTGAAAATCCCCGGTGTCAGCACCGCGACCACCGGATCCTCGCCATGCGTCGGACCCAGACGCGGCGTTGTTGCTCCCAATGACCGGCGCAGGTTGGTGGGATAGTTCTGCACCGATTGCACGCGGTTGCATGAGAACAGCTCGGGGAACATCTGTAACATGGTTTCGCGATTTTCGAGCATGTAGCTCACGCCCGACGGCGTGCGCGCGTTATCCTCCAGCACGTAGAATTCGCCCGGCCCGGTGTGTACAAGATCGACGCCCACGATATGGGTATAAACGCCGCCCGGTGGCTCCACCCCGATCATCTGGGGCAAAAAGGCGTCATTATTGGCGATCATCTCCGACGGTAGGCGGCCCGCCTTTATGATCTCCTGCTTGTGGTAGATGTCATGCAGAAAGGCGTTGATCGCGCGTACCCGCTGTTCGATGCCGCGCGACAGCTTGTACCATTCGTTGCCGGAAATGATGCGCGGGATGATGTCGAAGGGGATCAGCCGCTCTTCGGCGTCGTCGCGGCCATAGACGTTGAAGGTGATGCCGGTCAGTCGAAACAGCTCCTCCGCCTCGCGCTGTTTGGCGCGCAGACGGGCGGTGTCCTCTTGTTCGAACCATTCGTGAAACTGCGCATAAGGCTCTCGAAGGTCTTGTTCAAACCCCCACATTTCATCGAAAAAATCCGTCTTCGTCATTCAGGCGTTACTCCAGACCTTTCCAAGGATTTAGCAGTATATGCGGCACCCTTTACCATGTTTGACTTCGCATCATGCGGGGTTTGAGGGCGTATTTATGCTCAACGCCTTATTTTTGGGCGATATAGTCAGTCTTTGGGCGTGCTCGCGCGCCGCCAGTCAAAACGCATCAATTGACGGGACGACCCGCACCGGCGCATTACCTTGCAATACACACGCAAAGATGGAGGCAGCAAATGGAACTGAACGCCGATTTCACGCAGAACGTGGTCGTCAGGCCGTCCGATAACGGCTGGACTCCCTCGCCCATGCCCGGTGTCGATCGCATGATGCTGGACCGTATCGGGGATGAGGTCGCGCGCGCCACCACCATCGTGCGCTTTGCCCCCGACAGTGCGTTTTCCCCGCATACCCATGACGGCGGAGAGGAATTCGTGGTGCTCGACGGTGTATTTTCCGACGAACACGGCGATTTTCCGGCGGGCGCCTATATCCGCAATCCGCCCACCTCTTCGCACACGCCCGGATCGAAACCCGGCTGCGTGATCTTCGTCAAGCTGTGGCAGATGCACCTCGACGATCGCACCCATGTGCGCACCGCCACCGACAAGCTGGGGGCCGTGCCGGACGCCACCCGCCCCGGCGTGCATGTCGCGCCGCTTTTCAAGGACGCGCAAGAGGATGTCCGGCTGGAAACATGGGAGCCGGGGGCGCGGGCTGTTGTCGCCGCCCCCAACGGGGCCGAGATCCTGATCATCTCGGGCGGGCTGACGTTGGAGGGCGAGGCGCTGGAGCCGTGGACATGGATCCGCCGCGCCGATGGGCACGCGGTGGAGCTTGCCGCCGGGGCAGGGGGCGCGAAGCTCTGGATCAAGACGGGGCATCTGGTCGATGTCCGCGCGCCTCGCGTCTAGACGGGGCGGGGGCGCACGATGCGACGCATCCTTGGTACGGCCGCTCTGGCGCTGGCCGCCGCCCTTGCACCGGGCGTGGCCCCTGCACAGGATCGCGTGTCGGTCGAGCGGCAGTATCAGTCATGGCTGGAGCAAACGGTCTGGCCCACCGCCCGCGCGCGCGGCGTATCGCGCACGGTTTTCGCGGATGCGTTCACCGGCGTTTCCCTGAACTGGAACCTGCCGGACCTGATGCCGCCCGGCATACCCGCCCAAGGCGGCAAGGCGCAGGGGCAGGCCGAATTCGGGTCGCCCGGCAGGTATTTCTCGCGCGGGTCTTTGGGCGGGGCCACATCCGTGGGCAAGCAAATGGCGCAGCGCCACGCCACAGTGCTGGCCCGGACAGAGCGCGAGACCGGCTTGCCGGGCCGCATAATCCTTGCCATCTGGGGGCGCGAAAGCGGTTATGGCCGGGTTGATATCCCGCATGACGTGTTTGAGGTGCTTGGCACCAAAGGCTTCATGAGCACCCGAGCCGCCTATTTCACCGAAGAGCTGATCGCCGCGCTGCAAATCGCCGAAGCGGGCCACGCGCCGGGCGCTGCGATGAAAAGCAGCTGGGCCGGGGCGCTGGGCCAACCGCAATTCATGCCGACAAGTTTCCTGAAATACGCCGCCGATGGCGATGGCGACGGGCGGGCGGATATCTGGCGTTCAGAGGCCGATACCATCGCCTCTATCGGCCATTACCTTGCGCGCCATGGCTGGGTGACGGGCCGCGATTGGGGGTTCGAGGTGCGCGTGCCGGGCAATGTGTCCTGCACGCTTGAAGGGCCGGATCAGGGCCGCAGAATCGCGGATTGGGAGCGTTTTGGCATCACCCGCGTGTCGGGCCGTCCGTTTCCCGAGCATGAGCGGCGCGGACAGGGCTTTCTGCTGATGCCAGCCGGGCGCAACGGCCCCGCCTTTGTGGTCACGCCCAATTTCTACGTCCTCAAGGACTATAACATGAGCGATCTTTACGCGCTGTTCGTGGGCCATGTCGGGGATCGCATCGCCTTCAACATGGGTGATTTCAGCGCCCCATGGGGCAAAGTGGGCGGGGTATACCGTTCGGACGTGGCCAAGATGCAGCGCGCTCTGGTGGCAATGGGGCATGATGTGGGCGGCGTAGATGGCTTGCCGGGCTTCAAGACCCGCCGCTCCATCGGCCGCTGGCAAGAGACGACGGGCCAGCCCGCCACCTGCTTTCCCGAGGCGGCGATGACATCGCGGCTGGCGCGCTAGAATCTTCACCTCTCTCATGGTCACGGGCGATCTGTTTTGCTAACGCTGTGACAACGCGTCGGCCCGTCAGGGTCGCCAAGTGGACATAACCAACAAAGGCCGCCTTGATGCAGCATATGCGCATGACACAGGACGACATCTACGGGGTGGACCGCTGGTCCAAGGGCCTCATCACCGTGCTCGACAATGGCGAGGTCGCGCTGTGTGACCCGATGAACCCCGGTTACGCCCCGATCAGCCTGCCAGAGATCCTGCGCGATCTGGATCAGCGCGGCATCGCGGCCCCGGTGGTCCTGCGTGTGAAATCCTTTCTCGAATCCGAGATACAGCACATCAACCAGGGCTTCGCCGATGCGATCAAGCGGCTGAACTATACTGCGCCCTATCGCGGCGTTTTTCCGATCAAGGTCAACCAGCAGGCGCAGGTGGTCGAACGGATCGTGGAGTTCGGCAAGCCCTATGATTTCGGGCTTGAGGCCGGATCGAAGCCCGAACTGGTGGTCGCCCTTGCGCACCGCCTGTCGCGCGACGCACTCATCGTATGCAATGGCGTCAAGGATTCCGAATTCATCCGCCTTGCCATCCTGTCGCGCAAGCTGGGCTTCAACACGGTGATCGTACTTGAAAGCCCGAAAGAGGCCGAAACCGTGATCGAGGTGGCGCGCGAACTGGGGCAGGATCCGCTTTTGGGTGTGCGCGTCAAGCTCACGCAGAAGATCGGCGGCAAGTGGCAGGAAAGCTCGGGCGACCGTTCGGCATTCGGCATGAACACTGATCAGCTTTTGCGCGTGGTGGACCGTCTGCGCGAGGCGGGTTTGCTGCATTGCCTGCAACTTCAGCATTCGCATCTGGGCAGTCAGGTGCCCGACGTGATCGAGGTACGCCGCGCCGTGGCCGAGGCCTGCCGCTATTTCGTTGCGCTGACCGGAGAGGGCGCACCGCTTACCCATCTGGACCTTGGCGGCGGGCTTGGCGTGGATTACACCGGCGAGAAGCGGGCAAGCGAAAACTCGATCAACTACACGGTCGAGGAGTATTGCGCCAACGTGGTCGAAACCGTCGCCTATGCCATGGACGAGGCGCAGCTGACCCATCCGGTGCTTGTCACCGAAAGCGGGCGGGCGCTTGTGGCCACTTCCTCGATGTTGATCTTCGAGGCGCTGGAATCCACCAAATACGACGCTCCCGACACCCCCGAACCAGAGCCGGACGACAATCATCTTGTGTCGGATCTTGCTGCCGTGGGCGGGTATCTTACGCCCGAGCGGGTGCAGGAATGCTGGAACGATGCCAGCTATTACCGCGACGAGCTGCGCGCGCTGTTCCGGCGCGGTTTCGTGGATCTGCGCCAGATGGCGCGGGCCGAGCGCATCTACCTTTCGCTGATGTCCCGCATCAAGGCCGTGGTCGCCACGCTGGAGGATGCCAGCGACCTCAGCGACGACATGCGCGCCATCGCGGATGTGTATCACTGCAATTTCTCGCTGTTCCAGTCGCTGCCCGATGTCTGGGCCATTGACCAGTTGCACCCGATCGTGCCGCTGCAAATGCTGAACAAGACCCCTGACCGGCAAGCGATCCTGTCGGACATCACCTGCGACAGCGATGGCAAGATCGACCGGTTCATCCTGGCCGACGGTATCTATCAGTCCTTGCCGGTGCATTCCCTGCCCGAGGACGAGCCGTATTATTTCGGTGTCTTCTTCGTCGGCGCCTATCAGGAAACGCTGGGCGATCTGCACAACCTCTTTGGCGACACCAACGTGGTCACCATCGACCTGCGCGCCGACGGCAAGTTCGATCTGTTGCACGAGCAGGAGGGCGACACCATTTCCGAGGTCATGGCGGCGGTTGAGTTCGACCCCGCCGATTGTATCGCCGCCTTCCGCAAGATGGTGGACGAGGCCACGTCCGAAGGCACCGTCAAGACCAGCGAACGTAAGATCCTGCTTGACGCCTACCGCGCGTCGATCAACGGCTATACCTATTACGAACGGCATTCAGCCTGAGGAGAAAAACCATGACCAAGACCCTTGTTGTGGGCGCGGGCGGCGTTAGCCACGCCGCTGTGCACAAGATGGCGATGAACGCCGATATCTTTGGCGACATCACCCTTGCCAGCCGCACCAAAGCCAAGTGCGACGCTATTGCCGTCAGCGTCAAGGACCGCGTGGGTGTCGATATCGCCACCGCCGCACTGGATGCGATGGATCTTGCCGCGACGGTCAGCCTGATCAAGGCCACCGGCGCGGATATCCTCGTCAATCTTGCGCTGCCCTATCAGGACCTGGCGCTGATGGATGCCTGCCTTGAGGCCGGGTGCCATTACCTTGATACCGCGAATTACGAGCCCGAGGACGTGGCGAAATTCGAATATCACTGGCAATGGGCCTATCACGACAAGTTCCGCGAGGCCGGTCTGGTCGCCATCCTCGGGTCGGGCTTTGATCCGGGTGTGACATCCGTTTTCGCCAAATGGCTCAAGACCCACAAGCTGAGTACGATCCGTCAGATCGACGTGCTGGATGCCAATGGCGGGTCGAACGATCAGGCGTTTGCCACCAATTTCAACCCGGAAATCAACCTGCGCGAAGTGTTGCAGGATGCCAAGCATTGGGAAGGGGGCGAATGGAAGGTGACACCGGCCATGTCCCACAAGGTCGAGTTTGACTTTCCGGGCATCGGGCCGAAGAACATGTACCTGATGTATCACGAAGAGTTGGAAAGCCTGTCGACCCACTTTCCGGAAATCGAGCGCGCGCGCTTCTGGATGACCTTTGGCGATGCCTATATCACCCATGCCAAGGTACTGGAAAATGTCGGCATGACGCGGATCGACCCGGTGATGCATAACGGGGTGGAGATCATCCCGATCCAGTTCCTCAAGACGCTGCTGCCCGATCCCGGCGATCTGGGCGCGCAGACCAAGGGCAAGGCCTGTATCGGCGATATCGCCACCGGGCAGGCGCTGGATGGTTCGGGGGAAAAGACCTATTACATCTACAACATCTGCGACCACGAGGAATGCTTCCGCGAGGTCGGCAGCCAGGCCGTCAGCTACACCACCGGTGTGCCCGCCATGATCGGGGCCGCGCAGGTGCTCAAGGGCAACTGGACCGCGCCGGGTGTGTGGAACATGGAACAACTTGATGTCGACGATTTCATGGACATGCTCAACAATCATGGCTTGCCGTGGCAGGTGCATGAATTGGACGGACCTGTGAAGTTCTGAGGGACACCTGGACATGACACCGCAATGCCCGCGGTCAGGTCCGGGACGGGGCCTCTACCATCCTGCGCACCTTCCAAGGAGCCACGAATGACCGACATGATGCAGACCCAGGCCGGTGATGCGGGAGCCTTCCGTGATTTCGACCTCAGCCGCGTTCCCAGCCCCTGCTTTGTCGTCGATGAGGTGGCCATCGAACGGAACCTGACCATGCTGGCCGATGTCGGCCAGCAGTCGGGCGCGCATGTGCTGACCGCGCTCAAGGCGTTCTCGATGTTCGCGCTTGCGCCCTTGGTGCGCCAATATCTTGGCGGCACCTGCGCCAGCGGCATCCATGAGGCGCGGCTTGGCCGAGAGGAATATGGCGGCGAGGTCGCAACCTTCTGCGCGGGCTACAAGGACAGCGAGATCGACGAGATCATCGCCCTGTCGGATCATGTCATCTTCAACAGCCCGGCGCAAAAGGCCCGGTTCGCCGCGAAATGCCATGCGGCGGGCCGGAGTGTCGGCCTGCGGATCAATCCGCAACATTCCGAGGGTGAGATCCCGAAATACGATCCCTGCGCGCCGTGCTCGCGGCTTGGCACGCCGGTCAGCTTGCTGACGTCCGAAACACTGGAGGGCGTCGATGGCCTGCATATGCACACGCTCTGCGAACAGGGGTTCGAGCCGCTGGCGCGCACCTGGGCGGCGGTGGAGCCGCAACTGGCGCCTTATCTCAAGGGCTTGAAATGGCTCAATTTCGGCGGCGGGCATCATATCACCCGCGACGACTACGACCGCGCCGCGCTGATCGCCTTCCTGCGCAGTGTCCGCGACACCTACGGTGTCGAGGTCTATCTTGAACCGGGCGAGGCGGTGGCGCTGGATGCTGGCATATTGGTTGGAGAGGTGCTCGATACGCCGCAGAACGGGATGCCGCTGGCGATCACGGATATTTCCGCCACCTGCCACATGCCCGACGTGATCGAGGCTCCCTATCGTCCCGCGCTTCTGGATGAGGCCAGCACGGGGCATACCTACCGTCTGGGCGGGCCGTCCTGCCTCGCCGGGGATGTGATCGGGGATTACACGTGGGACAGGCCACTTGAGATCGGTCAGCGCTTCGCCTTTCTCGATCAGGCGCATTATTCGATGGTGAAAACCAACACCTTCAACGGTGTGCCACTGCCCGCGATTGCCCTGTGGAACAGCGTGACAGACGATCTGCGGATCTTGCGGCAGTTCGGTTATGAAGACTTCAAGGAGCGCCTGTCATGAGCGTCTTTCTCGACAGCGAATTGAGTGAGGCCGAGCGTGGCGAGGAGGCCCGCTTTCGCGTGATCCCCGTGCCGTTGGAACGCACCGTGTCCTATGGCGCAGGCACGGCCAAGGGGCCGGAGGCGATCATCGCGGCGTCGAACGAGCTGGAACGCCTGTGCAACGGGGCAGAGCCCTGCGCGCGGGGCATCTTTACCGAAGCGCCGCTCGATTGCAGCGGCCCCATGCCCGATGTGATGGCGCGGCTTGCCGTCCGCACCGCCGCCGCCGTCAAAGCCGGGCGTATCCCCGTTACGCTGGGGGGCGAGCATTCGCTGAGCTACGGCGCGGTCATGGGCGTGGCGCAGGCCCTTGGCAAGCCGGTCGGGCTGGTGCAGATCGACGCCCATGCCGATCTGCGCGTCGCCTATCAGGGAGAGCCGCATTCCCACGCCTCGGTCATGCATCTGCTGGCTGAAGAGGGTGTGCGGCTTGCCCAGTTCGGCGTGCGCGCGCTTTGCCAGCACGAGGTCGACAGCCGCGCGCGCAACGGCGTCTTCTTCCGCGATGCCGAGGACCTTGTGACAAACGCCATCCACGCTATCGACCTGCCCGATGATTTCCCCGAGCATGTCTATGTCAGCTTCGATGTGGACGGGCTAGACCCGTCTATCATGCCAGCCACAGGCACGCCGGTGCCGGGGGGCTTGGGCTATTATCAGGCGTTGCACCTTGTGGAACACAGCCTGAAGGGCCGTAAATGCGTGGGCTTCGACGTGGTGGAACTGGCCCCCGACGGCAACACCGCGTGGGATTTCACCACCGCCCAGATCGTGTACCGGTTGATGGCGGCCTGCTGAACCCTGCGCGGCGACCGCGCCCGTGCCGCAAAGACATGGGCGCAGGCATATGTGCCGGAGTTTGGGGAAATCCCAAAGGGCCAGCTACGAGGTTTGAGCGGCCTTGTCCTTGGGGTCGTCATCGGGTGCTTGCAGCGTCGCCCAAGTTTCGTCCTGACGGGGCGGGGGAGGCGTGTCGCAGTCCCGTTTGTGCAGGTTCACCTTGGCAATGAAATGTGCGGAAATCGGTGCCGTCACAAACAGGAACGCCATGATCAACAGCTCGTGGAACGAGCCGTCATTCGCGGTATTCGCATTGACGACCGAGGCCCCAAGCAGCGCGCCGACCCCGATCGTGCCGATCTTGGTGGGCGCGTGCATCCGTTTCATGGGATCGTTGAACCGCAAGAGCCCGATGGCGGCAACCAGTGCAAAAATTGCACCGATGATCAAAAGGGCTGCGGTGGCGTAATCAGCGATTAATTCGGTATTCATTCGATGATGTCCCCCCGCAGCACGAAGCGCGCAAGCGCAACCGTCGACACGAATCCAAGCATCGCGATGATCATCGCAACCTCGAAATAGATTTGTGTGCCCTGGGAAATCCCCAGCAGCACGATCAGGCCAATGGCATTCACCACCATCGTATCCAGTGACAGGATGCGGTCGCCAACCGAGGGGCCGATCACAAGACGGACCATGGCCATGACCTGTGACACGGACAGTGCCGCAAAGGCAATAATGACCGAAAGCTGAACGATATCAAGTTCCTGTGTCATGAAAAGATCTCCATCAAACGGGCCTCGTAGCGGCTTTTGATCTGGTCGCGGACCTCGTCGGGGTTTTCGGCGTCCAGCGCATGTACCAACAGGCTGTGCCCCTCGCTCGACAGGTCCGACGACACGGTGCCTGGTGTCAGCGTTACGGTGCCGGCCAGGATCGTGATCGCCTCGGGATGGCGCAGGTCCAGCGGTACCACGATCCATTGCGCGCGCAGCTTTGCGTTGGGGCGTGTAAGTACAATCCAGGCCACCTCGATATTTGCGATCACGATGTCCCAGAACACGATCACCGTATAGATGACAAACTTGCCCAATCTTACGCCACGTGGCCGATCCGGCCACCAGGCGGCGGTGATCAGCGGGATGATGGTGCCAAGGATCAGGCCAAAGACGACCATGCCTGCCGACACATCATTTTGCAGGATCGTCCATACGATTGTCAGGATCAGTGTCAGGATGGGATGCGGAAAGAGCCGGTTGAAAAAACCTGTCATGTCAGTATCCCTCCTTCGGCGTGCTCAGTTTGCCGGGCGTGTCTGTCACAGTCGAGATATAAGGCTCTGGCTGGAAAAGCTGGGCTGACAGTTCGCTCATGAAGCCGTGAACCTGCCCGGCAAAGATGGTCAGCACCACGATCAGCGACAACAGACCGCCTACCGCGACGAGGGACAAGGCGGCAGGGGGGGCGACGGTGTCGTCCGCGCTGCTTTGGTGGCCAAGGCTTTTGGCTTTCCAGAACATCGTGCTGCCCGCGCGGGCAAAGCCCACGACGCTGATCAGGCTCGCCGACAGGATGATCGCCCATGTCCAGGCCATCAGCGGCGTTGTAAAGGCCGCATCAAGGATCAACAGCTTGCCCACGAAGCCCGAAAGCGGTGGCAGGCCGGCCATGGCGATGGCCGCCATGAAGAACATCCCCGAGATCATCGCCGCGCCGGGAATCATCGGCAAGGCGGACAGGCGCAGGTTGGCCCGGCGCGCGCCGACCAGATCGACGATCAGAAACAGCGTGGCGGCGGCCAGCGTGGAATGCACCATGTAATAGAGCGCCGCCGCGATGCTGTCTTGCGTGAACATCGAGATCGACACCATCACCATGCCCATTGATCCGATCACGGCGAAGGTGACCAGCCGGTCCAGCTTGCGCGCTGCCAGCACGCCCACCATTCCGATGGCCAGTGACAGCAGCGCCGCGGGCAACAGCCACACGCCGTGCAGTCCGGCGGTTGCCTCAAGCTCGGGGTGAAACACCATGGTATAGACCCGGATGATCGCATAGGCGCCCACCTTGGTCATGATCGCGAACAGCGCCGCGACGGGTGGCGGGGCTTCGGCATAGCTGGACGGCAGCCAGAAATGCAGCGGTACCACGGCGGCCTTGATGGCAAACACCAACAGCAAAAGCACCGAGGCCACGCGAATGCCCGCAGTTGCCTGGGGATCGACAAGGGTCACACGTTCTGCCAGATCGGCCATGTTCAGCGTGCCCGTCTCGGCATAGATCGCCCCAAGCGCAAACAGGAACAGGGTAGAGCCAAGCAGGTTGAACAGCACGTATTGCACTCCGGCACGCAGCCGCGCGGTGCCGCCCGCATGGATCATCAAACCATAGGACGCGATCAGCAGAACCTCGAAAAAGACGAACAGGTTGAACAGGTCGCCCGTCAGGAACGCGCCCATGATGCCCATGATCTGGAACTGGAACAGCGCATGGAAATGCCGCCCCCGTTCATCCCACCGCGAGCCGATGGCGTAAAGCATCACGAACAGCGCCAGTACGGCGGTCAACAGCACCATAAGTGTCGACAGCCTGTCGCCCACCAGCACGATGCCAAAGGGCGCGGCCCAATCGCCAAGCTGGTAGAGCGTGACGGTACCGTCGGCGGCACCAAGGAAAAGCCCAAGCGCCACGGCGATCTGTGCCAGGCTGCCTGCGATCGACACGCTGCGCTGGATCGAGATGTGGTAACGCGCGCCCAGCACGATGAAGGGTGCCAGCAGCGCGGGCAGAATGACCGGTGCGATGATCCAATGCATCATGCCGCGTCTCCTTTTCCGGGCGTGTCCTCTTCGGGGGCGTCGTCCACATTGTCGTCATCCGAGCCCAGATAGGCGCCAAGCGCGATCATCACCACCACGGCAGTCATCCCGAACGAGATCACGATGGCCGTCAGCACCAGCGCCTGTGGCAATGGGTCGGCATAGGTCTCTATGCCCTTGCGCAGGATCGGGGGCGCGCCGATGGTCAGGCGCCCCGAGGCGAACAGAAACACGTTGACCGCATAGGTCAGCATGGCGATGCCCAGGATCACGGGAAAGGTGCGCAGGCGCATCACAAGGTATAGCCCGACGGCGGTCATGATGCCGATGGCGGAAGCGACCAGAAATTCCATGTCAGTGTCCTCCCTGTGCCTTTGGGTCCGCTGGATCGGGCGGATCATCGCGTGACGGGTCTATGCCCATCGCATGTTCGTTTTCGGCGACATGCGCGCGCCGCGCCAGCCGCGAAAAGCTTTCCAGCGACAGCATCACGGCCCCTACCACGGCAAGGAACACACCGAGGTCGAACAGGGCGGCGGTGGCCAGCTCGAACTCATCGAAAGGCGGGATCCGGACATAGGTGAAATCCGAGGTCAGGAACGGCTTGCCGAAGAACCACGATCCGATGCCCGTCAGCCCCGCGATCAGCACGCCCGCGCCGATGACCCCATGATAGGGGTAACGCAGCCGCGCCGATGTCCAGCCGAAACCGCTGGCCATGTATTGCATCACCACGCCGATCGACACCACGAGGCCTGAAATGAAACCGCCCCCCGGCTCGTTATGACCGCGCAGGAAGATGTAGAACCCAACCATCAGCACCACCGGCATCAGAACCCGCGTCAGCACCACCATCATGGTCGGATGCATGTCACCCGCGCGCGGCTGGTCCGGTGTGCGGTTCAGCAGGCGCGCGCGCGCAGGCCCGCTCAGCAGCGTTTCGGTCAGCGCGTAGATCAGTAGCGCGGCGATCCCCAGCACGATGATTTCGCCGAACGTGTCGAAGCCGCGGAAATCGACAAGGATCACGTTGACCACATTGGTGCCGCCGCCGCCCTTGTAGGAATTGGCGAGGTGAAATTCGGAAATTGGCTGCGCCACGCTGTCGCGCAACAGGTAATGCATGGTCAGCGCCGCCGTGGCCAGACCGACGACCCCCGCGATGGCCCCGTCACGCAAGCGACGCGCGGCAGTGCTTTCGATCGGGGTGCGCTTTGGCAGGAAATTCAGCGCCAGCAGCAACAGGATGATGGTGACCACCTCGACCGTGATCTGTGTCATCGCCAGATCCGGCGCGCTGAAGAACACAAAGCCGATGGACACCATCAACCCCACGATCCCGATCAGCACCAGCGCCAGAAGCCTGTTGCGGTGCAGGAACACCAGCCCCAGCGCCGCGGCCACCAGCATCGCCCAGCCGGCGGCGGCAACCTCGGTGATGGGCTGAATGTCGCGTGTCGCGGCGCTCAAGGTGCCCGTGGAATAGGCGTGCAGGCCCAGCGCGAGCACGGTCACGGCAAAGATCGCGCCATAGCGGGTGAACGCGCCGTCATGCAACGGGGCGATGATGGCCCGCGCCAGGCGCACGACAGCGGCGATCAGCGCGTCGAAGATTGCCTTTGCCTCGGGGCGCGGCGTGGTGTCCCAAACCCGTAACAAGGGCTTGAACAGCGCCAACAGGATCAGCCCTCCGGCAACCGCCGCGATGGACATGAAAAGCGCGGGCACCAGACCATGCCAGATCTTGATGTATTTCGTCTCCAATACTGCCACATCGCCGATGACGGCCTTGGCCACGAGAAATACGAAATCCTGAACCAGAAACGGTGCGACGCCGATCACTACCACCAGCACCACAAGCAAGGCGGGCGGCAGCCACATGCCCGCCGGGGGATCATGCGGCTTGGCGGGATAGTCGTCGCGCACAGGGCCGAGGAACGTATGGCCGATCAGCCGGAAACAATAAGCCGCCGAAAAGATCGAGCCGAACGTCGCCAGCGCCGGGACCAGCCACCAGGTGTCAAAAAGCACTGTTTTTGTTGCTTCCTCCAGCATCATTTCCTTGGACAGGAACCCGTTGAAGAAGGGAATGCCAGCCATTGAAAGTGAGGCCAGCGTGGCGATGACAAAGGTCACGGGCATCAGTTTGCGCAAACCACCAAGCCTGCGGATGTCGCGGGTATGCGCCTCGTGGTCGATGATCCCGGCCGACATGAAAAGCGCCGCCTTGAACGTCGCATGGTTCATTATGTGGAACACGGCGGCCATCGCGCCAAAGGCGGTGCCGGTGCCCAGGAGCATGGTGATCAGGCCAAGGTGGCTGACTGTCGAAAAGGCCAGCAGCGCCTTCAGGTCATGCTTGAACAGCGCGATGACCGCGCCCAGAACCATGGTGATCAGGCCCGCCGTGGTCACGATCACAAACCATTCCGGCGTGCCCGACAGCACCGGCCACATCCGCGCCATCAGGAAAATCCCCGCCTTCACCATTGTGGCGGAATGCAGGTAGGCCGAGACCGGCGTGGGGGCTGCCATCGCGTGCGGCAACCAGAAGTGGAAGGGGAACTGCGCCGATTTGGTGAAACAGCCCAGCAGGATCAGGATCAGGGCCGGAACATAAAGCGGATCGGCCTGGATCAGCTCGCGGTTTTGCAAGATCACGCTCAGGTCATAGCTGCCGACGATCTGGCCAAGGATCAGCATACCCGCGATCATAGCCAGCCCGCCCATGCCGGTCACCGCCAGCGCCATGCGGGCGCCCTGACGCCCCTCGGGCAGGTGCTTCCAATAGCCGATAAGCAGGAAGGACGAGAGCGAGGTCAGCTCCCAGAAAATCAGCAAAAGCAGGATGTTGTCGCTTAGAACGATGCCCACCATCGCGCCCTGAAAGAGCAGCAGATAGGTAAAGAACTCGCCCATGTTGTCCTCGCGGGCCAGATATTGTCGCGCGTAGGCAATGATCAAAAGCCCGATACCAAGGATCAGCGTGGCAAAGAAGAAGCCCAGACCGTCAAGCATCAGCGTGACATTCAGACCCAGAAGGGGCAGCCACTCGAACCCTGTGGTGATCACCTCTCCGGCCAGAATGGCAGGCAGGTGGGTCATCAACCCGATAAAGGCAGTCAGGGTCACCATGAAGGTTACCCCGAAGCAGGTTTGTCGACCTGCTGCAATCATCACACCGGGCAGGATAGCCCCAAGAAACGGCAAGGCGACGATCAAAAAGAGCGACACGACAACTCCTGAATTTGGGTCAACATGTATTCCGTAGCGACGTAGCTAGCACAGGGTGCCAAGCGTGAAAATCCGATTCCGGTCGTGGTATACCAGATTCTTTCGTCATGGGGACTGAAATTCAGATAAATGTGCTGACGCAAAGTGAGCAGCCGCCGCTTGGCGCGATTGTCTGCGAATGTTAAGCGATGGCAAAAAGGCAGGCCAACACATGCAAGACAGCACCTACCCCTTCACCCGTGACCTCGTTTTCATCGGTGGTGGGCATACCCACGCGCTTGTGCTGCGGTCCTGGGCGATGAAGCCCTTGCCGGGTGTGCGGGTCACGCTGATCAATCCCGGCCCGACAGCAGCCTATTCGGGAATGTTGCCGGGTCATGTCGCCGGGCATTATGACCGTGACGAGCTGGATATCGACCTGGTGCGCCTGTGCCGCCGCGCCGGAGCACGCCTGATCATGGGCCCGGCCACAGGCATCGTCCCTGCAAGCAAGCGCATTCAGGTCGAAGGTTGGCCCGATGTGGCTTATGATATCGCCTCCATTGACGTTGGCATCACCAGCGACATGCCCGGTCTGCCCGGCTTTCCCGAACATGGCGTACCGGCCAAGCCGCTTGGGCCTTTCGCGTCGAAATGGGCGGCGTTCCGGGCCGGGCAGGGGGCGGCGCGCGTGGCGGTGATCGGCGGCGGCGTCGCGGGGGCCGAACTGGCCATGGCGATGGCCCATGCGCTGCGCCGCGACGGGCGCGAGGCGCGCCTGACCTTGCTGGACCGGGGCAGGTCGCTGGATCGCCTGGGCGACCGGGCACAGGACCGTCTGCGCGCTGCGCTGCACGAACTGCGCGTTGAAATTCGCGACTCTGTGACGCCGCTGCGGGTGACGCAGATGGGGGTCACGCTGGACAGTGGCGAACATATTGCGGCGGATTTCATAACCGGGGCCGCGGGCGCGCGCCCGCATCCCTGGCTCGCCCAAAGCGCGCTGGCCGACGCGCAGGGTTTCATCCCTGTCGATGCCCGCCTGCGCAGCCGCGATGCGTCCGTCTACGCCGTGGGCGATTGTGCCGAGATGACCGAACATCCCCGCCCCAAGGCCGGGGTTTATGCCGTGCGTCAGGCCCCGGTGCTGCTGTATAATCTGCGCGCTGCCCTGTCCGGGGCAGGGGGGCAGAAACGCTACGTTCCGCAGCGCGATTATCTCAAACTGATCTCGATGGGTGGGAAATCGGCGCTGGCGGAACGCAGTGGCCGGGTGCTGTCCGGGCCGCTATTGTGGCGGTGGAAAGACTGGATCGACCGCCGCTTCATGGCCCGGTTCGATCCGCCCGCGCCCGCGCCGCGCCCGGTTTTGCCATGGCCCCGCGCCGCCGGTCTGCGCGAGGCGCTGGGCCCCAAGCCGATGTGCGGCGGCTGTGGTGCAAAGGTGGGGCCGGGCGCGCTGCACGCGGCGCTGACCACTCTTTCAGACGATGCGCCCAGCGATGACGCCGCGATCCTGACGACCGGCGAGGCGCGGCAGGTGATATCCACCGATCACCTGCGGGCCATGGTGGATGACCCTGTGACCATGGCTCGCATCGCTGCCATTCACGCGTTGGGCGATATTTGGGCCATGGCGGCCAAACCGCAGGCCGCGCTTGCCTCGCTCGTCCTGCCGCGCCAATCGTCGGAGCTGGCCGAACGGTCCTTGCGCGAAATCATGCAGGCGGCGGGCGAAGTCATGGAGGCGGCAGGCGCGCGCATCGTGGGTGGGCACAGCACGCTTGGCCCGGAGTTGACCATCGGGTTTACCGTCACCGGCCTGTGCGATCGCGCACCGATCACCCAAGCGGGGGCGCGGCCCGGCGATGTACTCGTGCTGACCAAGCCCATTGGCAGCGGCGTGATCATGGCCGCCGAGATGGCCGGAGCCGCGCGGGGCGGCCATGTGGCCGCCGCGCTGCGCGTGATGGCACAACCGCAGGGCGCGGCGGCGCGCATTCTGGGAACGGCCCACGCGATGACGGATGTGACGGGCTTTGGTCTTGCCGGGCATCTGCGGGCGATCTGCAACGCCTCTGGCACGGGGGCGGAGCTAAGTCTGAAGGACGTGCCACTGTTCCCCGGCGCGCTGGATCTGTCGCGGCAGGGTGTCCGTTCTAGCCTGTTCGACCAGAACAGGGCAGGCTTTGCACAGGTGTCGGACGACCCGCGCAGCGACCTGCTTTTCGATCCGCAAACCGGGGGCGGGCTATTGGCCGCGATCGCGTCAAAGCAGGCGGAAAGCTGTCTTGCCAGCCTGCGCGATCAGGGGTTTGAGGCCGCGATCATCGGTCAGATCACTGACCGCGCGGGCGTACTTGATATCTCTTGAACCGCCTGCGCGATGCGCGCGGCTGTGCCGTTGAGCGCGGTCTCGCCCAGATCCGGCGCGTCGATGCGGCGCGCGATGCGCGGCAACAAGGGGGCGTTCGATTTCTCATAGGCCGGATCGTAATGATCGGCAGCCAGCGACCGGCATAGCGCGACCATCTCGCCCGCGTCGATCAGCCTGTTCCATGCATCGACAAGCTCGTGCCCGCGAAAGCGCCGCAGCGGGTGCAGCTTGGCTTTCAGGCCTGCGCGGTCTTCCAGAACATCAGTGTAAACCTCTGACAAATACCGTGCCCGTGCCTCTAGCGGGGCGTCGACGCTGATCACCGGCGCGTCTTTCATCGCCGCCCAAAGCGAGGGCGGCAGGGTAAGGTCGCCAATCGTGCTGCTCTCGGCCTCCACCAGTACCGGGCGTGCGGGGTCAAGCTGGCCAAGCTCGGCGGCGAGTGCCGTCTCGAACGCCTTTTGGCTGGGTTGCGGGTCTGCCAGATCCCCAAGGATCGAGCCGCGATGCCGCGCCAGCCCTTCAAGGTCCAGCACCTGTACGCCGTGATGCGCGACCCGTGCCAGCAAATCGGTTTTCGCGGTGCCCGTATAGCCCGCAAGCTGAATGACGGGCATCTGAAGCGGCGTATCGTACAGCGCCTGCACCACCAGCCTCCGATAGCTTTGATATCCGCCCTCGATGGTGTCGGCCCGCCAGCCGATTTCCCGCAGCATCCACGCAAACGCGCCGGATCGCTGCCCGCCCCGCCAACAATACACCAGCGGCTGCCAGCCGCCTTCATGCACGGCCAGCCGCGTTTCGATATGCGCGGCGGCATTGCGAAAGACCAGCGCGGCACCGATCTTGCGCGCCAGAAAGGGCGATTGCTGCTTGTAGATGGTGCCCACGCGGGCGCGTTCCTCGTTGTCGAGAACCGGCAGGTTGATCGCGCCGGGGACATGATCCTCGGCATATTCGGCCGGGCTGCGCACGTCGATGATCGTGTCGACATCAAGAGCGGTCAGATCGGCAAGGGAGGTGAGCTTTTGCATAGGACGGCACATAGCCCGGTGCCGCGGCGCAGGAAAGGGGGGATGACAGATGGCACCGGTTGGCCCGGAAAGAGCTTTCTTTCCGGGCCTTGTGTTGTTGTACGTCTCTCAGGCGTCCTTTGCCCGGCTGAAGGGCAGATGCGTGACCGTCTTGCCCGTCAGCGCGCGCCACGCATTGGCGACCGCAGGTCCGATGGGTGGCGTACCCGGCTCGCCCACGCCGGTTGGGTCGGCCGCGCTGTCGATGATCTCCACGATCACCTCCGGCATCTCGTCGATGCGCAGCATGCGGTAGGTGTCGAAATTTCGCTCCTGCACGGTGCCGCCCTCGCCAAGGGTCAGCTCGTTGAACAGGATCGAGCCAAGGCCAAAGCCGACACCGCCCTCGATCTGGGCGCGTATCACATTGGGGTTGACCGCCACGCCGCAATCCAGCGCGCACCAGACACGGGTGACACGGGGCATCCCGTCCACGTCGGTAACTTCGGCGATCTGCGCGGTGTAGCTGTTGAAGCTTTCATGCAGCGCCACGCCATAGGCCTTGTCGCCCTTGACGGTCTCGCCATCCCAGCCCGCCATCTTGGCCACCTTTTCCAGCACGGCGCGGTCGCGTCCCGCGTCGTCTTTCAGCAGGTCCAGACGGCCCTGCACCGGGTCTTTTCCGGCGGCCTCCAGCGCCATGTCGAGAAAAACCTCGGTGGCATAGGCCGTGTGCGTATGCCCCACGGCGCGCCACCAGAGCACCCTGACCGGCGACTCCTCTCGCACCCAGCCGACGCGGGAATTGGCCAGTGCGTAGGGCATCTTGGTCGACCCTTCGATGGATGTGGGGTCGATGCCGTCCTGCATCATTCCGGCAAAAGGCCCGCCGCCCATGATGGACTGGTTCACGACGACGTTTTCCCAGCCCACGATCGCGCCGCTGTCATCCAGCCCGGCGCGCATCTTGTGCACCGTGAGTGGGCGGTAATAGCCGCCGGTCATGTCGTCCTCGCGGGTATAGACCAGCTTCCACGCGCCGTTTCCACCGGCGGCCTTGGCGACCTCTGCCAGTTCGGCGGCGAAATGCGCGGTGTCCTGCGCGCGGCGGCCAAAGCTGCCGCCCGCCAGCATCACGTTCATCTTCACGTTGGCGGCATCCAGCCCGAGAGTCTGCGCGATGGTCGGCACATCCAGCGACGGAAATTGCGAGCCGACCCACGCCTCTGCGCCGTCCTGGGTGATCTCGATCACGCCGTCGAGCGGCTCCATCGCGGCATGGGCGAGGTAGGGAAAGCGGAATTCCGCCTCGATCACCTGTGCCGCGCCTTCGATGGGGGCAGCGCCCTCGCCGATCACCTCGGCGTCCATGCCGCCCTGATCGGCGGCGGCGCTGAACGCCTCGTAAATCTGGTCGGAAGAGCGGGTTTCGGCGGCGCTTTCGTCCCATTTGATCTCAAGCGCATCGCGCCCCTTGATCGCGGCCGCGGTCGAGCCTGCATAAACCGCAATGCCCTGCGGGATCTGGCGCACGGCGGTGACGCCTGGCACCTCTTTGGCGGCGCTGTCGTCGTAAGAGGCCACTTTCGCGCCCATCTTGACCGGATGCGCCACCACCACGGTTTCCATCCCCTCGCGGTAGACATCCATGCTGAACACCGCCTCGCCGGTGGATTTGGCGCGGCTGTCCAGCTTGGGCACATCGGTGCCGATCAGGGTAAACGCGCTCGGGTCTTTTAGCGCGGGTTCTTCCGGCGGCGTTAATTGGGCTGCCGCCTCGGCAAAGGCGCCAAAGCCAGAGAATTGCCCGCCGGGATGGCTGATCACGCCCTTCTCGACGGTGATCTCACCCGCTGGCACGCCCCATTCGGCGGCTGCGGCCTCGACCAGCATGGCACGCGCGGCGGCACCGGCGCGGCGCATCTGGGTGTAGGAATTGGCGATGGCGGTGGACCCGCCGGTGCCTTGCAGGCCAAAGGCAAGGTTCTTGTAAAGCTCGTTGTCGAACGGCGCACTTTCCGCGCGCATCTGGGACCAGTCGGCGTCAAGTTCCTCGGCCACCAGCGTGGACAGACCTGTATAGGGTCCCTGGCCGAACTCGATATGCTTGATCAGCACCGTTACCGTGTCGTCGGGCGCGATGCGGACAAAGGCATTGGGCGCAAAGCTGCCCGAGCCTTGGGGCGATGCGTTGCCGCCCATCGCGGCCTCTGCCCCCGATTGCGCGCGGCCTTTCATGGGCAGGGTCACGCCAATCACCAGACCGGCGGAGGAGGTGAGGAAAGAACGGCGGGAAAATGTTTTATTCATGGGTTCAGCCCTCCAGCGTGTCGGCGGCGTCATGGATCGCCTTGCGAATGCGGACGTACGTGGCGCAGCGACAGACATTGCCCCCCATCGCGGCGTCGATATCCGCATCCGAAGGCTTGGGCGTGTCGCGTAGAAGCGCCGTGGCGCTCATGACCTGGCCTGACTGGCACCAGCCGCATTGCGGCACGTCGATCTGGGTCCAGGCATCCTGCACGGCCGTGGCCTCGCGGCCTGAAAGCCCCTCGATCGTCTCGACGCTGCTGCCCTCGACCGAGGAGACGGGCGTCACGCAAGAGCGTTGCGCGGCCCCGTCCAGCATCACCGTACAGGCCCCGCATTGCGCGATGCCGCAGCCATATTTGGTGCCTGTCAGCCTTAATTCGTCCCGCAGCACCCACAAAAGCGGGGTGTCTTCGGGCACATCGACAGAGACCTGTTTGCCGTTGAGGTCAAAGGAAATCATGCGCCACTCCATCCTGGTAGTTTTCGAAACCTGAACGCCAACGTGCCCGCGGGCCTCTGCGTTCCTTTCACAACAACACTTAGCACATCATGCCGTGAAAGCCCGTGCCATGTCCGCAAGGATGCATCACTCGGCAGCAGTCTTCAACTCGTCGTCCAGCGCCCGCCCGGCAGAGGCGCGCGATTTGCCAAGCCCCGCGATCAGCGCATAGGCCGCAGGCGTCAGGAACAGCGTGAACACCGCCGCAAGACCCAGCCCGCCAACGATCACCCACCCGATGGCGGCGCGCGCCTCTGCCCCCGGTCCACCGCCAAGGATCAGCGGCACGCCCGACATCACCGTGCAGATCAGGGTCATCGCGATGGGCCGCAGGCGCGCCTGCGCGGCCTCATAGGCGGCGTCGATCACGGGCCGGCCCCGGTCGCGCAACTGGTCGGCGAACTCGACCAGAAGAATGCCGTTCTTGGCCATCACCCCGATTAGCATCAAGACCCCGATCTGGCTGTAGATGTTGATCGTGGTACCGGTCATGAGCAGCGCATAGATCGCCGCGCAGACCCCGAAAGGCACCGTGACCATCACCACCAGCGCGCTTGTCAGGCTTTCGAACTGGGCCAGAAGCACCAGGAACACCACCAGCAGCGCGATCACATAGGTCACCGCCAGCGCCGACGAGGTTTCGTCCAGCGATGCCGCCTCGCCCAGGAAAATAAGCCCGATCCCGTCGGGCAGGTTATCGCGGCTCAGCGCGCGCACCTCGTCGATCACGTCGCGCAGCGTTACTTCCGGGGCGACGCTTGCGTCGATCTCGACGGCGCGGCGCTGTGCGTGGCGGTCAAGCTCGGCTGCGACGCCGGTTTCCTCGAAGTTCACGATCTGGCTGAGCGGCACCAGGTCGCCCGCATCCGAACGGATGTTCAGGTTCATCAGGTCCATCGGATCGCGCACCGCACCCGCCGCCGATTGCAACAGGATCGGCACCGCCTCGTCGTCGATCGTCAGTTCCGCGATCTCATCCTCGTCGATCAACGCGCGCAGCGTGCCCGAAAGGGTCGACATGGGCACCCGCAGATCCGAGGCGCGTTGCCGGTCGACCCCGATGCTTAGCTGTGGCTGAGTGGCCTGGAATTGAACGCGGATCCGCGACAGGCCCTCGACCTGTGCCAGCGCTATGGCAAAGTCGTCTGCCGCCGCCGCGATATCCTTGTAGTTCGATCCGGTCAGAGCGATGCTCAGCCCGCCGCCGGAACTGCCGCGAAGGCCCAAAGAGTTGCCGGAGCGCACGAAGGGCCGCGCGCCGGGCAGCGCATCAAGCTGCGGTCGGATCGCCGCTTCGATATCGGCCTGGCTGATCTCGCGCTCTTCCCAAGGGATCAGGCGCATCCCGATGCTGCCCCGGTTCAGGTCATAGCGTCCTGTGATGGAATAGATGCCCTGGCCCACGCCCTGATCTACAAAGGGGCGAAGCGCCGCTTCGACCTGCACGACCTGCCGGTCGGTGTAATCCAGCCCGGTGCCATCAGGGCCTTGAATCCAGATCGAAATTTCGCCGCGGTCCTCTTTGGGGACCAGTTCCGCACCTAGATCGTCATAGACAAAAAACGCTCCGCCCGCCAGCATCGCGGCCCCAACCAGCGTGACCATCGGCGCGCGGATCATCGGGCGGATCAGGGCGGCATAACCGGCACCAAGCCGTGCGCCCAGCCTGTCAAAAAGCCCGTTGCCCTGCGCCAGCCCGTCAGACAGCGAGGCCAGCATCGGGCACAGGGTCAGCGCCACGAAAGACGATATTCCCACCGTGACGGCCAGCATGAAACCGAATTCCGCAAACAACCGCCCCGCGTCGCTTGGCAGGAAGGAGATCGGCACGAAAACCGCGATCAGCGTGATCGTGGTGGCGATCACCGCGAAAAAAACCTGCTTTGCCCCCAGAACGGCGGCGGCGCGGCGGCCCATGCCCTCTTGTCGCCGACGCTGGATGTTCTCGGTCACGACAATGGCGTCATCGACAACCAGACCCGTGGCCAGCACCAGTGCCAGAAGCGTGATGAGATTGATGGAAAACCCCATCAGCCAGATTCCCGCCATTGATCCCATCAGCGCGATGGGGATGGTCACGGCGGGGATGAGCGTGGCGCTCAGCCGTCCGAAAAAGATCCAGATCACCGCGACCACGATCACCAGTGCGGCTGCCAGCGTCTTGATGACCTCGGTGATCGCGCCGCGAATGAAAACAGCGTCATCGCTGGTCACCTGAAAACCCAGATCGGGGAAACGCTGTTCCAGCCGCATGATGGCGCGGGTAACGTCGTCCGAGATCTGCACCGTGTTGGACTGCGCCTGTCGCACGATGCCGACATTCACCACTTGCCGCCCGTCCAGACGTGCCACGCTGTCGGGTGTGGCAAGGCCGAAATAGACCCCTGCCACATCCCCCAGCCGCACCCGGTCGTTCAGCATCAGATCCTCGATCCGCGCGGGATCGGCCACGGTGGCGTCCGCGCGCACCAGCACTTCGAGCGGGCCAGACGCAAAGCTGCCCACCGGCACGTCGAACTGTGCCGCGCGCAGCACCTCGGCCACTTCGCCGATGGACAGGCCGAACGCGGCCAGCCGGTCCGGCTTCACCGCGACGCGCAGCACGCGCTGCCGGTCGCCGAACAACACCACCTCGGCGACGCCCTCGACAGCGGTGAATTCCGTGGCGATGGCATCTTCGACCAGCCGGGTCAGCGCATCGATGGAGCGCGTGTTACTCCAGACGGCCACATCCACGATCGGGTCGGCATCGGCCTCTGACTTGACGACGAACAGGTCTTCGACACCTGAAGGCAGGCGCGGCTCGATCCGGCTGACCGCTTCGCGCACATCGCTCGACGCGGTGTCCAGATCGCGGTTGGCGCTGAATTCCACGCGCATCCGGAAATTGCCCTCTTCCGACGAGGTGCGCACCGCCTTGACCCCCGCCACGCGGGCCACCGCCCCCTCGACCAGTGACGCGACCTCTGCATCCACAGTGGTCGGGGAGGCGCCGGGATAGTTCGCGCGCACCGACACGACGGGGCGATCCACGTCAGGCAGTTCGCGCACCTCCACGCCGAAAAGCGCGCCGATCCCGGCAATCGCGATCATAAGGCTCATGACGGCGGCGAGGTAGGGCCGCCTTACGCTGAGATCCGAAAGCCCGCCCGCACCGGTGCTCATGAATTGGGCCCCGTCGGATCGTTGAGCGCATCCACCGCCACGCCGTGGCGCAGGCGCTGTGTGCCCTCGATCACCACCGCGTCGCCCGGATCAAGCGGGCCGTCCACGATCACCAGCCCGGCGCGCCGACGGATCAGCCGCACCGGCACGGACTCTGCCTTGCCATCGGTGACGCGCCAGACCAACAGCCCGTCGCGCGAGAATTGCAGCGCGAGTTCCGGTACTGCCGGATAGTCGGGGCCGGGCAATTCGACCCGCACCGCGAAAGATGCGCCGGGGCGCAGGATATCATTGCCGTTGTCGATGGTCGCGCGCACCCGTGCGCTGCGCGTGGCGGGGTCAACGCGGCTATCCACCGCCGTGATGCGCCCCTCAAAACTTTGATTTTCGGCCGCTGGTGTGGTGACGGTCAGCATCAGCCCAAGATCCACCCGGCTCAGAAAAGCCTCAGGCAGGTCGAATTCCACAAGAATCCGGCTGCGATCGTCAAAGGTTGCCACCGCGTCTTCGGCGGCGACCCTGTCGCCCACCTCGACCGATGCGATGCCGGTGACGCCGTCAAAGGGCGCGCGCAGGCTGCGGTCCTCCAGATCGGCGCGGGCCTGATCCATCTGGATCCGGGCGACCTTGAAATCCGTTTCGACCTGTTCCAGCCGTGTTTGCGCGGCGGCACCGGTGCCTTGTAGCGCACGGAAACGGTCCCGCTCGCGCGTGGCGCGGTCGAAGCGCGCCTTGGCCAGCTCGAACGCCAGCCGTTCGTCGGTATCGTCAAGCTGCAACAGGATCTCGTCCTTGGTAAAGTCACGATCCGGCGACAGGCTTAGATCGGTGACGCGCCCGCTGGCAGGCGCGCGCAACGTGACAGAGCGCGCGGCGAACCCCGTTCCGATGGCGGAAAAGGTCAGTTCGTCAGGCACCATGTTTACCGCCGAGGTGATCACCGGGGTGCCGTTTGTTTTCGTTTTCGTGCGGGCTTCTGGCGAGGCGGGGGAGACGACAGACGCCCAATAAGTGCCAAGTTCGGCGCGAAACACCCAGGCCCCTGCCGCGAGCGCAACAAGAAGCGCGCTGAGAAGCAGTTGTTTCACAAATGATGTTCTTGTCACGTCATGCCACCTGGTCGATCCATGCAAATGATCAGATAGCGCCCCTGCGCAATCCGTCACCTGCGTCTAGGCGCGCAGTCTAGGGCGTTTTGCGGCGAACCGGTATCACAGATTTGCGCGCGCCACCCTGCGGGGCGCTTTGAAGATGGCGCGCGCAGGGCCGGGCGGGCTTGGGTTACTGGCAGCGGTCCCGTGCGGCGCGCCCGGCCTGCATCCCGGTGGCAAAGCCTTCGGCAAGCTTGACCCATGGCTCGTCCGTCGCTGTGTGGCGGGTCTGTGGCGCGGTATCGGTCTCGCCGTGGTCCGATTGCGTGGCCGAGGGCCGAAGTGCAAGACAGGCCAGCCCGAGCAGGACATAAAGCCCGCCCAGAACCCAGAAGGCGATCAGCCCGCCATGTTGCGCGGCCACGATCATCCATAGGGCCACGCTCAGAAACCCCAGTCCGACCAGCAGAAACACCGTGCCGATCAGGCCAAGGGCCGCCGCGCGCGCCGCCAGTTTCGCCTGCGTGCGCAGCCGTGACAGGATCACGGCCATGCTATTTGCGCCCGGTCACGAAACCCAGAAGAAAGCCAAGCCCGACGGCGATGCCCATGGTGGCAACCGGTTGATTTCGCACCGCGTCGCCGGCCTGACGGCCGATATCCTCGGCCATGTCCTGTGCATGGTCCATCTGTTGCCGGCCCGCGTCGCGCATCTGCGCCGCCGTGTCCCGTGCTTTGGCCGCTGCCGTATCGCGCGAGGATTGGCCCAGATCGGACAGGCTTTGCGAGATATCGGCGATATCGCGTTTCAGGGTAGAAATCTGGTCTGACAGTTGGTCGATTTCTTCTTGGGGTGTTGCTTTCTGTGCCATCGAAATCCCTTTTCTCTGCATGGGTGTCCGTCACAAACGCCCCTGCCGCGGGCCCGTTCCATCAAGCGCGCGATATTGAAGGGCCCGCTAAGGGCCTGCAAAAGAAAGGCCGGAGCGGACATGAGTCCGGTCCGGCCTGTCAGATGGCGATGCCGCCTTTGTTATGTGGACGCGCGCGCGGATGTGTCCGGGGTGTTGAACCCTTCGGCACTCAGATCCTTGATCATCTCGTCGCTGTCCTTCCAGCGCTGAATTTCCTCCGGCGTGGCCTTGGGCGAGAAAAGCCCCGTAAAGGCATAGAATATGCCGATTACGGGGGCCAGCCAGCAGGCGAAAGCCAGCGGGATATACAGCAGGTTCTCTATGTTGCCGTCCTGCACGCCCAGTGCCAGCGCGCTGATCACGAAAGCCCCGCCCGCATTCCACGGGATCAGCGGCGACATCAGCGTGCCACCCTCCTCGACCGCGCGGGACAGGTTCAGCGTGGAATAGCCCATGCCGCGATAGACCGGCGCGAACATGCGGCCCGGCAGCGCGATGGACAGGTACGGGTCGCCCGCGACAAGGTTGGTGGCCAGCGAGGTGCCGATGGCCGAGGTCTGGATGCCCGCAAAGCTGCGGACCTTGGTCATGATCGCGTTGATGATCGTCTCAAGACAGCCCGTCCGTTCCAGCGCCCCGCCAAAGCCAAGCGCAATGAGGATGAGCGAGATCGTCCACATCATCGACTGGATGCCGCCACGATTGAGAAGGCTGTCGATCTCGGACACGCCGGTGTCTATGGCATAGCCGCTATTGGCGAAGGTGAAGACCTCGTGCAGGCTCACCCCCTGAAATCCCATCGCCATCAGGCCGCCCGCCAGAACTCCGGCGAAAAGCGACGGGATCGGCGGTTGCCTGGTCACGGCAAGGCCGATGACCAGCAGTGCGGGCACCAGCAGCCACGGGGAAATCAGGAAATTCGCCTGAAGTGCGGTGGTGATGCTCTCGATTCGCTCGAACGATGTGTTTTCCGCGTCGATCATCGAAAACCCGACCCATGTGTAAATGCCAAGCGCGATCAGCATCGCGGGCACCGTGGTCGGCATCATGTTGCGGATATGCGAAAACAGATCGACCCCGGTGACGGCGGGCGCAAGGTTCGTGGTGTCCGACAGGGGCGAGATCTTGTCCCCGAAAAACGCGCCAGACACGACCGCGCCCGCTGTCCAGTACATCGGAATACCAAAGCCCGCGCCGATCCCCATCAGGGCAAGGCCCACGGTACCGACCGTCCCCCAGGACGTGCCCAGCGACAGCGAGACGATGGCGCACAGAATCATGGCAGCCGCCAGGAATATCTCGGGCGACAGGATCACCAGCCCGTAATAGATCAGCGTCGGCACCGTGCCGGACGCGATCCAGACACCGATGATCATGCCCACGGTGATCAGCACCGAAACAGAAGGCAGGGACACGTTGATGACGTGAAACACGCCGTCCTGGATATTGGGCCATTTGTGACCCAGATAGATGCCCACAAGCGAGGTGATCGCAAGGCCGATTGCCAATGGGATATGCGGGGTGAAGTCCCCGAAATAGAAAAGCTGAAGCGCCAGTACCCCCAACGTCAGCACAACGGGTACGAGCGCGAGCCCTAATGACGGTGCCCGCGTGTCGGGATTTTCAGATGACATAAGGTCTTGCTCCCTGATATGACTTTTTGCTTAAATGTGGTGTCTTAGCCCAGACCGGGCCCGCCTTGGGCGAGCCCGGCGATCTGTCACTCGGCTGTTGCAAGCAGGCTGGCATTGCCACCCGCTGCGGTCGTGTCGATGCACAGATGACGTTCCAGAACATAGCGTTCAGGTGCCACGATATCGGTTTCCAGCGGCACGATATGTCCGGCCCGCCGGGCCAGCGCGCGGCGCAGGTCATGCGTCCAGTGAGAGGCACCGGCCGCTGCCACGACTTGCAGCTTGTCCAGCCCGGTCAGCGTTTCCGCCGCGATTTTGCCGTCGATGGCAGCCACCGGCGCGCCCGCGTCGACCAGCGGTTTGCACGCCTCTTCCGCCCCCGGCGCGACAACGACAACGCCGCAGCCCGCGCCAAGCGCCTGTACCGCCTGTGCCACGGCGATTTCCGTTGTCGGGCCAAGACACAGGGTCTTGCCCTTGGGATACATGCTCAGCCGGTTGCTTTCGCCAGTGGGGCCGGGCAGCGTTTGCGGTGTCATGTCAAAGGCGGCGGTTTCGGTCAGCGCCTTGCGCACCGGCCCTGATTGACCTGACAGCGCCTTGCGCAGCACCTGCACGCGGTCGCCCCGCGCCGCCCAGTTGCGGCTGTCCAGCGCGGCCATTTCGGCTGCGATGCGCCTGGCTTCCACCGTCTGGCCCTCGGGCGGCTGGAAACTGCCGGTCTTGCCGGTCTTGCGGAACCGCGTCAGGTAAAGCGGCCCGCCCGCCTTTGGTCCGGTCCCCGAAAGCCCTTCGCCCCCGAAGGGTTGAGAGCCGACGATGGCACCGATCTGGTTACGATTGACATAGGTATTGCCGACCTCGATCCGGTCCACGATCTGTTGCACACGGTCGTCGATCCGTGTGTGCAGGCCAAAGGTCAGCCCGTAGCCGCGCGCGTTGATGTCGTCGACCACCTTGTCGATCTGGCTTGCCTTGAACGTGGCCACATGCAGCACCGGACCGAAGATCTCTTTTTCCAGATCCCGGATGCCGCCCACCTTGACGACGGCGGGGCGCACATAGGTGCCTTGCTCTGGTGCGTCGATGGCCTTGAGCAGCTTGCCCGCCTTGTCCTGCTTCGCGGTATACTCGGAAATTTCCGCTTGCGCGTCACTGTCGATCACGGGGGACACGTCGATATCGGTAAACCACGGGTCGCCGATGCTCAGCGCCTCCATCGCGCCGTATAGCATCTCCAGCAGCCGGTCGCGTGCCTCTTCCTGAACGTAAAGCATCCGCAGCGCGGAACAGCGTTGGCCCGCAGACTGGAAGGACGAGATCAGGATATCGCGCACCGCCTGTTCCGTAAGGGCGGTGGAATCCACGATCATCGCGTTCAGACCACCCGTTTCCGCGATCAGCACGGCCTCTGGCCCGGCGTTTTCGGCCAGCGCCTTGTGGATGATCTGCGCCACTTCCGTTGATCCTGTGAAACATACGCCTGCGATGCGCGGATCGCTGGTCAGCGGCCCGCCCACATTGGGGCCGTCGCCGGGCAGCAATTGCAGCGCACCATCGGGCAGACCCGCCTCACGCATCAGCACCACGGCACGCGCGGCGATGATCGGCGTCTGCTCTGCGGGCTTGGCCAGTACCGCGTTGCCCGCGACCAGCGCCGCCGCGATCTGGCCGGTGAAGATGGCCAGAGGGAAGTTCCACGGGCTGATGCACACGAAAATGCCGCGCGCGGTGCCGGGGTCTTCGTCCTCAAGCCGTTCCGCTTCGTTGGCATAGTAGCGCAGGAAATCCACCGCCTCGCGCACCTCGGCAATCCCGTCAAGCAGCGTCTTTCCGGCCTCGCGCGTGGTAATCGCGGTCAGCTCCGCGATGTTGTCCTCGTAAAGATCGGCCACCTTGCGCAGGATTTCGGCACGCTCGGCCACCGGGGTCGCGGCCCAGCTTTCATAAGCCTTTTCGGCATTGTCGAGCGCGGTTGCGACCTCGTCTGCCGTCGCCTCCTGCACTTGGCCCACGACCCGGTCGTGATCCGCCGGAGAGCGGGCATCGCGCGCCTTACCTTGCGGCGTGGGGTTGCCCATCAGCATCGGTCCGGCATTCCATGTGGTGTCGGCAAATGCCTCGCGCGCCGCCAGAAGCGGCAGGATCGAGGCCGGCTCGTTGACGCGGAACCCCTTGGAGTTGGGGCGATGCGGCGCGAAAAGCTCGCCTGGCAGGCGGATCGTTGGGTTGGCGATCTGATCGCCAAGGCGCGTCACCTCTGTCACGGGGTCGCGGGAAATCTCGTCGGAGGGGATGGTTTCATCGACAATCTGGTTCACGAAAGATGAGTTCGCCCCGTTTTCCAGCAGGCGCCGCACCAGATAGGCCAGCAGATCGCGATGCGCGCCCACTGGCGCATAGATCCGGCAGCGCGTGCCCTCGGCTTCCTTGACGATCCCGTGCAGCGATTCGCCCATGCCGTGCAGGCGCTGGAATTCGAAACTGTCCTTGTCGTTGCCGGCCATCGCGATCACGGTGGCACAGGTATGGGCGTTATGCGTGGCGAATTGCGGGTAGATCCGGTCGCGCCGGTCCATCAGCATCCGCGCGCAGGCCATGTAGCTGACATCGGTATTGGCCTTGCGGGTGAAGACGGGAAAGCGATTGACGCCCAATTCCTGCGCCAGCTTGATTTCGGTATCCCAATAGGCGCCCTTGACCAGCCGGATCATGATCTTGCGGTCCAGCCGCGTGGCCAGATCGTACAGGTGGTCGATCACCGGGGCGGCACGGCTGCCATAGGCTTGCACCACGACGCCGAACCCGTCCCAGCCTTCAAGCTCTGGATCGGTCAGCAGCGCCTCGATCACATCCAGCGACAGGTCCAGCCGGTCCTGTTCCTCGGCATCGATATTGAAGCCGATATTCGCCCTGGCCGCCTGCCGCACCAGAGCCCGCGCGCGCGGGACAAGCTCGGCCATGACGGTGTCCTTGTGGGTGTATTCATAGCGCGGATGCAGCGCCGACAGCTTGACCGAAATACCGGGGCTGGAGCGAACGTCGCCCTGCGCCTGCCGTGCGATGGCGGTGATCGCGTCGGCATAGGCCGTCTGGTAGCGGCGCGCATCCGCATCGGTGCGCGCCGCCTCGCCCAGCATGTCGTAGGAATAGGTATAGCCCTTCTTTTCAAGCTCGCGGGCATTTTTCATGCCTTCTTCGATGGTCTGGCCCAGCACGAACTGGCGGCCAAGGATCCGCATCGACTGGCCCACGGCGGTGCGCACCACCGGCTCGCCCATGCGCCGGATCAGCCCGCGCAGGGCGGCGGCGGGGCGCTTGGGGTCGTCATCCAGCACCCGCCCCGTCAGCATCAAAGCCCAGGTGGACGCGTTGACCAGCGACGACGACGAATGCCCCAGATGCGAGCCCCAGTCCGACGGCTCGATCTTGTCATGGATCAGGTCGTCGATCGTCTCGGCATCGGGCACGCGCAATAGCGCCTCGGCCAGGCACATAAGGCCCACGCCCTCTTCGGTCGAAAGCCCGTATTCCGCCAGAAACGCCTCCATCATCGACGGCGATGTTTCGTTGCGAACCCGGTCGACATATTGCGCGCCGGCCTGTGCGATCTTCTCGCGATCCTCCGCGTTCAGATCCAGTGTGGCCATCAGCGCCGCGACAACCTTTTGCTCATCCCGACCATAGGTTTCACGAATACGCTCCCGTGACTGGTCAAGGCTATCGCCGTGGCCGGTTTTGAGCTTGTTCATGATCGTCTCCCCGAATTCATTACAGCGGGCGATTGGCCGGTGTCAGGGGATCGTCGCATTCCATGCGCCAGTCCAATCCAGCCCACCGGCGCAGCCGTGCCGCGCTTCGCTTACAAAATTTACCTTGGTGAGGTACGAAAACCGTTCGCCGATGCCGCGTCAACCCGAAACCCGAAAGCACCGGGGTCCGCTGACCGGATGACGCTTGGTCAGGTGATGGTCCCGCCGCGTCGGCTAAAGGTCTGCCTGACGGGCAAGCCCTTGGATAGGTGGTGCCAAACACCCGCCAGGGGATGTTCGCCAAATGTGGGGCGGTGCTTCGTCACGCGGCTTCCTCTAGCCGGACATACTCCGGAGGGGGGCGGGGCAGTGCCTCGCGTCGCGCGTGCCGGTTCAGAACCCGTGTCGCACGCCTGTCCCCGCGTTGGCAATCCGGTACACCGTTGCCGTGCGCCGCCACGGCGTCGGTGACGATGTCACCGAGCGATCTGGCGCGGCCATGGCAGACTGTGCTCCTCAACAATGGAGACATGTCATGGTCAACCGGACCTCTCAGACCACGCAGACGTGGTCGCCGCTGTATTTTCTCGCCTCTCTCGGTGCCGGGGGGCTGACCGTCACCTTTTTCATGTTCCTGATGTTCTGGGTGCCTCATCCGGGCCAGCCGGTGCCGGTGTTCGAGGATATCGCCGCCGCACTGGCCAATGGCGCGCTGCCGCTTCGGGCCGCCGTGGTGCTTGCGCTTTTGGGGATCGCGGGCTTTGCGTTTGTGAACCTGCGTTTGCTGGTGTGGAATTTCATGCAGTTTGCCGCGTTTCGCCGGACAGAGGCGTATCAAAAGCTGATCCGCTCGAACGCGGAAACACAGCTTCTGGCGATGCCGCTGGCGTTGGCCATGAGCGTGAATGCCGGATTCATCGTCGGGCTGGTCTTTGTGCCGGGCCTTTGGGGCGTTGTGGAATATCTCTTTCCCGCCGCGATGCTGGGTTTCGCGCTGATCGCGCTTGTTGCGCTGCACCGCACGGGGCTGTTCCTTGGTCGTGTGCTGGGGGATGGCGGCGGCTTTGACGGGGCCGGCACCGCCTCTTTCGGTCACTTGCTGCCAGCCTTCGCGCTGGCGATGACAGCGGTCGGCCTGTCCGCCCCTGCCGGGCTAAGCATGCAGCCCGCGATCGTGGGCGTGTCGCTGATCCTGTCGATCATGCTGGGGACCATCGCGGCGCTTTATGCGCTGGTCGCCGCGTTTGTCGCCTTTGCCGCGATGCTGCGCCACGGGGTGGACCGCGAAGGCGCGCCGACAGTGATGGTCATCGTGCCCCTGCTGACCGTGCTGGGCATCATGGCGATGCGCCAACAGCACGGGTTGCATACCGTGTTCGGCGCGCAGGGCGGCATGGCCGATACGTTGTTGCTGACCACCACGATCCTTGCGGTGCAGCTTGTCTTCCTGGCGCTTGGGCTGTCGGTGCTGAAGCGTCAGAACTATGCCCAGGCGTTTGTTCTGGGCGCGCGGAGTTCGGCGGGGGCTTATGCCCTGATCTGTCCGGGCGTGGCGCTGAGCGTGATGCTGCATTTCTGGATCAACAAGGGACTGGTTGCCGCCGGTCTGCTGGCCAAGTTTGGTATTGGCTACTGGGCGCTGACATCTGTGGCGCTGATGGCGCAGGTGGCGATGATCGCCTTGCTGTTTTACCTCAATCGTCGGCATCTGGTTGGCGGGGTCATGCGGGCGGAACCGGCCTGAGCGCGCCTGCGATTTCGTACGAAATATGCGGCTTTCCGGGCCTCTTTGTGACCTTGTCACAGACCGTACCGACCTGTCTGCGCTAGGGTGACGGCAAGACATCGCGGCACGCTGCACGGACCACGAGGGAGGCGCGAGTGAACATCGACACATGTCCGGCGCTGCTTCTGATCCGGGTTGGCGTGCCGCTTCTGAAAACCGGGCCTTGCCCGACACACCAAGGAGACGATCCATGAAAAAACTTCTTCTCGGCGCCGTTCTGGCCGCCACCACCGCCGTCGCCGCCATTGCCCAGGATGCATCCAAGGTCGTGACCGTCGTCACCTCGCCTGACCCGCAAACACAGCTGATGTCCATGGTCCTGACCATGCAGGCCGCCCAGCAGGGCGCCGATGCGCATATCCTGCTTTGCGGTCCGGCAGGCGATCTCGCCCTGCGCGACGCGCCCGAAACCGCGACCGCCGGTCAGCCCCCCAAGGACATGAG
>JANSXS010000057.1 GCA_024742835.1 Paracoccaceae bacterium | reverse complement strand
TGGAATAATCGGCACGGTTCTCTCGAAACATCCGAACACCGCGTTCGCGAAGCTCGGCCGGATAGGCGGGGGTGAATCTCTGCTTCGTCATAGGGCTCATCCTTTGAGTATTTTACTCTCCGGTAAACCCGGGGCGGTTCAGCGTGCCGGACGGCTCGGACTTAATCGTCTGGATTGTCGATTACACCGACTAGCGTTCCAACAATCATGGGTTCGATGTCGGTTCCATCATATCGAGCGCCACCGGCATCGAAGTGTTTAGGTGGGCTTCGGAAAAACATCGCAATGCCAGATGCTTGCACGCAATTCACCAAATCGGCTCAGTCATGAGGTCCAGAGAATATCGGCCCTGAGAGACCGCTTCCGGGGCTCTTGGCGGCAGCGCCAGTGTTCAGCCCAAGTCGCATAACCCTCGAAAACAACGGAAAAATCCGGCCGCGGCCGGATCGGGAGAACGCTTTCGCGGGGGCAAGTGGCGGAGAGACAGGGAGCAAAACCCAACTTGTCAGAAAGGCCGAAAGATAGCCTAAACCCCTGATTTGCTTAACGTATAGCTTCTTATTGTATCTGTCTGTTGCGTACTGATTCCTAGAATGTCATACTCATTTTGTATCCGTAGTGTATCCACAGAGGGCAAAATGACACTGACCACCGATCTGGCGATCCGCAAGTGGAAGCCTGCAAAAGATGGCGAGGCAATCGGCACTGGCGGACGCACTGGCCTTTATGTGCGAGGCTGGACCACCGGGGCAAAGGCGTTCTACTTTCGGGCCAAGACTTGGATCAAGCTGGGCGATTATCCGGACGTATCGCTTGCCACGGCCCGCGAGCTTTCAACCGTTGCGAGGCGTATGGCGCGCGAAGGCTTTGGCGTCGAGGCGCTGCGGCGTGGCTTTTCCAATGCGGCCACCGCGACAGAGCTGGAAGCAATCGTCAGGGGCGAGATGCTGGCCGGTCTGGCCGCGACAGGCACCACAAACGCGCCGACATATGACGCCCTATGGCGCGAATGGTATGAGGGCCGCAAAGCCAAGCTGCAAGAAGGCCCAAGCCGCCGACGCCCTGAGGCGATCCACCTGCACCATATCAAGCCGGTTCTGGGCGACCGCCCAATCACGGAAATCAGGCGACGCGAAATCTTTGACCTGCTGGAACCGTTGTTTCGTGATAAGCCTGTAACCGCTAGCCATGCGTTAGGCCATATCCGCGCGGTGTTTGAGCGGGCCGCAAACAAAGAGCTGATCGAGGCGGACCCGACACCACGCAAATCCGCGTTTGCGGACGCGGTGGCACGGCGCGAGGTAAAACACCACGGCACGCTTGAACCTGAGCGGATGCCCGAGCTGTGGCAGTGGCTGGCAACGACCGACGCCAGCGACGCAGCGCAGCTGGCAATCCTGACCGCTATGACAACGGGCCACCGGATCGGCGTTATCGTGAACGCAGAATGGGCGCACATCGACAAGACCACAGGTATCTGGACTGTGCCTGCCCGCACAGACCGCGCCACGCCGGGGCGCATGAAATCCGGCAGGGAATATGCGCTGCGCCTGCCTGAGCCGCTGCTGGACCGCCTGCGCAGCTTACCCGGTGATCGGTATGTGTTCGAAAGCCCGACCACCAGCGGCCCTATATCTGCAAACGCGATCCTAAAAACGCTGAAACGGTTTGACCCTGACCTAACCGCCCACGGGTTTCGAAACGCGATCAAGGGATGGTGCCGGAGCGCAAACGTACCCGATCACATTGCAGATGCATTCTGTGATCATAGCCTGCGCGGGCTGGATGCAGCTTATAGGCGCGGCGATACAAGCACAGAGCGGGCGGCATTGGCTGCGCGATTGTATGAGTTTGTTACGGGGGCAGAATGATGGATAAGGGAATTTTCCGGCACTTGTGGAAGTCTTATTGGACCACACTCGACGGGCGGCAGATACACGGCGACGTTGAACTTCTGGCCGAAGCTGCTGAGCGAATTGACTGGCCCGACGCGCCCGAGATCGGCACAGAAATCTCACGTCTTCTACGGCTAGCCTATGTCGGCGACAAAGAGGGCGCGGCGTCAAAGCATTACCGCGTTGTGCGAAATCGCCATATCGCTGGGTTGGCAAAAACCCACGCCACCCAAAACCTCACCCAAAAAGAGAGCTTTGAGCGTATCGCCGATATCTTTGGGATGACCGTGGATGCAGTGAGAAAGGTAATTGAGCGGGAGCGCATGGACAAATAGCCCCCACGTTTGTCCTTGGACGGACCGCGCAAATGTGTGTTCATTGCTGTGTCAGGACGCAAAGGAGAGTATCCATGCCTGACACACAAACCCGCTGGCTAAACGCTGAGCAAGTCGCAGACCGCTATGGTTGCGGTCGCGTGACCGTCTATCGGATGGTCAAACGCGGCCAAATCCCGGCCCCTGTCCAGTTTTCCGGACGCATGAGCCGCTGGGATATCGAGGCGCTGAACGCAGCCGACGCAAACCGTACCACCCAATAAAAAAACCCGCCCGCATACGCGCGGACGGGCAATCGAGGGTATTACAGTGAACCCTGATAATAGCACCGCTGCGCCTATCGGGCAACCGAAAGGCTGCTTAGATGACTGATGTCAAAACCGACCAGGAACAAATCCAGACATTCACCGACGCTCTTTTTCGATACGCAAGCGAGGGCACTTTCGTTTCCCTGCGCGCTTTCGATGACAAGGAAAGAGGCAAACCCGCTTTCGAAGTGCAGGCCGTCCAAATCAATGGCAGCGGGCTTTCGCCTGTCATCGACAATGCGGCAAAGATGGCAGACCGCTGCGCGAATGCTGCGCAATCAATCGTATTTTGCCCGCCTGTTGTCACGTTTAAGAATGCGGACAACGCGAAAGCCGACAATGTCGCAGAGGGTGTAGCGTTGTCCGTTGATTGCGATGCAACGCCTATTGCGGCCCGCGAAAAACTGGAAAGCCTGCTAGGCCCGGCAACCGTGGTCGCGGCGTCGGGCGGCGAATGGACCGATCCCGAAACTGGCGAACTACAGGACAAGCTACACTTACACTGGCGCATTAACGAACCGACGCAAACAGTTGAAGAACATGCGATTTTGAAACAAGCGCGTGAGCTTGCGACGAAGCTGGTGGGGGGCGACAGAACAAACGAACCGCTTGTGCATCCGATCCGATGGCCGGGAAGTGTCCACCGCAAAGGCGAGCCGCGTCTTGCGAATATCGTGTCGTTAAATGAGGACGCGGAAATCGACCTCGGGGACGCGCTGGAAGCCCTGCAAGACGCCACAGCGGCGGTGCCACTGTCAGAGCGCGCAAAGGCTGTCAGAGAGCCGCACAGCGCCCCTATCGATACCGGGCAGCAAGGCAAGACGGCTGACGATTATGCGCGCCTGCTGCGCAATATGAAAACCGACGGCAAAAAGCACCGTGGCGTTCGCGACATTGCCGCAAGTCTGGCGGCGCAGGGATGCAGCCAACGGTTCGTGGAGGGCTTCATAAAAGAGAACTGCCCGGTCTATGACCAGAACGTGCAGAATTCTATCGAAAGCGCCTTTCAGAAATATGCCGAACCGACACCGTCGGGCGATCCAGTTGACCTTTGGGGCAGTTTTGAGCCGCCGGAATTGCCCCAAGGGCTATTGCCGCCGATCATAGAGCAATTCGCCCGCACCAATGGCGACCACATGGGGGCAGACCCCGCCGGGCTGGCAATGGCTGCGTTGGTGACGTGCGGGGCTGCGACCCCCGACACGGTGCAGATTAAGGTGAAGCGCCATGGTGACTGGAAAGAAAGCGCACGTCTTTGGGCGGCTCTGATCGGCCCACCGTCCACAAAGAAAAGCCCGATCATATCTGCCGCAACCAGTCCGCTGTGCAGTTTAGATATCGGTATGATGCGGGATTGGCAAAAGCGCGTTGCCAAATACGATGCACTGTCCGCGAAGGATAGGAAGGGCAAGGAAAGGCCCAAGCAAACCCGATTGCGTATCGAAGATGTAACCGTTGAGGCGGCGCAACAAGTCTTGGAGGGCAGCCCTTGGGGTGTCTTGCTTTTGCAGGATGAATTGAGCGGCTTTTTTGGGGCGATGGATAAATACAACGGCGGCAAAGGCGCGCAAGCTGACCGCGCGTTCTGGCTGCGCAGCTACGACGGAGGGCAGTTCGCCGTTAACCGCGTCGGACGTGGGGCCGCTATCATCGAAAACTTAAGCGTTTCGATGTTGGGGGGCATACAGCCCGAACCGTTGCGCAAGGTGGCAGGCGACAGCGTTGACGATGGCCTGTTGCAGCGGCTTTTCCCGATCATGCTGCGCAGCGCTACAATGGGGCGTGATGAGCCTATGCCGCCCGTCAACGACGAGTATAAAACCCTGATCGAGAACCTGCGCCGCCTAACGCCGCCGGGCTTTTGTGGATCGGGAGCGCTAGAGTTCGATGAAGGCGCACAGGCAATCCGACGCGATCTGGAAGCCCGTCACCTTACCCTGCATTCCTTAGAAACAATCAACGGAAAGCTGACATCGCATATAGGCAAGTATGATGGCTTGTTCGCCCGGCTTTGCGTGGTCTGGCATTGCATCGAATACATCGAAAACACGATGCTATGTGACGCGCCCGGTTTTGATGGCGATGGATTGCCCCCCACCGTCGCAGAGGCCACCGCACAGCGCGTTGCTGACTTTCTTCACCATTTCCTGCTGGCGCACGCGATGGCGTTCTACAGCGGCGTTCTGGGCTTGTCTGACGACCACGACAGGCTGACCGCGATTGCGGGGCATATCCTGACGCACAAGCTGGAAAAGATCACCAACCGGGACGTGCAGCGGGGCGACCGCACAATGCGCGGACTGAAGGAATTTGAGATCCGTCCGTTGCTGGAACAGCTTTCGGCCTTGGGATGGCTGGACCGGATTGACCCGCCGCGCCCGTCATCGCCACCCCATTGGCAAGTTAACCCGGCGGTTCATGCAAAATTTATGGACCGTGCGGCCAGAGAGGCCGCGCGGCGCAAAGAGGCGCGCGAAAAGATCCAAGAACTAGCGAAGGGGGCAACCGCATGACTTATGTCACCAAAGTCCCTTGTGCGCACGTCACAGGGGCAGAAAGCCAACGTTTTTTCTATAGGGACAAGTCTCAGTCACACGCGCGCAAGGGACAATCGCGACAAAACTACAAATGCGCCGCTGCAGTCCACACCGCCGCAGAACGAGCCACAGCTCTAGCTGACGCCGATGGCGTGGCCCGCACACCAGAGGCGATCGAGGCTGTCTGGGACTGGGCCGAGGCGCTAGCCCGACAGAACCCAACACCCCCACCACGAAAGGGGTTGGCCACATGATCACCACCGAGATCAAGATCAGCCGCCAAGTCGAGCAGGCGGTAGAACAGATCCTCGACCGTCACGCCCAAGGCAATACTGACGCGCAGGCTTATTTCAGGAAAATTCGATTAAAATTTGGGATATCAAAGTGACTCAGCAGCTTAATTTCTGATTTGCAAGCTAAGTCTTGAGCTGACTGCGTGTAGCCCGCATTTGAAATTACACAACCATAATCAAGGTCAAAGAAGCCTCTGGCTGCGATTATCTCTTGAACCGCTTTATTTCCCACATTTGACGAATAAAGCTTGCATTGAATACCCACGCTCACACCTTGTTTTTTTGCGATCACATCAACACCTTGGTCTCCAGCCCCATTCGTTGCGGCTGCATCCCATCCAAAGTGTTTTAGACTATTGGCAACCCAATGTTCAAATTCGAAGCCGTCGCTTGGGATTGTGTTTGGATCAAACCCCTTTTTCTCTAATTTCTGGCCGTATTGGTTTAGGGCGTCGAGGACTACGTTTTGATATTGTGGGGAGCTTGCCATGTAGTCTTCATATCCGACACTCAGTAAAAATCTTTCGATTTCAAGATGCGTATCGTCTTGAACTAAAGCACCATATTCATTGTACTTTTTAGCCCTTTGGACGTTATACTGCAAAGGCGTCAAGTGCGTTTTAACGTGTATCATTATCTGAGCATAAACGTCGTAGTCATGTAGTCGTTCGACCGCGAGCTTATCGTTCACAATGAAGTTTCGAAGCTCTTTGGTTGCTAAGTGCCACTCATCCATTGACCCATAGTTTCCGTTGAGTGCCTCAAACATTCCTTTCTTCTTTAACTCATAGCTTTTCACATCTTCATCATATTTTTTACTACCTCCAGACAGGCTTTTCAAAACCTCTACTTGATCCTTTTTTTGCCGATCTTCCGCTTGTTTCTTTTTTTGGTAATATGAAGCAAACAATAATATTAGAGCTCCGCCTAAAAAGAAATAAAAAGCCTCCAAGACAAGTCCTACTTATGCTATTTATTGCACTGTTTTGCGCACGTTTTATCGGATACACTTGTCACCCAAACTTACGGTTATGATAGTGTTCAATGGGTCCTCCACAAAAGCCTGCTATGCGGGTAGTTCGCGCTGCAACACGTTTCTAGTGACCGGCCCGATACAAGGGCCTTCTTGATCAATAACGTGCCGAAACCCGTTCCGTCCAGTTGTTTTCTCAAGCGTAATATAATATGTTATGACATAATATTTAGGAGGCCGATTTGTTCTCGCACGCACACCTTTCCCGGCTAGCTGGATTCACCTACCCAGATGGCCTGTCGGTCATGCAGTCAAAGCGCCAGCTGCTACGCACCGGCGTGTATATGGGGAATTGCCGGTTTTACGGCCTTGCCGATGCAGCACGGGCGATCTTGCTGCGCCGCCTGAGAGCGTTGGACATTCGCGAAAGCATAGCTGCAACCATGATCGACCAAGTTGCCGATCTCGAAGCCGTCACAGAGGCTTTCGAGCGTGGCGGGATCACGTCCTTTGTCGTGACGTTTACACGCAATCAGGCGGGCGTGACCGCGACGGTGAATACCGCGCCAGAACGCGCTGGAACCACGCTGACGTTTGACCTGACTGGCGAGCTGCTGAGCGCGCTCGAAACACAGGAGTTAACTGTATGACGATCACAGACACCCCATGGTTTAGCCGCATGGCCGAAGTGGCTCAAAAGCAGATGGCAGAGCTTTATCCAGACATGGCCGAACCCGACCGTACAGACTTTCTCTATGCCCTAGCCGACACGCTGAAATGCGGCCCGCAGGCGGCGATTATGTTTTTATCGCAGAACCCGCAGGCACTGCGAAAGATCCTGCTGGACAGCACCGTGCGGAGCCGCGCCGCTGGCCTGTTGGTCCTGCATGGCAATCCTGAGCCGGTCTATTGCCTGATTAATGACGCCAAGGTCGGCTTGGCACTGATCGGCCTTAAAGACCGTTGGCTGAGCTTCAAAGACTTTAACACCACGCTGGCGCAAAGGGAGTTTTGACCGGTGGGCATTGAACAAGCACAGAGAGACGTTGAAGCGATGCGCAGCCAAGGCGCTACGTCGCAGGCGATCAACGCCCGCTTTCGGAAGGAATACACATGGCACCGCGACCTAAGCGGGCCAGAGCGGGCCATTGCGCCCGGATACACAGCCGCGCGTGCTATGGGCCGCGCGGCCTATGAAATTGACCTGCCCGCCGCGACGAGGGCAGGCATTCATCCGGCGGACACCGGATGGCCCGTGCTGAAAGACGGATCGACAGCCGCGACCGATCAGGTTGGGGTTTGTGATCTTCTGCCAGACGGGCGCGGACTGCTGAGGTTTTCCCGTTCGGAAAAGGGACGCGCGGCGGAAGCTGCGTTTGCCACGAAACAGGCCGCACTAAGCGTCGCAACGCGCACAGATGCAACTGGTCAGGATAGGCCGGTCGCGTTGACGCTGCGCGCGCAGGAGCAATCCTGCAACAATGAAGGAGCGCAAAACATGGAAGCGCAAGAGATCGCCCGTCTGGGCACGAAGTACGGCCAAGAGGCTATGGCAAACCAAGCCATTGCCGAGGGCCAAACCCTAGAGGCTTTCCGCAGTCAGCTGCTGGACGCCAATTCCACCGGACCGTTGGACGCCCCAGCGATACACAACGCAGGCACACGTCAGTTTAGCCTTGGTTCCGCGATCCGCGCTGAAATCACGGGCGACTGGTCACAGGCCGGATTTGAGCGTGAGACCACGCAAGAGGCCCGTGCAAGCTATCCCGGCACCGCGCGCGGTATGGTGGTGCCACCGTCGGTCGTACTGGGCCAGCGGGCGTCGATGACGTCCACAGGCGCGGCAGCGGGCGCGATTGAAACGAACCTGCAACCGTCCATGTATATTGACCAGCTGCGCGCGGCGTCGAGCGTCATGGCAGCGGGTGCAACGGTTATGGCCGGGCTGGATCGTGGCGTGGTCATTCCCAAAAAAGCCACCGATGCCACCGCCTATTGGCTGGCAGAGGGCGCAGCGCCAACGGAAAGCGCGATCGACGTGGACTCGATCAGCCTGAGCCTGAAACGGGTTTCCGGCACGCAGAGCTTCACACGTGAGGCTTTGTTGCAGTCGCAACCGGCGATCGACGAGATTGTCCGGAGGTCGATCACCACGCAGTTGATGCAGGCGATCGACTTGGCAGGTCTGGAAGGCACTGGCACAAACAATCAGCCCACCGGCGTGGCGAACACAAGCGGGGTCAACACCCTCACAGCGGCTGGCGCAGCCCTGACCCGTGCCGAGGCGCTGGACGCGCTGGCCTCTATCGAAGGGGATAACATTCCGACCGACAACGCGGTTTGGATCTTCCACCCCACCGATTATGCCCGCACGGCTAATGCCACGCAGGATGCAGGGTCGGGCCGGTTTGTGATCGAAAACGGCGAACTGAATGGTCGTCGCGTGATCCAGACCACCAAAGCAACCCAAGGCACCGCGTATCTTGGGGTCTGGGAAAACCTGTTGATCGGTCAGTTTGGCGGCGTTGATCTTATCGTGGATCCCTACAGCGAGGCCAAGGCCGCAAAGGTGGGTATCACGGCGCATATGATGGCCGACGTGGCTGTCCGTCACGCTGAGGCGTTCAACGTAATCACGTTGACGCAGGCTTAACAGTTACACGCAGGGCAGACTGCCCTAGGTCCTGCGTGATGCGTCTGGCGCTGGTCAGTCATGGGGCGCGCAGACGAAGTGGCGGAGGTTACGGACCGCTGCCAAAAAGCCCAGCAAGACGAAATTCTTGCTGGGCTTTTTTTTGACGCATAAACTTTTTGCCACACTTAATACATCGCCGCTACAACCCGTTGGACGTAATCACCATCAAGATAAACATCATAGTTCAAGCTGTTGCTGGCGATAGTGGTATTTGTCTCTTCAACAACCTTAAGTGCCATTCCTCGATAGTCGGTCGTGTACACGCATCTCCACGATGAAATATTTGTTTTCTCGCAGTTAGGGTCTTTAAACATATTGACGCGCTGTATCCTCATTGCTTGTTCGCCGTTTAGCAAAACAAACAGATCAGGATTGAATGCCTCTCCCCCGCGTTTCACTTCAATACGGTACGTTTCGCCATCATGGACACCTGCCGCTTGAAAGGCTTGAGGCGAACTGCACGCCGCTAAAAAAGTAGACCCCAAGAAAACTGTAAATAGCATGAAGGTTTTAAAACGGCGCATCAACATCAACTGACACCTCTTTTGCATCGTGGATTTCCATCAACACTACAACACAGCTGAATACGAAACCCAAGAAAATATAAAATGTATCCGAAATTGTATCCACAAAGCCGTTACCCCAAGCATTATCCATTTAATTCAGGCGCTTACAAGATTTTAGTGGCGGAGAGACAGGGATTCGAACCCTGGAGACGGTTCCCCGCCTACACACTTTCCAGGCGTGCGCCTTCGACCACTCGGCCACCTCTCCGGTTCGTTCTCTTTAGCGTCGGGACCGGTGACAGTTCAAGGGGATTCTTGACCTTTGCGGTCGGGCGTGTGGAGCGGGGCAGCGGGTGCCGACGCTGGCGGGCTTTGCTTGGGATATTGCCAGGGCACAGGCCCGTGATTTCGCCCATGCGCCGCCTTCTTGCCTGTCAACGCACCGGGGGCCGTCACCTGCCATCCCCTGCCCCGCCGTCGCCATCGGCGTCATTGGCCGGCTGGGCTGCGGCGGGCTGGGCTTTCGAAAGCGGCGTGGCGTCCGGTTTCGGCTCGGGTGTCTGCCCCCCGGTGGCGGGTGCTCTGTACCCGCTCAGCGTTTCGGGATTGCGCAGCCAGATGTCTGTCTGGGCAAAGGGAATCTCGATTCCTTCCTCGACAAAGCGCCGCGCGATTTCGTGGTTCATGTCCGAATGCACGTTCATCACCCAGTTCACATCGCGCAGGATCGCGCGGATCTCGAAATCCAGCGAGGACGCACCGAAGCCGCGAAACAGCACGAAGGGTGCCGGGACAGCCATCACCATCGGATGGTTTTCCGCCACCTCCTGAAGGATCGCCTCAACCCGCTTGGTGTCGGTGCCATAGGCCACGCCCACCGCGACGATCACGCGGCCGACCGTGTTGCCGCGCGTGTAATTGGTGACCCGCCCGGTGACCAGATCGGCATTTGGCACGATCACGTCCGAACGGTCGAAGGTCTGGATGATCGTTGCGCGCACCGAGATGTCGCGCACCGTGCCATGGGTGCCGCCCACCTCGATCCAGTCGCCTTCGGAAATCGGGCGTTCGATCAACAGGATTATCCCCGAGACGAAATTCGACACGATGGTCTGAAGACCGAAACCGATGCCCACGGACAGCGCACCGGCGACGATTGCGATGGAACTGAGGTCGATGCCCGCGCTGGTGATCGCGATGATAGCGGCCAGAAAGATCCCCAGATACCCGACCCCCGCCACCAAGGCATTGCGCCCGCCCGTGTCCAGCCGGGTCTTTGGCAGGATCGTGTTCCTGAGTGTGCCCTGTATCAGCCGCGTGACGGCATAGCCGAGCGAGAAGACCAGTGCGAAGGTAAAGAAGACCGCAGGCGAAATCAGCACGCCGCCGATGCTGATTCCATTGACCAGGCTCATCCAGATTTCCAGCAAATCGGCCACCCGCGCGCCCCAGATCAGCGCAAAGACCGGCACCGAGGCCAGGACAATGGCAAAACCCAGGAGCACGGGCACAAGGCTTTCGGCAGCACCCTGACGATTGCCGGTGATCAGCACGTAGATTTCGGTCACAAGCCGTTGCAGCACCAGCAGCAGCGCCAGAAGCTGAAGCGAGGCCAGAGAGGGGTAGAGCAGCCATTGCGCCAGCTTGAAATAGCCCACAGCCCCCAGGACCGGTGTCAGCAGGGCCAGCGCCAACAGCGCCAGGGACAGCACGCGAACGGCGCGCGACCCGTAGGTTTCTTCGCCCTCGGCGGCGATCTGGGCGCGCACATGCACCCGCAACAGACCAGCCAACCGCCACAGCAACATGCCGCAAAGCACCATGAACGGAAACTGGATCACGACGATCTGTCGTGGGCTCCAGTCGGCGATTCCGCCGACTTCCTGCAGGACATAACTCAGCGCCGCTGCCGCCCCAAGAAGGCCGCCATACCAACGGCCAAACCGCCTTTGGTCGCGATCAAGCATAAGCGGCAGGGTGCGCGCCTCTTCGGTCGGGAACACCCGCGAGGCCAGCCACCGCGCCAACAGAAAGGCAAAAGACGCAGGCAAAATGGCCGTCAACATCTGCTCGCCGCGCAGCCCGACCAGAGCGGTTGCATAAAACGCCTCTGTCAGGGCGAAAACGCCCAGAAACGGCAGCAGAATCGACCCGATGGACACCACAAAACCCAACAGCCAGCGCCCCGCGCCGGGATCGTCGCACAGGATACGCAGGCTGAGTTTCTTGCTCCAGCGTCGCCCCCGCGCCATCAGGATCACGCCCACCACCAGCAGCAGGATCACACCAGGCAGGTTTTCACGGGTCTGGGCGCGTTGCAGATCCTTGCGCCACGCGCTTGCCACCTCGAACCGTATGTCGTCGGCCGCATTGTAAAGCCCGCGCAGACCAGGTGGCCAATGCGCCGGGTTCAACGGCGACGGCCCGAACTCAAGCACCTCTTCGGCCTGCCGTGCACGAATGATCGCGTCTAGACCGGCGATCAGACCGACGGCCCGGCTATAGGCAAGTTCGGCATTGCGGACCGGTTCGCGCAGGGTGGCCAACCTTTGGGTCAGCTCTGCGCGTTGTGCCGCGATATCGGCGGATTCCGGCCGGTCCTCGGGCGGCGGGCCAAGCGCGTCGAGTTGGCGCTGCACATTGGCGATGGCGCTGGAATTGACGTTCTGCCCTTGCTGAAAGCGTTGCCGCCAATTTGTCAGCTCCTGCCGCAAGTCTTCAAGAATATGGGTGGAGGCGCGGCCCGCCTCTATCGCCGCATCGGCGCGTTTGGCGATGCGTTCCCATGCCTCGTAATCAATCGCAGGGCTTTGCGTGGCGGCCTGTGCCGTGCCCGGCACCGGGGACATGCCCGCGCCAACACCAAGCACAAGGGCCAGCAAAAGCGCGCATATCCGCGCCAGCCGCGTCATTCCACGAATACGCCGGGAATGCTGCGCGGGGCCTGTTTCATCCAATCCGCCACGGGCAGGTTCTTTTCCTTCAGGAAATCGGGATTGAACAGCTTCGACTGATAGCGCGTGCCGTAATCACACAGGATGGTCACGATGGTGTGCCCCGGCCCCATGTCGCGCGCCATGCGCATCGCACCCGCCACGTTGACCCCGGTCGAGGCGCCCATGATCAGCCCCTCGTGTTCCAGCAGGTCAAAGACGATGGGCAGCGCCTCTTCGTCAGGGATCTGATAGCAGAAATCGGGTGTCAGCCCCTCTAGATTGGCTGTGATGCGCACCTGCCCGATGCCTTCGGCAATCGAGCCACCCTCGGCCTCGAGCTCGCCGCGCGTGTACCACGAATACAGCTTTGCCCCCATCGGGTCGGCCAGACCGATCTTCACGCCCTTGTCCTGCAACGCCATCGCCACGCCCGCCAGCGTGCCACCAGAGCCGCAGGCGCAGATGAACCCGTCAACCTTGCCGCCGGTCTGGTCCCATATCTCGGGGCCGGTGGTTTCCACATGGGCCTGCCGGTTGGCCGTGTTGTCGAACTGGTTGGCCCAGATCACACCGTTGGGCGCGTCAGGGGCCAGTTTTTCGGCCAGTCGGCGCGAATAATGGACGAAATTGTTCGGATTCGAATAGGGCGCAGCGGGCACCTGCACCAGATCGGCCCCCGCAAGGCGCAGCATCTCTTTCTTTTCCTCGCTTTGGGTTTCGGGGATGACGATCACCGTCTTGAACCCCATCGACGCGCCGACCACCGCAAGGCCGATACCGGTATTTCCGGCGGTGCCCTCGACAATGGTGCCGCCCGGCTGCAATTCGCCGCGCGCGATGGCGTCCTTGATGATATAAAGCGCCGCGCGGTCCTTGACCGACTGGCCGGGATTCAGAAATTCCGCCTTGCCGTAGATGTCGCAGCCCGTCGCCTCGCTGGCGCGGCGAAGCCGGATAAGAGGCGTGTGGCCGACCGCGTCGGCGAGATCCTTGGCGATGCGCATGTCCGGGCGCTCCTTTGTCATGTCCGGGGTCAGACTTAGAGCGTCAGTCGCGCTAACTCAAGCAGCCCCGCGCAGGCGGGCGCGCTCTCGCTCCAGCCACAGGAAAAGCAGGATCATCGGGCCGATATTGGCCTCGCCCGTGCGGACCAGATCCATGCCTGCCTCAAAGCTCAGGACATGGGTGCGGATATCCTCGTTCTCGGTCTCAAGCCCGCCAAGCCCGCGCGCCAGTTCCGGCAGGTCGCAAAGACCCACATAGCAATGGAACATTTCCGTCGAGCAGCCCGGCGTGCAGTAATGGCTGCTGACATGCTCGATCCCGTGCAGGGTCAGATGCGCCTCTTCCACGCATTCGCGCCGCGCGCAGGCGTCGGGTGTTTCGCCCGCGTCAACCCGCCCTGCCACAGGTTCCAGCACCCACGGATAAGGATCCCCGCGCCCGAATGGGCCCATGCGGAACTGTTCGACCAGCAACACCCGGTCGCGCAGCGGATCATAGGGCAACACGATGGCGGCATCTGTGGCCACGAACACCTCTCGCCGCAGGATATCGCTCATACCGCCCCGAAAACCGGGATGGCGCAGCTCGAAGGTTTGGGTCAGGAAGTGGCCTTCATGCGACGCTTCGCGCGACACAACGTCGACACGGTCAGCGGATGTGGCGCTGCGGATGGTCGCGGGGGCCGGGCTTTCGGCGGCGGTGGCCTTGGATGCGGCCCGTGCAAGGATCATCGGCATCCGGCCCGCCACGGTCCCCGCGCTCAGCCGTCCGTAATATCCCGCCACCTCGCGCGCGGCATGGATCAGCACCGCGGGCCGTGGCAGATCCGCATCGGCCTCGGCGGCATCGGGCGTGGTGCCAAGCGCCTGTGCAAAATACGCCAGCTTGTCCGCCGCCTGACCTGTCAACGGGAGCACGGCATCGTGACCAAGCAACGCGCGCAAAAGATCGGGATTGGCCAATGGCCCATTCGGGGGGACGGGCAGTGTCATCTCAGCCCCACCTGCGCGCAACGAGTTCCCCGAGCAGACCAATCACGATCCCGCCCGCGACCAGCAGCACGATCAACGGCGTGTCGATCATCACGGCACCGTAATCGACCGCGATCGTGAAAATCGCCATGATCCCCTCGACCGGTCCATCGTAACGGCGGTCCAGAGCCAGGCGAAGCATCTCGTTGAAACTTTGCAGGAACAGCGCCCAGCACACCATCGCGCCAACCCCTGTCAGACCAGCGCCGATCGCGTCGGCGATGCCATATCCAAGGCGCGTGCCGATCACGAGCCAGCCGCATACCAGCCCAAGCGCGACATTCACCTCGTTGAACAGACCGAAATCCGTGCCCTCGGGCATCAGTGGGCGGAACATCTCGCTGGCGACCCATGCCAGAACCGCCATCATCACGGCGACGGCGGCCTTGGCCGCGGTCGGCATCCGGTCTGTTATTGGCATTTACTCCGGCCTTGCGATGGTGATCTGTGTCACATCGCAATTACCCGTATGAAACGCGCCAGCACAAGAGGTGAGATAGAAATTCCACATCCGGCGGAACCGATCGTCAAAACCAAGCCGCGCCACGTCATCCCATTTGTCGTTGAAGGTTTCATGCCAGCGGCGCAGCGTCAGGCTATAGCTTTCGCCAAACTCGATGGAGCGCATGACCGTCAGCCCGGCGCGCCGCACCTGTTCGCGCAGCGCGCTGGGAGAGGGCAGCATCCCGCCCGGAAAGATGTATTTCTGAATAAAATCCACATCATTGCGATAGATCTCGAAGCGGTCATCGCCGACGGTGATGATCTGAAGCGTGGCCTTGCCGCCGGGTTTCAGCCGGTCTTTTACGGTGCGGAAATAGACCGGCCAGTAGTGTTCGCCCACCGCCTCGAACATCTCGATGCTGGCGATGCCGTCATATTGCCCGCGCTCGTCGCGGTAGTCCTGCAACTTGAACTCCACCCGGTCTTCCAGCCCCGCCTTGCGGATGCGCTCTTGGGCATAGGTGAACTGTTCCCGGCTGATCGTCAGCCCCGTCACCTTCAGCCCGCGGTCGCGCGCGGCATATTCCGCGAACCCGCCCCAACCACAACCGATCTCCAGCACGTGATCGCCGGGCTTTGCACCCATCTCGTCGATCATGCTGGCATATTTGGCGGTCTGCGCGGCCTCCAGGCTTTCCTGACCGGTCTGGAACAGGGCCGAGGAATAGGTCATCGTGTCATCCAGCCAGAGCCGGTAGAACTCGTTGCCCAGGTCATAATGGTAACTGATATTCTTGCGCGCCTGCCCCTTGGAATTGCGTTGCAGCCAGAAGCGGATTTTCTCGAAGATCTCGACCAGTTTCTGGCCCGGATAGCCGTTATACATGCGGTCATTGCCACTATTCACCAGATCCATGAAGGCTTGCAGGTCCGGCGTGCTCCAGCCGCCATCAAGATACGCCTCGCAAAAGCCGAGATAGCCTTCGCGGATCATCCGGGCGAAAAGCTCGTGATCGTGGATGTCGATGCGTGCCACCGGGCCGGGTGCCGTGCCCTCGGCGCGGAACACCCGGCCATCGTCCAGCCCGATATCAAGACGACCGTTGTCGATCATCTGCGCCACGGCAAAGACGCGCGCGAAATAGCGCGGCAGATCGTGCTGGCCGCTGGTGTCGGTCAGGATAATGTCCTCTGTCCGGGTCTTTTCGGGAATGGCGGCTACGGACGGATTGCCACCCGCCGCAAGCGGTTTCGTCTCACGTTTCAAAACGGTCTGTCCTCATAAGCGTCAAGGGCGCGTTGACGCCCCTCTTTCAATCCCACGATCCGGTCGGGGTAGTCGGTATCCGGCGACATGCCCCAAGATTTGGGGATCGCCTTGAAATAACTCAGCGCCGTGTCAGTGGGCTGCGCGTAGCGTTCGGCGATCCACGCCTTGCGATAGGCCGCATCGCGGTCAAACTTGTCCAGTTGGGTTTCGGGATTGAACACACGGAAGTAGGGCGTCGCATCGGGGCCGGACCCCGCCGCCCATTGCCAGCCCATTGCGTTGCTGGCCGGGTCCCAATCCGTCAGATGCTCCTCGAACCAGCGCTTGCCGATCTTCCAGTGGCTCAGCAGATGCTTTGTCAGGTAGCTGGCCACGATCATGCGCGCGCGGTTGTGCATCCGCCCCGTCACATACATCTCGCGCATGGCGGCATCCACGAATGGCTCGCCGGTGCGACCCTGTTTCCACGCAATCACGTCGGCGCGGTCCTCGTCCTCGTTCCAAGGGAAGGCGTCCCACTCCTCGCGCCAGTTGCCGGTGGTGATGCGCGGGGTGTGATAGGCAAGGTGATAGGCGAACTCGCGCCAGACCAGTTCCTGCAACCATGTCTCGGCCCCCTTGCCGCCGCCATCGCGCAGCGCCCGCTGCCCCGCGTGCCAGCATTGCCGGGGAGAGATTTCACCCAGCGCAAGACTGGCCGACAGGCCCGAGGTGCCGTCGACGGCGGGCAGGTCGCGCTTGTCGTTGTAGTCACCGATGACATGAGCCACGAAATGCCCCAACCGGCCTTGCGCCGCCTCTTCGCCAACAAGCTGATGCGGCAGGCAGACGTCCGCCCCGCGATCCATGTCGGCACCAAGCGTCCAGTCCTCAAGCGTCTCGCTTTCGGGCCATGTCTCAGGCGCCGGGATGTTGCCCGGCGTCGTCAGCGGCTCGGGCACCTCGCGGTCGCGCACGGCTTTCCACATCGGCGTGTAGACCTTGTAAAACCCGCCGGTCTTGGTTTCGACCGTCCACGGCTCGAACATCAGGTGTCCCAGATGGCTTTGCACATCAACCCCATCCTCGGTCAGCGCCGCTTTCACGTGCTTGTCCCGCGCGATGCTGTCGGGATCATAGGCGCGGCTCCAGTAGACGGCCCCTGCCCCGGTGTCGCGCACCAGCGAGCGCAGCACCTCCAGCGCCTCGCCCGTGCGCAGGACAAGCCCGCTGCCCTTGTCCTTCAACCGGGCTTGCAGATCGGCAAGCGACAGGCCCAGCCGCCATTTTGGGGCCGCGCCCTGCGTCTGAACGAGATCGTCACGAATAAACACCGGGATGACCGCACCGCCGCGCGCCACCGCCGCGCAGAACGCGGGATGATCGCTCAACCGCAAATCGCGGCGCAGCCACAGGATCGTGGGTGTCGTCTTTGCCATGATGTCTTGCGCCCCGTGTCTGGTAAGGGCGTTACGGCCCGTCATTGTGTTCGGATCAAAGCGACGCGTCCAACGCCTTGAGAAGCTTGCCGATCTCGCTTTTGTCCGTGTAGTGGACGAAGCTAAGGCGCAACACGCCCTTGTCCAGATCAACACCCATCGCGCGCAGCGGGCGCGAGCCGTAAAAATCACCGCCTCCCGCCATGATGCCATGCCCCGCCAGCGCGCGGGCGGCCTCTTCCCCCGATCCGGGCAGTTCCACCGCCACTGTTGGCGCCTTTTCGGACGCCTCGCGCGGGCCTATGAGCCGCACGGAGTTCTTGTCGGCCAGGTAATCCAGCACCGGCTGCAAAAGCGCGGTTTCCTGTGCGCGCATCAGGTCATGCACCCCCGCCGTTCGCGTGGCGGGATCGCCGGTGATGCCATGATGTTCGGCCAGACTGTCATAGTAATCCGCCATGCCGGCACTGGCCGCGACCTGCGCATGATCCGGCCCGGCAGGCGTGAACCGCTTGTAAAGCGCGTCGCCGTTGAACCAATGGCCCTGATTGGGCAGCATCTCGCCCAGTTCGCGACGGATCACCATGACCCCCTGATGCGGGCCATAGGTCTTGTAGGCCGAGAACAGATAGATGTCCGGCCCCATCTCGCCCACGTTCACAAAGCCGTGCGGCGCGTAGGACACCCCATCAACACAGACGAACGCGCCTGCCGCATGGGCGGCGGCGGTGATCTCGACCACCGGGTTGATCGCGCCCACGATGTTGGAACAATGCGGAAAACAGACAAGGCGCACCCGCTCGTCAAGCAGCTCTTCGAGCTGGTCAAGCCGCAGCATCCCCGAAACGGGGTCGATCTTCCATTCACGGATCTCGAACCCGTCCTCAGCCAAGCGCCGCCACGGGCCGGAATTGGCCTCGTGATCCTGATCGGTGACGATGATGGCGTCGCCCGGCTGCATCCATTGCCGAAACGCCTGCGCCAGAACATAGGTGTTCTGGGTGGTCGAGGGGCCGAAGGACAGTTCATCCTCGGCCACGCCCAGCATCGCCGACAGGCGTCTGCGCGCCTCGTCCATTTCCTCACCCGCCAGGCGGCTGGCCTCATAGGGGGCATAGGGCTGCACCTTGCGCTGGCGATAGAAGCGTTCCAGCCGGTCAATCACCGGCTGACAGGTGTAGGAACCGCCCGCATTCTCAAAAAACGCCTGCCCCTGAAGGCTCGGCTCGACAAAGGCAGGAAACTGCGCCCGCACGAAATCGCTGTCCAGTCCGGTCATTCTTGCGCTCCCCATGGCTTTTGCTGGCCTAGAAACAACAAAGCCCCCCGCGCTGCAAGAGCCGGGGGGCCTTCTCTTTGGTTGCTGACCTTGTGTCAGGCGCGCCGTTCGCTCGCCAGACCGCGCCAGATGGCATAGCACATCACCAGCAGCACCAGCGTAAACGGCAGGCCCGTGGCGATGACCGCCGCCTGCAACGACGCCAGACCGCCCCCGATCAGAAGCACGATGGCCACCGCGCCTTCGAAGATGCACCAGAACACCCGCTGCGACACCGGCGCGTCAACCTTGCCGCCCGCCGTGATCGTGTCGATCACAAGGCTGCCCGAATCCGACGAGGTGACAAAGAAGACCACCACAAGCACGATCCCGATCACCGAGGCGATCGTGGCCAGCGGCAACTGGTCGAGCATGTAGAACAGCTTGAGATCAAGCGCCGCGTCCTGCGCCCCGGTATAGCCGTCGGCCACCACCTGGTTAAGCGCGGTACCGCCAAAGACCGTCATCCACAGGATGCAGACCGTGGTCGGGATCAGCAGCAGGCAGACGATGAATTCACGCACCGTGCGGCCCCGGCTGACGCGGGCGATGAACATGCCCACAAACGGTGACCAGCTGATCCACCACGCCCAGTAGAACGTCGTCCAGCCCTGGCTGAAGTTCACGTCCTCACGCCCGAACGGGTTGGACAGGGCGAAGATGTTCTGGAAATAAGCCATGATGCTGTCGAAAAACAGGGTGATCAAGAAGACCGGCCCGCCGACAAGGAACACGAACAGCAGCAGGATGCCCGCAAGGCCCATGTTGATTTCCGACAGCACCTTAACGCCGCCATCAAGACCCCGCACGACCGAGATCAGCGCAACCGCCGTGATCGCCGTGATCAAAAGCACCAGAAGCAACGGGTTGTTCTCGACGCCGCTGTCGCTGCTGTTGCCATAGGTGATGCCCATGAAGGCGCGTGTGCCTTCGGCTGCGTCACCCGACCCAAAGAGGAATGTCAGGCCAGAGGCCGTCTGTTCCGCGCCGAAACCCAGCGAGGTGGCCAGGCCGAACAGCGTGGCGAAAACCGCCAGCGTGTCGATGATGTGGCCCCACCAGCCCCAGACGCGATCCCCCAGAAGCGGATAGAACGCCGACCGCAGCGTCAGCGGCAGGCCCTTGTTGTAGGAAAACAGCGCCAGCGCCAGCGCCACCACCGCGTAGATCGCCCAAGGGTGCAGACCCCAATGAAAGATCGTCGCCGCCATGCCAAGCCGCTGTGCCGCCGCCTCGTCACCGGCTGCCGCGCCCGCTGGCGCCCAGTCGGTGCGGATCCCGTCCTCGCCCACGGATGTGCCACCCAGGGAGCTGGAAAAATGGCTCATCGGTTCGGATACGCCGAAAAACAGCAGCCCGATGCCCATGCCCGCCGCGAACAGCATCGCGAACCACCCGATATAGGAATAATCCGCCCGCGCATCCGGCCCGCCCAGACGAACGGAACCATAAGGCGTCACGATCAGCAAAAGGCAGAAGATGACAAAGATATTCGCCGCGCTCAAAAAGAAGAAATCAAAGCTGTTGATGACGTATTGCTTTGCGGCCTCGAACGCGGTGGCGGCCTGTTCCGGCAATGCCAGCGAATAAAAGACGAACGCGATGATCGAAAGTCCGGAAATAAGAAATACCGGGTTATGGAAATCAAGACCAAAGGGCCCAATCTTGGCTTGAATATTGTCCTGACCGACCTCGTAATCGGTCTCGATAAGATCAACCGTGCCCTCTGGCGCCGGTATCCCCTGATTCGCAGTTTCATCGGCCATAATCGGCCTCCCTCCTGTTATTTTTCACTTTGTCCGGGGTGGCTTTGGACCGGTTTAGCGCCTTCTCATGAAGGGGTTACGCACCGTCTTGTACGCGTCCCGCCATTGCGCATCCGGCGCTTTTGTCATGATCCGTTCCACCCTCGGCTATATGACCCAGCCTAATCGCCCATAGCCCGGATGATCAAACGGGAATCTGGAATTCGAATTGCAAGAATATCATACAAAGTGATCGTGGCGATGAACGGGCGCGACTATACCGGTGGGTATTTGCGACGCATTTTCCAGTTATGGGCCGGTTTTCCTGACCAAGGCGAACGACCCCTGCCGTGGTCACGTTTACGTTGCGGAAAGTCCGGTGCAGCCCTGTCTCCTGCCGGTCCATGGAGTATGTGACGCGTATCACAAGACTCCCGACTTGGCGCGCGACGAGCTTGGCGGCGCGTTGTCATCCGAACTTGAACAGGTTCGACCAGATCGTGCTGTGAAAAACCTGCATGAAAATGCCGACGCCCCCTTTGCAAAGCGCGGTGTGGCCCCTATGTTCACCGTGTGCTCGTAAGGGTACTATGGACATAAACGCGCTCGTAATAAGCGGATCGGACCCGGGGGCGGTACCCGGCGGCTCCACCAACAACCCCATTCATTGGTGGGTATGAGGGGCCGAAACAGGATCGACGAACGTCTAAAGGGGTTAGCTTTGTCTCGGTGAGATACCACCGTTATCGGTTCGCTAAAGCATAATTGCCAATGACAATAATGCTCCGGTCGCAGTTGCCGCGTAAGCGGTAGCAAGATCGAAATCTCAAGCCCAGCCCTCTAGCAAGGTCTGGCGGGGTTCGCAGGCACCTGGCAACAGAAGCCTGCACTTCAACTTACCCCCGCAAAATACTGTCGCAGAACGATAACATGCACATGCCCCGGTGCGACTATACGTCCCGGAAAATTTGCTGTAGGCCAGAACCACGTGTTTTTCCAGCCCGAGGAACGTGGCCAGATGCCCGACTATTCCGATCTGATCCGCGTCTTCGGCAAGATCGGCCTGCTGTCCTTTGGCGGGCCGGCGGCACAGATTTCGCTGATGCAGACCGAACTTGTCGACCGCCGCAAATGGCTGGGCGAAAAGCAGTTTTTACAGGCACTGTCCTTTTGCATGTTGCTGCCCGGCCCCGAGGCGATGCAGCTTGCAACCTATGCGGGCTGGCGTTTGCGCGGTGTGCCCGGCGGGCTGATCGCGGGGCTTTTGTTCGTGTTGCCGGGGGCGTGCGTGATCCTGGGCCTTGCCTTTGGCTATGTCTATTTCGGGGATCTGCCGGTGGTGCAGGCCGTCTTTGCCGGGGTGAAGGCTGCCGTTGTCATCATCGTGATTCAGGCGCTGTCAAAGCTGGCCGGTCGCGCGCTGCTGGATTGGCAGGCGCGGGCGCTGGCGCTTGCAGCCTTCGCAGGGATCTTTGTGTTGTCCGTTCCCTTTCCCGTCATCATCGCCATGGCGGCGCTGATCGGCCTTATCCGCGCCTCAACACCACCTGACAAACCACTGCCAAAGCATGATTTTTCTACCGTGAAGACCCTGCGGACCATCCTTATTTGGGGCGGGCTTTGGCTGGCGCCTGTTGTGCTGCTTTGGGTCTCTGGCTCTGATTTGCTTCTGGACGTGGCGCTGTTTTTCTCCAAGTTGGCGGTGGTCACTTTTGGCGGGGCCTATGCCGTGCTGGCCTACATGACGCAGGAAATCGTGCAATCCTACGGCTGGCTGACCACCGAGCAGATGATCGACGCGCTGGGGCTGGCCGAAACCACGCCCGGCCCCCTGATCCTGGTGACGCAATTCGCGGCCTTTGTGGCCGGGTTTCAGCACTCGGGGCCAGGTTTGGCCGTGCTAGCCGCGCTGATCTGTCTTTGGGTCACTTTCGTGCCGTGCTTCCTGTGGATCTTTGCCGCCGCGCCCTATGTTGAAACGCTGTTGGCAAAGCCACGGTTGCAAGGCGCGTTCGATGCGATTGCCGCAAGCGTGGCTGGGGTGATCCTCAACCTTGCGGTCTGGTTCAGCCTCCATGTTCTGTTCGATGAGGTGACGCACGGCACCTATGGGCCGGTGGTTCGGTTTGCCGATTTCTCTGGGTTCGATGCGGGTCTTGTGGCGCTGGCCGCCTGTCTCTTCGTGGGCTTGCGGCTGTCGATGCTGTCCGGGCTGGCCGTTATGGCGGGGCTGACAGGGCTTTTGCACGTGGTGATGTAAACAGGATCTGACAGGTCTTTTGTTTCGGGCAGAATCCCCTATGCTGGCCATGGAAATAACTCAGGGTCTGACATGACGCGCTCGATTGACTACGGAAAACTGATGCACCGTGCCATGCGCGGCCTCATCCAAGAGGTTTTGACAGATATACGCGACAACGGCCTGCCCGGAGCACATCATTTCTTCATCACCTTCGACACCACCCATACCGACGCACAAGTCGCGGATTGGCTGCGGGACCGGTACCCAGAGGAAATGACCGTGGTGATGCAGCACTGGTTCGATGCGCTGGACGTGACCGATGACGGATTCGCCGTCACGCTGAATTTCGGCGACACGCCAGAGCATCTGTATATCCCCTATGATGCGATCCAGACCTTTGTCGATCCGTCCGTCGAATTCGGCCTGCGCTTTGAAAGCCAGGAAGACGACAGCGACGAAGCGGCACCCGCCGCCCCGGTCGAGGACGATACCGACATTGAGATGGCCGATAGCGAGGATGCCCCGCGCGACGCCGATGTCGTCAGCCTTGACAGCTTTCGCAAATAGTATGGGCCGGTGCGGCGGCGCTGACTCCGTATACCTTGGCATACTGTGTTGATCTTTCCTCTGCCTACGCTATGACAGGCCCAGCCTGATTTCCTGGGAGATGCAAGACATGACAGCCACCCGCACCGAATCCGACAGCTTTGGCCCGCTCGACGTGCCCGCAGACAAGTATTGGGGCGCGCAGACGCAGCGATCCTTGATGAATTTCCCCATCGGCTGGGAAAAACAGCCTGTGTCCATCGTGCGCGCGCTTGGCGTCGTCAAAAAGGCCTGCGCCATGGCCAACAAGAACGCCGGCGTGCTTGACGCAAGCCTGGCTGATGCGATCATCGACGCGGCGGGCGAAGTGGTGGACGGCAAGCTGGACGATCACTTTCCGCTGGTTGTGTGGCAAACCGGGTCCGGCACCCAATCCAACATGAACGCCAACGAGGTCATCGCCAACCGCGCGATCGAGATCCTTGGCGGCACCATCGGGTCCAAGGATCCGGTGCATCCGAATGACCATTGCAACATGGGCCAGTCCTCGAACGACACGTTTCCCACGGCCATGCATATCGCCACGGCGATGAGCGTGCGTGACGTGCTTTTGCCGGGGCTGGAAAAGCTGCTGGCCGGGCTGGAAGCGAAATCGGAGCAGTTCAAACACATCATCAAGATCGGCCGCACCCATACCCAGGACGCCACGCCGCTGACGCTTGGGCAGGAATTTGGCGGCTATGCCCACCAGATCCGGCAGGGCATCGCGCGGATCAAGGCCACCCTGCCCGGCATTTATGAGCTGGCACAGGGCGGTACCGCTGTCGGCACCGGCCTGAACACCCGCAAGGGCTGGGGCGAGCACGTGGCGGGCCATATGGCCGATATCACTGGCCTGCCCTTTGTCACCGCGCCGAACAAGTTCGAGGCGCTTGCCGCCCATGATGCGATGGTGTTCCTTTCGGGTGCCATTTCGACCGTGGCAGGCAGTTGCTACAAGATCGCCAACGACATTCGCTTTCTGGGGTCCGGCCCGCGTTCCGGCCTTGGCGAATTGATCCTGCCCGAGAATGAGCCGGGCAGCAGCATCATGCCCGGTAAGGTCAACCCGACACAGGCCGAGGCGCTGACGCAGGTTGCTGCGCATGTGATGGGCAACGACGCCGCGATCAAGTTCGCAGGCTCTCAGGGGCATTTCGAGCTGAACGTCTACAACCCGATGATGGCCTATAACCTGTTGCAATCCGTCCAGCTTTTGGGCGATGCCGCAGACAGCTTTACCGAGCGGATGCTGTCCGGGATCGAGGCGAACGAGCCGCGTATCGAGAAGCTGATGACCGAGTCGCTCATGCTGGTCACGGCACTGGCACCGACCATCGGCTATGACAACGCCACCAAAGTCGCCAAGACCGCGCACAAGAATGGCACCACGCTCAAGCAAGAGGCGATCGCACTTGGCTTTGTCGATGCGGAGACATTCGACCGCGTGGTGCGCCCCGAGCAGATGATCGGCCCCAAGGACGCATGAGCAAGCCCGTCAATCTCAACCTGGTCCGCAAGGCCCGCGCGCGCGCCGAAGGCAAGGCGCGCGCAGAGGAAAACGCGGTGCGGTTCGGGCGCAGCAAGGCGGAAAAAGAGCTGGACAAGGCCCGCGCCGCCAAGGCGCAAGAGCAGCTTGACCAGACCCGCCGCGAGGAATGAGCGGGCGGCCTGTCAAACGCTCGCTCACCTTGCGGGGGCACCGCACCAGCGTGTCGCTGGAGGAAGAGTTCTGGCAGGCATTCCGCGAGATCGCCGCAGCAAAATCAAAGCCGATCAACGCCTTGGCCGCCGAAATTGATGTGGAACGCGGCATGGAAACCGGCCTTGCCTCGGCCATCCGCCTTTACGTGCTGCGCCATTATCGCGATCGGGATCGGTAGAGCGCAAAACCTTTCGGGCCTCATGCGCGCGGTCGAATGCGCAACCAGATCCCGTCCTTGCCACGCACCGTCAGATGCGCCACCGGCATCGCCAGGCGATCGGGCACCAGATCGAACCGATACGCGCCCACCAGCATCGACAAAAGCAACGTCCCCTCGATCATCGCGAATCCCGCCCCGGTGCAAACCCGCTGACCGGCGGAAAACGGTATATACGCCTCCCGCAGGCAGGTCTTGCCGTTCTCTGTGCCAAACCGTGCCGGATCGAACGCGTCCGGGTTGTCCCACAGGCGTTCATGACGATGCAGGTGCCAGGGGCTTAGTACGATCTGGCTGCCGCGCCGCACGTCACGGTCGCGGAAACATTCATCCCGTGCCGCCTCGCGCACCATCATCGGCACCGGCGGGTACAGGCGCAGCGTCTCGCGGAACACGTCGCGCGCCACGCGCAATCGACCGGTGGCGCTGAAATCGCCTTCGCCCCCTGGCATGACCTGCGTCGCCTCCGTCGCCACACGGTCCTGCCAATCAGGATGCATGGCCAGCAGGTAAAGCGACCATGCCAGCGCCGAAGCGCTTGTTTCATGCCCGGCGAGAAAGAAGATGGCGACCTGATCGACCATCTCTTCGGTGTCGAACCGCGCGCCGGTCTCGGGATCGGCGGTGGTCATGATCTTGGTTGCCAGATCGTCGGGCGCGGTTCCGGCCGCGATCTCGGCCATGCGGTGCTCCGTGATCTCGGTGATCAGCGCCCGGATCCGCGCCGCCGTGTCGCGCGTGGCGCGGCTGTGAAACCGTGGCATCCAGCTGGGCAAGGGCAGGAACGCCCCGATATTGACCACGGGCTGGGTGCGCTGATGGGCGCGGAATTCGGCAAAGACGCGGGTCGCCAGCTCATCTTCGATGGGCAGCGAAAACAGCGTGCGAAAGATTACATCGGCGGCGACATGGCTGGTCTGCGCCTCGATCTCGACGGGCGCGCCACTCGCGTGACCCGCCAGCCGCGCCACAGCTCCCTGCCCCGCGCGCAGCATCGCCGGGAACGTATCGCGCAGGCGACCGCCCTCGAACGCCGGGTCGATGATGCGTCGTTGCCGTTTCCATGTCTCGCCATTGGTCACGAAAACGGAATTGCCCAGAAGCGGCGTCAGTCCTTCGCGAATGCGGTCGGATTTCGGGAAATCATCGGGCCGGTCCCGCAGCACGAGCTCCACGAGATGCGGTTGGTTGCACAGGTAGGATCGAAAGAACGGCGTGCGAAACTCGGCCATCCACGCGCGATACAGGCGCGCGGGTTGCGCCGACAGGATATCCCGCCGGAAAAGCCGCATATACCGCCAGAGCGACACGCGACCGGGCCGCGCGGGGGGTTTCGGCGGCAGCGTCATGCGGCGACATCCGTGAATTTCGACACCGGCGTTTCGATCCGGCTGGGGGACGGCGCGCGCCCGGCGTAGCGCGCGCCAAGCGTCTGCGGCCCGGCGGTAATCTGGAAGTAATCGTAATCCCCAGGCCGGTCAAAGGCGCAAAGATACTGGAAATGCAGCCGGAAAAACCGCCAGCGCAGCGCCTTCCAGCGTTCCGGGCTCAGCGTTTGCGTGAAGGCCGCCGAGATCACAAGCGGCCAGCGTTTGTCCTTTGGGGCAACGCCCGTCACCGCGACGGGATCGCACAGCGCAAAGGCGCAGCCGTCGCCGGGGGCGGTCACGTCCACCCATGTCAGGTCATCCCGCGCGCTTAGATAGGCCAGGTCCGCCCGCAGCCGTGTCGCCGCGGGCAGGAAAGACACCATCGGCACCACCTGCCCCAGCGAAAGAAAGGACAGGGCCGGGCCGTGCTCCGGCACCCTGCCCGCGCGGATCAGATCGGCAAGGATCGACACCGCCAGATGCGCGCCCGAAGAATGGCCGACGACCAGCACCTCGTCCACATCGCTGCGCAGCGCCTCGGCAATCTCGTCCGCGAATTCGGTGATGCGGGCCTCCAGCTCAGGCGGGTTGGCGCCCATGTGCCGCGCGGAATAAGCGTAATCATGCATCAGGTAATAGGCGAAGAACTTGTTGTCCTTGCGCCGGAACCATTCCAGCACGAAGGGCACGCTCAAAAGCCCACCCCACGCCGCAAGCGGATGCAGCAGCGCCAATGCGCGGCCAAGTCCCCACGCGATCAAAAGCGCGATCCCAAGCTGCGCCAGCAAGAACCATACCGGGTAAAGTGCCGCGATCACCGGACCCTTGCGCAACCGCATCAGCCGGAAAAGTGCCCCTGACCCGATATAGGCCCACGCGGTGCGCACCAGTTGGAGGTAAGTGCCGGGAATCCCCGTCTCCATGCTGTCGCGCACGATATCGGACCAGAAAAGCACGTCGATATCGGTCTTGACGGCCTCACCCTCGATCGTGGTCTCGACCTGCCAGCCATACCGCCCCCTGGAGGTTTTCGCTGTTAGGTCAAGCGCATAGCCGGTGATCTTTGCCTGTTCCTTGCCCTCTTTGCGATACAGCTCGCGGTAGCGGCGGGGATGAATTGGATCATACCCCGGCACATAAAAGACCCGCCTTCGACGGATGATGGAATTGGGCTGGCTGCTCATACCTGACCTCTTTGAATGTCAGGATAGACATGCATTCTGGCAAGAGTAAGGCCGGAAAAGCGCCGTGTTGATCTATCCGAACGCGGCCAGAGCGGGGAAATTTTCCAGCAGCCAGTAGGAAAAGGCCGAAAAGCCCCCGGTCAGGATCAACAGGCCGATTGTCCACAAAAGCAGCCCCATGATGCGCTCGATCTGTTCCATATGCCGCTTCATCCAACCCATCAGCCCGGTCAGGCGCGGCAGGAAGATCGCAAAGAGCAGGAACGGGATGCCCAGCCCGGCGGCATAGACCCCAAGCAGCAGCGTGCCCCGCGTCACAGACGCCTCTGACGCGGCCAGCGACAGGATCGCGCCAAGCTGCGGGCCGATGCAGGGTGTCCAGCCAAAGGCAAAGGCAAGGCCCAGCACATAGGCCCCGAAAGACGATCCCCCCCGGTCGCCCACGTCGATGCGCGCCTCGCGGTCCAGTAGCCTTATCCGGTACACGCCCACGAAATGCGCGCCGAAGATCATTACAATCACCCCGGCCAGCGTATTGAAATAGCCCTGATATTGCAAAAGTGCGCGACCCGCGCTGGACGCGGCATAGCCCAGCATCAGAAACACGGTCGACAGGCCCAGCACGAAGAAAATCGCCGGCATGATCGCCTTGTTCCGCGTCCGGCCCGGCTCGCTGAGTTCTGTCACCGTGACGCCACTCATATAGGCCAGATAGGGCGGCACGATGGGCAGCACACAGGGCGACAGAAAGGACAACACCCCACCAAGCAGGGCGACCATCATGGCGGGGACAAGAGTGGCGTCGATGATTTCAATTCCGAACATGGAGAAGGCTCTATTCGGATTCGGGAGCCGCGTCACGGTGCCTTTGCGTCACATCTTTGTGGACAGGCTGTAACAGGTGAATTACCTGCTCTCCCATGTCACAGATAGAAACCATAGATGCGGTCGGTCTTCTTTGCCCGCTGCCTGTTCTGAAACTGCGCAAGCGCATGAAACCGCTGGCGTCCGGCGATATGATCATACTGCGGGCGGACGATCCCGCGGCGGTGGTCGATGTGCCGCATTTCTGCAATGAGGCCGGGCACCGCCTTGTCGAGATTGTCGAGGAAGGCGCGACCATGCTGTACCACGTGCAAAAGGGCTGACGGCTGACGCCACCGCGCATGTTGGTGTCCGACCGTGCCTCGATCGCCAACTCATCCAACAAAAAACGCCGGGACATTTCCCGGCGTTTTCTTTTTTGTGATCAGAGGCTTGGCATTTCGCCTTAAAGCGTGTCGCGTTCTATCGCAGTCATCGAACCGCGCGAACGCGATACGCTCTAGCCGCCCAAGGACCACCAGCCTTTGCGCTTCGGCTTGTCCTCTGTCGGCGTCTGCTCTGCGCTGTTGGCCTCTGCTATGGCCGGTTCCGGCGTTTTTTCCGGTGCCTTTTCCGGCGCAGGTTCTGGCGCGGAGGCCGGTGGCGCTGCGGCTTCGGGTTCCGGCACAGGCGCGGGGTCCGGCTTTGGCTCCGGCAGGGACGCAGCCTTGGGGGCCACTTCCTGAGGCGTGGCCGGTTCCGAGGCAGGCTCCGCAGGCGTGGCGGCTTCTGTCACCGGCTCTGCCTTTTTGGCGCGAGAGCGGCGCGGGGCCGGTTTGCGCTTGGGCTTGGGGGCCTCTTCGCTCGCTTCTGCGGGCGTGTCCGGCGTTGCGCTTTCTGTTGCATCCGTGGGCTGGCTGGCCTCGGTCGGTGCGGCACCTTCCTTGGGCTTGCGCGACCGCGACACGCGCTTACGCTTGGGCTTTTCGGTGGTGTCCGCATCGGTTGCAGCCTGAGGCGGTTGGGCCTCGGTGGTTTGTTGCGCTGCCGCCTCGTCGGACTTGGCCGTTACCTCGGCGCTATGCTCCTGCGGGGCGTTTTCGGCATCATCCCCGGTCGTCTCGGGCGACTGACCGTCTTCGCCATTGCCGGTTTTCGACTTGGACCGGCGGCGACGGCGGCGGCGCTTCTTCTTGGGCTTGCCATCCTCGTCTGTGTCGCCGTTGGACGCCACGGCGGGCGCCTCGTCTTCGGCCATGGGTTCGTCTTCGTCCTCATCGGGCGTGGCATTGTCGATATCGTCCATCAAGGAACTATCGACCGAAATGACCGGCGCTGTGACCTGTGGCACGGCACGGGTTGCGGTCTTGAACTTTTCGATGGTGAAATCAGGCGAAATAAGCGCCGGGTCGCCCTCGATCCGAACCGAAAGCCCGTAACGCGCCTCGATATGGGCGACATGCTCTCGTTTCTGGTTCATCAGGAAATTCGCGATCCCCACCGGGCAACGCACAAGCACTTCGCGCGAACGGCCGCGCACGCCCTCTTCCTCGATCTGGCGCAGGATCGACAGCGCAAGGTTATCATCCGAGCGGATCAGCCCGGTCCCATGACAGGCCGGGCACGGCTGCGTCGTGGCCTCGATCATGCCGGGGCGCAGGCGCTGGCGGCTCATCTCCATCAGGCCAAAGCCAGAGATGCGGCCCACCTGAATCCGCGCGCGGTCGGTCTTGAGCTTATCCTTCATGCGCTTTTCGACGGCGGCGTTGTTCTTGCGCTCGTCCATGTCGATGAAGTCGATCACGATCAGGCCCGCAAGGTCGCGCAGGCGCAATTGGCGCGCCACCTCTTCGGCGGCCTCAAGGTTGGTCTTGGTCGCGGTGTCCTCGATCGAGCCTTCCTTGGTGGCGCGGCCGGAGTTCACGTCGATGGCGACAAGCGCCTCTGTGACGCCGATCACGATATAGCCACCCGATTTAAGCTGAACCGTCGGGTTGAACATCGAGCTGAGATAGCTTTCC
>JANSXS010000021.1 GCA_024742835.1 Paracoccaceae bacterium | reverse complement strand
CTCGCCGTGCTCGGCGGCAAGACCGGCCATCATCCGCGCGAAGATCCCCTTATCGCTCCACCGTTTCCAACGGTTGTAAAGCGTCTTGTGTGGGCCATAGGCAACGGGTGCGTCACGCCAGCGTAAGCCATTGCGATTGATGAAGATAATCCCACTGAGAACGCGTCGATCATCTACGCGCGGCTTGCCATGGGACTTTGGAAAGAAGGGGGCAAGACGCGCCATCTGCGCGTCCGTGAGCCAAAAAAGATCAGACATATTCACCACTCGGTTTTCGAGCCGTGAATCATGCCGATACACGAAAATCAATGGGTCCTGACCCTAATGTGGGGTAAGGCACATAAAGCGCCAATTTATCTCACAAAACCAATGGGTAATGGCGGAGACGATGGGATTCGAACCCACGAGACCCTTCCGGGCCTACTCCCTTAGCAGGGGAGCGCCTTCGACCACTCGGCCACGTCTCCGCCGACGCGTATATCCGCACAAGCGATGGATTTACAAGGCAAAAAATCAAACACTTGGCGCTCCGTCGCAGACCCGTCCAAACCCTTGAAATGGCATGGAAACGAACGACGCGGAACCGGAGCTGGGCAAGATCTGGTCATGTCTCCATTCGGCAAAAGTGATCTCCAAAGCGCTTGCTCGCCCTCAACAGCCTTTTCACGAAGCGCTGAGCGAACCAAAAACCAAATTTCCGTGTCACAGTGGAGCCACCGATCTCTTTCTTGAAAGGAAGCTGCATCATCATGACCACCAAAAACAAGGCACTCTCCATGAGGCGAGTCATCTTGGTGGTTAAAGCGGTTGCGGCGGCTGCCCGGCAGTCGCTTGCATGGCGTAGTCCTGTCTGCGCAGCCTCAGCTTCACAATTCGGCTATTTTCGCCAAGAAGAAGATCAGCCCGGCACGGTAGCCCGCCGCCGTCGCAGCGCCGTGGCGTTGGAGATGAGCAACGCACCGATCACCACGGCCCCGCCTATGAGCGTCCAGCGGCCCGGATCCTCGCCGACCCAGGCCCAGACAAGCAGCGGCGCCAGCACCGATTCAAGCAAGATCAGCAACGCGACCTCCGCCGAAGAGATAAAGCGTGGTCCCAAGGTGAGAAAACACGTCGCCACCGCGATGAACGCGCCGTGGCCGAGTAGCAGATGCGTCTGGCCCGGCACCACCTCCAGCGGAGCGCAAAACGGCAAGAGCACAAGCCCCGCGCCCAGATAGGAGATCGGGATCGCCGGGATCATCGACACCGATTTCACCTTGCGCACTGCTGTCAGGGCCCCGGCATAGGCGATGCAGACGATCAGCGCCCAGATATCGCCCCGCCATGAGGCGACCTCGTTTTCGCCGGTGCCATAGGCGATGATCCCGAGGCCCACAAAAACCCCCATCATGGTCAGCACCATGCGTCGGCTGATCCATTCTCCCAGGAAGATACGCCCGAAAATCGCCGCGAAGACCGGCATGGCCGCAAAGATGAAGACCACGTTTGCCACGCTGGTCTGGGTCACCGCCAGCACGAAGCCCGGCGCGGTGGAGCCCATCAGCAGCATGTAGATCACGCCGGGCCAGCCGGTGGAAAGCGAGGCCCGGATCGCCGCCCAGCCCTGGATCAGCAACACGCCGATCAGGATAATCGCCCCCGCGGACACCGCCCGCCAAAAGGCCACGGCAAGCGCATCGCCCGAGATGAGCCGCACGTAAAGTGAATCCGGCACCACGAAAAGCACACCCAGCGTGGTCAGCAAAAGGCCCTTGAGATGATCTGTCATGGCCTATCAGTTCCGCCTTTTCGACGGAAAGTAAAGCCGTCTAGGCCTCAAAGATGCTGCGTGTGCAGGTCTTTTGCAATCGGCGTCAGGCCTGCCGTTGGCGGATGTGCCAAGAGACCATGATCGTCGCGATGCCTGAAAAGGTCAGGTCCAGCCCCAGAAACAGGCCAAGGATGCCAAGCGCCACATCCGGCAAGGCCAGAACGATCAACACCGCCAGTGCCACCGACAGCACGCCCGAGGCCATCATCCAGCCCCAGCCCTCACGCGGGCGCACCCGCCACGCCATGACCATGCGCATCACGCCCATCATGGCAAACAGCACCGCCACCATGATTGTCAGTGTCACCAGCCCCGCCAGCGGATTGACCAGCAACGACACTGCCAGCAACAGCAAAAGCACGCCCAGCGCGCCGGTCAACCATCGGTCGCCCATTGCCTGAGCGCGCGCCGTCACCGCCAGCCAAAGTTGCATCGCGCCCACAAGGCCAAAGGCGAACCCGGCCACCAGTTCGACGGTCAAGGAGGCGATGAACGGGTTCAGAAAGGCGACAACGCCGCCCAGAACCATCAACGCCCCCAGCGCCATCAGCCATTTCCAGTTCCAATCGGGCAATTGTTCGTAAAGCTCGCGGGGGGTGTCCGCCATGTTGTACTCGCTCGTTGTCATTGCGCCCTCCATTGTCTGGGTTTGCAGGTCCAACGCCGATAAGCAGCGTCAGGTTCCGGGGCCTGTGATTGCGCGCGCTCCGCCAAGCAGCCCAGGGTCCGGCGCGGGTCGCCAATACCCCTGTTGCAGGGGTGCCGCGCAACGATCTAAGCTGTGCGCGGACAACCCCGAGGTACACATCCCATGCATGCCCGCTACCCGACCGATCCAGTCGCAAAAGGCGGCAGTGACAGGCGTGTGCCGAATGGCGCACACGCACCAGACGATCTGCGCGGCCCGGCGGCGCAGCCCGAGATGCGCCGCGCCCGCGCGCCGCTCGCGTGTCTGGATGGCTGACCGCCTGCTAATCGATCTTGGCGGCACCCATGCGCGGCTTGGGCTTGCCGATGCGTCGGGGCTGATGACCCAGACCTGTCGCCGGGTACGCAATGCCGATCATGCCAGCCTTTCCCAGATGCTGACCTCTTATCTGGGCGATCTGGGCGCGGGCCCCGTCCACGCGCTTTGCGCCGGGGTGGCGGGGCCAGTGCGGGGCGGGGTGGCCCAGCTGACCAACCACGCATGGCGGATCGAGGCCGCCACGCTGGCCTGCGCCACCGGCGCACTCCATGTTCACCTTATCAACGATCTGCAAGCCCAGGCCATGGCGCTTGACGATCTGCCGCCCGGCGCGCTGCATCCGCTTTTGCCCGGCGCGCCCGATCCTGACGCCCCGCGTCTTGTGTTGGGGCTTGGCACCGGCTGCAACATCGCCGTGGCCCACCGGGTGACGGGCGGGCTGATGGTGCCAGCTTCGGAATCGGGGCACACCACACTGCCCGACGCGCCAGAGTTTCGCGCGCTTTACGACGACCTGCGCAAGCTGCACCCGCATCTGCCGATAGAGGCCGCTCTGTCGGGTCCGGGCCTTGTCGCCATGCACCGGCATCTGACCGGTGAAACGTGCAGCTCTCACCAGATCGTCAGTGCCGCACCGCGCGGCACGATGGCGGTCTTCACCCGCCTGCTCGGCCTTGTGGCTGGCAATCTGTGCCTTGCCCATATGGCAACCGGCGGGCTTTACCTGATCGGGGGCACCGCCCGCGCCATGGCGCCCCATATCGGCGCGGCGTTTTGCACGGAATTCACCGCCCGTGGCCCCTATGCACCCATCCTGCGCGATATCCCCGTGACGCTCATCACCGACGATGCCGCCGGGCTGACGGGTCTGCATCGTTACCTGGAGCGGTTCGCGTAAAGCGTTACGTGACGCGCCGCCGCCATCTTCCAACGCCGCCCCTGCTCTGCCATACTGCGCCTCAACTCATAAAACCAAAAGAGCAGCGCACATGGCCGACGACCTTCTGAACGCCACCGACAACTCCGACTACAATGCGTCCTCCATCGAGGTGCTGGAGGGGCTGGAGCCTGTCCGCAAACGCCCCGGCATGTATATCGGGGGCACCGATGACCGCGCGCTGCATCACCTTGTGGCAGAGGTGCTCGACAATTCCATGGACGAGGCCGTTGCCGGCCACGCCACCCGCATCGAGGTGGAATTGCACGAGGATCATGCGCTGACCATCCGCGACAATGGCCGCGGCATTCCCATCGACCCGCATCCCAAGTTCCCCGATAAATCCGCGCTGGAGGTGATCCTTTGCACGCTCCATGCGGGCGGCAAATTCGGTGGCAAGGCCTATCAGACATCGGGTGGCCTGCACGGCGTCGGCGCATCGGTGGTCAACGCGCTCAGCGATTCGATGATCGTGCAGGTCGCGCGCGACCGCAAACTCTATGAGCAGCGCTTTTCACGCGGCAAGCCCCTTGGCCCGCTGGCGGAAATCGGCGCGGCCCCCAATCGGCGCGGCACCACCGTCACCTTCCATGCCGACGAGGACATCTTCGGCTCTCACCGGTTCAAACCCTCGCGGCTGTTTCACTCCATCCGGTCCAAGGCCTATCTTTTCTCGGGCGTGGAAATCCGCTGGAAATCCGCCATCGCAGAGGGCGACACCCCGCAAGAGGCCACCTTCCACTTTCCCGGCGGTCTGTCGGATTACCTGCGCGAGACGATGAACACCGCCTCCACCTATGCCGAGCGGCCTTTCGCGGGCACGGTGGAGTTTCAGGAACGCTTCGGCGTGCCGGGCAAGGTGGAATGGGCGATCAACTGGACGCCGTCGCGCGACGGCTTTCTGCAATCCTATTGCAACACTGTACCCACCCCCGAGGGTGGCACCCATGTCGCGGGCTTCTGGGCGGCGATCCTCAAGGGGATCAAGGCGTATGGCGAGCTCGTGAACAACAAGAAGGCCACCAACATCACCCGCGAGGATCTGATGACGGGCGGCTGCGCGCTGGTGTCCTGCTTTATCCGCGAGCCGGAATTCGTGGGCCAGACAAAGGACCGCCTCGCCACGACCGAGGCCACGCGCCTCGTCGAAGGCGCGGTGCGCGACCATTTCGACAACTGGCTGGCCGCCGATACCAAATCCGCCGGCGCGATCCTCGATTTCCTTGTGCTGCGCGCCGAAGAACGCCTGCGTCGCCGACAGGAAAAGGAAACCCAGCGCAAGACCGCCACCAAGAAACTCCGCCTGCCCGGCAAGCTGGTGGATTGCACTGCCACCAACCGCGAGGGCACCGAGCTTTTCATCGTCGAGGGGGACTCGGCTGGCGGCTCCGCCAAGATGGGGCGCGACCGCAAGACCCAGGCACTGTTGCCCCTGCGCGGCAAGATCCTGAACGTGCTTGGCGCGGCCAGTTCCAAACTGGGCAGCAATGCCGAGATCAATGACCTGACACAGGCGCTTGGCGTCGGGCTGGGGACGAAGTTCAACATCGACGACCTGCGCTATGACAAGATCATCATCATGACCGACGCGGATGTCGACGGCGCGCATATCGCGGCGCTGCTGATGACCTTCTTCTTCACCCAGATGCGCCCGATGATCGACGCAGGCCACCTCTATCTGGCCTGCCCGCCGCTTTACCGCCTGACGCAAGGCGCGCGCCGCGTCTATTGCCTTGACGAGGCAGAGCGCGACGCGTGGTTCGAAAAGGGCCTTGGCGGCAAGGGCAAGATCGACGTTTCCCGCTTCAAGGGCCTTGGCGAAATGGACGCCAAGGATCTGAAAGAAACCACGATGGACCCCAAGACCCGCAAACTGATCCGCGTCACGATAGACGAGGACGAACCGGGCGAGACCGGCGATCTGGTGGAGCGGTTGATGGGCAAGAAGCCGGAATTGCGGTTCCAGTATATTCAGGAGAACGCTAGGTTTGTGGAGGAGTTGGATGTTTAGTCCGCGTCTATCGGGGGATCGTCCCTCTTCAACCAATCTGGCATACGTTCATGCCACGTCTGCAAACGATCCAGTTCTTTGAGATTGCGCTCTTTGAGTAGTTGTTTCTCTGAAGCCCGCTCCTCATCACAAGCTAAGACACCAAGGTAGAGTACCCTCAAGAATGAACGTTCATCTCCTAATGGTGGCACTGGATGTGTGACAAGAGTGGTGTCATAGTATTTCTTGGCAACGTGCTTTAAAACGTTCGCAATCGCCCCGTTCGCAGACTCCACGCTTGCTCTACTGGCTGTTTCGAGTTTCGCCTCACCGCGGCGGTATGCGAGATCGGCGTGGGCAATCCGTTTGGCTGACCAATTCCTTGCAAAAGAACTCTTTTGCACCGCTATGCCAGCGAGTCGCCTCAAATCCTGGTCTTCGGATGGCACTATGTGAACAAAACCATTTACCGAAACACTTTTTGTTTTTCCCTTTTTTCCAGAGTAGGGATCGGTAAGTCGACGCAACCCGAGCAGCGTCCGCTCGAATAGCACTCGCTCTAAAGTACGTGCTGTGATGCGAGATGCCTTGTTGAGAAGCTCTACTGTTTCTTTGTTCGTGCCAAACAACGAACGATACAGTCGCCATTCTATTCGCAGAGTGAAGAATTCATGCTTCACAAGCTCCAGGTAATCATCGAGTTCCTCTTCGCCCATACAAGATCCTGCAATTCTATCAATCGTCACGTTGCAAAGCATAAATGAGCAACGCAAGGATCAAAACAAGCTTAGGCTGGGAATTCTACCCACCGCCTGCGAAATCTACCCGCGCGGAATCAAGGCGCGTAGCGCCGCCGCGCGATCGCCAGACCGCCCCCCGGGCTGGCGATTGGTCAATCGTCAGCGCGCTCGTCAAGGTTTTCCAGACACCGCCACCATAAAGCACGACGACCCCACGCCGGTCGCCATCCCGCGGTCTGGCCATCGCGCGCTGCCGTGCCTACGAATTAAGGTGTCCCCCGGACCAGTTCCATGACGCCACAAACCCCGTTCCGGGCATGAGACGCGACCGCGCGGCTCATGTTGCTTTGCCTGCGCTTCGGGCCTGACGTAACGCCTGTCGTAAAATCAACGGCCTTTTCAAAACGCGGTCCGCCCTTGATCTGCTACATCACCGGACGCTGAAACGCCGTGGCGTTGCGACAAGGGCACGCTGTCGCGCAGCAGGTCACTGATCTTACGGAATGTTTTGGCCCGTGCCGTTGTCCGACGCCATACAAGGGCAACCCGACGGGGGCAGGCGTTCGGTAGCGGGGTAAGGCGCACCCCCTGACCCTCTGCGACGCCGGTGCGCACGGCCAGATCCGGCAAAAGTGTCATGCCCAAGCCCTCTCCGACCATGGCGATCAGGGTGGGCAGGCTGGTCGCCTCGAAATGCACATTGCGTCGAAAGGCAGACATGTCCACCGCTTCCAGCGCGTGGCGTTGCAGGCAGTGACCGCGCTCCAGCAGCAACAATTCCAGATCCTCCCGCGCTTGTTCCAGCGGCAGGCTTTCCGGCGTGGCAAGGTGATACCCGTCTGAAAACAGGACCGTGGTTGCCAGTGCACCTGTTTCGAACGGAAGCGCGACAAGCGCCAGATCCAGGCGTCCGCTTTCGACCCCGTCAAGCAGGCTTTCCGTGATCTCTTCGCGCATGAAAACCCGTAACATCGGGAACGCCGTCCGGATTTCGGGGATCGCCCTTGGCAGCAGATAGGGTCCGATCGTGGGGATCGCGCCAAGCCGCAGATCGCCTTTCTCGGGGTGCAGGTGGGCTTGCGCCAGCGTTTCGATCCTGTGCGCGCCGTCCAGTATCCTGCGTGCCTCTTCCACAACAACGTCACCCACTTCGGTGATCAGAATCGACCGGCTGGTGCGTTCGACCAGCTTGACACCAAGCCGCGTTTCCAACTCCCGCAGCCCTGCGCTGAGCGTCGGCTGGGTAACGTGACAGCGCGCCGCCGCGCGGGTGAAATTCATCTCTTCGGCAAGCGCGACGAGAAAGGTCATCTGGCGAAGGGTGATCATGTAGATATCCCGGCGTTTGACAGGTCATGCATAGATTTAGTCTATCATATATATAGAACCAATTGAATTTACCATCATCCAACGCGGCGCTAATCATCAAACAGCACCGGTCTAGCACCCGGATACCATGAGCCAAAGCGCAAGGAGCGAACAGATGGATGGAAACCCTCACAGCGGCGGGAAATGCCCCGTGATGCATGGCGCCAACAGTGCCGTTGGAAGCGACAACATGGAATGGTGGCCCAATGCCCTGAACCTGGACATCCTGCACCAGCACGACACCAAGACGACCCCGCTCAAGGGGTTCGATTACCGCAAGGCGTTGAAAGATCTCGATGTTGATGCACTCAAGGCGGATCTGCACGCGCTGATGACCGATAGCCAGGATTGGTGGCCTGCGGATTGGGGCCATTATGGCGGGCTTATGATCCGCATGGCGTGGCACGCGGCTGGCTCTTACCGCATCGCGGACGGCCGCGGCGGCGGCGGAACCGGGAACCAGCGCTTTGCGCCGCTGAACTCCTGGCCCGACAACGTGAACCTCGACAAGGCCCGTCGCCTGCTGTGGCCGGTCAAGCAGAAATACGGCAACCGGATCAGCTGGGCGGATCTGATCATCCTTGCTGGCACCGTGGCATATGACTCCATGGGTTTGAAAACATTTGGGTTTGCCTTTGGTCGCGAGGATATCTGGCACCCGGAAAAAGACACGTATTGGGGGGCCGAGAAAGAGTGGCTTGCACCGTCAGACGCGCGTTACGGCGATCTTGCTGATCCCTCGACCATGGAAAACCCGCTTGCCGCCGTGCAGATGGGCTTGATCTATGTGAATCCCGAGGGCGTGAATGGCCAGCCCGACCCGCTCAAGACCGCGGCGCAAGTGCGCGAGACATTCGCAAGGATGGCGATGAATGACGAGGAAACCGTGGCGCTCACCGCCGGGGGCCACACGGTGGGCAAGTGCCATGGCAATGGCGACGCGGCCCTTCTGGGGGCGGATCCAGAGGCCGCCGACGTGACCGAACAGGGGCTTGGTTGGAACAATCACACCAGCCGGGGCATTGGCCGCGATACCGTGACCAGCGGGATCGAAGGGGCCTGGACCACGCATCCGACGCAGTGGGACAACGGTTATTTCTACCTGCTCTTCACCTATGACTGGGAGCTGAAGAAATCCCCCGCCGGTGCGTGGCAGTGGGAGCCGATCGATATCCGCGAAGAGGACAGGCCCGTCGATGTCGAGGATCCGTCCATCCGTTACAACCCGATCATGACCGATGCCGACATGGCGATGATCAAGGATCCGGTCTACCGGGAAATTTCCGAACGATTCTATAATGATCCGGAGTATTTCTCGGATGTGTTCGCGCGGGCCTGGTTCAAGCTGACGCATCGCGACATGGGCCCGAAAGCGCGCTATGTCGGCCCCGATGTACCAACGGAAGACCTGATCTGGCAAGATCCGGTGCCCAAGGGCCCGACCGATTGGGACGTGGACGCGGTGAAGGCCGAGATTGCGCAAAGCGGGCTTGGTACGGCCGATCTGGTCGCCACCGCCTGGGACAGCGCGCGCACCTTCCGTGGCTCTGATCTGCGCGGCGGGGCGAACGGGGCGCGCATCCGCCTTGCCCCGCAGAAAGACTGGGAAGGCAACGAGCCAGAGCGGCTTGCGCGGGTGCTTTCGGTGCTGGAACCCATCGCCGAGCGCGCCGGGGCCAGTATCGCGGATGTCATTGTTTTGGCAGGGAATTTTGGCGTCGAACAGGCTGCCGGGGCGGCGGGTGTCGTGGTCGATGTGCCGTTTGCGCCGGGACGTGGCGACGCGACTGACCAGATGACGGATGCCGACAGTTTCGATGTGCTGGAACCGATTCATGACGGCTTTCGGAACTGGCTGAAGAAAGACTATGTCGTCAGCCCCGAGGAGCTGTTGCTTGACCGTGCCCAATTGATGGGGCTGACCGCGCCGCAGATGACCGCGCTGGTTGGCGGGATGCGGGTGATCGGGGCCAATCACGGGGCTGCGCCGCATGGTGTGTTCACGGATCGCCCCGGCGCGCTGAGCACGGATTTCTTTAGCAATATCATAGACATGCGCAACAAATGGACGCCGATGGAAGACGGCATCTATGCGCTGGTCGACCGGGCGACGGGTCAAACCCGCTGGACTGCGACACGGGTTGATCTGGTGTTCGGCTCCAACGCGATCCTGCGCGCCTATGCCGAGGTTTATGCACAGGCGGACGGGGCGGAGCCGTTTGTTCACGACTTTGTCGCGGCCTGGACCAAGGTGATGAACGCCGACCGGTTCGATCTGGACTGACAGCCGCCCCCGGTTTTTCCGGGGGGTCGTTCTGGGATGGCCAGCGCCGTCGCCGCGAAAGCGGCGGCGGTGTTTTGTACAAAATGCAGCAGGTTTTCAGGCTCGGTTTGCCAATTTGTACAGCGTGTTCCCGGTTGCCCGCATGGACGACAGCGGGCCGCGGTCAATCGACACCAGTGAAACGCGATTCGCCCCGGATCAGTTTTTTGGGATATCCGGGCGTTGCAGGCGTAGCGGGATCTCTCGGGCCAGGCGGATCAGGTAGGACATGAACGGTTTGTCCACATCGTCGCTCCGGATGGCCGCGTAAAGCCGCTTGGTCACGCCTGCTTCGGTCAGGGGGCGGGTGATGAATTCCGTGCTGGTGCGCTGTTCGCGCAAGACCCAGTCGGGCAGTACCGCCACACCCCGGTTGGAGGCGACCAGAAGCAGGATCACCGCCGTCAGCTCGATCTGGCGGACGGCGCGCGGCTCTACCTTGGCGGGGGTCAGCATTTCGGTGAACACATCCAGCCGCGAGCGGTCCACCGGATAGGTGATCAGCGTCTCATCCCGGAAATCCCCGGCCTCGACAAAAGATTTGGCCGCCAGCGGGTGCTGTGCGGAGGCGACGAAAAGCGGCTCGTAATCGAAAAGCGGCTGAAAGGTGACGCCGGGAATGTTTTCGGGATCAGAGGACACGACAAGATCGACCTCTTCCTTGGCCAACGCGGGTAGCGCGTCAAAGGCCAGTCCGGGCCGGATGTCGATATCTACATCCACCCATGTCTGCCGGAACCGTTCCAGCACCGGGAACAGCCATTCGAAACAGGCATGGCATTCGATGGCGATATGCAGCCGCCCGGCGCTGCCTTGGCGCAGGCCGCTGAATTCGGCCTCCAGCGCCTCGATCTCGGGCAGCACCTTTTCCGCCACCCGCAACAGCCGCAGACCCGCCGCCGACAGCTTTAGCGGCTTGGAGCGGCGCACGAAAAGCTCGACCCCGGCCTGATCCTCCAACCCTTTGATCTGGTGTGACAAAGCGGATTGGGTGATATGCAGAAGATCGGCGGCGCGCGCCAGCCCGCCCGCCTGATGGATAGCGCGGATGGTGCGCAGGTGGCGAAAGTCGATATGCATCTATATTAGCCCGCCTCATTCAGACCATGAATTTTATGAAGTTGTTTCACATGTAATGTGCTGCGACAAGAGCTCCACAGTAGAGGAGCAGGATCACATCCATGTCGCACAGCGCCCCACAGGTTTCTTTCGAGTTCTTCCCGCCCAAATCGCTGGAGGCGTCGTTCCGGCTTTGGGACACCGTGCAGGTGCTGGCCCCGCTGGAGCCGCGATTTGTGTCCGTGACCTATGGCGCAGGCGGCACAACCCGCGAGTTGACCCGCGACGCGGTGTCGACCCTGCACAAATCCAGCGGGCTGAACGTGGCCGCGCATCTGACCTGTGTGAATGCAAGCCGCGCGGAAACGTTGCAGATCGCCGACGGGTTCGCCGAGGCGGGCGTCAAGGAGATCGTGGCGCTGCGCGGTGATCCGCCCAAGGGGTCCGACCGGTTCGAGCCGCATCCCGATGGCTTCGGCGACAGTTGCGAACTGATCTCGGCGCTGGCGGAGACAGGCAAGTTCACCATCCGCGTGGGTGCCTACCCCGAAAAGCACCCCGAGGCCGCAAGCCATGCCGCCGATATCGACTGGCTCAAGCGCAAGATCGACGCGGGCGCATCCGAGGCGATCACGCAGTTCTTTTTCGAGGCAGACACGTTCTTCCGCTTTCGCGATGCCTGCGCCAAGGCCGGGATCGACGCGCCGATCGTGCCGGGGATCTTCCCGATCGAAAACTGGCCGGGCGCGCGCAAATTCGCCTTGTCCTGCGGCACGCATGTGCCCGCATGGCTGGACGATGCGTTCATCAAGGCCAGCCGCGACGGGCGCGAGGAATTGCTGGCCACGGCGCTGGCGACGGAACTGTGCAGCAAGCTGATTGATGGCGGGGTAGAGAACCTGCATTTCTACACGCTCAATCGGCCCGAACTGACCCGCGATGTCTGCCATGCCCTTGGCGTGACCCCCAAGGCGCACTTGCGCGATGTGGCCTGACAAGACCGCGCGTGGTTTGCCGATTCTGTCGCGCGGCGCCGGGCTTTTTTCTGTTAAAATACCCAAGTCCCGCCGCCATGGCAGGGCGCGCGGTCAGCTTCCGTAGACCACGTTCCAGCGGGCGATCAAGTTCTGCTGCAACAGCCGGGACCGCCTGTTCCACCCGACAGATCCGGGCGGGCGCGCCTCTTGTCGGCTGTCGATCTTGGCGCGCAGGTCCAGATTTGCGGTCAGGATCGCAAAGGCCAGATCGCGCCCGTCCGCGCCGGTGGCGTAGCCCGCCAGCGAGCTGACGAAATACAGCGTGCCCGTCTTGGCGAGGACGGTGACGGGCGCGCCGCCCGCATTGCCCCCGGCATCATCGCGCATCGCGAAGGGTTTCAGGATCGGGGCCAGCGCCGCGTCGCCATGCGCGCGCGCCAGCGCATGGGCCATGCCGTGGGCCGTCATGCGTGACGCCTCGCTCAGCCCCGAATGATCCGCAAGCCGCACGTCCGTCATGCCCAGCGTTTCGCGCGCCCAAAGCGACATCGCCCGCGCCGAGGTCGCGACATCCGCGGGCCTGCCCTGTCTTTGCCGCGTGGCGGCAAGCCCCACCAGTTCCGCGATGAGGTTGTTGGAATATTTCAACATCGCGCGCAGGATCTCGGTCAGTGGCGGGCTGGCGCGCCGCACCAGAACCTTGCCGCCCGGCGGCGTGTCGATCTGGCCTTGATGGCGCAGTTCGATCCCTTGCGCGCGGGCGAAATGCGCAAAGACTTCGGCGGCATACGCCTCTGGCCGACGCACCGGAAGCCAGCGGCTGCCGCCATTGCCCAGCGCGCTGCGCGCCACGGTCCAGCTGTCGTGATCGCCGCCGTCGCGATAGGTGTAGACGGGCGCGCGCCGGTCCGCGACAGAGATCCGCGCCACGTTCACACCGGGCCGGTGCCGGGCAGAGCGCGCGTCCATCATGAGGCTGTAGTCCTGCCCGCGCCGTTCCCAGCCGAAATGCACCCGGTTGAAATTGAGCGTCAGGCCCGACAGGGTCGGGTTGTAGCCCACATGTTCCGGCTGACCGGGATCGAGCACGCGAGTAAAGGGGATGTCGCCGGAATAGGTCAGGAACTTGCCCTCAACCCGGCGAATGCCCGCCGCGCGGAGCCTGTCCGCCATATCCGCCAGCGCATCGGTATCCAGCATCGGGTCGCCGCCCCCGTCCAGCACCAGATCACCGTCAAGCACCCCGTCGCGGACCTGCCCGGTCGTCACCAGCCGTGTTTCAAAGCGATGTGCGCCACCCAGCGCGTCAAGCGCATAGAGGGCTGTCAGCGCCTTTGTCACGCTTGCCGGGGGCAGGCCCAGCGCGGCATCCCGCGCCTCCAGCGTCTTGCCCGTGGCCGGGTTGATCACCGCAAAGCCCACATCGCCGCCCAGACGCGCCTCGGCGATCAGCGCGTCGATATCGGGGGCCGTGATCTTGCCCAGCCCCTCTGGCCGAATCTGCGGGCGCAACGACACGGATGGCGCGCCCGCCTGTGCGCGGCCCGCCAGCGCGCAGAGCGCGGACGCAAGGAAAAGACGCCGGGAAAACACTTGATACATGGCCTCAATTAACCCCAGCCGCGCCGGTCAGACAATCCCGAAAGCATCGCAACGGTCCGGCCGGTATGTTCAATCCGCGCGCGGCCCCGTCCAGCCGCCCCGCGCGCGGATAACCGAGGAGGAATGCGCCAGCATCGGCACGTTGACAAAGCACCATGCCGGTGGTGGGAGATGCCCCAGAAGATGGCTTTGCCGCGCGGGCAGGCGGGCGCTGCGAAAGATGCGCGCGGCCTTTGACATGCGCGCCGAAATCCGTTGTCCGGGCCGGGCAAGCACCCCCATGGGCACGCGCGCCACGATCTCGCGCCAATCCTGCCACTGGTCCAGTTGGGCCAGATTGTCGGCCCCCATGAGCCACACAAAGCGCCGCGCGGGTTGCGCCGCTTGCAACCGCGTCAGTGTTTCGGCGGTATGGCGGGTTCCGGCCTGCCGTTCGAAATCGGTGATATGGATGCGCGGATGGTCCAGCAAGGACCGGCACGCCGTCATGCGCTGCTCCAGCGGGGCGGGCCCGTGTTCTTTCAGCGGGTTGCCGGGGCTGACCAGCCACCACACCTGATCCAGCCCGAAACGCACCAGCGCCTGACGCGAGATATGCGCATGACCGGCATGGGGCGGATCGAACGACCCCCCCAGAAGCCCGATGACCTGTCCGGCGCGACTATGGGGCAAGTGATAGCGCATACTCCCCTTTCGCGCGGGCCATCGCGCTTGTCCAGCGTTTTCGGAGCGGCGCGCCTGGCCGCTACAACGCGGGGCCGCGACCGGTGTGGCGACCAGAACGACAAACGGGCCAAGCCCCGGCGCGTAAATGCAATTTTAGCCATTTTTCAGGGCGCGGGGCACCGGGTGTTAACGCGTCCGTGGCAAGATCGCGGCGGTTTGCAAAGGACGGATGACACGTGTCCAGAGGATCCGATATCAGGCCCCCGGCCACGCCCCTGCCGCGATGCGGCAACGGGCCGGGGGCGATTTGCCTGCCGCTGATCATGCAGGGCCGCGATGCGATTGTCGTGCAGGACATGCAGGGGTGCATCACCTGGATGAACCCGGCGGCGGAGGCGATGTTCGGCTGGCCGCTGTCAAAGGTGCGCGGCAGGCGCGGTCTGACGCTCGTGCAAGCGCGCGATACCCTGCAGGACGCTGCGGTGGCCGCGTTCCGCTATGATCCCGAAAGTTCGATCTTTTCGCGCTACATCCTTGCCCGTCACAGGCGGCGCGACGGCACCCTGTTCTGGAATCAACAGGGGTTCACGCTGGTGGCGCCGTCGGCGCATTGCGCAGGATGCGGGCCGCCCGGTGCGCTGCCGCCGGGGGGGGCGTCCTGTTTTGTCGCGATCAGTTGCCGCGACGTGACCGAGCAGATCGAAACGGAGCGAAAGCTGCGCGCCACCAAGGCGGAATTGCTTCATGCCGCCCATCACGATGATCTGACGGGGCTGGCGAACCGCAAACGGCTGACGGCCTTTCTGGCGTCGGATATAGCGCGGCACGCGCTGGCCGGTCATGAGCTTGGCGTGTTGCAACTTGACCTCGACAAATTCAAGGAGATCAACGACACGCTGGGCCATCACGCGGGCGACGCCACGTTACAGCACGTCGCGCGCGCGTTGCGCGCGGCCAGTATGCCGCATGACTTGGCGTGCCGGACGGGGGGCGACGAATTTCTGCTGGTGTGCCTGCGCGTCGGCACCCCGGACGCCTTGCGACAGCGCGCACAACGTATTCTGGACGCCATCGCCGACCCCCTGCGGTGGCGCGATCAGGTCATCCGCATCGGCTGTTCCATCGGCACCAGCCTTGCCGCGCCGGGGCCCGCCGAGGGCACCGAACAGGGCATGGCACAGGGCATGGCACAGGGCATGGTACAGGGCGAAACCCTGATCATGCAGGCCGATCAGGCGCTTTACGCCGCCAAGCAACGTGGCCGGGGGCGCATCGTGTGCTATGCGCCAGCGATCGGCCAGCGCCAGACCTCGCGCAACCAGATGGCACGCGATATCCGCACCGCGCTAGCCGAGGCGCAGTTCGAAATTCACTTACAGCCGCAACTGCATCTGCAACGCCGCCGCATCACTGGCTGCGAAGCGCTGTTGCGGTGGAATCATCCCCGCTTTGGTCAGGTTACCGCCGGCGATTTCCTGGAGGTGGCACGCCGCGCCGGTATCCTGGCCGATCTCGATTATGCGTCACTGAACCTGGCGCTGGACGCGCTGCAACAGCTTTACGTGGCGGGTTTCACGGATTTGGCCCTGGCCGTGAATGTATCGGCAGAGGTGCTTTCGGATGCCGAGTATCCCGCGCTTTTGCAATGGGCGCTGCAATCGCGCGGCCTGCCTGCCAAGGCGCTGTGCATCGAGATCACCGAAACCACCATTCTGGACCGGCAGGATTGCGCGATCACGCAGGCGGTGGACCGTGTCAAACGTCTGGGCGCCAGGGTTGCGCTGGACGATTTCGGCACCGGCTATGCGGGGCTTGCGCATATGTCCGCCATAGATGTCGATGCGATCAAGCTTGACCGGTCGATGACCGCGCGGCTGGTCGCGGACCGGCGTGCCCGCGAGATCGTTGGCGCGCTGATCGGCCTGTGTCGGCAACTGGGCACCCATGTGGTCGCCGAAGGGGTGGAAACCCCGCAACAGGCGCAGATCCTGCGCGCCGCGAAATGCCCGCTTATTCAGGGGTACGGCGTGGCGCGTCCGATGCCGGTCGCCGCGATGATCCGCTGGCTGCACATGCACGCGACCGATCCCGACATGCTGTTGCACCTGCCCCCGGACCCGCCAGCACGCGCTGCCGAACGCTAAAGCGTTGCGCGAAAAACCTGCCTCGCAGATTTTTGCGAAACGCAGTGCGCCGTCCAGTCGTTGCACGCGTTCCGCCTTTCATGGATGTCTCGGTCAAAGGTGGAACGCTTCAGGCGCTTGACCATCGGCCCGGCAGGACCGGCTTGCGCCCCTGTCATGCGTTTCCGCGTTTGAATTCGCCCCGCGCCCCTTGTATGAGACCGTCAGTTCCCTTCGACGAGAAAGACACACCATGGCAGCCTACCAGTACGTCTATCACATGCAGGGGGTCTCCAAGACCTATCCCGGCGGCAAGAAATGTTTCGAGAACATCCATCTGAGCTTTCTGCCCGGTGTAAAGATCGGCGTGGTGGGCGTGAACGGTTCCGGCAAATCCACCCTGATGAAGATCATGGCCGGGCTGGACACCGATTATTCGGGCGAGGCGTGGGCCGCCGAGGGTGCCAAGGTGGGCTACCTGCCGCAGGAGCCGGAACTGGATGCCGGGCTGACCGTGCGTGAGAACGTTATGCTGGGCGTGGCCGACAAGAAGGCCAAGCTGGACCGTTTCAATGAACTGGCGATGAATTATTCGGACGAGACCGCCGACGAGATGGCCGAGTTGCAGGACGAGATCGACAGCCAGAACCTTTGGGATCTCGATGCGCAGATCGACGTGAGCATGGAGGCGCTGCGCTGCCCGCCCGACGAGGCGGACGTGACCTCGCTTTCGGGCGGTGAAAAGCGCCGGGTGGCGCTGTGCAAGCTGCTGCTGGACGCGCCGGACATGCTGCTGCTGGACGAACCGACGAACCATCTGGACGCGGAAACGATCGCCTGGCTGCAACAGCACCTTGTCGAGTACAAGGGCACGATCCTGATCGTGACCCATGACCGCTATTTCCTGGACGATATCACAAGCTGGATCCTTGAACTGGATCGCGGCAAGGGTGTGCCCTATGAGGGGAATTATTCAAGCTGGCTGGAACAGAAGGCCAAGCGCCTTAGCCAGGAAGCGCGAGAGGACAAGTCCAAGCAGAAGACGCTGGAACGCTAACTGGAATGGATGCGGCAGGGGCAAAAGGCCCGGCAGGCCAAGTCGAAGGCCCGGATCAATGCCTATAACGACCTTGCCAACCAGTCCGAGCGCGAAAAGCTTGCCCGCGCGCAGATCGTGATCCCGAACGGCCCGCGCCTTGGGCAAAAGGTGATCGAGGTCGAGGGGCTGAAAAAGGCCATGGGCGACAAGCTTTTGATCGAGGATCTGAGCTTTTCGTTGCCGCCGGGCGGCATTGTCGGCGTGATCGGGCCGAACGGCGCGGGCAAATCCACGCTGTTCAAGATGCTGACGGGGCAGGAAACGCCCGATTCCGGCACCATCGAGTTCGGCGACACCGTGGACCTGAGCTATGTCGATCAGTCGCGCGACGATCTGAAGCCGGACGAAAACGTGTGGGAGGCGATCGCCGACGGCAAGGATATCATCAAGCTGGGCGACGCCGAGGTGAACGCCCGCGCCTATTGCTCGTCGTTCAACTTCAAGGGGGGCGACCAGCAGAAGAAGGTCTCGCTTTTGTCGGGCGGTGAGCGCAACCGGGTGCATATGGCGCGGCTTCTCAAAGAGGGCGGCAACGTGCTGCTTCTGGACGAACCGACGAACGATCTGGACGTGGAAACGCTGCGCGCGCTCGAAGACGCGCTGGTGGATTTCGCGGGCTGCGCCGTGGTGATCAGCCACGACCGGTTTTTCCTTGACCGGATCTGCACGCACATCCTCGCCTTCGAGGGCGAGGCGCATGTGGAGTGGTTCGAGGGCAATTTCGAGGATTACGAGGAAGACAAGAAACGCCGCCTTGGCCCGGATGCGATGGAACCCAAGCGGATCAAGCACAAGAAATTCGCGCGGTAACGCCGCAAGTCTTGCCATGTTGCCCGTCATCCCCGACTTGATCGGGGATGACACCGGGCGGGACGCAAAGCGACCGTTTGCGCGGTTGATCCCGTGCGTCCGTTGCGGCAGATACGCCGTGAATCGGACGAGGGTACGAGTATGCAGGATTTCGACATCATTATCATCGGGGCCGGCCCCGCAGGGGCGGGGGCGGCGGTGACGGCACGGAAAAAGGGGCTGAGCGTCGCGCTGATCGATAAGGCGGCCTTTCCACGCGCCAAGCTGTGCGGCGGGCTGGTGACGGGGCGCTGTGCGGGGCACCTGAAAGAGGTGTTCGACCTTGATCTGATCCCCGGCCTGTTCGAGCCGCGCCGCAATTTTGAATTTCACCTTGGGGAACAGGATCTGGGGCGGCTTGATGACGTGCCGCCGGTTTACCTGACGATGCGGTGGGATTTCGACCGGCTGCTTCATGCCCGCGCCCTTCGTGCGGGCGCGCAGGATTTCAGCGGGCGGCGCGTGGAAACGATTGATCCCGGCAATGACAGTATCACGCTGGATGGTGACGAAACCTTGCGCTACAGGGTGCTTATCGGCGCGGATGGCGTGCAAAGCATTGTTGCCAAGTCACTTTTCGGCCGCGCCTTTGACCCCGAAAAGGTGGGCTTCGCATTGGAAATCGAAGCGCCGAGCGAAACGCCTGATGACAGCACGCCGTTGCGCATAGATTTCGCCGCCGCCGAGTGGGGCTATGGCTGGTCCTTTCCCAAAAGCCGCGCCACCACGGTGGGCCTTGGCGGGCTGCACACGCATAATTCGGACATGGCCGCGCATCTGTCCGCCTACCGCCAAAAGCTGGACCTGCCCGAGGGCAAGACGGTCAAGGGCCATTTCCTGCCCTTCGGCGAGGCGAAAAAGCGCCCTGGTCGCGGCAATGTCCTGTTGGCGGGGGACGCGGCGGGTTTCGTCGATCCGCTGACCGGCGAGGGCATCGGCTATGCGATCCAGTCGGGGGCCATGGCCGCCGAAACCGGCGCGCGGGCCATTCGCGAGGGGCGGCCGATCCTTGCCGAAAGCTATTACCGGGCCGCAACGCGCCCGATCCGGGCGGATATCGCGCAGGCGCGGATGCTGCGTCCGCTCATGTTTTCGCGGCGCTTGCAGCCGTTTTTCGCCCGCAGCTTTGCCGCCTCGCGCAGCCTGAAGCGCGCCTACATGGATCTTTTGGCAGGAGACATCGGTTATCCTGTTGTACTGATGCGCGTGTTGGGGCGGCTGCCTGCTGTGGCGCTGCGCCATCTGCGCGCCCGGTCGGGCCAGGTGTGACACCCAAACGCCACGCGGGCGGGTAAAACGGCCCTGTTCACCGGGTTTTGATTTTTGCCGAGGGCATTGGCAGATTACTGCAAAGACACCGATATCGAGTATCTGAAAGGAACACTGACCATGCTGGACCGTCGTCAATTCGTGGCCACCGGGCTTGCCGCCGCGATGCTTCCCGCCACGGCGCGCGCCTTTGAACTCGATCCGAAATTCATGCCGCAGGAGGTGGCGATTTCCCGGCAATATGCGGAAGGGCAATTGTTGATCCTGCCGCGCGCGCATTTCCTATATTTCATCACCGCACCGGGCCGCGCCCGGCGCTATGGCGTGGGTGTCGGCAAGGCTGGGCTGGAATTCACCGGGACGGCGACCATCGACGTCAAGAAGGAATGGCCCACTTGGCGGCCGACCAATGACATGATCCAGCGCGATCCGCGCGAATACGCGAAGTTCAAGGGCAACGACTATGTTCAGCCCGGCGGGCCGGGCAACCCGCTTGGGGCGCGGGCGCTGTACCTTTTCCAGAACGGGCGTGACACCTATTTCCGCATCCACGGCACGACACAGCCACAGTCGATCGGCAGGTCGGTGTCAAACGGGTGCATCCGGATGACGAACGAGCATGTGATCGACCTTTATCAGCGCGTGCCGACCGGGACGGTTGTCACCGTTCTTTAAAGCGTTCCGCGAAAAACCTGAAATACAGCTTTTCGTGAAACGCCCGCAACAGACCAGCGTTGCACGCGTTTCGCCTTCAATCGATGCCTCAGGGTAAAGGCGGAACGCTTTAAAATTCTGCCATGCAAAAACTCTTGATTTTTACGCCGCTCATGGGCATCTTTCGGGGGCGACGTTACCACTATCGACCTCTGCTCCGACCACCGGCTCAGTTCTTCGATCTTGCACTGACACGCCGGGCTGCCGCATTCCCGCGGGCAGCATACATCAAGGAGTAGACGGATGGCCAATGGCACCGTGAAATGGTTCAACGCAACCAAAGGATTTGGATTTATCGCCCCCGATGATGGCGGCAAGGACGTGTTCGTGCACATCTCTGCCGTCGAGCGTGCCGGCCTGACCGGCCTGCGGGACGACCAGAAAGTGACGTTCGACATCGAAGCGGGCCGCGACGGCCGCAGCTCGGCGACGAACCTCGCCTTGGCCTGAGCCTGAAGCCGCATCGAGATTTGAAAGGGCCCTGACAGGGCCCTTTTTTGTGGACGGCACGTTCCTCGGCATCATTTTTGTCTGGAGCGTTTCGCCGTTACCCTGAGACAACAGCGACAGGCGGAACGCGTCAGAAATCCGGGGTCACGCCGGGCAGGTTCAGCGTCTTGACCAGGTCGCGCAGTTCCTGGCGGGCGGCGACGTTCGAGATATTGAGCTGCTTGACCCCGATATCCCTGAGATCAAGCAGGGTCAGGCCGCGCGGGAACAATTCGCGGAAGATCACCCTTTCGTTGAAGCCGGGCGCGGTGCGAAAGCCGATGCGCTTGGCCAGATTATCCAGCGCCGCGCCCATCTTTTCCTTGTTGACCATCTGTTGCGCCCCCAGCCGGTTGCGCACCACGATCCAGTCGATCGGTTTCAGCCCGGCCTGGGCGCGCAGTTGGCGCGCATTCCAGACCATCTCGGAATAAACCGACGGGCCCTCGATCTTCTTGCCGTCGGAATCGACATGGGCCAGAAGGTCGAAATCCACGAAACTGTCATTGAGCGGCGTGATCAGCGTATCGGCAAGGCTGTGCGCCACCTGGCTGAGCCGGGTATGGGAACCCGGGCAGTCGATGATGATGAAATCGCTTTCGGCTTCCAGTTCCGCGACGGCGGCCGAAAGCCGGCGATCATACACGTTTTCGCCGGGCTTGAGCTTGGCCGCGTCGATTTCCGGCAGCTCGTGATAGCGCGGGCTGGGCAGGTCGAGCCCGGATTTCTTGAGATAGGAGGCGCGGTTCTGCGTGTAGCGGCCAAAGGTTTTTTGCCGCAGGTCCAGATCCAGCGCGGACACCTTGTGCCCCAGTCGCGCCAGCGCCGTGGCCACATGCATCGACACGGTCGATTTGCCCGCGCCGCCCTTTTCGTTCCCCACGACGATGATATGTGCCATGCCCGTACCCTTGTCCCTGCCGATTTGTCCCGCAGGTGAATTTTCGCCGACTGTAGCCCGCACGCGCGGTCTTGCAAAGCGGCCGCAACCCTGCCTCCCGCGATTTTCCGATGGCGCGGCAACCACGGCACACCCTGCGTATAGCGGGCGCAAGACGTAAAACGCCGCCCCCCACGGGGAGCGGCGCAGACTGCGTTACGCTGCGGTCCGGCTCAGAAGCCGAGGCCGGCGTATTTGTTCTTGAACTTCGACACGCGACCACCGGCATCCATCAGGCGGGTGCCGCCGCCCGTCCAGGCGGGGTGGACCGTGGGATCCACGTCAAGCGAGAGCGTGTCGCCTTCGCTGCCCCAGGTGGAGCGCATGGTGACAAGGGTGCCATCGGTCATCTTGACCTCGATGAAGTGATAGTCGGGATGCAGATCTTTTTTCATCTCTCACGAACTCCTTAGGCCGACGCGCCGGACTTGGGCTTGTAATTGGACATTTCGGCGATGCGGGCCGATTTGCCGCGACGCTGGCGCAGGTAGTAAAGCTTGGCGCGGCGCACGCGACCACGGCGCACGACGGTGATTTCTTCGATATTGGTCGAATAGAGCGGGAAAACACGTTCCACGCCCTCGCCAAAGGAAATCTTGCGCACCGTGAAAGACCCGGCGATGCCAGCGCCGTTCTTGCGGCTGATGCAGACGCCTTCGAAATTCTGGATACGGGTTCGGGTGCCCTCTGTCACCTTGAAGCCGACGCGAACAGTGTCGCCGGCCTTGAAATCGGGAATGCTCTTCCCGAGCGAGGCAATCTGTTCTGCCTCGATCTGCGCGATAATGTCCATCGCTGCGTCTCCTGAACTGCTTGCGGTTTCATCCGCAAAGGTGATGTGCGGCCTCAGAACTCCGGGTCTTGGCCGGGTCCGCATGATGCGCCCGCCGGAGGATCAGGTCGTCGATTGTTGGTCTCGGCTGTGATGCGTCTGCCTGATCCCGAAGACAACGGAGGGCAAATGCACAACAGGTCCGACCGACTCGGACAGAGCCTCGGACAGGCATCGTATAGAGCCGATCCGTTTGTGGATCAAGGCCCCTCGGGCGGGACGCGGCGGATAACCGGACCACGGCAAGGGGCGGAGCGTGGCAATTTTCTATGAAGAAAATTGCACGGAATTTTTCAAAATTCCGGTGGTGCCTACGGCTTGTCGGAGTGATCTGCCGCTGACCACAGGTCGGGGCGGCGGGCCTGTGTCAGGGATTCCGACATCTGACGCCGCCATTTGGCCACCCGCGCATGATCGCCCGAGGTCAGAACATCCGGGATGCCGCGCCCCTGCCATTCGGCGGGACGGGTATATTGGGGATGTTCCAGAAGGCCATGGGCAAAGCTTTCGTCCTCGGTGGAGGCGGCATTTCCCAGCACGCCGGGCAGCAGGCGCACGGTGGCGTCTATCATCGCCTGTGCCGCGATCTCGCCGCCGGTCATGACGAAATCGCCTAAGGACACTTCGGCGATGTCGTAATGGTCGATCACGCGCTGATCCAGCCCTTCGAACCGGCCGCAGATCAGCGTGACACCGGGTTTTTCCGCAAGTGTTTGCGCCATTGCCTGATCAAAGCGTTGGCCACGCGGGCTGAGATAGATCAGAGGCATTCCCGGTCGCGTCTTGCTACGCGTATGTTCGATCGCGCGGCCCATCACGTCCGCGCGCAGCACCATGCCCGCGCCGCCGCCCGCCGGGGTGTCATCGACATTGCGGTGGCGGCCCTCGCCGAAGAGGCGCAGATCGGTGGTGTCGAGCTGCCACAGCCCGTCCTTGAGCGCGCGGCCCGTCAGGCTTTCGCCCAGAACGCCGGGAAAGGCCTGTGGCAACAGCGTGATGACCTGCGCCTGCCACGCGCGTGCAAGACGTTCGGGGCCGTCCATGAGGGTGCGTGGCCTTGGCGAGGCGGAAATGGATTTGCGGCCATGGGATTTGCTGGGGGCGGTGTCGGACATCGGTCAGAACAGCCCCTCTGGCGGGTCGGCGACGATGCGCCCCGCCGTCAGGTCGACGGTGGGCACGGCGTCAAGCGTGAAGGGCAAAAGCACGGTGGATTTCAGGCCCGGACCGTGGATTTCCAGCAGGTCGGAGGCACCGTGGTTCTGTACCGATTTGACCCGGCCCAGAAGCGCCCCGCCGGTATCGAACACCTCGACCCCGATCAGATCGGCGTGATAATATTCATCGTCAGGCAGGGCGGGCAGGCGGTCGCGTTCCACATAAAGGCGCACGCCGCGCAGGGAGTCGGCCTGTTCCTTGGTCGTGACCCCGGACAGGCGCGCGATCAGCGCGCCCTTGGTGGATTGCCCTGTGAGTGTGATGGTGAAGCTCTGGCTGCCATCCTCGGTTGCCACCGGGCCATAGGTGGCCACGTCCGACGGCTCGGCGGTGAAGGATTTCAGTCGCAGTTCGCTGCGTACGCCAAAGGCGCCGGCGACAGCACCGATACAGACAGGATCAGACATCTGGAAGCTCCGTGACATAGCAGATCCCGGCGCGGTAGGTGCCGGGGCATTCGTTGCGTTGATCGCTGCGTTCGAACAGGACGCCCGCGACAAAGGCGAGGCCGGTAAAGAGCACAAGACGGAGAAGGCCGAACATGGCTATCGCACCTCGATGCGCAGGCTGTCGGCGCGGTCTTCCCACCCGGCGTGCTGCAATTCGGGTGTCTCGCTGTCGGCTTCGGGCCGGCCGACGCAAAGCCAGGCAACAAGCGCCCAGTCAGACGGCACATCAAGATCGCGGCACAGGCGGTCGGGGTCGAGGATCGACACCCAGCCCACGCCAAGGCCCGCCGCGCGGGCGGCGAGCCAGAATTGCGTGATCGCCGCGACCACCGAATAGCGGCGCATTTCGGGCATGGTGCCCGCGCCAAGCCCCGCACCCTTGTCCGTGGCCTCGTCGCAGAAAATCGCAAGCTGCACCGGCGCGTCGGCCATGCCGGACAGCTTCAGCGTGGCGTAGGTTGCCGCGCGGTCGCCGTCATAGCCGGACAGCGCGCGGTCATTGGCGGCGCGGAAATTGTCCAGCGCCGCCTGTCGCAGGGCGGGGTCGTTGATACGCAGGACGCGCCACGGCTCCGACAGCCCGACAGAGGGCGCAAGGCGGATCGCCTCAAGGCACCGCGTGAGCGTTGCCTCGTCAACCGGATCGGTGCGAAAGCGGCGCACGTCGCGCCGCCATCGCATGAGCCGGTCAAGATCCGACCGGAAGTCGGGCGAAAAGCCTTGCATGCCCTGCACGCCCCCCGTGCGCGATCAGCTTTCGCTGGTCGCTTCGGCTTCGGCAGGGGCTGCTGCGGCTTCGGCGGCTTTTTCGGCCTTCTCTTCGGCGCGTTCCTGGGCTTTCTTGCCCGGCGTGCCCTTCTTGAGGTTGGCGCGCTCTTTCTTTTCGACGATGCCGGCCGCTTCGAGGAAGCGCGAGATCCGCTCGGAGGGCTGCGCGCCCTGGTCGATCCAGTACTGCACACGCTCGACATTCATCTTGACGCGCTCTTCGCTGTCCTTGGGCAGGAGCGGGTTGTAGATGCCCAGCTTCTCGATGAAACGGCCATCGCGCGGCATACGGCTGTCGGCGGCGACGATGCGGTAAAAGGGGCGTTTCTTGCTGCCACCACGGGCGAGGCGGATTTTCATGGCCATGAGTGTTGTCCTTTCAGAGGGGTTGGATGCCGGGGGGTGAAGCCCGGCCTACGTTTGCTGTCGTTTGTGGTGCTGAATGACTTCAGCGATGATGAAGTTCAGGAACTTCTTGGCGAATTCCGGGTCCAGGTCGGCCTGGGTCGCCAGGTCTTCGAGACGTGCGATCTGCGCGGCTTCGCGCGCGGGATCGGACGGGGGAAGGTCGTGCTCGGCCTTGAGCTTGCCCACGGCCTGCGTGTGCTTGAACCGCTCGCCCAGCGTATAGACGAGGATCGCGTCCAGCCGGTCGATGCTGTCGCGGTGCCCGGCCAGAAGATCGGCGGCGCGCGTGGTGGCGTCTTCAGTCAATGGGCATCCCCTTCGGTCTGAATTGCGGATCGGCGTAGTGGCCGATTTCAAGCTCTATGCCGTCGCGGATCTGGCTGCCCGCCAGCTTGTCGGGGGCCGGGTGCCGGTAGACCGCGTCATTGCCGTCGATGGTCGGGGCGGCGGTATCCTTGACGCATCCCAGGCGCTCGGCCAGACGGATGGAATCGAGGTTCTTGGGGTCGATATAGCTGACCGCGCTTTCCCAGCCCTGCGCATAGAAATGGTCACGCACCTTGTGCGTGGCCTCCAGCGCGAACCCCTTGCCCGCCTTTTCGGGCCAGATGATCCAGGCGATTTCACGCTCTGGCCAATTGGCGGGAAACCAGCCGCCGGCCATGCCCACGGTCTCTTCGGTGTCGCGCAGATGGATCATCCACATGCCATAGCCACGGATTTCCCAATGGCCGATTTCGGCCGCGTAAAGCATCCACGCCTCGTAGGGGTTGAGCGGCCCGCCCATGAAACGCGAGCGATAAGAGGCAAAGGTCGCCTTGAAATCGGGATAATCCTGCGGCTCGGGCGCGCGCAGCACAAGGCGCCCGGTTTCGAGCACGGGGATTCGCGTTTGTGTCATCTCAGCCCCCATCGCCGGACATGTCATAGCGGTAGATCGCGCTTTTGGTGTGGCCTTCGGCAGTGGCCTCGCGCGAGGGTGTGGCGCGCAACCGGCGTGCCAGCGCGATGGAGCGGGTGTTGTCCGGCACGATGTCGCTGATCAGCGAGGGCAGGGCCAGCGTGTCGCGGGCAAAGACATGCGCGGCCTTGGCGGCCTCTTCGGCATAGCCATGCCCCTCTGCCACCTCGGTCAGCAGGAAGCCAAGCTCGTGTTCTTCGTCGCCCGGCTCGCAGCCGATCAGCACGAACCCCAAAAGCGCGCCATCCTCGCGCCGTTCGATGGACCACAACCCATGACCGCGCAAAAGCCAGCCGCCCACCATGCTGGTGAAGTCGTACCACGCCTCGCCATGCGCCATCGGCCCGCCCAGACCCGTGCCGCGCGGCCCGCAGGCGATCTCGGCATAGGTGGCGAAATCGGCCAGTTGAGGCGCGCGCAACACCAGCCGTTCGGTGGTGAGATGGGGCAGGGCCGCGGCCAGCCGCCGGGCCAGTGCGGCGGCGCGCGGCGGGGCGGGGCGTTCGCACAGCATCGGGCCGGTCATGCGTAAGCCTCCGGGCTGCCATCGTCATCGGCCCCATAGCCAAGCGCCTCGGGGGTGGGATGACGGTAAAGCAGGTCTTCGCCCATCTCGATATTGACATAGCTGCGCTCGAAATGCGCGCCGAGCCGTTCGGCCAGCGCGATGGAGCGGTCATTGCCCGGCACGATGTTGGAGGTGAGCGTGGTCATCCCCAGATCCTCATAGGCCCAGCGGCGCGCGCGTTCCGCGCCCTCAAATGCGATGCCGCGCCCCTCGAAACCGTCATAGACGACCCAGCCCAATTCCGGCTCTGGCCAGCCTTCGGGGTTCCAGATGCCGGTAATGCCGCAGGGCGCGCCCGTTTCCCGGCATTCCATCGTGAAATAGCCGTAACCGTGCAGCGCCCAATGCCCGATGGACATGGCGAACCAGCGCCACGCGCGGCCCCGGTTCTTTTCCGCGCCAAAGCCCCACGCCCGGTCGGTATCCAGCAGGAAGGCGCAAAGCGGCTCGAAATCCCGCTGCTCGGGTCCGCGCAAGATCAGGCGGGAGGTTTCCAGCCGGGGGATGACCAGTGAGAGGGTCATGCGCGCAGGCCCCGCAGGCCATGGCGGGGCAGGTCGAAACGCCCCGTGGCAGGGCAGGATATGCGCGCGGGAAAGGTCACTTCTTCTTGCCGAAACCGCTCAGGCCCGGCGGCAGCGCCGCGCCGCCCAGACCGGGCAGGCCGCCACGGCCGCCGCCCATCTGCCGCGCGGCCTGTTCCAGCGCCTTGGGGTCCATGCCCTGTGCCATGTCCTCGGGCGAGGGGCCGCCCTTGCCGAACATGCCTTTCAGCGCCTGTTTCATCATGCCGCCTTTGCCCATCTTGCCCATCTTCTTCATCATGTCGCCCATCTGGCGGTGCATTTTCATGAGCTTGTTGAGTTCAGAGACATCCAGCCCCGCGCCCTTGGCGATGCGTTTCTTGCGGCTGGCCTGAAGCAGCTTGGGGTTGGCGCGTTCCTTTTTGGTCATGGAGTTGATCAGCGCGATCTGCCGGTCAAGGATCTTGTCGTCGATGCCCGCGCCCTCCATCTGCTTGGCCATCTTGCCCATGCCGGGCATCATGCCCATCACGCCTTCCATGCCGCCCATCTTCTGCATCTGTTCAAGCTGCATCTTGAGGTCGTTCATGTTGAACTGACCCTTCTGGAAGCGCTTCATCATGCGTTCGGCCTGCTCGGCCTCGATGGTCTGCTGGGCTTTCTCCACAAGCGAAACGATATCGCCCATGCCAAGGATGCGGCCCGCGATGCGTTCCGGCTCGAACGTCTCGATCGCGTCCATCTTTTCGCCCAGACCGACAAAGCGGATGGGCTTGCCGGTGACCGCGCGCATCGACAGGGCCGCCCCGCCCCGCCCGTCGCCATCCATCCGGGTGAGGACAACGCCCGAAACGCCGATCTTGTCGTCGAATTCCTGGGCCACGTTGACCGCGTCCTGCCCGGTCAGACCGTCGACAACCAGCAGTGTCTCGCGCGGGTTGGCTACATCGCGCACGGCGGCGGCCTGTGCGATCAGGTCCGCGTCGATGTGAAGACGGCCGGCCGTGTCGAGCATGTAGACGTCATAGCCGCCCAGCCCGGCCTGTGTCTTGGCGCGTTTGGCGATGGCGACCGGGTCTTCGCCCTTGACGATGGGCAGCGTGTCGACGCCGATCTGCCGACCAAGGATTTCAAGCTGCTCCATCGCCGCCGGGCGGTTCACGTCGAGCGAGGCCATCAGCACCCGCTTGCCGTCACGTTCCTTCAGGCGCTTGGCCAGCTTGGCGGTGGTGGTCGTCTTGCCTGACCCCTGAAGGCCGACCATCAGGATCGGCGCGGGCGGATTGTCGATCTTGAGCGCGCCGGGGTCGTCGTCGCCCGACAGCGTGTCAACCAGCGCGTCATGCACGATCTTGACGACCTGCTGACCGGGGGTGACGGATCTGGTCACCGCCTGACCGGTGGCGCGTTCCTGCACGCGGTTGACGAAATCGCGCGCCACGGGCAGCGACACGTCCGCCTCCAGCAATGCCACGCGGACTTCGCGCAGGGCGGTCTTGACGTCGTCCTCGGAAAGAGCGCCCTGTTTCGTGAGCCGGTCGAAGACACCTGACAGGCGTTCGGATAGATTTTCAAACATCGCCAGGCCTCCTGCGCCGGTTGCGGTCTGCTGCCCCCAACATAGGGACAACGGTTCAAACGATAAACGCCCCCACGGGCGAAACTCGCTGGTGGGGGGCGATCCCGGGCCGTGGCCTGCGGGACCGGAAGAAACTGCGCCTTCCGGAATTGGATACAGGCTTAGGCGTGTGGCTGCCCGGAGTCAAGCCTTCGAGGGGTTGCCGCCCGCGCCCTGCCTGCGGTAAGGGGCCGGAATGGACGCCTCTTCGCAATATCAGGACAGCCTGCCTGTCAGTTCCGATGCGCTTCTTCAGGAGATGCGCGCCGCCAGCGTGACCTTTGAACTTTATCACCACATCCCGCTGCGCACGGTCGAGGATGCCAGAACCGTTCAGGGCCACGATGTGCCGGACGCGCCGGAGCGGATCAACGTCAAGAATTTTTACCTGCGCGACCGCAAGAAGCGGAACTACCTTGTGACGCTGGAACAGGATCGCGCGGTGGATCTTGCGGCGCTTGGCGCGCAGATCGGGGGCGGCAAGCCGTCTTTCGGCTCGCCCGAGCGTCTGATGGAATTCCTTGGTGTGCGCCCCGGCGCGGTCAGCCCGCTGGCGATGCGCAACGGGGCGGGCAACGGCGTGATCTTTTTCGCCGATGCGGCCCTGCGCGACGCCGGTCTGGTGCATGTGCATCCGCTGGTCAACGACCGAACCGTGGCGCTGACCCCGGATGCGCTGACCGCGCTGCTGGCACATTGGGGCGTCGAGATCCGCTGGATCGACGCCGGACGGATCGCGTGACGGGCATCCTGCAAAGATCAACCTTTCGGTTGAATATGCCCAAAGGCGGCAGTTTGGGCCACAAAGCGCGGTGCGGGGAAGCCCTTTTTTAATTTTCCGTTTAATATCAGTGACTTGCCGCGTTGCCGCACTGTCTTGACTCGCGGCCCGCCGCCGCATAGCAACATGTCAACGATTCCGGAGGGGCATAGGTGGGCGATCCCGATCAAGCAGAGCGTCTGGCGCGGCTCGAAGACAGGATCAACCAGCTCAAGGCGAAAGACGCGCCTGCGCCCCATCAGGGCAACCACTATAGTCAGGCGCAACATGCCTGGCGCATGGTGATCGAACTTGTGGCCGGTCTTCTGATCGGTTTCGGCATGGGATACGGGCTTGATGTTCTTTTGGGGACAATGCCGCTTTTCCTTGTCATCTTTACAATGCTGGGCCTTGCCGCGGGCATCAAGACGATGATGCGCAGTGCCGCCGAGATCCAGCATCGGAACCTGGCCGAAGAGGCCGATGCGGACAGCCCCGATGCGGGCAACGAGAAGAGGACGAAAGATGGCGACTGACTCGAAAGAAGGCGGCCAAGAGCTTGTTTTCCACCCGATGGATCAGTTTATCGTCAAGCCGCTTTTCGGCGACGGGCCGGTGGGGTTGTTCACTGTAACCAACGTGACCTTCTGGATGGTTCTGACGGTTCTGGCGATCGTGGCGCTTCTGGTTCTGGGCACATCGAGCCGGGCAACCATTCCGGGCCGCGCGCAATCCATCGCGGAACTGGCTTACGGCTTTATCCGCAAGATGGTGGCGGATGTGGCGGGCAAGGACGCGCTGCCGTATTTCCCGTATATCATGACATTGTTCATGTTCATCGTTTTCTCGAACTTCCTCGGTCTGCTGCCGGGCGCGTTCACCACCACCAGCCACATTGCCGTCACGGCGGTTCTTGCGATGCTGGTTTTCGTGGCCGTCACCGTGATCGGTTTCGTCAAGCATGGCACCGGGTTTCTGGGCCTGTTCTGGGTCGGTGCCGCGCCGCTGCCGCTGCGGCCCATCCTTGCGGTGATCGAGGTGATTTCCTATTTCGTGCGCCCGGTCAGCCACTCCATTCGTCTGGCGGGCAACATGATGGCCGGTCACGCGGTGATCAAGGTTTTCGCGGCGTTCGCGCCGCTGGTCCTGATCTCGACGGGTATCGGCCTTGTGGTCACGCCGCTGTCGATCCTTGCCATCACGGCGATCTACGCTCTCGAAATACTCGTGGCCTTCATTCAGGCCTACGTCTTTACCATCCTGACCTGCGTGTATCTCAAGGATGCACTGCACCCCGCACACTAAGGTCGGTTCTACCCCAATCTCAGCCAATTCCAACGTAAGGAGACATCACAATGGAAGGCGATATCGCACAAATGGGTCAATTCATCGGCGCAGGCCTCGCGTCTGTCGGCATGGGCGGCGCGGCCGTCGGTGTGGGCAACGTGGTCGGCAACTTCCTGTCCGGTGCCCTGCGCAACCCGTCGGCCGCCGCTGGCCAGACGGCCACCATGTTCATCGGTATCGCGTTTGCCGAAGCGCTGGGGATCTTTTCGTTCCTCGTGGCACTTCTGCTGATGTTCGCCGTTTAAGCCTCTCGGACAACAATCCTTACGACCGGGGGTGAGGGGCATTGGGCCGCTCACCCTCTGTATACGGAAAGTTCCCTTGGGAGGACGACATGGCAAGCGAAACAACCGATGCGGCCAATGCAGCCGCCAGCGCCTGCGTAGATGCCGGTGGCGGTGCCATCGGGATGCCGCAATTGTGCGCCGACTGGATGGGCAACCAGATCTTCTGGCTTGTCGTCACACTGGTCGTTATTTTCTTTATCCTGTCGCGTGTCGCCTTGCCGCGCATTGCGGCCATTCTGGCCGAGCGTCAGGGCAGCATTACCAATGATCTGGCCGCGGCCGAAGATTTGAAGGTCAAGGCGCAGGACGCCGAGGATGCTTATAACAAGGCCCTTGCCGATGCGCGTGCCAAGGCGAACGAAATCATCGCGGCGGCCAAGCTTGACATCAAGGCGGATTACGACGCCGCCTCTGCCAAGGCCGATGCACAGATCGCCGAAAAGACCGCCGAAAGCGAAAAGGCGATTGCCGCGATACGCGCCGGTGCGATGGAAAGCGTCGAAGCGGTTGCCCGCGACACTGCCGGTGAACTGGTTGTGGCGATGGGGGCAAAGGCTGATGCCGCTGCCATCGACAAGGCCGTTGCCGCAAGGCTGAAAGGATGAGCACCATGAAACAGAGCTTTGCCACGCTGGCGGCCTTGATGGTCGCAAGCCCCGCCTTTGCCGCGTCCGGCCCGTTCTTTTCGCTTTGGAACAGCAACTTTGCCGTTCTGATCGCGTTTATCCTGTTTATTGGCGTGCTGGTCTATTTCAAGGTGCCATCCCTGTTGGGCGGCATGTTGGACAAGCGGGCCGAGGGTATCAAATCCGAGCTGGACGAGGCGCGTGCGCTGCGTGAAGAGGCGCAAACGCTGCTGGCCAGCTATGAGCGCAAGCACAAGGAAGTCCAGGAGCAGGCGGACCGCATCGTGGCCCACGCCAAATCCGAGGCTGCAAGCGCCGCCGAGCAGGCGAAGAAGGATCTGGAACTGTCCATCCAGCGCCGCCTTCAGGCCGCTGAAGATCAGATCGCGTCGGCCGAGGCCAGCGCCGTGCGCGACGTGCGCAACAAGGCGATCAACGTTGCCATTGCCGCCGCCAAGGAGGTGGTCGCAAAGTCGATGAGCGCAGCCAACAACAAGGCGCTGATCGAAGATTCGATCCGCCAGGTGGATGCAAAGCTGCACTGACGCTCTTTGCCGCATGGCTGAAAAACAGAAAACCCCGGATCGCTGTGCGCGGTGCGGGGTTTTTCTTTTCCAACTCTGGTTCTGCAAGGTGCCCATGGCGCGCAACGCTGGATCGTGCTGCAAGGGCCATCCGTCATGATGCGTTATTTGGGCGGGATAACCAGATCCTGTCCGACGGTCAGGCCACCACCCGCCAGCGCCGCGACATTGGCATTTACGATTTCGGTCACTCGCTCTGTCGTCCCGTAGAAGCGAAAGGAAATCGCGGCGAGGCTATCGCCGGGTGCGACGGTATAAAGCGTGCCCCCCGCGCGCATCGCATCGGGCGATTTCGACAGGATCTTGAGCAGCGTCGAGGTGTCGACGCGCCCGTCGGCGGTGACAAGTTGGCCCGGAACGTCAACCCGGCCCCGTTCGGCTGCATCATTCACAAGCGCGTCGATATAGGCCGGGTTCTGGCCTTGTTTCAGCGCGCCGATGATGAGGGTTTCCAGCGTTTCCGGGCTGCGTTTCTCAGGCAAGGCATCGGTTTTGTTCCGGGTGCTTTGCGTGGCTGGCTCGGTTGCCTGTTCCGTTGATGACGGCGTGGCGCGGGCAACAAGAGCGGGATTTTGCGCCGGGCTGTGAGCCGTCGCCGACATGTCATCAAGCGCGGTTTCCGCGCGGCTGACCGCATTCGGATCGGTCTTGTCTGCGGATGCCTTGTCAGGGGTCATGCCCGGTGTCGACGGTTGCATGAGGATCAAGGTCAGGGTGATGGCGATAAACCCGAAAACGATGAGCGCGATACGGATCATCTTTTGTTCCTGCCTGCTCGCTGGGATTGTGCCGCCCTGTTCTGCCTTGCGACCGGCGGCATTCCGTCCCCGATGAAAACCCGTCGGCACCGTGCCGAGGATACCGTTACTGTCTTGCCCTTGGGAAAACCGGGAAAGACGACTTGACTTTATCGCGCAGCACCGCCGGCGTTTGAGTGTATGCTTACTCTAAAGCATCCAACGTCCCGCACCAATGAACAAGATATAGGCGAAAGGGCAGCAGACGGTCAATATACGGTGATTCGTTTTTTGCCCTCATCTGCATCTTTTTAGGGTATTGCAGGTGATCATCGCGCAAGGCCGCTTCGGCGCGGGGCGAAATTGCTTGAGACATGGACGACCCGCCGCTAGATCACCCGCAAAGGAGACGTGTCGCATGAGCCTCAATACATTTGGACATCTTTACCGGGTCACCACCTGGGGCGAAAGCCATGGTCCGGCGCTTGGTGCGACGGTCGATGGCTGTCCGCCTGGCGTGCCCGTGGACGAGGCGCATTTGCAGCAGTTTCTGGACAAGCGCCGACCGGGCCAGAACAAGCACACGACGCAACGGCAAGAGCCGGACGCGGTCAGGATTCTGTCGGGTGTCTTTGAGGGGCAGACGACAGGCACGCCAGTTCAGTTGATGATCGAGAACACCGATCAGCGCAGTCGTGATTACGGTGACATCGCCCAGACCTTCCGGCCGGGTCATGCCGATATCACCTATCATCAGAAATACGGTGTCAGGGATTATCGTGGCGGCGGGCGCAGTTCGGCGCGCGAGACGGCGGCGCGGGTCGCCGCCGGTGGGCTGGCGCGCGCGGCGCTGGCCGCGCTTGTGCCTGGGCTGGAGATCGTGGGCTACATGACCCGGATGGGCGATGTCACCATCGACCGGGCGCGGTTTGACTGGGACGAGATCGCGCGCAACGATTTCTGGGTGCCCGATGCAACAGCCGCGGTGGAATGGGGCGATTACCTTCAGGCGATCCGCAAGGCACAGGACAGCGTCGGGGCCGAGATCGAGGTGGTGTGCCGGGGCGCGCCCGTGGGTCTGGGTGCGCCGGTCTATGGCAAGCTAGACACCGATCTGGCCGCCGCGATGATGAGCATCAACGCGGTCAAGGGCGTGGAGATCGGCGAGGGCATGGCGGCGGCCCATCTGCGCGGAACGCAGAATGCTGACGAGATCTTCATGGGCGAGCATGGTCCCGAATACAGCTCCAACCACGCGGGGGGGATACTTGGCGGTATTTCGACCGGGCAGGATATCGTGGTGCGTTTCGCGGTGAAGCCCACAAGCTCTATCCTGACGCCGCGCCGCTCCATCCGCATGGATGGCAGCCCGACCGAGGTGATCACGAAGGGCCGGCACGACCCATGCGTGGGCATCCGCGCGGTGCCGGTGGCCGAGGCGATGATGGCCTGCGTGATCCTGGATCATTACCTGCTGCATCGCGGGCAGGTCGGAGAGGGACAGCGCGGCGTGATCGGGTGATCCTGCTGAGCGGCTGCGCCGCGCTGATTTGTGTGATCCAAAGCGTTCCGCCTTTCCCCTGAGACATCAGCGAAAGGCGAAACGCTTTAGCCAGATGAAGCCGGTGCTGCCGGGCGTGTCTGGCGCGAAAGCTGAACCGCGAGAATGCCTGCGGTCACGATGGTGACGCCGACGATATCCCACAGCCCCAGCGTTTCCCCAAGGATGAGCGCGGCGATGGCCACGCCGAGAAACGGGTTGAGGAAGTGGAAGGTCGCCGCCTTGACCGCGCCGATGCGGTTGACCAGCCGGAACCACACCAGCGTCGCCGCAAGCCCCGGAACCAGCGTGGTATAAAGAAAGGCCGCGACCAGCGTCCAGGACCAGGCGATGTCGAGGCTTTCGGTGGCGGCGGCGACGCCGCCCAGCGCAACGCTACCGACCAGCATCTGAAGGCCGACGATCATCAGGAAGTTGCCGCCCGAGGTGGCACCACGCACCGACAGGGTGGCAAAGGTCAACGCGACGACCCCCACCACGCAAAGCGCCACGCCATAAAGATCCGCGCCGCCCTGAAGCCGGGTGCCCATGATGATGCTGACGCCGACGACGCCCGCCACCAGCCCCGCCGTGCCCAGCCGCCCGATCCGTTCGGACAGAAAGAGCCAGCTGGCCAGCCCCACCAGCAGCGGCATGGTGGAGGCGATGATCGCGGCGAGCGAGGCCTCGATGGTTTGCATCGCAACGAAATTGAGGCCGAGGTAAAGCGCGTTCTGGCACAGGCCGAAGATGATCGTGGCGCGCCATTGCAACGGCGTGAGTCGCCAGCTTTGCCCAAGGGCGCGCGCGATCGCCACGCCGATCAGCCCGGAGATCAGGAAGCGCAGCGCCAAGGCCGATAGCGGCGGGGCGGAGGCGACGATGATCCGCGCCGAGGTAAAGGCCGAGGACCACATGACGGCAAAGGCCAGCCCCATGAGAATTGCGCGTATGTCCATGACCTGTCTCCGAAAATGAAAAGGGCCGCCCCTGTGAGGCGACCCTTTCCGAAACTGGTAAGGTTTACAAGATCAGCCGTTCACGCTGTCCTTGAGCGCCTTGGCGATGGTCATTTTCACCACCTTGTCGGCGTCCTTGTGAATCTGCTCGCCGGTGGCGGGATTGCGCACGGTCCGCGCCGGACGTTCGCGGCAATAGATCTTGCCGACACCGGGCAGGGTTACTGCGCCACCGCCCGCCACTTCGCGGGTGATGATGTCGATGATCCCGTCAAGCGCGCTGCTTGCGGTTTTCTTGTCACTGCTCATTTCCTCGGCCAGAGCGGCAACGAGTTGGGTCTTGGTCATCGGTTTTGCCATTGACTGGTCTCCTTCAACTGCCCGACACTTGGGCCTCGTGCGCCGGAGTTAACTGCATATTGTGGGGGAACACAATAAATAGCGGCGGAAAATAAGGGGTTTTTGCCTGTTTCAAGCTGTTTTGTAACGAACCGGCCACGCGCAGGCTGGCCAGACGCGGCCTCCGCCTGTCACAGAAAGGCGGTTTCATCGAAACTGCGCAGTTTGCGGCTGTGGATGCGTTCGAGAGGCATGTCGCGAAAGCTTTCCATGGCGCGGATGCCGATTGCCAGATGGCGCGCCACCTGCGTCTTGTAAAAATCGCTGGCCATGCCGGGCAGTTTCAGTTCGCCATGCAGCGGTTTGTCGGAGACGCATAAAAGCGTGCCATAGGGCACACGAAAGCGAAACCCGTTGGCGGCGATGGTGGCGCTTTCCATATCCAGCGCGATGGCGCGCGACTGGCTGAGCCGCTGTACCGGGCCGCTTTGGTCGCGCAGTTCCCAATTGCGATTGTCAAGGCTGGCCACCGTGCCGGTGCGCATGATCCGCTTGAGATCATAGCCGTCGAGCCGGGTTTCGCGGGCGACGGCCTCTTGCAGGGCGATCTGCACCTCTGCAAGCGCCGGGATCGGCACCCAGCCGGGCAGGTCGGCATCCAGCACGCCATCCTCGCGCAGATAGGCATGGGCCAGAACGAAATCCCCCAGCGATTGCGAATTGCGCAGTCCCGCGCAATGCCCGACCATCACCCAGGCATGTGGACGCAGCACCGCGATGTGATCGGTGGCGGTCTTGGCGTTGGAGGGGCCGACGCCGATATTGACCAGCGTGATCCCGGCGCCGTTGTCGCGCTTGAGGTGATAGGACGGCATTTGCGGTTGCCGCGTCGATGGCGGCAGGGGTGCGTCGCCACGAGTGATGATCCGGTTGCCCGGACCGACAAAGGCAGTGTAGCCGCTTTCGGGATCGTCCAGCATCCGGCGAGCATAGGTTTCGAATTCGGACATGTAGAACTGGTAATTGGTGAAAAGCACGTGATTCTGGAAATGGCCGGGGTCGGTATCGGTATAATGGGCCAGACGGGCGAGCGAATAATCCACCCGCTGCGCGCTGAACAGCGCAAGCGGGCGCGGCGCGCCTTCGGCGGTCACATGGGTGCCGTTGACGATGTCGTCATTGGTGGTGCCCAGATCCGGCACGTCGAAATGATCGCGCAGTGTAAAGCGCGCGGCCCCCTGTTGCGGCACGGTCAGATCGGGGCGCGTGGCGACGGCGAAATGAACCGGCATGGGCGTGTCCGACAGACCGATTGTCACGGGGATATCGTGATTGTCCATCAACAGGCGCAACTGTTGTTCAAGATAATGCCGGAACAGCGCGGGGCGGGTCACAGTGGCGGCATATGTGCCGGGCTCGGCCAAGTGGCCAAAGCTCAGGCGGCTGTCGACCTCGTCAAAGCTTTGCGTTGTCAGGCGGATCTCGGGGTAATAGGCGCGGGCGCGTCCTTTGGGGCCAGCGGGGCCCATGGCGGACAGGAATTCCTGGCAAAGCCAGTCTGTCGCCCTGTCATAGATCTCGATCAGGCGGGTGACGGCGGCCTCGGGCGTGTGGAATGTCTCGGGGCCGGGCGTGTCGGGGGTTCGCAAATCCGCTATGTCCTGCACCGGGGTCATGGGCCTGGTCCTGTTACTGATATACTCAGCAGAGCGTGACACAGGCCGACACGCTTGTTCAAGCGCATCGCGGGTCCGCGCGAAACCGGCCCGAGACGGGTGGCACGCGGGGACGGGCATGTTACATGCATCCCTGACGCAGGGAAAGGAACACCGATGACCGGCACGCTTTTGTCCTTTGGCCATGGCTATTCGGCGCGCGCGCTGGCGCGGCGTCTTTTGCCGCAGGGCTGGACGATCTACGGCACCACGCGCAAACCCGAAAAGGCCGAGGCGCTGCGCGCGGAAGGGGTCGTGCCGATCCTTTGGCCGGGCGGAGATCTGACGCAGGCGTTGGCGCAGGCCGATCACCTGCTTGTTTCGGCGGGGCCGGATGAAAATGGCGATCCGGTTCTGCGCGAGATGGGCAAGGCCGTGTCCGAGATGGCGGCGCGGATCAAATGGGCGGGGTATCTGTCGACAACCGGGGTTTACGGCGATCATGCGGGTGGCTGGGTGAGCGAGGCCGCGCCGCTGACCCCTTCGACCCGGCGCGGACAGATGCGCGTGCAGGCCGAGGCGCAATGGGAGGCCGTTGACGGGTTGCCCCTGCATATCTTCCGGCTTGCCGGGATCTACGGCCCCGGACGCGGCCCGTTTGAAAAGGTGCGCCAGGGCACGGCGCGGCGGATCATCAAGCCGGGGCAGGTGTTCAGCCGCATCCATGTGGAGGACATCGCACAGGTGCTGGAGGCGTCGATCCGGCGTCCGAATCCCGGTGCGGCCTATAATGTGTGCGACAACGATCCTGCGCCGCCGCAAGACGTTATCGCCCATGCCGCCGAACTTCTGGGGCTGCCAGTGCCGCCCGCCGTGCCGTTCGAGGAGGCCGAGATGTCTCCCATGGCGCGCAGCTTTTACGCGGAATCCAAGCGTGTGGACAATCGCCGGATGCGGCAAGACCTGGGCGTTGACCTGCTTTATCCCGATTACCGCAGCGGCCTGCGCGCGCTTTTGGCCGAAGAAGGCGGCTGAAAGGCCGGTCTGATGTGCCAGACGATGCGCCCGTACCGGGGAGCGTTATCCGTTTTCGCGCAGGATGTGACCGGCAAGATAAAGCGAGCCGCAGATCAGGATGCGCGCCCGTGGTTCTTGTGCCGCAATGGCGCGGACGGCGTCCATCGCGGTTTCTGCGGTGCTGGCGGGCAGACCGGCATCCTGTGCCGCCTGTGCGGTCGTGGCGGCGGGCAGGGTGTTGGCCTCGCCGGGGATCGACAGCGCGGTCAGGCTTTGGGCCTGCCGGGCCAGCGGGCGCAGGTACCCGGCGATATCCTTGGTGTTGAGCATACCGCAGACCAGATGGGTCGGGCGCGCGGGCAGGCTGGCCAGGTGCTGCGCCAACGCCGCGCCCGCCGCGGCGTTATGGCCGCCATCGAGCCAGATTTCCGCGTCCGGCGCGGCCGTTACGACCGGGCCTTCGTGCAGGCGCTGCATACGCGCGGGCCAGTTGGCACGGGTCACTGCCGCGTCAAGGCTGGTCTCGTTCAGGGCGAGATGCCGAAGCGCCATGAGGGCTGCACCGGCATTCTCAAACTGGTGCGCGCCCGGCAGGTTGGGCAGTGGCAGATCGCGCAGACCGTTCTCATCCTGAAAGATCAGCCGCCCGCGTTCGGTAGTCACATGCCAATGCTGGCCATGGGCCATCAGCGGCGCGCCAACGGCCTGTGCGCGGGCTTCTATCACTTCCATTGCGGCATCGGCCTGTGGGCTGACCACGCAGGGCACGCCGCGTTTCAGGATGCCCGCCTTTTCGCCTGCGATTTTCGCCAGCGTGTCGCCAAGAAACTGTTCGTGATCCATCGACACCGGCGTGATCACGCACAGCACGGGCTTGGCGACCACGTTGGTCGCATCGAGCCGCCCGCCAAGCCCGACTTCGAGCAGGGTGAAATCGGCCTCAACGCGGCTCATGGCCAGCAGCGCGGCGCAGGTGGTAATCTCGAAATAGGTGATCGGCGCGTCGCCATTGGCCGCGTAGCATTCATCAAGCAGAGCGGTCAGCGCCGGTTCTGAAATCAGCTCTCCGGCAAGGTAGATCCGTTCGTGAAACCGCGCCAGATGCGGCGAGGTATAGGCATGTGCGCGCAGACCCGCGCCCTCGATACCGGCGCGGATCATCGCCAGCGTCGAGCCTTTGCCATTGGTGCCCGCGATATGGATGACGGGCGGCAGCCGGTCCTGCGGGTTGCCGAGCGCGTCCAGCAGGCGCCAGACCCGGTCGAGCGTGAGGTCGATGATCTTGGGGTGCAGGCTCATCATCCGTTCGAGGATCAGGTCAGAGCCGAGGGGCGCGGTTGTCATGCGGGTATCCTTTTCAGGCGCGGTTGGCCCGGTTTCAGATCGTGAATGAGGTTGTCCCTTGGGTGGGGCGGTGCGATCGGGGCGCGTCGCTTATGCCTTGCCCGTGGCTTGCGGGGCTGTTTCGTCCGGTGTGGGGGCGTCCGGGCCTGTTTGCGCCGGATCTGGCGGGGGCAGGTCGCCCATGATCGCGGGTGGCAGCCCTTGCAACATGCGGGTGATGGTGATCAGCTCTTCGCGCATCCGGCCACGCGGCGTGACGCGGTCGAGCATCCCGTGATCCAGCAGGTATTCCGCGCGCTGGAACCCGTCGGGCAGCTTTTCGCGGATCGTCTGTTCGATCACGCGCGGCCCGGCAAAGCAGATCAGCGCGCCGGGTTCCGCGATATGCACATCGCCCAGCATCGCGTAGGATGCCGTGACACCGCCGGTGGTGGGATGGGTGAGCACAACGATATAGGGCAGGCCCGCCTCCTTGAGCATCTGCACCGCGACGGTGGACCGGGGCATTTGCATCAGCGACAGGATGCCCTCCTGCATACGCGCGCCACCGGCGGCGGAAAACAGGATCAGCGGTCGCTTGAGGCGCACCGCCTCTTCGGCGGCCTTGATGATGGCGTTGCCCACATACATGCCCATGGAGCCGGCCATGAACGAGAAGTCCTGCGCCGCCGCGACAATGGGTGTGCGCCCGATCTCGCCACAGGCCACCAGCATCGCTTCTTTTTCGCCTGTGGCCTTCTGGGCGCTTCGCATTCTGTCCGGATATTTCTTCTGGTCGCGGAATTGCAGCGGATCGACGGTGGGCATGGGCACTTCGATTTCCGCGAAAGTGCCGCCGTCGAAAAGGGCCGCGAAGCGCGCGCGCGGGCTTATCGGCATGTGATGCCCGCAAGAGGTGCAGACATTCAGGTTGTCCGACAGTTCCCGGTGAAACAGCATGGTGCCGCATTCATCGCATTTGGACCACAGGTTCTCGGGGATCTCGCGGCGCGAAAAAATAGAGTTGATGCGCGGACGCACGTAATTGGTGATCCAGTTCATCGGCGTCTTGCCCCCTGATGCGGTCTGCGGCCTGAGATAATGGGCTGGCGCGGCAATTGCAATCAGCGCCGGATTGCAATCCGCGCGGTCAGCCAGCTGCAAAACAGCACCATGAACTCGACCGGGGCCCATGCCCAGATCGAGCTGCCATCCGTCAGTGAGATGGGTACGGTATAAAGCGCCAGCCCGTCGAAATTGCCTTGTGGCGCGGTCAGCAGGATCGCGGCGAAATTGTTCATGAAATGCAGGGCGATGGCCGGGCCAAGCGTGCCGGCGCGCGCGGTGATGTCGGCGGCCACCAGGCCAAAGGCCATGGTCCACAGCACGATCACGGTGGCGCTGTTGCCATTCATTTCCGGCGTGTAGTGCAGCAGTGCGAAAATGATCGCGGGCACCAGCATCCACACCAGCGGTGTGCGGAATTGGGCGGCAAGCTGGCTTTGCAGGTAGCCGCGAAACACCAGCTCTTCGGCGCTTGTCTGGATCAGCAGGGCGCAGAGTGCGATGGGCAGCAGGCTAAGCCAAAGCGCCAGATCCAGATTGGCTTGCGGGGTCAGCATGTCTCCGGCGGGGACCAGCAGCGAAATGGCGACATGCAGCCCGACCAGATAGGCGGCGACGCGGCGAAATTGAAGCGTGGCCAGCTTTGCAGGGCCAAGCAGGCTGAGAATGCCGCGCCCATGCGCCCACCGCAGCGCGACGTTCAGCGCCAGGATGACGAAGCCGAACACAAAAAGATTGCCGAGCACGCCAATTGTCGTGCCGCCGTCTTCGAGCGCGGTGCTCATCCGTTCTGACAGGGGCGGGGGCAGGAAAGAGCGCAGCAGGATCGACGCAAGATAGAGAAACGTGAAAAACCCCATCACTACCACGACGCTGCCAATCAGCAGGCGGGGCAGGGTGGCGCTGGGCCGAGCCGGGGCGATCAGCGCCTCGAAGAAAGGGTAGGGACGGTGCGACATCCAGTTGTATCTAGGGCGTGGGCAGGGCACCTGCAACGGCCAGTAGCGCAAGAAAAAACCCGGGCGCGAACGCCCGGGTCAGGTGTGTAAAGGTGTAATCCGGAAGGAGGTAGATTACCCTTTGGAAAATTCAGGATAGGCTTCCATGCCCAGTTCCGACATGTCGAGACCGTTGATCTCGTCTTCTTCGGGAACCCGGATGCCGATCACGGCCTTCAGGATGAACCAGATAACGAGGCTGGCCACGAAGGTGAACACACCGTAGGCGACAATGCCGGTCAGCTGGGTCGTGAGGCTTGCGTCGGAGTTGGAGAAGACTACCGCGATGGTGCCCCAGATGCCCGCGAAGAGGTGAACCGGGATGGCCCCCACCACGTCGTCGATCTTGAGCTTGTCCAGCAGCGGCACGGTCAGCACCACGATCACACCACCCACGGCACCGATCAGAAGCGCGCCGAACAGCGTGGGCGCAAGCGGCTCGGCTGTGATCGACACAAGCCCAGCCAGCGCACCGTTAAGCACCATGGTAAGGTCGGGCTTCTTGTACATGATCTGTGTCAGGATCAGCGCCGCCACCGCACCGGCGGCTGCCGCCATGTTGGTGTTGGCAAAGATGCGCGACACGTCAGACACATCGCCCACGGTGCCCATCGCCAGCTGCGAGCCGCCGTTGAAGCCGAACCAGCCGAGCCACAGGATGAACGTGCCCAGCGTGGCCAGTGCGAGGTTTGAGCCGGGGATCGGGTTTACCTTGCCGTCCTTGCCGTACTTGCCAAGACGCGGGCCAAGCACGATGGCACCGGCCAGCGCGGCCCAGCCACCTACGGAGTGAACGACGGTGGAACCGGCGAAATCCGAGAAGCCCATTTCAGACAGCCAGCCGCCGCCCCACTGCCACGATCCCGAGATCGGGTACATGAAGCCCGTCAGCACGACGACAAAGGCGAGGAAGGGCCATAGCTTGATCCGCTCGGCCAGCGCACCCGACACGATGGATGCCGTGGCGGCCACGAACACCAGCTGGAAGAAGAAGTCAGAGCCAACGGAGGCGTAATCAAGCGCGGCATCCGCAGCCGCAACGCCAACCGGGTCCAGAACGGTCTGGCCACCGATGGCGAAGAAACCGTTGAAGTCGCCCGGATACATCGTGTTGAAGCCGACGAGCCAATACATGATCGCGGCAATCGAAAACAGCCCGATGTTCTTGGTCATCTGCATGGTGACGTTCTTGGAACGCACCAGGCCGCCTTCGAGCATGGCAAAGCCTGCCGCCATGAAGAAGACAAGGAAGCCCGCCATGCAGAACAGCAGGGTTGTCATGATATAGGGGCCGATCTCGTCAAAGCCCGGCGCCTCGTCCTGCGCAAAGCCAAGCTGCGGCAGGGCAATGAGCGCCGCCGCGGCAAGGCCGGTATACGTGTAGCGTGTCATGGTCATCTTATCCTTTTCCCCCGCGCGGTCTTAAAGCGCGTCGTCGTTTGTTTCGCCGGTGCGCACGCGCATGGCCTGCTGCACGTCGAGCACGAAGATCTTGCCGTCTCCGATCTTGCCGGTGCGCGCGGTCGAGGCGATCGTCTCGACGACCTGATCGGCCATGCTGGTGGCGACAGCGATTTCAAGCTTGATTTTCGGCACGAAATTCACGGCGTATTCGGCACCGCGGTAGATTTCGGTGTGACCGGACTGAGAGCCGAAGCCCTTGATCTCGGTCACCATCATGCCGCGGACACCGATCGCGGTCAGTGCCTCGCGTACATCTTCAAGCTTGAAGGGCTTGATGGTTGCGATGATGAGTTTCACAGATGTCCCTTTCGTTTCTGCGTGACAGGGTCGTGTTTGCTCTTGCAGAAAAAGCTTGGTTTGCCGGGAACGGAAAGGTGAGTCGGGCAATGGGAGGGGTAAAAACCACCCCCTTGCGATCAAAAAATGTGCAAATAAATTAAATTGCACATAAAATACGCATAATAGAATCGCGAGCTGTGGATTGGAAGGGGGGTCTACTTTCCGCGATCCGCGCGATAAGGTGGCGCAAAAGGCAGAGTTCCGGGCAGGTACGGGCATGGCACAAAACGGGCGCAAGAAGCCAAGGCTGGTTGCGGACAGACGGTATGGAAAACCGGCCCGCAAGGCGCCGGCCAGCAAACCTGCGTCCCGCAAATCGCGCAAGCCTGCCCCCCCGCGCAAAACGCGGCGGCGCGGCGGCGGCGCTGCGGGCGGTCGTGGGCCGCTGGGGCTGTTGCGCAGGTTGATCCGGTGGATCCTGCGCCTGATCTGGACGATCACGTGGCGTGTGACGGCGGTTTTGCTGCTCGTCGTGTCGCTGGCGGTCGGCTATGTTTACACCACCTTGCCGGATGTCGCGGAGCTTCTGGACGGGCGCGCGCGGGGTTCCGTGACGTTGATGGATCGCGAGGGCGATGTCTTTGCCTGGCGCGGCGACCAGTTCGGCGGGATTGTAACCGCCGACAGCGTCAGCCCGCATTTGCGCAACGCCGTCGTCGCGACCGAGGACAGGCGGTTTTACCGCCATTTCGGGCTAAGCCCGCGCGGCATCGCCGGGGCGGTGCGGATCAATCTGAGCGAAGGGCGCGGGCCGCTGTCGGGGCATGGCGGATCGACGATAACACAGCAGACAGCCAAATTGCTGTGCCTTGGCGTGGCGTATGATGAGACGCAGTGGAAGAGCGAAGCGGAATATGTTCGCGATTGCCGCCGGGGATCGCTTGCACGCAAGCTGAAAGAAGCGGTTTACGCGCTGGCGATGGAGGTCAAGTACACCAAGAACGAGATCCTGTCCGTCTATCTGAACCGCGCCTATATGGGCGCGGGCGCGCATGGGGTCGAGGCGGCTGCGCTGCGCTATTTCGGCAAGCCGGCGGCGGCGCTGAATCCGCAGGAGGGGGCGATGCTGGCGGGGCTTTTGACCGCACCCACGCGGCTGGCACCCACCACGAACCTCAGGCGGTCTCAGGACCGCGCGGCAACCGTTCTGCGCCTGATGAACGATCAGGGCTATCTGAGCGATACCGAAGTCGCGGCGGCGCAGGCCGACCCGGCCACACTGTCACAGGCGGCACAGGCGCAGGCGGGAGGCTATTTCGCCGATTGGGTGATGGATTCAGGCCCGGAATTCTTTACCCGCGACACGACAGAGGATGTGATGATCCGCACCACGCTGGATCAGCGGATGCAGCGCGCCGCCGAAGAGGCGCTGGATCATATCTTTGACACCAAGGTGCGTGACGGGTCCGAGGCGCAGGCCGCCATCGTTGTCATGAGCGCAGATGGCGCGGTGCGCGCCATGGTCGGCGGGCGCAAGGCGCGCGTCGTGGGCGCGTTCAACCGCGCCACCATGGCCAAGCGCCAGACCGGATCGGCGTTCAAGCCGTTCGTTTACGCCACTGCGCTGGAACTGGGATACGAGCCGAATTCGACCATTATGGACGAACCCTATTGCATCAACGTGCCAGGGTCCGGGCGCTATTGCCCAGAGAATTACACGCGCGATTACAAGGGGCGTGTGACCCTGACAGAGGCTTTGGCGCAGTCGCTGAACGTGCCGGCGGTCAAGGTATCGGAAAGCGTCGGGCGCGATCTGGTGCGCCGCGTGGCCAGCGATTTCGGCATCGACAACGCGCTGGCCGATGGCCCGGCGCTGGCGCTTGGCGCGTCCGAAAGCACGCTGCTTGAGATGACGGGCGGGTATGCGGGCATTCTGAATGGCGGGTCTTCGGTCACGCCCTACGGTTTGGTGGAGCTGCGCCTGCGCGGCGATTCCGAACCGATGATGGGCACCGGCGGCGGGATCGGCGAGCGGGTGATCAACGAGGATGCGGCGCGGCAACTCACCTGGATGATGCATCAGGTGGTGCAGACCGGCACCGGCGCCCGCGCGCAACTGCCCGACCGCGAGGTGGCGGGCAAGACCGGCACCACACAGGCCGCGCGCGATGCATGGTTTCTTGGCTTTACCGCGGATTACGTGGCAGGCGTCTGGATGGGGTATGACGACAACACGCCGCTGACCGGGGTCACGGGTGGCGGCTTGCCGGCAGAGATCTGGCACGAGACGATGCAGCGTGTGAACGAGGGCATCGCACCCAGACCGCTGCCGATGCAGCGCCCCGCCCCCAGCCGCCCCGAGCCGCAACAGGGGCAGCCACGTGGTCAGGCGCCACGCGACAGCAGCAATGGAATCGAAAATATCCTGCGCGGGATCATGGGCATCGACAAGCGTTGACGCAGACCGGGTGGCGCGTTTCGGGAAAACCTGTTCTACGGGTTGGCCGCGAAACGCTTTAACCCGCGCGGCGCAGGTCGTTGATCAGCCCGTCGATGCTGCCGCCGTTGCGGTCGAGCATGGATCCGATTTCGGTGCGCTCTGACAGCCGCAGGCTGACACCTTCGATGACCAGGTCGAAGAACAGATCGCGCCCCGAGCGGTCAGACACCAGAAACAGCACCTCGAAGGGTGAGGAGCCGCGCAGGTACACCTGCGCGCGCACTTCGTGCCACGACTTGACCTGTCGCACGCCTTGGACCTCGATCATGCCACCGATGAACTCGCGGAACCGCTTGCCGTATTTGCGCGCGATATATCCCTCGAACGCATCGGTGAAGGTTCGCATCTGCGCCGCCGAGGCGCGACGGGAATCCGCGCCCAGGGTGGAGCGCGCAATTATGTTTACATCGGCATAGCGTCCGAAGATCCTTTCGAACTCGTTGATCATCGCGCTTTGGCTTTTGCTGGAATTGATGACCCGGTTGATATCCTCGACCACCTTGTCGATCAGGTCGCGCGCGCGGGGCTCGGTAAGTGCCACGGCCGACAGCGGCAGTGCCGCGACTAGTCCGGCAGCGGCGCCTGTTGCCAAGAGGGTTCTGCGGGATAACGGGTTACTCGTCATAGGGATCCTTTAGGGTGTTGCTGAACGGAGCGTCATAGGGATCTGACAGGGCCCCGGCTGATCCACCTTTCACCTCGAAACGGCGGTTTTGCGTGTAAAGTGACTTTGCCTGCGCGTAGCTGTCGGCGCTTTCATAAAGAATGGAGTCGATCGTGTCGGAATAGCGCCCGCGATTGGACAGCCCGGAGGACACCGACGCGACGGTGCCATAGTAGCTTTCGGGATCGTCCAGAAGGTAGCTGAGCGGGTTGGTAAAAAGATCCACGACAATACCAAACGTGTCGCGTTCATTTGACGGGCCAATAACCGGCAGTTCGATATAAGCCCCCTCGCGGGCCCCCCAGACATGCAGCGTCTGGCCGAAATCGGCATCGGTCGCCTCTGGCATCCTCATCTCGGTGGCCGGATCGAACAGCCCCAAAAGACCGACGGTGGAATTTACCAAAAAGCGATAGCTGTCCTCGGTCGCGCCTCGCATGTTGCCTTGCAGCACGTTGTTCACCACCGAGCGCGGGATCGACAGGTTGAACGCGAATCGTCCGATCGCATCTTCGATGTCGTCGGGCATGAAGGCGGCGTAGCCTTTGCCGGCCGGGCGCACGAGATTGCGGTCGAGCGACTGGTTCAATGCATGAACTTCGCGATTCGAGGCTTCGTAGGGGTCATATGCCTCTTCCGGGGAATGAGAGGCAGGCGCTTTTGCACAGGCCGCAAGGCCAAAGGCCATTAAAAGGGCCAAAGTCAGGCGCGTCGGGCGTGGCGCGGAATGTGATATTTGGAAAGTCAAAGTTTAACAGATCATTCAAGGTTTCGAGGCACACATAGACTATTGCCGCCGGATGCAAAGGAGACCCGCCGCAAGGCCGACAATTCTGTGGCAGATCGGTGACAATCCATGTAAGGCAGAAGGTGTATTAGGATCAAGCACGCTAACTGACAGGCAAGATTTTTTGATATGCAATTAAGCAAGGCAAGACTGGAAGCCGGGCGTGAGGAACTGCGCGCGGCCCGTCGCGAAAGCCGCGGACTTTATTGGTTCGTTGGAATATTCAGCT
>JANSXS010000032.1 GCA_024742835.1 Paracoccaceae bacterium | reverse complement strand
ATCGCCAACTTCCAGCGAGGTCACGCCCTCGCCCACTTCGATCACGACGCCCGCGCCCTCATGACCCAGGATCGCCGGAAAGATGCCCTCGGGGTCATCGCCCGAACGGGTGAATTCATCGGTGTGGCAAAGACCCGTCGCCTTGATCTCGACCAGAACCTCGCCGGCACGCGGGCCGTCAAGCTCTACTTCCATGATCTCAAGCGGCTTGCCCGCTGCAACAGCGACCGCGGCACGAGTGCGCATTGCCAACCTCCTCTTTTTGCTGATGGCACCGCTCTCCCGTTGGGCACCATCGCAAGTTGGATCGAGTATGCGACCGCCTACCGCGCCAGAACAATTAGTACATTGGTGGGTATTTCGCTGCATGGACAGACGGCGGGCGCTTGGACATAGTGTCCGCAAGGGAGAGAGATGTCATGAAACTTTCTAATATTCTCATTGTGCCGTTGACCTGTCTTGGCCTGGCCGGACCCGGTTTCGCGGCGGATTATTCCGATCCGACCTGGCCCTGCGTTCAAAGGAAGGTAGAGCGCCTGTCATTGGGGCTTATGTGGACCCATCCGGTACCCGAAACACTGCCCGAAAGCGCCGAGGCGCGGCGCGATATTCAGGAACTTGCCGGTCAGCTTGGCCTGCGCAAGCTCGAGCTGGAGGAGCTGGAGCCGCAGATCGCCGCCTTCGCGGAAAAATACGCGGGCGACCCGGACATGCTGAGCCATGTCTTTTCCAGCGTATTTGATTCGCTGTCCCGCCGCCGGGGCCAGATCATAGGGGGAATCGGCGATTTTTCCCTTGGCCAGATCGCCCTGACGGAAAAAATCGAAGGCTTGCGGCAAGAAATGAACGCGCAACTGGACGCGGACGACCCGGATTTTGATCGAATCGATTCTCTGGAAGCACAGCTTGACTGGGACCAGTTGATCTATTCGGACCGGCAAAAATCCATCATCTATCTTTGCGAAACGCCCGTGATTCTCGAACGGCGTCTATATTCAGCGGCTCAGATGCTGCTTTCCAAGGTCCAGAAAGACTGAGACGAGGCGCGCGTCGAATACCGTCGCAAGGGGCCTATTCCCATTCGAGCTCGGTAAAGGCGACCGTGGCATTGCGCGGGTTGTAAGACTCGAAAAGCTGCCACTGCGCGGCCTCGTCCTGAGCGATGTGGAGGACCGCTTCGCCCAGCCGTTCACCGCGCACAATCGCTGCACGCGTATCCCGGGCGAGCGTTTCAAGATAACGCCGCGTATTTTCGGCCCCCTGCGGCCAGTCAAGCACCGGCCCGCCATGCCCCGGCACCACGTGGCTGGCCGCGATCAGCGATAATTCATCCAGCACGCGCAGCCAGCCTCGCACGCTACCGTCCAGCGTGGGGACATGGCGATCGAAGACCAGATCCCCGGCGAACAGCGTTCCGTTGACCTCGTCCAGCACCGTCAGGTCCGTTGGGCTATGGGCCAGCGACCACGGGCGCAAAACAAGGCGACGCCCACCAAGGTCGATCACGGTTTCGGTCGTGACAGGATGTGTGACGCGGGCCACCTTTGTGCCGATAAAGGCTTGGCTGCCGATGAGGCGCTCGAAGCTTTCCAGATAATTCGACCGGCGGTCCGCAAGGGCGCGGTCAAGGCCGGCATGGCCGTGGACGCGCGCGCCCGCCTCGGTAAAAACGCTTGCGCCCAAGACGTGATCGGGATGCATATGCGTGAGAATCACGTCCGTGACAGGCCTGTTTGTGTGTTGCCGCACGGCGCGCCAGATCGCCTCGCCCATCCAGCGGGCAGATCCGGTGTCGATCACCGCCACGCGTTCGGCCCCTATGATAAAACCGAGATTCGCGGCATCGCCCGCGTTTTCACTCGATGGTTCAGCGATCCTGCCCAGATGCGCGAAAACACCGGGGGCGATTTCCGTAAACTCCAGCGCCTGACCGACGGCTTGGCATTCTGGCGCGCCATTGGCAAAGACGCCCGTCGGCAAGGAAATATCCGGCGGTCTGCCCGCCAAAGACGCCGCACATTGGCTTTGCGACGGTGCCTCATAGCCCGGAATCAGTTGATCCCGGCAGGATTCGGGGTGCAGGGACAAACATAGGCTTATGATGGCTTCGAACATGGGGCACCTGTGGGAAAAAGGGCCGCCACACGAAACTGTCATGCGTTACGACCGATATATAGCTATAAAAACATCCCTTTTTATGTCATACCATGCCAATTCCCATGCAGGAGGAGAAGGCATGGCACGAAAATTTGTTCAACTTGCCGCGCTTGGAATTATGCTGACAGGCCCGGTTTTCGCGACCGACACGGTCAAAAACCCTTTGGAAGATAGCGGCACCTGGCAGGAGCTTCGTGGCGATGTTATCGGCGACCTGATGCCGAAGGATGCAGAACGTTTCCTGTTCATCGACGCGCCCTATCGCGCGCATGACGCGGCGACAGTCCCGATCATCCTGAGACAGACGGCACCGGAAATAGATATCGACCAGGCCATCGTGGTTGTTGACGAAAACCCTGCACCGATTGCGGCGACATTCACGTTTGGCGACGCTATGGGTCCGCTTGATTTCGAATTGCGGGTCCGGGTCGACCAGTATTCCAACGTGCGGGTCATCACCGAAAGCGATGCGGGCCTGCACATGACAGGCCGATTCGTAAAGGCCTCTGGCGGGTGTTCGGCCCCTGCGTCACGCGATCCCGAAGTGGCGCTGGCCGGCATGGGCAAGATGAAGCTGCGCAGCTTTGAGAGCAACGCGCAGATGTCCACGCCCCGGCGCGAAGCACAGATCATGATCCGACATCCGAACTATTCCGGGCTGCAACGCGATCAGATCACACAGCTTTTCGTACCAGCGCATTTTATCGACCATATCGAAGTGGCACAGGGCGACGAGATGCTGTTCACCATGGATGGTGGAATTTCGATTTCGGAAAACCCGGTGTTTCGGTTTGCCTATGATGACAACGGAGCAGAAAGCCTGACTGTCAGGGCGACCGATACCGAAGGCAACGTGTTTACCAGCGTTCTTTCCAAGGCCGCCGAGGGCTGACGCCCGTAGCGTTAGGTGAAAAACTAGAGCGTTTCGCCTTCAATTGGTGTCTCAGCTTAAAGGCAAAACGCTTTAAACCGCGCCCGGATATCCGAGGCGCGGTTTTGTTCATGCATGACGTGACATGCTCTTATGTCGCCTCTGCGCTGTCAGAAACACACAAGCTCCGCCTCGGCCTGTGCGCGGCGCAATTCAACAACAAGGTTCTCGGCGGCGGCAGAGCTGTTGAACACGGCCATGCGCTCTCCCCCGACACGGCGCATGGACAGAACCGTTTCGGCCTCGACATATTTTTCATAGGGCAGAATCGACGCGATTTCGTCGATGGAACAGGAACACTGGATCAACATCTGCCGCGTTTGCGCATTCGTCTGCATACAGCCAAACACGTAATCCGCCCGCGCCTCTGTCGGATAATCGTTATATTCAGCCGCCACATCCTGCGCCTGTCCCGGAAGGGACAGGCAAATCACCACAGCACCTGCAAGACCAAGATGTTTCATCATTCCAGATCTTTCTTTCCATCCAGCGTCGTGACGGCGCGATAGATCGGCTCTCCGCTCGCTTCGTGAATGACCGCCGCCTCGAATCCAAGATACCAACCGGGGACAGCTTCGGACATCGTGACGGTCAATTCAAGATCGCCAAAGCCCTGCATCCGGTCGCTGTTGGGATCGTCCTTGAACGGGGCCAGACGGATCGTCTTTGTCGGCACGCTCTCGCCGTTGAACATCGCCTCGCCCTCTTCGACGTCGGTCGGCTGGACAAGCGCCTCTTTAACGCGATTGCGGATATAGTATGGGCTGCCGCCGGCGGCTTCGGCCATGTCGCGCACGACACTTTCGTAAAACACCATGATCATCGGGTTTCCGACGCTCCCCGGAAACGAGCCCATCCGGCGAAATGCCTCTCCTTGACGGAAAGTCAGCGCGACAAGCGTCTCGTCTTCCGGCGCAATCCGCAGGATGATGTCACCGGTGTTGTGCGCCCCGCTTTCCGGCTTGGCCAGATTGGTCACCTTCCGTTCGTAGACAAGCTGTTTGTCTTTCTCGAAATCGTTGAGCGTGCCATCCTTGAAAAGCAGGTCATAGGTTTTCTGGCCATCGACCGTGGCCGCAGCCGCAGGCATCGCCAGAAGCGTCAAAGACGCCATCAGAGCAAGTATTATGCGCATGTTCGTTGTCCTCCCTTTCAGCATCCTAAAGTGTCACGGATCACTGTCATGGCCGACTTTTGTCGGTGCCATCAGACCAGCATCATCGCTTGTTTTTTCGCCTGCCATGTTTTCGCGTATCTTCCATTCGATCAACGGGCGCAGCCGCGACAGCTTTACCGGCTTGCTCATGACCGAGACATCGCTTTCAGCCGCGATCCGGCGCAACGCCTCGGAGCGGTCAGCGGTGATCAGGATGGCGGGCACGTGATGCTGACAGCAATCCCGAATTGCCGCCACCGCCTTCAGGCCGGTTTCCCCGTCGTTCAACTGATAATCGGCCAGAACGATATCGGGCGGTATTCCGATATCCCGCAGAAACCCAAGCGCCTCGCCAATGGATTGCGCAGCCAGCACGCTGGCGCCCCAAAGTTCCAGACGGCGGGTCGTGGCAAACAGCACATCCTCGTCGTTTTCCACCACCAGCACCAGATGGTCGAACACGCTTTCAGGATCACAGCGCAACAGCACGGTCCCGTCCTGTTTGGCGGTTGGGGGTGCAATCACATCCATCTCGATACTGAAAACAGACCCGCGCCCCGGCGTTGAACATACCTGAAGTGCGTGCCCCAGATGACGACAGGCCCGATCCACCACCGACAGGCCAAGCCCCATGCCCGTGCCAAGCGGCACGTTGTCGGCGCGGGCGAATTCCTCGAAGATGCGTTGCTGATCTGTCAACTGGATGCCGATCCCTGTATCCCAGACCTGTAATACAGCCTTGTTACCGCGCCGTCGGCAACCGAACAGAACACAGCCACCCGGATCGGTATACTGGATCGCGTTGACCACCAGATTCTGGATCGAGCGGAGCAGGAAAACCTGATCCGACCAGACGAAGCAATCACAGGGCACCACCCTGAAACGAACATTCTTCTTTTCCGCGAGCGGCAGTTGATCGGCATAAACGCTTGCCATCAGCGCGCCAAGATTGACCTCGGTCGGGGTCACCTCGTCGGGGTCCGCGCTTTCGAGCCGCGAGATATCCAACAGCGCGTGCAAAAGCTGTTCTGTCGAATTGAACGCCCGGTAAAGCCGGTCGACCATCGGTGAAAGCTCGGTATCGTGGGCCGCCTCCTGCAAGGTCGAGATCAACAGCTTGGACGCATTGATCGGCTGCAAAAGATCGTGGCTGGCCGCCGCCAGAAACCGCGTCTTGGACGATACCGCCGCCTCGGCGCGCTCCTTGGCAAGGCGCAATTCCTCTTCGATGCGCTCTTTTTCCTCGAATTGTTCGGTCAGCCGTTCATTGGCGCGGGTCAGTTCCGCCGTGCGTTCCAGCACGCGATTTTCCAGCATCTCGGTCGTGCGGCTTTCAAGCGTGGCATCCTTGAGTTCCACCAGAAAACCACCATCGGGCAGCGCGTTGGCCTCGACATCCAACACCCGCCCGTCGCCATGGCGCACACGGCGGTGCAACGATCCCTTGCGCTTTAGCTGATCGCGCCAGATATCCGCCCGCAAAAAGGCGGTGTCGGTAATGATCATGTTGGCCTTGATATAATCCAGAACCCGCGTCAGCGGCGTGCCCTTTTGCAGAACCGTAAACGGCACGCCAAGCAGCGTCCGAAACTGCCCGTTCTGCATCATGATCCGGCCTTCGGCGCTAAAGGTGCACACACCCGAGGTCATGTTTTCAAATACAGCCTGAAGATAAACCGCCTGCTGGTCGATCAGCGTTTCCTTTTCGGACCGATTATGCCGCACGATCGACGTGATTTCGGTCAGAAGCAGAACGACATTATCCGAAGAGGTTCTTTGCAGACTAAGCTGATACCAGATATCGCCCGACAGCCCGATGACAGTGGACAGCGCCGTGGCCGTACCTTTGCGCTGTTCCAGACGAGAGGCGGAATGATGGATCTTGCGGTCCGTCGACAACAGGTGTTGGCTTTGCGTCATGAGGTCGAAATAGACATCAAGCGTGATACCCGATACGATCTGGACCGCGATATCCGGCAGCAGGTTGCGGAAAAGCTCGTTGCAGATATCCAACCGCCCCTCGGTGAACAGTGCAAAGCCCTCTTCCATGGCCGAAAGCGCATCGTGCAGATTGCGCCGCGTACGTTCGCGGTCGCCCCGGATACTTTCCAGTTCGCTTGCGGCGCGTTCCAGATCGCGGGTCTTGGCGGCAACCTGTGCCTGCAACTCGATGGCAGATTGAAAGGCGCTATAGGCGGAAAGCGATACCTCGTTCTGCCGGTCGGCACGGCGCATTAGCGCCGCGATGATCCGTGATTGCCGCTCTAGTTGCGTTTCCAGCGGGGCGTTTGGATCGACAAGGTTCACTCGAACCTCCCGCTCTTGGGCGCGAAAAACGCCACCCCGACGAATGTCTGATTCATATGCACGCCACAATGCTGTTCGCCATAGGTATTGAACCCCAGCACTCGCGCCTCGCGAAAGGCATCCGACACCGTGTCATGCAGCTGCTTTTGTTCGATTTCCAGCTTGCGCAGCACACAATCGAAGCCCAGCACGAAATCCGGCGGTTGCCCGGCCGCATCCCGGCGTGCCAGACCAGATTTCAGCGTCTCGATGATCTCGATACCCCGGCCAAGCGTCAGGATCACACCCTCGTCGATCGCCGCCATGAAAGACAGCGATCCATCATCCGACGCGTCGCTGATCGCGCGCACAAAATAGGTGTTCTTGTGCCGCACAAGGATCGGATGCTCCGCGAACACCTCTGGTGACAGGTCATCTACCGTGCAACCGACAAGCCGGGCATATTCATCGGCGGCTGGCGCGCCATTGATTTCAAAGACCTTTCTTGCCTCAGGATCCGCCGCGGTGATGACCAGTTGCGTATCGCTTGGCAGAAAATGATCAAAGCTGAACCCTTCGAATTGCAGGTTCGTCTCGATCATCAACAACAGCGCGGCGTTGCTGTGAAACCGCCCATGCTGCAAGACGACCGTTTCCCGGAATTCCAGCCCGTCACCTGCGGAGCCGCCGAAAACAGGCGTTTCGGACAGAACCGTCTCAAGGGTCGAGGTCAGAAGATCCTCTTGCTTGGACAGCCCGTCGGCAAAGACCAATGCGAACCGGTTCCAGCCAGCTGTATGCTGAAACTGCGCCTGTTGCTTTGCCACCTGCGCGGCGATGGCCGAAGTCGAGATCGGCTGTAGCGGTTCGATCAGGGATGACGCGCAGCGAAAATGCGCCTTGGGAAAGGCCAAAAGCAAAAGCGCGTCGGATTCGTACCCTCCGGGTGTGATCTGACCAGCGCTTGTGCACCCGAAAACCGGAATACCGCCAAGCGCACGATCCAGATGCCGGGCCACCGCGTCCCTGTCCATTGCCTGTGGCAGAAAGGCGACGACGAAACAGATCTCGGCCAGAGACAGGGGGGCAACCGCCTCGTTGACGGCCTCGACCGCATCTGTCGCATTGGATTGAGACACCCGCACATAGTCCGGGCCAGTGGTGTGATCGCGCATCCCAGCTTACCGGCTGAGAAAGGCTTGCGCTTCGGGATCTCCGGAATCCGCCAGCTGCGCAGGCCCTTCGCTTTCGACCAGAACCGCGGCCTGTGTCCGGTTTCGCACACCCAGCCGTCGCAACAGGGCAGTGATATGCGCCTTGACCGTGGCCTCTGCCAAGGACAGCTCATAAGCGATCTGCTTGTTGGCCTTGCCGGCGCAGATCAGCTTCATGATCTTGCGCTGCTGTGGGGTCAACGCGGCCAGCCTGGGGTGCATCGGTTCATTCTGCGCCGAGATGTCCGACGACCGGCCCGCGCTTCGATAGGCCGCCGGTACATAGGTTTGTCCTGCGCCGACCTGCGACAGAACCTCTTTGAGATGCTGCGCGGATGTTTCCTTTGGCAAAAAGCCAACCGCGCCTTCGCGCATCAGGGTCTGAACAAGCTCAACCGACGCCAGCGCGGAGATCACCAGAATGGGCGTTGTCGGCAGTTGATCCCGCAGGCTCAGAAACCCGGAAATGCCACACACATCGGGCAACTTCAGATCGAACATGACAAGATCAGGCCGTACACCGTCCTCGATTGCGCCCATCGCCTCGCTCAGGGTCTCGGTTTGCGCGATCTCGGCGTTGGGAAATACAAGCTGAATGGCCGAGGCGAGCGCGTCTCGATAAAGCGGGTGGTCATCAACAATCAATACGGATGAAACATCCCCATGCGTCGCCGCATTGGCTCTTTGATCCATGGCAAATCCTCCCAAGAACCAGAAGGTACCGGATTGTCAGCCATTTGCAAGCGGGCAACGCAAACAGCACCGGGTTGCCCAAAGGCACTATCCCGGTGCTGTCGCTGGGAGACCCGGTTACTTCACGGCACCGCTTTGCTTGGCGACATGCGTGGCGATCGCGTCCATCAAGGGCGGCGACAACGCGTCATAGGGTTCCAGCTTGATTTCCTTCAGCCGGCCACGGATCTCGTCCATTCTGGACGGCTCGACACCACTTTCGATGATGGACGACACGAACGCCGCAAATTCGGGCGCGGCCCATCCCTTGTCCGGGGACAATTCCGTATGAACGAAATCCAACCCGTGAAACGGATGATTGGTGTTCTCGATCCGGCCATACATATGCGTGCCGCATTCCTTGCAGGCATAGCGTTGGATCGCCGCCTCGGGGTCCACGATTTCAAGCTTTTCGCCGTTTTGCTTGACCGCAACATTATCGCGCGACACGACGGCGATCTGGCTAAACACCGCGCCATCGGGTTTCCAGCATTTCGTACAGCCGCACACATGATTATGCGCGGTCTGTGCAGAGACCTCGACGACCACGGGATCATTGCCGCATTTGCAGCTCAGCTTACCGCCACCAAAGTCCGGCGACGTGGGCGGGATGCCGTTGTCAACCTGCGGATGGATTTTCACATGCGTGTATTTCGGTACTGACAGCGCGGCATCACCGCCGCCGAAAAGCTTGTCGAATAGTCCCATTGTTCCTCCCTCTCGCACAATTCTCATTATCTTCGCACGTGGTCAGAGGGTGCCCGTAAAACACCCACCTGACAATTCAACCGTTGGTATCGGCCCGCCACAGAGGTGCCTTGGGTGCGAAAATCACGCGATCCACCTGTTGCAGCCTTTCCAACAAGACAGGATCGGCACCATCCCTTTGCAACAGCGCCGCTATCGCGCGTCTTTGCGCCCGTGCATCGCCGGACCGCGCCGCGCGCCACATTCGCAAACGCAGCCGGTCAAGGATGGGAAAGCATCCGTACACCTGTGCCCGGCTGAACCGACGGCCCGAGATCCCGTAGACGACACCGCCCACGAAAACGCACAGGCCCAGCACCAGCGCCCAGCGGCCCGGCAACCGGGCCTGACGGGCGGGGTCCATCGCAACCGCAGCCGCAGGTGCCGATCCCGCGTTATAGGCAACCCGCTGCGCCGTGATGACCGCCTCACGATGCGTGCGTTCGGTCGTGTCGAAATAGGCAAAGCTGATGGGCTCCACGATTGCGGATGTGTCATTGGTTGGCCGGATCGTCCAGCGCCAGAAAGCGCGCGTGACGGGCCCTTCGGGTGATAGGTCGACAAGCCGCTTTTCGGGATGCGCAAAGATCATCGCCGAGGGCGATGTCAGGTCCGGCATGGGTGGGATCATCTCGGGCGTCACGCCCAGCGCCTCGATCTGCACGATGCGCAACACGCCCTCACCCGGCTCCAGCTGATCCGGCGCGTTCGACCACTTGTCGGAAATTCGCAGACGGCGAACCGGAAACCACCAGTCTTCACCTTGCGGGGCGGGTGCCACCTCGATCGTGACCGGCTCGGAACTGACCGGGTATTCGAACCAGTTGTCGCTTTCATCCGTCAGCGTCAGGTTGTGGGTAAAGGCCCCCACCGTCAGTGAACCGGCCGTGTCGGGGTACAGCGCCATCTTGCGCTCGAACCGCTTGTACATGCGACCGCCGATCCGTTCTTCCCACCAGCGGTCAGGGCCAAGTTGCGACCAGTTGAAACCCGACAGATCCGGCTGTTGCAGCGCCTCGCGGGTGACGTGCCGCCGATAGGTGCCCTGGATGCGGATGATGATCATCTCGCGCTCCATCGGCGTGGCGGCCATGTGTTCCACCTCCACGCGCAACGCGACCTCATCCGGCAAGACTGTGCGCGATTGCGCCATGGCAAACGCTGGTAGCAAGGCCAAGATCGCGCAGATCATCCATCTCATCGCGGATCCTCCGGTTCGGGCGGGGACAGCCCCGCCTTGGCGCGGCGTTTATGCTCGAACAAGACACGCGCAGCCATGTAATCGCCTGGAACGTCGGACAATTGCAGCAGCCAGCGGTCATCAGCCACCATGAACTTGTCGTCGAAAACCCGGCGCACACCAAGACGGCCACGGCTATCCAGTTCGGCCATTCCCATCATCGTGTTGACATTCGTCGTCTCTGTCCCGGTGCCCGCCGCACGCGCATTGCCGCGGGCGATCGAGCTTTCGGCGGTTGGCCCATCCTTGCGTTTTGGAAAGACACCCAGACTGTCGGGATCAATGCCAAGCCCCGCGTAGTAGGAGGCAACCAGATCGAAATTCGCCTCTGCGTCGGCGTCGCCACGGGCGCGGGCAAGGTCAAACGCCTCCAGCGCAGCCGCATAATTTTCGCGCATCACCTCTGCATTGCCAAGGTTGAACCCATGCCCGGCTTCGGCGAACGCCTGCACGGCCTGATCCATGTCGCCCGACCGAAAGGCGGCAACACCGCGCCATGCGGGATCGTCAAACAGCATCGCGGCAAGGCCCGGCGCGCCCGTGGCCAGCGAAAGCCGCGCGAACGGGGCCGCTCCCCCAAGCGCAAGCGACACCGCCAGCGCGAGCGCAGCGCATATCGCCAGCCCTCTCATGGCGCGGCCCTGCGAAAGAAGAACAGCATCGGCAACAGCGCAAGGGCCAGAAGATAGCGCCCCAGATCATGCCAGAACAAAAGCGGTAAATCCTGTTGCTCCAGCCGGGTACGGGCATCCTCGGCCAGATAGTCGGAAAACGCGTCGGTCTGATCCAGTGTAAAGACCTGCCCACCGGCCAAGCCGGCATGTGTGGCCATCGCGGGCGTCGGAGCCTCAAGCGCGACAAAAGACAGCCGCGCACCCTGCGCCGCGATCCGCTCGGCGGCGATAAGGGTCTCGGGGCCAAGCCCGGCCCCATCCCCTAGCAGCACCACATCGCCCGCGATCACCTTTGCCTCTTCCAGAAGCTGCGCGGCCAGCATCAACGCACGTTGCGGGCGCGAACCGGGATCGGGGACCGTTTCGGCGTCGATCAGAGAGAATGTCTGGCCCAGCTGGTCGATATCGCCGGTCATGTCCGTGGCCACATAAGCGTCGCCCGCAAAGACGATCAGCCCGCCGGGCCTTGTGCCCAGCCCCGCCAGCCCGAACCGCCCCATGGTCTGCATCTGTGGCCAGCGCGCGCTTTGCGTCACGCTGGCCGAGGTATCGACCACGAAAAGCACGCCATCCAGATTGCGGAATGACACCGCATCACGCCGCTCGACCGCCGGCCCCGACAGGGCCAGCACCGTGATCGCCGCTACGGCAAAAGCAGCCAGAACAGGCGCGCGCCCCGCCTGTGGGTCGATCCGGCCCAAGGCCGCCATCGCCGTCAGCAACGCGGGGTCCGCCACGCGCGTCCAATCGCCGATACCGCCCTGACGACGGCACAGCCACCATGCCGCAACGGCCAGGACCGGCAGCGCCAACAGCCATAAGGGCCGCATCAGCATCAGGTCGGGCAGGGTCATGCCGTTTCCCTCCATGCCAGCGCAAGGCCCATCAACGCGGCCAGCGCGGCAGGCCACGGCCAATAGTCGCGATACACCTCTGCGGCCAGCCCCTGGCTATCTGTCGATTCGAGCCGGTCAAGCGCGTCGGTCACGGCGACCAGATCATCGGTGGTCTTGACCCGAAAGCTTTCACCCCCCGAGATATCCGAAATCGCCTGCAGGGTCGCGGCATCCACCACGCCGTTCTCGCCCTCTTCGGCGGTGCTCAGATCCTTGGGACCAAGCGCGATGGTATGGACGCGCACGCCCATATCGGCGGCCAGAGCGGCAACGCCGCGCGGCGTGGTCGCACCCTTGTTGTTCACACCATCCGACAACAGGATGACAACCCGGCTTTCCGCGTCAGAACTCGCCATGCGTTTGAGCGCAAGACCAAGCCCGTCAGAGATATTCGTGGCGCGCCCCGAAATGCCGATCACGGCGGTCTCGATACGCCGGGCAATGGCCTCCACGTCAAAGGTGAAGGGTGCCGCGTAATAGGCCTCGGACCCGAACACGATCAGCGCCACCCGGTCCCCGCCGCGGCGTCGTGCGAAATCCGCGCCCACCTTGGTCACCGCGTCAAACCGGGTGATCTGTTGCCCGTCGAGATAGAAATCGTCGCGCACCATGGAGCCGGACAGATCCAGCACGATGGCCAGATCTCGCCCCGTAACCTTGAGCGCCGGCACCGGCTCCAGATCGCGCGGACCGCTGAGTGCAAAGACCAACAAGCCCCAGATGCCCCAGGCCAGCAGGTTTTCGGCGGATGCCCGGCGCGGGCGGGTGTCGGGCGCGGCCTGATCCCGGCCAAGCATGGCACCGATCCGTTCGGGCACATCCAGCGCGCCCCCGGCCAGACGGCGCGCGGGCAACACAAGGCGCAGCACCAGGGGCAGCGGCAGCAAAAGCAGCGCCCAGGGCTGCGCAAGCTCAAACATGGCGCGCGACCTCGGCTTCGAGCGTGGCAAGATCCAGATCGCCATCGGGACGGTAAAGCCGTGATCGCAGCGCCGCGTAGCGGTCTGGTGCGCGGGCCTTGAGCATATGCAAAAGCGCGACACGTCGCTCGGCGTCTGGCAGGTGGTCCAGATCGCGTGTGGATGGCGGTGTGTCGGGCAATCGCGGGCTGGACAGCAGGCGCCAGACGAACACGATCAACAGCGCAGCACCGCTGGCCAGCGCAATGGTCGCGGTCACGTTGGCCAGCATGTCCATCGGGCCCGGCTCGGGCAGCCGGATATCGCGCAGGCCGGATAGCAGTGCCTCTTTGCTGATCGCGCGATCGCTCATGGCCGCCGCTCTGGCGCAAATGCCGACGCGACACGCGCCGCGCTCACCTCGACCGGCTGACCGGCGTCCACGATCATGGCGGCATGTCCGGCAATCCATGTCTGGCTTTCCGCCGTGCCACCCGCATTCTGACGCTTGCGAATGTGATGGCGCGTCCCGTCGGGCAGGCGGATCGGATAGCGCCCCTTGGGCAGGGACATGCCGACCGCATCGGTCACATGGATCAGGCGCGGCACACGCCGCCGGGCGATATCTTCGATCCGGTCCTCGAAATTGCCACCAAGGCTGTCAAAGCCCGACGCCATGACCATCTCCGCCCCCGAGGGCACAAGCCTGTCGACGCGCAAAAGCGCCTCTGCCAGCGGCGGATCGCCGGTCCATCCGGCCTGAACGCGGCGCAGCGCGGTGTCATGCCCTTCGACCAGCCCGCCGATCACGTCAAGCATCCCGCGCGCCCGACCCCGCGCCGGTACCACCAAAAGCTTATCCGGCAGCACAGCCAGCAACCCGACGCGCCCGCCGCTTTCCACAACGTTCCAGCCAATGACGGACAGGATTTCAGCCGCCACGACAGAGCGGAACGCGCGCCGGATACCCCACAGCATCGCAGGCCGGAAATCGGCCACCAGAAGCGTGATGCGGTCCCGTTCTTCCTGAAATTGCCTGACATGCAAAACCCCGGTCCGCGCCGTGGTTCCGAAATCAAGACGGCGGAAATCATCTCCCACCACGTATTCGCGCGTATCGGCCACTTCTAGCCCCTGCCCCTTGCGACGGGTGGCAAAGCCGCCGGGCAAGGCGGCCAAAGCGGGATCGCGGCGCGCCGACAGCGCCACCTGTCGCAAGGCGATCAGAGCGTCAGCGCCCAGAGCCACGCCCCTGGCCTTGAGCGCGCTTGTCACAGCGGCTCTACCGCCGCAAGGATATCGTCGATCACCGCGCGGGGTTTGCGCCCCTCGGCCAGCGCACGCCACCGCAGAACCATGCGATGTGCCAACGCATCGCGGGCCAGCGCCGCCACGTCCTCGGGCAGGGCATGGTCACGTCCCTGCAAATAGGCCCGCGCCTTGGCAGTGGCGGCCAGCGCCAGCGATCCGCGCGGCGAGACGGCGTGTTCGATATCCTCGGCAAGCGGCCCCTCGCGGGTGGCCGTGACAAGCCTCACGATGTAATCGCGCAATTCCGGCGCCAGATGCACCGACTTGACCGCCCGTCGCGCCGCGTGCAGATCATCCATCGTCATGCGCTGTGACGGGGCGGTGCCATCGGTGATTTCGGCCTCGACCAGATCAAGAATACGGCGTTCGGCCCCGGCATCGGGCAGGTGCAGCACCACATGCATCAGGAAACGGTCAAGCTGTGCTTCGGGCAGGGGAAAGGTGCCGTCATGCTCGATCGGGTTTTGTGTTGCCACCACAAAGAACGGATCGGGCAGTGCATGGGTTTCGTTGCCCACGGTCACCTGATTTTCCGCCATCGATTCCAGCAGCGCCGATTGCACCTTGGGCGGGGCGCGGTTGATTTCGTCGACCAGTACGAGATTGTTGAACACCGGGCCACGTACGAATTCAAACGTCCCGTCCTTTGGGTGATAGACAGGCGTACCCGTCAGATCGGACGGCATCAGATCAGGTGTGCATTGGATGCGGCGGAAGTCACATTCCACGGCTTGTGACAGCCACTTGACCGCGCGCGTCTTGGCAAGGCCGGGTGGCCCCTCGATCAGCACATGCCCCCCGGAGAGAAGCGCGATCAGCAATCGCTCGATCAATAGATCATGGCCAACAAGGCCCCGCGCAAGATGCGCAGATAAAAGTTCGACTCCGCCGGAGGCGTGATCCGCGCGCTTGTCCATGTATCCTCCCTGCCGCGAAATCGGGCATGAAAGCAGCCTAGCCCGCGGCACGGAAAACACAAATACCTTCTAACGTCTTAACGCGCAGCGGTTAGTCGAGGGCGGGCCGACAATCGGTATCGAGGATGATCTGATATGTGTCATCTGCGAGGGTCGCGCGCGTCGCTGCAACGAGGTCGTCGAAATTGTCGTCGATGAAATCAATGAAAACAGGCATTGTCGTCTCGTCCACCGGGGCCTTGGCCACCGCGTGCATCATCAGAACGTCGAATTCACAAAGACCCGGCGGGTTCGTCCCCAAAAGCGCCTTCTTGAACGCCCGAGATCCCCATGGCAGCCGGTTCAGGTTCAGGGGCACCTCCTGAAGCTTGGAGTAAAACGGGCCCTGCTTGTCGAATTGCAGAATATCCATGCCAAAGGTGAAGGATTGATAGAGCTCTTCGACAAGAATCGACCGGAAAAAGATATCCTCGAGACGGTCACTGCCGGGAACGGCGGTTTGCTGAACCAGAATATGCGTGCCTTGCCCTCGTCGGCCAAAAAAAGTTTGCGCCATCGCGGGGGAACTGGCGGCATAAAACCTGTCCTTGGGCAAGCCAAGCTGATAGGTGCGGTTCATCCAATTGAGATCATCCGACAGCGCGCTGTTGGGTGGCGCACCTGAATAAAGCCTCAGCACGATCATACGCCCCTGCCCGCAATCCTCCGCACTGTGTCCGGCAAATCGCATTGGCACCGGCTTGCCATAGATATGTGCGACCAGCTTGCGGAAGGCGTTGATCACGTCCAAAGATCCGGCATTGGGCCGCTCGCCTACCATGCAGATCGACGCCCCGGCCAGATCCCGCCCGTTGATGTGAACCGGAATCGAAAGGTCGCGCCCGATCATCGTCGTGCGCAACTCATAGCTCCAGCCTTGCCGCGCCATTTCGAGGTAACTGTCCTTTTGCGTTGCCGCCCGGACGGTCGAACTCGTCGCGGCAAGCGACAGGATGAGGCAAAAGTAAACAACCCACCGCATTGGCGCTCCCCTTTTTGTACAGAGGATAGGGCGCGAGGGTTGGCTCGTCCACTTTTCGCAAAAAACCTGACTCACGGTCTTTCGCAGATGTCTTGGGGAAAAGGTGAAACGCTTTGGGTCAGCGCATCACGAAGCCGCCATCGACATACAGGGTCTGCCCCGTCATGAACCCCGCCCAGGGTGACGCCAGGAACAACACCGGCCCCGCAACATCCGCCGGCGTGGCGATCCGGCGCAGCGGTGTCTGTGCGATCAGCGCGTCCTTGAGATCTTCTTTCACCGCCCGGCTGGCCGCCGTGGGATAGACCAGACCGGGACACACAAGATTGACCCGGATGCCCAAGGGCCCCAGTTCTACCGCCAGATTGCGGCTAAAGCCGACAAGCGCGGATTTGGCCGTGGTGTAATCGTGGTAGGGCACGACGGGCCGTTCGACCAAATTCGTGGCGATGTTGATGATACAACCCTCGGCGCGTGCCAGCATGTCAGGAAGAACGGCCCGCGCCATGCCATGGGCCGCCTTGACGGACCCGTCGATCTGGGCCTGAAACGCGGCCCAGTCCGTTTCCCAGAACAGCGCGCGTTTCTCCGGCGAGAAGACATAAGGCGCAAAGGCGTTATGAACCAGCACGTCGATCTTGCCGAAAGCGTCCTGCGTGGCGGCCACCAGCCGCGCCGCGTCCCCTGCATCCGTGACATCGGCCTGCATCGCCAGGGCTGTGCCACCGGCTACGGTGCAGGCGTCGACCGTGGCCGAGGCGGATGTGGCGTCTTGCAGGTAATTGACCGCAACCGAGGCCCCCTCGGTGGCAAAGCCTTTGGCGATGGCTGCGCCGATGCCGCGACCGGCCCCTGTGATCAGAACGGTTTTGCCAGCAAAATCCATTGGCTTACTCCGGCAACAGGTCGGATCGGATCACCGCGTTCATATCCAGCGGCGCAGCGATCAGCCCATGCTTGAAAAACGCATCCGCACCGGCCTGCAAGATCTCTGGGTCGAAATGCCCAAGACCCTTGGCGCGGGTCGTCTCGGACTGGGCGGACAGGTTGCGCAGCTTGATGATCTCAAGGTTGACAGCCACGTCACGCCCGTTGATCGCACGGGTCACGGCGATCTCTGCGGCCTCTTTCGGGTGGTCGATCATCCATTGCGCGCTGTCACGATAGGCCAGCAGAAAGCGCCGCAAAAGCGGCTTGTTCCGCTCGTAATAGTCCCGCGTGACCACGAACAGATCAGCGGGCACGTTCAGGCTGTCGGCGACATTGATGACATCGACCTCGCCCAACCCCTTGAGCTTTCCGATATAAAGGCCGGTATCCGTGGCGGCGGTGGCATCCACCTGCCCCTGTATCACAGGTGCGAAATTAAGCAGGCCGGTGACCTGAATGGTCACGTCGTGCTCTGTCAGGCCCGCCTCGTTCAGAAGAAACAGCAGGTTTTGCCGGGTGCCGCTATTCAGGCTGTAGACACCGATGGTCTTGCCCTTGAGATCGGCGGCGGTTTTAATGCTGCGATCCACGGGGGCCACGACGTTGAACACGTTCTGCGGATAAATGTTGTAGATCCCCACCAGATCCTCGCCCCGGTCAAGCGCCTGATACAGCGAAGATGGATCGGTAAAGGCCACGTCTGCGGCGCCCGAAACCATGTTGGTGATGGCAGAGCCGCCCCCGGTGCCCGGCACATAGCCAAGCGCGATCCCTTGGGCCTTGAAAAACCCCTTGTCGGGTTCGGCCAGGATATTGGTGATTTCGCTGATCGGCTGGCTCCAGCCGGCGATGGTGATCTTGTCCAGCTCCTGTGCGGAGGCCTGCGAAACGCTCAGGATAAGAGCCGCCACGGCGGCAAGGGCGCGTAACATCATCTTTCATGTCCTTTCTGCCGACTGCGCAGCAGCCAGCGTTCAGCCAAAACGGTCAGTTGGTAAAACAGCATCCCCATCACCGTGATCAGGGTGAAAAGGGCGAACATCAGCGGGGTATCCATCATGCCCTGCGCCGCGATGATGCTGGCGCCCAGACCCTGGCTTCCGGCGATGAATTCGCCCACCACGGCGCCGACAAGTGCCAGCACCATCGACACCCGCACCCCCGCAAGGACAAGCGGCAATCCAGCCGGGATTTTCAGCCGCAACAGCGTTTGCATCCGGGTCGCGCCCAGCATCCGAAACAGGTCGCGTTGCTCGGGGCGCGCGGCGCGCAGGCCGGTGACCGTGTTTTCAAGCAATGGGAAAAAGCAGATCAGCGCGGTGATCACCACGATCGAGGTCAGGCCGAACCCGAACCAGACGATAAAGATCGGCCCGAGTGCCAGTTTGGGCACCACCTGACTTGCCAGAATATAGGGCCAAAGAAGGCGGCGCAGCGGCTCTACCTCTGCCAGCAGCACACCAAAGGCAAAGCCGATGCTGCTTCCCAGGAAAAACCCCAACAGCGTTTCGGCCGCGGTGATCCGGATATGGGGCCACAGGAACCCATCGGTCAGGCCCTGCCACAGTACCGACAGGATCTGTGACGGGGCCGGGAGCAGGATTGCGGACACCCCTGAAAGCATGACCCAGCCTTCCCAGACCGCGACGATCGCCAGCAACATCAAGGCCGAAACCGCGCGCCCGCCCATCACGACGACCCCACCCGATCAGAGCGGGCGAGCGCCGCCTTGATCCTGCTACAGGTTGCGGTGAATTCGGGGTGATAGCGTTTGTCATCGGTTTGCGTGCCAGGCAAATCTATTGCCAGATCATGGGTGATGCGCCCGTTTTCCATCACTGACACATGCCCCGCCAGATACACCGCCTCTGCAATATCGTGCGTGACGAAAAGTACGGTGGTGCCCTGCGTGCGGGTCAGCCGCAAAAGATCGTTCTGCAAGTCTTCTCGCGTGATCGCGTCCAGCGCGGCAAAGGGTTCATCCAGCAACAGCGCGGGCGGGTCCGTCACAAGGGCGCGCGCCAGCGCCACCCGGCTTTGCTGTCCGCCGGACAATTGCCACGGGTAGCGCCGTGCGTGGTCTTCGATCCCCATTCCTGCCAAAAGATCAGTCGCCCGCACGCGATCGCGGGACGTGACCCGCCGGTGCAGCGACACGGGCAGCAAGACGTTGTCCAGTACCGTGCGCCACTCCAGCAGGCTGGGTGTCTGGAACACAAACCCGGCCTGACGCGACGGGCCGGTCAGGGGTTGCCCGTCGATACAGACGCGCCCAGAGCCGGGCCGCAAAAGACCCGCAGCCAGTTTGAGCAGGGTCGTCTTGCCGCAACCGCTGCGCCCGACAAGGCAGTGAAACGCACCCCGTTTCAGGGACAGGCTTACACCGTCAAGGCTGGGACAATCGCCGGGATAGGCAAAGCCGACAGACTCGATGCTCAGAAAGCTTGGGCTGTCAGTCATCGTAAAACGCCAGCTTGTCAGCGGCGGGCGGGGCGCGGGCATCTATTTCGGTGATCTGAACAAGATCCGACAGGTTGCAGCGCCCGTCATGATGCCAGCCGGCCTCGGGTGTGGTCATGTCGCCAAGTGCCGCGATTCGGGTCACGCCTGCATCCCCAAGCAACCCGGCGAGCCTGAACAGTTCATCCGGCGAGGCCGCAATGCCCACGGTCTGCAACAGCGCCCGGAAAGGGGCAACAAGGCCCGGCACATTGGCCAGATCGTCGACCGCCACCACCTTGACAGACCGATTGAGACATGACGGGCCAAATCCCTGACCAGCGTTGTGGAAAGACACGGTCCACCCACCATGCGCATCGCCCATGACCTCGGCATCATGGGTGAATTCCTCTTGCTGGCACCACGCGGCAAAGCTGGCGGTCTCGGCCATGGTCAGGGCGCGCGCGGGAAAGCGATGGCCAAAGGCATCAAGCGCGCGGGCCAGATAGCGCGCAAAGCTGCGGGGACACAGCCGACCGCCCCGTTCCACGAACACCACATGCGGCGCAAAACAGCCTTGCTGATCATAGCGCGCGATATCCCGCGCGGCGCGGCGGGCGGTATCGGCCACCTTGGCGGGATCAAGGGCCACCGCGGCGATCATCGCGAAACTGACCTTGTGCCCAAACCGCAAAAGGCGCTTGCCGGGGGGCATACGGCCCGCAATGGCGGCCAGTGACGTGTTGCTGCCATAAGCCAAGGTCAGATCGGCCGCCCCCAGCATTGCCTGTTCCGGGGCGCTTTCGCCACCCTGCCACCACACCACCGCAAGACACTCGGCAAGATCCGGGGCGACCTCGGCCAGAACCTGAGCAAACCAACCCGCGAAAAGCGGTTCCGCGCTGGATACCTTGCCAATCGTGCCGGATTTCACCAGCAACCCGCAGACCATGCTCCAAAGCGGCAGGCCCGGCACGTTCCCGGCCCATATATGCGCCAGAAGGGGCGGGCCGAACGCTTTGCCATAGCCGCCTTTGGGCAATGGCTGAAACCCATCCAGAATGGCCGGGTTGGGAAAATCCTCTGCCAGAAACCGCAGCAGTTCGGGCTTGCGGAACGTCATCAGATACCGTGTCAGCCCAAGCCGCACCATCTCGGGATCATATCCAGTAACGGCCGGCAGCATCTGTTCCATCTTTCTGCGATAGGGATCTTGCCGGTCGAGCAGGCGTACAATCACGGCGTCAATCGCCTCGACGATCCGCGCGACAGGCATGGCGCGCAGACGCGCAGCCGCGTTGTCGCGTACATGGGCGGCAAGCCGGTCAATATCCCCCGGCCCCAGAACAGGCACCGCAATGTCCGGCCCTGTATCACCGCGCGCAAAGCTCAGGCGGTGCCAGTCAAGCGCGTCGGGATCAAGACCGGGAAGGTGACAGGCGCGTTCCAGCATCCCCGATCAGACCGCCGCCGCCCGAAGAAATTCATCGACCGCAACCGAACAGCCCACGGCATCGCCCCCCGTCACACGACCAAGCAACAGAAACCCGTCATCGACCTCGATCGCGGCATCCTCTGTCAGGATGGAGGTGACGATATTGTAATGGGCAAGATCCGTATGGACCAGCACGCCGCGTTCCCCCTTGGGGACGCGCGCGCCCGTCACAGGGTTCACGACCCGACTGCGTACCCAGTGCGGACCCGACTTGACCGACGGGCAAACCGCGTTGCCGTCATCGTAGAACTGGCTTGACAGCTCGGTCATGCCATACATGCCGATGCAACTTGCGCGCGGCACACCGAATGTATGCTCAAGCGCGTCATAAAACGCATCGGGTTCCAGCTCTCGGGATTGCCCCTTGAAGCCGCCGGTGTCCAGAATGCGGCTTCCTGGCGGCAGGCAAAAGCGGCGGCCCATTGCCTGCAAGGCATCCATCGCGTGAACAAGGCTGAAACTGGCCCCAAGCAGCGCATAGGGCTGACCCGTGGTCTCGGCCTGATCCAGCGCGCGCACCAGACGGGGCAGGTCAATGCCGTCCGGACCCAAGAGCCAATCGCTTTGCCCGGTGCCAAAGCCACAGATTGCCAGATCAAGATAATGGGCAAGCGACGAATTCGGCAGCGTCGCCGGGTCTGGAAACAGAATGCCCATGGTCAGGCGGTCATCGCCCCGCATGAAACACCTTGAAAAGTTATGCCGCATCGAGGCGTCATAGACATCAAGCGCGGCGTGGTGGCTTTTGCCGCGCCGTCCGGCTTGGGTGGTGCCACTCGTCATGAAGATAGCGGCGGCCTTTTGTGGCGGGCAGCATGTCAGATCAAGTGTCTTGAAGGCATTGATCGGAACCGCCGGTATGTCCGACCAATGCCTGACCGTATGGGGCGTCTTGCCACGCGACCGCGCGAATTTCGCAAAAGGCGCGTTGTTCTGGAACTGATACGCGAAAAGCGTCAATGCCAAGCCGTTGAACGCGTCATCACCAGACGGCTCCGCCGCGATGAACTCCAGAAGCCGGAAAACGACAGGCTCGTGCGTCATGCGTCCGCATCCTCTTGGGAACCGGTGCAGGCGTCGAATGCGAATGCCACCTCAAGCAAATCCCATTTCCTCCGCCGGCATAATCCGGATCAGGTTAAAAGGGTCATCGCACCGGCCTTTGGCATAATGCCTTCGGACCTATCGATTTCTCAGCCTCTGTAGCGAGGCTCCCCTATGGATCTTCCCATGACATAAGGCGCGACATCTTTTCGGGCAAGCCCAAAGTCTATGCCTTGATAGAGCCGTTTCCGCGTTCATCTGCGCACTGTCAGGGCGGGCATAATCAGCGTGTGGGTCAATAGAAGCTGTCGAACGGCAAGTAGGTGACAGGATCGCCCGGAGCGATGGTTGCCGCACCGTCAGGCAGTTCCACAAGCCCTTCGGCCCAGCTTAGACCGCTGATGCGCCCGGAACCTTCGGATTTGAACACCTCCGCACGTCCATCGCGCAAGCGCGCACGCAGGTATTCACGGCGCCCCGGTTTCTTGGCCTTGTGGAAGGCGGCGGGCACTGTCAGCGCGTGGGGCGCGCGCCATGCCTCGCCCGCCAGAAGACGCATGGCGGGACGCGCGAAGATCAGCGTACAGACCATCGCCGCCACCGGGTTTCCGGGCAGGCCGAAAACCGGTGTGCCGTTCCAGAGGCCCAGCGCAAGCGGGCGGCCCGGTTTGACGGCGATGCGCCATTGCGCCATAGCACCGGTTTCGTTGAGCAGGGCAGAGACGTGATCTTCGTCGCCCGCAGAGGCCCCACCGGAGGTCAGGATCACGTCGGCCCGTGCCGCGCCTTGATCAAGAAGCGCGCGAAGGGCGGCGCGGTCATCCGGCACCCGGCCCAGATCAACGGGCGCATAGCCAAATTTCCGCGCCAGCCCCAGCAACAGCGGGCGGTTGGCATCGAATATCTGACCTTCGCCGGTGGCCTGACCCGCCTCGCGCAATTCGTCGCCAGTGGACAGAACAGCAACGCGAAGCCGGTGGCGCACGGGCAAACAGGCGCGCCCCGTGGCTGCGGCAAGGGCAAGATCGGCAGGTGTCAGAACACGGCCCGGCGACAGGATGGTGTCGCCTGCCATCACGTCCTCACCAGCGCGGCGGGTGTTGGCACCCGGCTTGACGCCTGCGCGAAAGGCAATTCGGTCCGCGCCCACGGTGACGTCCTCTTGCAAGATCACGGTATCGACGCCCTCTGGCAAGGCGGCACCAGTCAGAACCCGGATCGCGCACCCTTTGGGAACGTGCCCCCCATATGGCGCACCGGCAGCCGCGCGCCCCTCCACCAAAGGCAGCACCTGATCCTCCTCGCCAAGACTGGCATGGGCAAAGCCATATCCATCGACCGCCGTGTTTGGCTGCGGGGGATTGGCGCGGTGCGCGGTGACGGGCGCGGCAAGCACACGGTCAAGGCAGTCGGCCAGCGGCAGTTCCGCTGGTGCCACCACCGGGTGCAACCGGTCGCGCAGAAAGTCGAGCGCGGTGTCCACCGGGGTCCAGTCCACGCCGGCGGGCAGGGCGAAACAATCGTTGCGCAAGGGCGGCGGGCGCAGGGTCTGGGCGGCCTCGACAAGGCGCGGCTCGTGCCCGAGACCCATGATCCAGCCTTCTTCCGGTGCGCTGACATCCAGCATGTCGGCCAGTTCTGTTTCGGACAGGCCAGACAGGGCACGCGCCAGCAAGCGGACCTGATGGGCGTCGCGGATGCCGCCTGCCGCTTCGGCCTTTTTCACCGCCGGATTGATCAGACCGGGCCAGATTTCCGCGAAAACGACGGGGGCCGCGGGCGGCTCGAATGGCCAGACCGCCACCTGACCGGCAAAGCTTTGGCGCAGGCGGTGCAGAACCGGCAGCCCGGTCAGCACCTGTCCGCCGACCGCGCCCGCGCCGCCCATCTGCCAGCAGGCAAAGGCCCCCTTGGCCGCAATGTCGCAGCGGCGCTTTTCCGGCACGCCGTGGCCCTCGCGCGTGTCGCGGCGGGGCAGGCCGGGGATGTCCTGCTTGAGACCGTTGAACCAGAACGGACCAATGCCGGGAAAACACCCGTTGATCCGGGCCGCGATCTCGAACCGGTTATTGCCCTGCGCGCTGTCCTCGATGTGGGTTTCCAACCAGTGCCAGACGGCAAACGGATCGGTCGATCCGGTCAGCCCCTTGGCGAACCCGTCAGGAAAGCCGAAAGGAAAGTCAAAGCCGATCATCAGCCGACGGCCCGCAGCGCGCTCTTGTTCAATCAGCGCGGCAAGGCGGACCTCGGCCTCCATGCGGTTACGTATGTATTGAGGCTCTGCATCGGTCCCGTCCCGCGTCACACCCAGCCAGATCGCGTCCTTGCGCGGTGTCGGGCCCGTGTCCTTGCCACTTGACCAGTCCACGATCGCGATGGTGTCAAAGCGTGTCACAACCCGACCTCAGCCAATATGAAATCAGCAATCGCACGGGTGTCGTTGAGATCGAAAACCGGGCGATCCAGATCGAGCAGCGAGTCGCTGGCCACCGCACGTATCGATTGATCCTCGGGTGCGATAAGGGGATTGCCGGTTTCAGCGCGATGCGCCTCGACCTTGGGATGGGTATCGCGCTTGTAGCCTTCGATCAGGATCAGGTCGACCGGGGCCAGTTTGCCCAGAAGCTCGGACAGGGGCGGTTCGGCCTCGCCTTTCATTTCGTGCATGAGCGCAAAGCGCTTGCGCGAAGAAAGCAACACTTCTGTCGCGCCAGCTTGCCGATGTCGATGGCTGTCCTTGCCGGGATGGTCCACGTCAAAGCTGTGATGCGCGTGCTTGATGGTGGATACGGTGATGCCACGTCCGCAGATTTCGGTGACAAGCCGTTCCATCAGGCCGGTCTTGCCTGCGTTCTTCCAGCCAACCACACCGTAAACTCTCATGCCTGCGCCTTTGCCATCTGTTGTGCCCGGATCAGATCCTCGGGGGTGTTGACGTTGAAAAAGGGCGCGTCGCCGGTGTCGAACACCACTTCGCGGCCCTCATGTTTTTCCGTCCACAGCACGACCTTGCGCAGCCCATCCTCCAGTGCAGTGCGCAGATCATGCCGCAACGCAACCGGCCAGAGCCCGAATGTGGGGTGACGGACAAGGCCGGACCGGCTCATGGATTTGGTGCGCTCACCTTCGCTGCGTGGCGTCGCGGCAAGCGCAAGGGGCGCGGCCATGTCCTGTGTCGCGCCTTGCAGGCATGTCACCAGGTCGCGCGGGAAAAACGGCGTATCGGCGGCGACCGTGACAATGGCCTGCGCGCCCTGCCCGGCGGCCCAGTCAAGCCCGGCCAGCACGCCGACAAGCGGACCGGGATGCCCGGCAATGGGATCTGGCAAAACGGGCAAGCCCGTGGCCGCGAAACGGGCGGAATCCCCATTGGCATTCAGGGCCATGCCGGCGACCTGCGGCGCAAGGCGCGCGATGACGTGATCCAGGATCGTGCGATCGCCAAGCGACAAAAGCCCCTTGTCGCCGCCACCCATGCGCGTTGCCAGGCCACCGGCTAGGATCACACCCAGGGGCCGGGTCATGACGCGCTCTTTCGGCGATGTTTGCGGTCTTCTTCTTCGATGGCGGCAGGATCGGCATCCCAGACCAGCCGTTCGGCCCCCGACAGGCAGACAAACCGCCGCCCCCGCATCCGCCCGATCAGGGTAAGCCCAACCTGCTGTGCAATCTCTACACCCCACGCGGTAAAGCCTGACCGCGACGCAAGCGCGGGAATGCCCATCAAGGCCGTCTTGATTACCATTTCCGAGGTCAGCCGCCCGGTGGTGTAAAGCAGCTTGTCATCTGGCGAGACCCCTTCGGACAACATCCATCCCGCGATCTTGTCGACCGCGTTGTGCCGGCCCACATCCTCCATGTAGACAAGGGGCCGGTCACCCTGGCACAGCACCGTGCCGTGGATCGCCCCCGCCTCCAGATACAGCGAGGGCGTGCGGTTGATCCTGGCGGCAAGGCTATAAAGATCGGACGTGTTCACGCCGAGATCGGGCAGGCGCGCATCCTCCAGCCCTTCCATCATGTCGCCAAAGACCGTGCCCACGGCACACCCGCTGGTGCGGGTCTTTTTCTTGAGCTTTTCCTCGTAGGTGGTTTGCCCGTCGGTACGCACGACAACCGTTTCCAGATCCTCGTCATAATCCACGCCCTTGACGGTTTCACCATCACGCAACATGCCTTGATTGCGCAGAAACCCAAGCGCCAGATATTCAGGGTAGTCCCCGATGGTCATCGCCGTGACGATTTCCTGACCATTGAGAAAGATCGTGAGCGGCCTTTCTTCGACGACGGACAAATCCATGCTTTGTCCTTCGTGGTCGATGCCGGTCACCATGCGGGTCAGCCGCCCGGCCTTGGGGTTAGGCGCGATAAGATAGTCGCCCGCATCCTGTTCTTCCGACATTTGCAATCCTCCGGACAAAAGCGTAGGCGGATGCCGATCCGCGGTCTCTCAGGCCGGTAACCTAGGGCCTTGGCGTGACGACGGAAACCACGAAATCCATCTTCTTCAAAGGCGTAAGGGATGCCGCGCCTTTTTTGCTGGTGGTGGGGCCTTTTGCCGTGCTGTTCGGGGTCGTGGCGACGCAAGCAGGACTGGACGCGATAGAGGCGCTCGGTTTCTCGGTGGCGGTCATCGCAGGGGCCGCACAACTTACCGCGCTTCAGCTTATGCTGGATCAGGCGCCGACGCTGATCGTGCTGGCATCGGCACTGGCGGTCAATCTGCGCATGGCAATGTATTCGGCCTCTCTGACACCCTATCTGGGGCAGGCACCCCTGTGGAAGCGGGCGCTGGTGTCCTACTTTCTTGTCGATCAAAGCTATGGCTGTTCGATCCTGGCCTATGAGCTGCACCCGCATTGGACGCTGCGGCAGCGCCTTGCCTATTTCTGGGGCACGGTCGCGCCGATCTGCCCGTTCTGGTTCATCCTGACGGTTGTCGGGGCCAAACTGGGCGGGTCGATCCCCGATTGGCTCGCGCTTGATTTCGCGGTGCCGATCACCTTTCTGGCGATCATCGCGCCGATGTTGCGCACGCGTGCGCATGTGGCGGCAGCGCTTGTATCGGTTGGCATGGCGCTTTTGCTGGCGTGGCTACCCTACAACCTGGGGCTTTTGGTGGCCGGTATGTGCGGCATGATCACCGGAGCCGAGATCGAGCGGCGTCTGGTAATAAAAGGTGCCTGGCAGCCATGATCGACACCGGATGGCTCTGGCTGGTGATCATTGCGCTTGGCGCGGGCAGTTTTCTGTTGCGCTTCGTGTTTCTGGGGCTGATCGGGGATCGCCCGTTGCCGCCATGGATACTGCGGCACCTGCGATATACCGCTGTTGCGGTATTGCCCGGTCTTGTTGCGCCCATGGTGGTCTTTCCGCCAGCCACCGGCGGCGTGCCAGACCCCGCCCGGCTGATCGCGGCGGGTGTGACGCTTGCTGTTGGCCTGTGGCTCAAGAACGCGATCGGCGCGATTCTAAGCGGTGCGGCGACGCTTTACATCCTGCTATACTTGTTGGGATGATCCCGGCGCCGTGCGGATCACTTGGTGGTCCGACCCGTAACCCCGTTCGGATCCCATTGCGCAAGCACCCTCGAATTGTCGTCGCTATCATACTCGTACAGGTTCTGCTCGGTCACTCCGGGCAGTTCCGCGAATTGCCCTGATAGCTGGACCGGGTAAAATGTGCCCGAGATCTGACCGGGAAACACGTCCGCCAGAATCTCCGAGGTTGCCTTGGCACAAAATGCCTGTGGAACCGGACCCTTTGTCTGCGCCAATGCAAGCGCGCGTTCGGCGGTTGCAGCATCCACATCAAGGCTCTGAATACGCACATACCACGTCTTGCGGGCGTGATAGCGGGCGTAGACATCCTCCACCTGCGGCGTGATCCCGAAAACCACATCGTTCCGCTCTGGCAGGGTTTCATGTTTGAAACTGCCCGCAGGATCAAAAATCACCCTTTGCGAGCCGTTGATCATCAAGGACGTGTGCCCGCCCTTGCCCGTCTCACGATTTATCATCGTGAACATCGTCAGGCGCGGTGGCCCGTCATGCACATAGGCCTCGCGGTCAACCATGTCATCGGGGGACCAGACCTGTTCGGCGGCGCAACCAGAAAGGGCGATGGCGGCAAGACCTGCCACCATGATCGCACGAAAACCCATCGCCCGCCTTTCAGGCTAATGCCGGTGCCCGGTTCCGACCCGCTGGCGGATCAACCGTTGACCAATGCGATGAACAGCAACAGGACGACAATGGCAACGGACGAGTAGGTCACCCATTTCATAAAGCCATCAAAGGTCTTTTCCTGAACCTCGATATCCATTTCGCCGTGCTTGTGGTCTGCCATGATCCCGTTCCTCATGTCGCAAGTGATCGTGAAGTCTGGTCTGGGATAGCCGATTATTCCCGGGCTGTCACGCCCCGGATGGTCGCAGGTGACATGGTTTTGCCGCCGGGGCGGCTTGGCTTTGACAACGCTCCGCTGTAAGGATCGCGCGCGGTACGTTCCGCCGCGCAAGTCCAGCAACCACAGGCACCGTGCAGGCCTCAATGTCATCTTCCACAAACCTTTTGCTTGCCACGAAAGACGGCTACGCCACAGCGGCCATGATACTGGCGGATGGTGGTCTGGTCGCTTTTCCGACAGAAACGGTGTATGGTCTCGGCGCAGATGCGCACAACAACCATGCCGTTGCACGTATTTTCGAGGCAAAAGGCCGGCCACGGTTCAACCCGCTGATCGTGCATGTGGCGAGCGCCGCCGATGCCCGTGATCTGGTCGTTTGGTCAAAGGAGGCAGAGCGGCTGGCGCAGGTCTTCTGGCCCGGACCGCTGACACTCGTCCTTCCACTGCGCGCCGGAACAGGGCTATCGCCGCTTGTGACGGCTGAATTGCCGACGCTGGCGGTACGTGTACCTGCCCATCCGGTGGCGCGGGCGGTGCTGGCGGCGTTCGGGGGGCCTGTCGCCGCACCGTCGGCCAACCCGTCCGGGCGCATCAGCCCGACCACGGCAGATCACGTTGCCTTGGGTCTTTCAGGGAGGATAGAGGCCATTGTCGATGGCGGTGCTTGCGATGTCGGGGTCGAATCCACCATCGTGGGTCTAAGCGGCGCACCACATTTATTGCGCCCCGGCGGGCTCTCCGCCGAGGCAATCGAGGCTGTATTGGCGCAGCCATTGGCCCGACCATTGACGCAAGGCGCACCCACCGCTCCTGGTCAGCTTGCGTCGCATTACGCGCCGGGAGCGCCGGTGCGGCTTGACGTGATACGGCCATATGCGGGCGAGGCGTTTCTGGGCTTTGGTCCGATGGACTGTACGATGAACCTGTCACCATCCGCCAACCTGACAGAGGCCGCGGCCAACTTGTTCGCAAGCCTGCACGCGCTGGATGCCATGTCGCCAGAGGGTATCGCGATCGCACCCATACCCCAGACCGGCCTGGGGCTGGCTATCAATGACAGGTTACGTCGAGCGGCGGCGCCTCGCACCACGTAAGCGGTATATGAAACGCTTCAATTACAGCGACGGCCCGCCTCTTCCACTGCGGCGGTATATCCGAGCAGGGAAAACGTGTCTTTTGTGATGGTGCCACGCGATGACCGTGCGGTCAGAACGGCATCGGTACCGCGCTTCATCGCCGCGATTATCTTTACGTCGTCAGAATCATTTGCGGACCAAGCCCATTCGCCTTTGGTGAACATTTCGAATTCCTGATCACCAATCCTGACATTGACCGTCGATCCGCCCGCGAAGGGATAGCCGCCGGTGAACGTGACTTGGCCAGATACACCCACACTTGGCCTGTAGAACGTCATCAACTGGATATCCCCACGCCGAACCGCCACCACGCGGCCATCGCGGGTGTTCACCGTTTCCGTGGGTGCAGACACCGCCCAGCATTCCTTTGGATCGCTGTCTTCAAAGACGCTCCAGGCGGTTTCTGCGGCCACCCTGTTATCGCTTTCCGCCTGTGCGAAGGCGCCACTTGCTGCCACTGTCAAAAACGCGCCAGTTATGCCACGTGCTACCCATGATCCCATTTGTACAGCCTCCAAGCCGTCCATAACCTCAACAATTTGCAGCCGCACGCATACCTTTACGGAATTTTTAGGTGGCGGCTATTTTCTTCTCGACAGTGCAACATTAGCCTGAAACACGCGAGACATGAAAGGTGGAATTGGCGATTTTCCGCGCGCGGAATCGCCGCGAAGGAGCGATTATGACCAACCCTGCCCCCCTGACCGAGATCTGGCGCGGCCCGATCGTGGAAAGCCTGCATCTGGGTCATGCGGTGATCTGCGACACCAAGGGCGATATCGTGGAATCCTGGGGCAATCCCGAGGCGGTTGTCTATCCGCGCAGTTCCGCGAAGATGATCCAGGCGCTGCCGCTGGTCGAAAGTGGCGCGGCTGATGCGCATGGCCTGACGTCCGAGCATCTGGCACTTGCCTGTGCGTCGCATCAGGCGGGGGCGATTCATACCGACCGGGTCACAGCGTGGCTGGCCGATCTGGGGCTGAATGACGACGATCTGCGCTGCGGGTCGCAGATGCCGCAGGACCGCGCCGCGTTCAACGACATGATCTGCAATGAAAAGTCGCCCTGTCAGGTGCATAACGGCTGTTCCGGCAAACATGCCGGATTCCTCACGCTGGCGCAGCATCTGGGGGGTGGACCGGAATATGTCGAGATCGACCACCCGGTGCAGAAAGCCTGCCTTGAGGCGTTCGAGAGTGTCACGGGCGAATCAAGCCCCGGCCACGGAATCGACGGCTGTGCGGCCCCCAATTTCCTGACGACGATGCGCGGCATGGCGCGGGCAATGGGCTGGTTCGCTGGCGCGGTCGAGGGCGTGGATGCACGGCAAAGCGCTGCCGTGCGGCTGTGGCAGGCGATGATTGCCCACCCCGAGCTTGTTGCAGGCGAAAAACGCGCCTGTACCGAATTGATGCGCGCCTGTTCAGAGCCGGTGGCGCTCAAGACCGGGGCAGAGGGATATTTCGTGGGCATCGCGCCCACACGTGGGCTGGGTATCGCGCTCAAGATCGCTGATGGCACGACGCGGGGCGCGAATTGCACCATCGCGGCGCTGCTGATCCGGCTTGGCCTGCTAGACCCTTCGCATCCATCTACGCGGCGTTTCTGCAATGCGCCGATCCTGAACCGGCGCAAGGAAGAGGTGGGCGTGATGAAGCCGGTGTCCGACCTGCTTTAAGTCATGCGCGCCTCGGCATGAGATCATCCAAGATAGGCGCGGAGTGCCGGTGGAGGGTTGTCGAGTAGCTGCACCGCATCGACAGGCGGCTCGGCGCGTCCTTCGGCCACCAGAATGGCCTGATCCGCGATGCGCCGCGCGTCTTCGGGCGCGTGGCTGACCATCAGAAGTGTCGCGCCGGTCTCATTCGTCAGGGCCACGACCAGATCAAGCATTTCTGCACGCAGTGCCGGACCAAGCGCGGCAAAGGGTTCATCCAGAAGCAGGATATCCCGGCGCTGGACCAGCACCCGCGCAAGCGCGGCGCGGCTACGCTGCCCTCCGGACAGGTCGGCGGGCTTGCGCGTGTCCATGCCATCCAGCCCGACACGCGCCAGGGCGGCCTTAACCTTTGCGTGGTCTTGGCTGGACAGGCGCAAATCAGGCCGCAACCCAAGCCCGACATTCTGCGCCAGGTTAAGATGCGGAAAAAGGTTGCCATCCTGAAACAGCATCGCAACCGGCCTCTTGCCCGGCGCGTCCCGCGTGATGTCGCGCCCTTGCCAAAACACATGACCGCCGTCAAATGGCAGAAAGCCCGCAATGCCCTCGATCAGGGTGGATTTGCCCGCGCCCGACGGGCCGATCACCGCGACCTTGCGGCGCGGCGCAACCTCAATATTCGCACTCAGCCGGAAGGGGCCGTTGGCGATGATCGCGTTCTCAAGCTTCAGCATGACCATGCCCCCCCTTGTCCAATAGCCAGAATGTGCCGAAGGACAGCATCAACAGCAACAGCGACGCCCCCGCCGCCGACTCCATCCGGTATGCGCCCATCAGCCGGTAGATCTGCAACGGCAAGGTGGCGATATCGGGGTCCGCGAACAGTGTGATCACCCCCAGATCCCCGATGGACAGCGCCGCCGCCAGCCCTGCGGCGAAGCCGATCTGTGGACGCAGGCGCGGCATCAGGATCAGCCGTAAAAATCGTAACCCGGTGATGTCGAGCGACAGCGCCAACTGCGCCTGACCCTGCATGATGTCCCTCACCCGTGGCACAAGGATGCGCAGCGCGAAGGGCAGCACAGTCAGCGCATTGACCAAAGCCGTCACCGGCACCGCAAGCGCGGTGGGGTCCGCGACAGGGCGGATCAGCACGAAAAGCCCGGTGCCGATCACCAGCGGAGAAGCGGCAAGCCCGAGAAAACCCGCCACCTCAACCACTTTGCCACGCCCAAGCGCGATGGCCACGGCCATCGGCAACGCCATGATCAGTACAAGCGCCGTGCTGAGCGCCGCGATCAGAAGCGAGGTTCCAGCCGCCCACCAGACCGACGCGTGCAGTTCCATCAGGCCCGGCAGCCCCGAAAGAGTGATGGCTAGGAGCGGCAGGATCAGAAAGACGGCAGCAAGCAGTATCCATACGGTATCGAATGCCTCGGCCGTCCGGGTTCGCCCGTCCCATCTTTGCAAAGTACGGTCAAACCCGCCGCCGAAACTTTCACCCTGACCAAGCCGGAGCGCCAGAAGCGCCGCTGCAGTGGTCAGCAGGATCTGGATGCCCGAAAGAAGCGCCGCGCGCCCCAGATCGAAATCAAAGCGGAACGCCTGATAGATCGCCAGCTCTATCGTCGTGGCGCGCGGCCCGCCGCCAAGGATCAAGGCCACGGCAAAACTGGTCAGGCAGATCGCAAAGATCACCGTCAAGGCACCGGGCACCACCTTGCGCAGCATTGGCAATTCGATCAGCCGGAACATGGCAGGCCCATCGACCCCAAGCTGTGCGGCCAGCCTGAACCGCTCGCCCGGCACCTCTTGCCAGCCTTGCAGAATCAGGCGCGTGGCCAGTGGCAGGTTGAAGAACACATGCGCCAGGACGACCCCGTGAAACCCGTATATCGGCACTGGCGGCAAACCGAATGCGCCAAGCGCCTGACTGACCCAGCCGGCACGCCCGAACACCTCGATCAAACCCAGAACGGCCACGATCACCGGCAGGATGAAGGGCGCGCCAAGTACCGCGATCAGGCCACGCCGCCCGGCAAAGCGCCGCCGTGCCAGCGCGCGCGCGACCGGTATCGCCAGCCCGACGCTCAGAATGGCCGAAAGCGCCGCTTGTACCAGTGTAAACCGCAGCGCCGCCAAGTCGGACGGCCCAAGTCCGCCCCCCGGTTCCGCTCGCCATACCACCGCCGTCAAAGCACCAAGGATCATGACAGCGACAAGTGCCGCCGCCCATAACCCCGGTCTGGCGCTTAGCGGCTGAGCGCGGTCAGCCATTCATTCAACGCCTCGTCACGGATCGCCGCCGCCTCTTCGGGTGGGAAATACAGCGCCTTGTCCGGCACTGTCAGCGTCTCGAACCCGGCGGGAAGGCCGCTTTCGGGCAGCTTCGCGGGATACATCCAGTTCGTCGTCGGGATGATTTCCTGGAACGTGTCAGACAGCATGAAGCTCAGGAACTGGTCGGCAAGATCCGGCGCGCCGGAGGATGCCAATTTTGCAGCAACCTCGATCTGCATGTAATGGCCCTCGTCAAAGGGCACAGCCGTTTTGCTGTCATCCTCTTCGGCGATCAGGTGATAGGCGGGTGAGGTGGTGTAGGACAGAACCATGTCCGCCTCGCCTTCAAGGAACAGCCCATATGCCTCTGACCAGCCTTTCGTGACGGTCACGATATTGTCGGCCAGACCTTCCCAGATCTTGGGCGCGTCGTCGCCATAGGCGGCTTTGGCCCACATCAGCAGACCCAGACCGGGCGTGGACGATCGCGGATCCTGTATGATGATCCGGGTGTCGCTTTCCGCAAGCGCGCGAAAGTTGCCCGGCTGATCCGTGCCTTTTTCGGCGACGAAGGCGAAATAGCCCCAGTCATACGGCAGGAATGTCGGATCGTCCCACGTGATCGGCAGATCAAGATCCGGCGTGATCCCGTGCTCGGCAAACAGCCCGGTGTCGCGCGCGGCGCCGATCAGGTTGGTGTCCAGCCCCAGCACGATATCGGCGTCTGTGCGTGTGCCTTCGAGCTTGATCCGCGCCAAAAGCGCCGCGCCATCTTCGATCCCCACAAGTGACAGATCGCAGCCGCATTCCGCCTCGAACGCGGCTTCGACCTTTGGCCCCGGCCCCCAGTCGGAAACGAAGCTGTCATAGGTATAAACGGTCAGATCCTGCGCCGCGGCCATGCCGCCCGTCGCCAGTATCGTTGCTATCGCAAAAACCGGGTGTCTCATCTTTTCCTCCAGGCGGCGCGGGAAAGGCTGGAGGAAGCTCCGATTACCTTCCCTACGCCGGGTCTAACCGGGTCAGGTTCAACGGGTTCGCACGCTGCGTCTCAGTTCCGGCCGATAGCAAAAACACCCCGAGGTGTAGTGACGGTATGCAGGCAGAGCAGGGATTGCAAGGGAACGGCGGCGTTAGCCAACGAACTGCTCCTTATGATATCCCTGAAGGTACAACAGTGCCGTCAGGTCGCCATGATTGATCCGCACATCGCATTGCGCCGCGACGTTTGGCTTTGCGTGTAGGGCAACACCCGTGCCCGCGCGCGCCAACATGCCCAGATCATTCGCGCCGTCGCCGACCGCGATCACGTCGGCCTCGTACAGGCCAAGACGAGCGGTGATCTCTTCCAGCGCCTGCACCTTTGCGGCCCGCCCGAGGATGGGCTGTGCAACAAGGCCGGACAGCATCCCGCCCTCGATCAGGAGCGTGTTCGCGCGATGCTCATCGAACCCCAACAGGTTCGCAATGCGCGCGGTAAATGCGGTGAACCCACCCGAGACGAGCGCGGCATAAGCGCCCTGCGCCCGCATCGTCCCCACCAGCGCCCGAGCGCCAGGCATGAGCGTGATCCGCTGGTCCAGTACACGGTCGATGACCGCTTCCGGCAAATCCTTGAGCAGCGTCACTCGCTCTGTCAACGCACCTTCGAAATCCAGATCGCCGTTCATCGCCCGCGCGGTAATGTCCCGCACAAGCGATCCCACGCCCGCCTCAGCGGCCAGTTCGTCGATGCATTCCTGCTGAATCATGGTGCTGTCCATATCGGCCAGAAGCATCCGCTTCGCGCGACCTTTCGCAGGCTGCACAATCAGATCGACCCCGTCCACCTGAAGATCTGCCCACACATTCCAGCGATTGTTGGGGATATCGGGCATTTGGAACTCCGCCGCCTCGTCCGGCGACAACCATGTCTCGCCATGGCCGCCCCATGCAATGCACAAGTTTCCGACAAGGGCGGGATCAAGTGCGCCGGGACGCGCGATAAGGGTTGAGACAAACATGACTGACAGGTTTCCGGCGGTGAGGGTACGGCTATGCAAATGACGCTATAGCCAGTCTGTAGCCGCATTTTTTTAGCTATGAAAGCCCTGGTTAGGTATAGATGTGGTCAGCCTGAGCCACCAAGCAAGACACGGCTCATAGGGAGTCTTCTGTGGTGTCTCGAAAGTGGTAGAAATTCTCCGGCGGCGTCCTTTGAGCGGTTTGATTTGGGCCTGATCAGGCGGTACTTTTTCGCATCAGCCGCCGTTTCGGCATAGGTCATGTCGCGATAGTCATAGCTCAGCTGCTCGTGCATATGCTTGGGGGCATGAGCCAGCAGGTTGCTGTGCTTGTCGACCGCGCACCTCTGGATGGGCAAATCGTTGCTCCAGAGCGCCACGACCGACACTTCCAGCCCCGGCGCGCCGTCGATGATCACAAACTGGGGACGATCGAGGCCGCGCTTATCCAGATCTTCGAGAAACTGACGTCATGCGGCGGTGCTCTCGCACCCAATATCCACAACAGATATGATCTGATCCCCGCAAACTCTCGTTATTAATAACGGAGCCTTGGGGGCAGGTCACCAAGTATGGCGGGCTGCAAGTTTCAGAGCTGCGCCGCCTGAAGGACCTCGAAGCCGAGAATGCCGAGCTGAAGCGCCTTCTTGCTGATGCCATGCTCGACAATGCGGGTCTGAAGGGGCTGCTGGCAAAAAACTTCTGACGCCTGCGCACCGCCGCGACGCGGTGAAGACGCTGACGGACGAACATCAGTTTTCGGAGCGGCGAGCGTGTAGGCTGGTTGGAATTTCGCGGTCGAGCTTGACCTATCAAGCCCGGCCAGACCGCCACGCGCGGCTGAGAGAGCGCCCGATCACCCTGTCAGGCAAACACAGGAGGTATGGCTATCGCATGCTGCACGCCAAGCTGGTCCGCGAGGGCTTCAAGGTGAACGTCAAGGTCGTCGAGCGCATCTACCGCGAAGAAAGGCTGTGGCTGCGCCGCACCAAGCGCAAGAAGATCCCGCGCGAGGGGGCTTGGTGCCCGATTGCGCCCAACCAGCGCTGGTCGCTCGACTTCACCAGCGACGCGCTGGCCAATGGCCGCAAGTTCCGCACAGCCAACCTCAAGGACGACTGCACGCGGGAGTGCCCGGCGATCGAGGTGGACTTCTCGCTTCCGGGAGAGCGGGTCGTGGACATGCTGGAACGCGTGGCCCGTGAACGGGGATATCCTGATATCCTGGTCGTTGATAACGTCCTATGCGCGGAATAATTGGCTGATTTGGCATCAGGTCATTGTCGTATCGAGGTGCCTCGACACGTTGATAAATTGGCTCAGTTCGGCGATTTGGTCAACGACAGTCTCTCCCATAACAAACACAGAGTACGCTGTTGCGGCTCTCACCGTCCTTAAGACGAGATCATCGGGTCGCTAACACAGAAGGCCTGAACATTATCTACGAGGTCAGATGTCTGCCTCCACGGCCCTTACAGAGAAAGGTCCTTCTGCGATCGATCACCCCTCAAAGAAGGGGCGATAGGGCTCGCTATGTTTAATGATCCCGTGAACTGTGCGGGCCATCTTGGCGGCGATTGCGGTATACGCCTTTCGGCGCAAATGTGTGTTGTGGCGATCCTTAGTGAACCGCCCCGGGTTTACCGGAGAGTAAAATACTCAAAGGATGAGCCCTATGACAAAGCAGAGATTCACCCCCGCCTATCCGGCCGAGCTTCGCGAACGCGGTGTTCGGATGTTTCGAGAGAACCGTGCCGATTATTCCAGCGATACGGCTGCTTATAAGGCGATCGCGCCGAAGCTTGGCTGTTCGCCGGACAGT
>JANSXS010000008.1 GCA_024742835.1 Paracoccaceae bacterium | reverse complement strand
GTCGATCCATGACATGGACCCGGCCATGTCCTTCGTCGATCTCAACCGCACTGGCGTCTGCCTGATGGAAATCGTCAGCCGCCCCGATATCCGCGGCCCCGAAGAGGCGGCGGCTTATGTCACAAAGTTGCGCCAGATCCTGCGCTATCTCGGCACCTGCGACGGCAACATGCAGAACGGCAACCTGCGCGCGGATGTGAACGTGTCCGTGTGCCGTCCCGGCCAGTACGAGAAATATCAGGAAACCCAGGATTTTGCCCATCTGGGCACCCGCTGCGAGATCAAGAACATGAACTCCATGCGGTTCATTCAGGCCGCCATCGACTTCGAGGCGCGCCGCCAGATCGGCATCCTGGAATCGGGCGGCGAGATCGTGCAGGAAACCCGGCTCTATGACCCGGACAAGGGCGAGACGCGCTCCATGCGCTCCAAGGAAGAAGCGCATGATTACCGCTACTTCCCCGATCCCGACCTGCTGCCGCTGGAAATCGAACAGGACTGGGTCGATGCCATCAAGGCTTCCCTGCCCGAACTGCCCGACGAGAAAAAAGCGCGCTTCATCAAGGAGTACGGCGTCACCGAATACGACGCCAGCGTGCTGACCGCCGATCGGGATTTGGCCGGCTACTTCGAGGAATCCGTTGCGGGCGGCGACGGCAAGAAAACCGCCAACTGGATCATCAACGAGGTGCTGGGCCGCGCCAACAAGGCCGAACTCGGCCCACGCCAGATCGCGGCCCCAGCCGTCAACGCCGCCATCATGGCAATGGTCGGCAATGACGAAATTTCCACCAAGACCGCCAAGGACGTGCTGGAAATCCATATCGAGACGGGCAATGCGCCTGAAAAGATCGTCGTGGATCGTGGCCTGAAACAGGTCACCGACACCGGCGCGATCGAGGCGGCTCTGGACCAGATCATCGCCGACAACCCCGCGCAGGTGGAAAAGGCGCAATCCAACCCCAAGCTGGCGGGCTGGTTCGTGGGCCAAGTGATGAAAGCGACGGGCGGCACCGCGAATCCCAAGGCCGTCAATCAGATCGTGGCAGCGAAACTCGGGCTCTGACCGCCTGCATTTCACGGCAGACTGCATCAAGACCGATCGCTTGTTGCCCCTGACGCAAGGCAGGGCCAGCACGGCACGGATCTTTTAAAGCGGCGTTTTGCCCGACCCAGGGCCTTCTTCTTGGTGAAAATACTCCGGGAGGTTGCGGGCAGCTCCCCCAACCGGTCGACGCGCGCAGCGCGGCGAAACGCCTAAACCTTGCGCACCCCTGCTCAACCAGCACACCGCGAAGACCCGGCAAAGCCTGCTCCGGCACGGGATAGGGCGCGGGAACAGGAATTTGTTGACAGACTGGTTCATGTTTTGGCTTAATTAAAGGAACCAAAACAACCAAATTAAAAATTTTGGTTTATACCAATCAGGGAGCCATGTTCATGTCCACCAAGAAAGTTGCCGTTATCGGGGCCGGACCATCCGGGCTGGCACAGCTGCGTGCCTTCCAATCCGCCAAACAAAACGGCGAGGATATTCCAGAAATCGTCTGCTACGAAAAGCAATCCGACTGGGGCGGGCTGTGGAACTATACGTGGCGAACCGGCGTTGACGCCGCTGGAGAGCCGTGTCACGGCTCGATGTATCGCTACCTGTGGTCAAACGGCCCCAAGGAAGGGCTGGAATTTGCCGATTATACCTTTGACGAGCATTTCGGCCGTGAAATCGCAAGCTATCCGCCCCGCGCGGTGCTGTTCGACTATATCGAAGGCCGGGTGAAGAAGGCCGGCGTTCGCGACTGGATCCGCTTCAACAATGTGGTGCGCGACGTGTCCTATGACGACGCAACGGGCAAGTTCACGGTGACGGCCCGCGACACGCAGGCCGATCGCGAAACCGTCGAGGAATATGACCATGTGATCGTCGCGACCGGGCACTTCTCTACCCCCAACGTCCCGCATTACCCCGGTTTCGAAAGTTTTCAGGGCCGTGTTCTGCACGCCCATGATTTCCGCGATGCGTGCGAGTTCACCGACAAGGACATCCTGATTCTCGGCACATCCTATTCGGCCGAGGATATCGGCAGCCAGTGCTGGAAATACGGCTGCAAGTCGGTCACGGTCGCGCATCGCACCGCGCCGATGGGCTATGACTGGCCCGACAACTGGCAAGAGGTGCCCGCGCTGGTCAAGGTCGAAGGACGCACCGCCCATTTCAAGGATGGCACGACCAAGGACGTTGATGCGATCATCCTGTGCACCGGGTATCGGCATCATTTCCCGTTCCTGCCCGACGATCTGCGGCTCAAGACCGCGAACCGGCTGGCGGCGGCGAATCTTTACAAGGGCGTGGTGTGGAACAAGAATCCCAAGCTCTTTTACCTTGGGATGCAGGACCAGTGGTTCACCTTCAACATGTTCGACGCGCAGGCCTGGTGGGTACGGGACGCGATCATGGGCAAGATCGCCCTGCCCGATGCGGCCGCGATGGCAGCCGATCCCGTCGCGCGAGAGGCCGCCGAAGACGCGCTGGAGGATGATTACGGCTGCATCAAGTATCAAGGCGATTACGTGGCAGAACTGATCGACGAGACGGACTACCCCAGCTTCGACGTGGATGCCGCCTGCCAGGCCTTTTACGAATGGAAAAAGCACAAGAAGAAAAACATCATGGAGTTCCGCAACCACGGCTATGTCTCGCCCATGACAGGCAAGAAGGCACCGCCGCATCACACGCCCTGGAAGGATGCGATGGACGACAGCCTGGACGCCTATCTGCAAACCTGATCCGGTTCGCAAGGACATCAGCGAAAGGCGGCACGCGTTAGCCGGACTTGACCGCAACCCCCATTCGTGCGGCGCGGCGGGCGGGATCCTCGCGACCGATGGACCGGCACAGGATGATCACCGGCAACAGCCCGAAGGCCACCAGCACCAGCGACGGTGTCGCCGCCTCGAACAGGCGTTCATCAGAGGCCAGCCGATGCGCCTGAACCGCCAGCGTCTGAAAATTGAACGGGTGCAGGATCAGCGTGGCCGGCAATTCCTTCATCACGTCCACAAAAACGATCAACAGCGCGGTCAGCACGGAACTGCGCGCCACCGGCAGATGCACCCGCCACAAAAGTCGCGGTCCGGCTTGCCCCAGGGATCTGCCAATGGCGTCAAAATGGCCTGGCACGGTGGCCATGCCGCTGTCATAGGCATTCAGCGCGGCGGCCATGAAACGGGCCATATAGGCCACGATCATCAACCAGATGGACCCCGTTATCAACAGGCCGGTGGATATCCCGAAATTCGCCTCCATCACATCGTCGATCAGGTTATCAAGCCCGGCCATCGGCACCATAAGCCCCACGGCGATCACCCCGCCCGGAATGGCATAGCCAAGCCCCGCGCCCACCACCATCAGCCTGGACGAGCGCGTTGCCCGGGTGCGGGCGCGAAACCCGATCAGGATCGCACCGGTCACGGTCAGGACCGCCGCCACGGCCCCCAGCATCACGGAATTGCGCATCAGCCCCAGATACCGGGCGGATAACAGATCCTGCCCCGAGCCGATCGCCATCAATCCCAGCATCAGCACCGGGATCACAAAACCAAGCAGCACCGGCGCAAGGCAGATCGCGGTTGCCAACGCACCGTTAAATCCCGTCAACCGGGGTTTTTCCATCGTTTCGAACCGCGCCCCGCGCCCGGCGGTGCGTGCCTGTCCGCGCTGCGCCCGCTCCAACCCCGCGACCAGCAGCGCAAAGAACAACAGGCAAAGCGAAAGCTGCGCGGCCGCCGCGCGATCCCCCAAGGAAAACCACGCCTGGTAGATCCCCGTGGCAAAGGTCTGCACGTTGAAAAAGGCGACGGTGCCGTAATCGGCGATCGTCTCCATCACTGCCAACAAAGCACCGCCCGCGATGGCGGGCCGCGCCATCGGCAGGGCCACGCGCCAGAACGCCTGCATCGGCGAGCGCCCCAAGGTGCGCGCCACCAGAAACGCGTTCGACGATTGCTGCCGGAACGACGCCCGCGCCAACAGGTAGACATAGGGGTAAAGCACGATGGTCAGCATCAGCGCCGCCCCCCACAAACTGCGGATCTCGGGGAACCAGTAATCGCGCGGGCCCCAGCCCGTCACATCGCGCAACAGCGTCTGCACCGGGCCGGGATGATCCAGCAGATGCGTATAGGCATAGGCCAGCACGTAAGCCGGAAAGGCCAGTGGCAGGGCCAGCGCGATTTCCAGCCAGCGGTGACCGGGAAAGCGGTATACCGTCACCAGCCACGCCGTGATCGAGCCTATGACCGCCGTCGCGCCGCCAACGACCACCACAAGGATCAGCGTGGTCCAGGTATAGCGCGGCAACACCGTGGACAGCACCTCGCGCCAGGTTTGCAGATCCCCGGTAAAGGCGGAAAGACCAGCGGCGACGATCGGTGCCACGCAGACCAGGACAAAGATCCAGGCCAGACGGTGCAACAGCTTTTCGGACATGACAGGCGCGCCTCCCGCGGGTTATGGCGGATGAAACGTCTCGCTGCCACATTCGTGGGCGATATACCAGCGCAAACCCGACAAAAACGCTGCGACACATGCCGCGCGCCGGGGTCTACTTGGTCAGGATCAGCTTGCCCGCGCGGGTGATGCGCAGCGTGTAGACCTTGCCATCAAGGGTGATCTGCGCGGTATTGCCGCCCTCGGTCAGAGCGCGGGCATCCACGCGCCGGGCTGCCGGAACCAGTTGGGGCATCTCCTTTGTCTGGGCGCGGATCATGGCCGGGGCTCCGTCAGCTTGTCGAACAGCCGTTCAAGCAGGATGTCCATATCCATGCCGCCACAAAAGGCACGATAAAGAATTTCCTGGCGATCAGGTGAAAAGGGCCGCCGGGCGGCTGTTAAACAGCCGGTTTCAGGCATCGCAGGTGGGATCCGCATGGGTCTCTCTCCTATGGATGTGTGCGGTGTTGGCTGGCCGGCTGAGCTCGCTGATATCCTTATTTCTGACTATTTTTATCAGACTTGTCAACTGAGCTGTGAAAGCTACGCTGAAATTGTGAAAAATCCTGAACTATGTGCATAAATATCAATATCTTGAACAGGAACCCGGCTCCGTTGGCGACACGGGATCAACGGCCAAGACCTATCCAACCATGACCAAAAGCGCCCCGACGCGGGGCGCTTTCACGCCGTCCTTCCGCTATGGAACGTCGCTTTTCATGTTGCCCGGATATCGGGCATTTACCACGAAATGGCAGTCATTCGGCCTGATTTTTCTAGCCAAACAACCGCAAGAAACCATATAGTAACTTGAAACCGCGCAATGAAAGCGGCATGATTTGGGGCCACGTATCGTGACTTATCTGGGCAAAGAGCAACTGCCACTCTCGGTAGAGCTTGAAGGCAAGCGTGACATGCGCACCCAGTTCGGGGCGCTCTGCTACCGCGTGGTAAAGAACAAGACACAAGTGCTGTTGATCACCTCGCGCCGCACCAAACGCTGGGTAATCCCAAAGGGATGGCCGATGCAGGGCACCACACCGGGTGCCAGCGCGCTTCAGGAAGCGTGGGAAGAGGCAGGTGTGAAAGGCAGAATAAACGGCCCCTGTCTTGGTCTGTATTCCTATGAAAAACGTCTACCGGGGGCCGAAACCCTGCCCTGCGCGGTGCTGGTCTATCCGGTCAAGGTGACAACGCTGGCGGATCGCTTTCCCGAGGTTGCACAGCGCGAACGCAAATGGATGAGCCCCAAAAAGGCCGCCCAGAAGGTGCTTGAACCGGAACTGGCGCATATGATCCGCCGGTTCGAGGCAAAGCGGCTTTCCGTCTGATCACCGCACGGAACTTGACTCGGACACGGGCGCTTGCAATTCCCCGACAGCGTTGCAAATATCGTCCATCCCTCTGCCGGAGTGACGAAAGGTGATCAAGTTTTCCCTCAAATGCGACCGGGCGCACCGGTTCGAAAGCTGGTTTCAGTCAACAGCCGCCTTTGACAAGCTGACAGCGGCGGGCATGGTCTCTTGCGCGGTGTGCGGATCGCCACAGGTGCAAAAAGCGCTGATGGCGCCCAATGTGCAGGCCGGGCGCGACAAGGCCGCCCTGCCCGCCAAGCCCGAAACCCCACAGCCACAAGCAGCCCCCGACGCGCCTGCGCCCGATCCGGGCAAATTGCTGGCCGCCTATAAAAAGCATGTCGAGGCGAATTCGGACTATGTCGGCCTGAACTTCGCGGCGCACGCCCGCGACATGCACGAGGGGCTGGCCCCGCATCGTCCGATCTATGGCGAGGCAAAGCCGGACGAGGCGCGCAAGCTGATCGAAGACGGTGTACCGGTGGCCCCCCTGCCTTTTATTCCCAGCCGGAAATCCAACTGACACCCTTGCCCTGTGCGCAGCGTTGCGCGATGCTGGCGACGCTGATTTGTGGGCGTAAGGATATCCGATGCATGTTGTGATCACAGGCGCAAATCGCGGTATCGGCGCGGAACTTGCGGCGCTTTACAGCGCACGGGGCGCGCAGGTGACCGGCACCTCGCGGTCGGGCGGCGATCTGCCCCGGCTTGATGTGACGCAGCCTGACAGCCACGCGGCGCTTGGCCGAAAACTGGACGGGCGGCCCGTGGACCTTTTGGTGTGCAACGCGGGGGTGTACCCGGACAAGGGTGAAAGCCTTGCCGATGGCTACCCGCCCGAAATGTGGGCCGACGGGTTCGCGGTGAATGTCACCGGCGTTTTTCTGACCGTGCAATCGCTCTTGCCCAACCTGCAAGGCGCAAAAATGCCAAAGATCGCCATCATCTCCAGCCAGATGGCCAGCCACGCGCGCGCACCGGGCGGCAGCTATATCTATCGCGCGTCCAAAGCGGCGGCGCTTAATCTGGGGCGCAATCTGGCCACCGACCTCAAGGATCTGGAGATCGCCGTGGGCATCTACCATCCCGGCTGGGTGCGCACGGATATGGGCGGCGATGCGGCCGACATCCCGGTCGAGACGGCAGCACAGGGGCTGGCAGCGCGGTTCGATGCGCTGACCATCGACAGCACGGGCTGTTTCCTCACATGGGACGGGCACGAGCATCCGTATTGAGGCGCGCGCGTTTCTTTCGCTTGCCCTTGGCCGTTGCGCCGCGTAAACCGCCTGCGATTTGACCTCAGGGACGTTGGGCCATGCCCCTTCTAGTGATGAAATTCGGCGGCACGTCGGTTGCCAATATCGACCGTATCCGCCGCGCTGCGAAACGCGTTGGCGTGGAGGTGGCCAAGGGCTATGACGTGATCGTCATCGTCTCGGCCATGGCCGGGCGCACCAACGAGCTTGTCGGCTGGGTGGAAGAGATTTCTCCGCTTTACGACGCGCGGGAATACGATGCGGTGGTCAGTTCCGGCGAGGCCGTGACAGCCGGGCTGATGGCGGTGACCTTGCAGGAAATGGACGTGCCCGCGCGCAGCTGGCAGGGCTGGCAGGTGCCGCTGATCACGACATCCGCGCATTCCGCCGCCCGGATCGAGGAAATTCCGACCGACAATATCAACGCCAAATTCGGCGAGGGGATGCGCGTCGCGGTGGTGGCGGGCTTTCAGGGGGTCAGCCCCGAGGGGCGGATCACCACGCTGGGCCGGGGCGGATCGGACACGACCGCCGTGGCCTTTGCCGCCGCTTTTGGCGCGGAGCGCTGCGACATCTACACCGATGTGGACGGGGTCTATACCACCGATCCCCGGATCACCGACAAGGCGCGCAAGCTTGACAAGATCGCCTTTGAAGAGATGCTGGAACTGGCAAGTCTTGGGGCAAAAGTGTTGCAAACCCGTTCGGTCGAACTGGCGATGCGGTATAATGTGCGGCTGCGCGTATTGTCGAGTTTCGAGGAACAATCGGATGATGCAGGCACGCTTGTCTGCGCCGAGGAGGAAATCATGGAATCAAATGTGGTGAACGGCATTGCCTATTCGCGGGACGAGGCGAAAATGACCCTCATTTCCGTGGCCGACCGTCCCGGCATCGCCGCCGCGATCTTTACGCCACTGTCCGATGCCGGGGTAAATGTGGACATGATCGTGCAGAACATCTCGGAAGAGGGGCGCACCGACATGACATTTTCATGCCCCAACAATCAGGTGGCGCGCGCCGAAAAGGCGCTGCTTGAGGCCAAGGAAAAGGGCGATATCAACTTTCACGATCTGGTCGCGGATACCAACGTGGCCAAGATTTCCGCTGTGGGCATCGGAATGCGCAGCCAGTCGGGCGTGGCCGCGCGCATGTTCCAGACGCTGCGCGACGAGGGGATCAACATCAAGGTCATCTCGACATCAGAGATCAAGATTTCGGTTCTCATCGACCGTAAATACATGGAATTGGCCGTTCAGGCCCTGCATGACGCCTTTGAATTGGACAAGGTGGCCTGATCTCTGACAGGAGTGGGAACGGGCCGAAACATATCGGACCCCAAAGCAGGACAGGCAATGGTGCAGCACTTCGAGACCGATAGCCGGCAGATGCTGGGGCGTCTTCGCGGCGTGATGGCAGAGGATGCCGCCGGCCAGCAGCGGCTGGACCGGATCACGCTGCTCATTGCAGAGGAAATGCATACCGAGGTCTGCTCGATCTACCTGTTCCGCGACGAGGATACGCTGGAACTGTGCGCGACGCAGGGGCTGAAGCCGGAATCGGTGCATGAAACGCGGCTCAAGCTGGGCGAGGGTCTGGTGGGGCGGGTGGCCCGCACGGGCAAGGTGATGAACACCGATGACGCGCCGGGCACGCGCGGCTTCCGTTACATGCCCGAAACCGGCGAAGAGGCGTATTCGTCCTTCATGGGGGTGCCGATCCAACGGCTGGGCGAGATGCTGGGCGTGCTGGTCGTGCAATCCAGGGAGTCGCGCCGCTATTCGGATGAAGAGGTCTACGCGGTCGAAGTGGTCGCGATGGTCATCGCCGAAATGGCCGAACTGGGTGCCTTCGTGGGCGAAGGCGCGGCGATGTCGGCCCGTCATCAGCGGCCGGTGCTGTTTCGTGGGGCCACCGCACAAGAGGGGGCGGCGCGCGGTCATGTCTGGTTGCACGAGCCGCGCGTGGTGGTGGCCAACCCCATCGCCGACGATCCTGCCCGCGAACTGGAACGCCTGCACGAAGCGGTGGAAAAGCTGCGCGTCGGGGTGGACCGGATGCTGTCGACAGCGGCCAGCGGCGATAACGAACAGCTCAAGGTGCTCGAAGCCTACCGCATGTTTGCCAATTCCAAGGGCTGGATGCGGCGCATGGAAGAAGACATCGCGCGCGGGCTGTCCGCCGAGGCAGCGGTGGAAAAGGAACAATCCACCGCGCGCGCCCGCATGAGCCAGGTCACCGATCCCTATCTGCGCGAACGGCTGCACGATCTGGACGACCTGAGCAATCGCCTGCTGCGCATCCTGACCGGGCAAGGGGCCGAGACCGGCGCGGACATGCCCGCTGATCCGATCCTGATCGCCCGCAATATCGGCCCCGCCGAATTGCTGGATTACGGGCGCAAGCTCAAAGGCGTGATACTGGAAGAAGGCTCTGTCGGGTCACATGCCGCGATCGTGGCGCGCGCGCTGGCGATCCCGCTGGTGATCCATGCCGCCCGGATCACGACAGAGGCGCTAAACGGTGATCACGTTCTTGTTGATGGCGATCAGGGGTTGGTGCATCTGCGCCCCGACGACAACATCGTCACCGCATTCCGCGACAAGATGGCGATGCAGGCACAGGCGCAGGAACGCTACGCCTCGATCCGCGAGAAACCGGCGGAAACGCTGTGCGGCGAACGGATTGCGCTGCATATGAACGCGGGGCTGATGGCCGATCTGCCCAGCCTTGCCGGATCGGGTGCCGAGGGCGTCGGGCTGTTCCGCACCGAGCTTCAGTTTCTGGTGCGCGCCCATATGCCCAAACGCGCCGAACTGTCAGAGCTTTATGCCCGCGTGATGGATGCCGCACAGGGCAAGCGCGTGGTGTTCCGCACGCTTGATATCGGCTCGGACAAGGTGCTGCCCTACATGAAGGCGGTGTCAGAGCCCAACCCGGCGCTTGGCTGGCGCGCGGTGCGCGTGGCCCTGGACAAGCCGGGCGTGATGCGGATGCAGTTGCAGGCGCTGATCCGTGCTGCCAAGGGGCGCCCCTTGTCGGTGATGTTCCCTTTCGTGGCGCAACACGAAGAATACAGCCAAGCCCGCGCCGAGATGGACAAGGCGATGGAGCGCGAGCGCATTCTTGGCCACCCCCTGCCCGAGATGCTGGAAGTGGGCGCGATGCTGGAAACCCCCTCCTTGGCCTATGCGCCCGACAGGTTTTATGAAGAGGTCGATTTCCTGTCCATCGGTGGCAATGACCTCAAGCAATTCTTCTTTGCCGCCGACCGCGAAAACGAATTGGTGCGCCGCCGCTATGACACGCTGAATGTCAGTTTCCTCACTTTTCTGGAACATATCGTGCGGCGCTGCGCCGCGCATGACACACCGCTCAGTTTTTGCGGCGAGGATGCGGGCCGCCCGATCGAGGCCGCCTGCCTTGCCGCCATCGGGATGCACGTGCTGTCGATGCGCCCCGCTTCTGTCGGGCCGGTCAAATCGGTGCTGCGTCGCACGGACCTGCAAGAATTGCGCGCGGTGATCCATGCCGCCCGTGACGCCGGGGACCAATCGGTGCGCCCCGCCGTGGTGGAGTATCTGAAGGGCAAGCTTTAAGCGCCTTTCGCCGGAACCGTCTCGACCAGCGCGCGGAACTCGTCGATCAATTCAGCATGGTCGCGGTCGGCCTCTATGGCCAACCGGCGCAGGCCGAAGTGGATATGCGCCATCTGCTGATAATAGCTGGTATAGATATAATTCGTGGCCGCCCCCGCCGCGGCCCCCAGCACCGGCACGGTCTGCGCGGCCAGTTTCTGGCTCAGCACCGCACCAAGCCGTGGGGCGACCCGCGCAATCAGCGCCTGCACCGCCTTGCCCGTGACCGCGACCCGCGTTGTCAGAAATGCCAGATCCGACCCGTCGTCATGATCCAGCGGCCCGGCGGCGGCGAACACCTGAATACAGTCATATTGCACTCCCGGTTCGGCGGGATCGAACCCGTGTTCAACCGCCACATCCTGAATGGCGCGCAAAAGAACGGTCGTGGTCACCGGCAACTCGGCGAGGGCCGTGGGCAGCCCCCCCATGCCCCCCATGCCGCCCATCGCGGTGCTGAGCGCGCGGCTCCACCAACCGGGGGTTTCGGTGAACACATCGCGCGAGCGGTGTGCGGCCTGCATTGCCCCGTGAAGCGCGCGTTCGGTCGCCTCGCCCAGCCTTTGGCGGGTATTGGCAGGCAGCCGGTCGAGCAGCGATTCTGCCTGTTCGCCCACCATGTTCAGGATCTGGATACCAAGGTTTCCCGCCCGCCTGTGGCGTTCGGCCAGCGCGCGCAGCCTCTCGTCCGCCTCTTGGGCCGGGATCGGGGCGGGCAAAAGCTCTGATGCGGGCGTGTCTGTCATCGCCATAAGATCGGCGGGCGCGGCACGGATTTCAAGCGGTACGTTCCACCGGACCGGAGATTCCGTCCCATGCCCCCGGAGACAGCGCCAGCCCAAGCACCCGGTCAGGGTTGGTGGGCGGCGGCATTTCAACCGCGCTCAGCCGCGCGAACCCGAAGCGCCCGTAATAGGGCGCATCACCCACCAGAAGCGCTCGGTGCCAGCCTGCCGCCGCCGCCCGCGCCACCGCCTCGCGGATAAGATAGGCACCCAAACCCTCGCCCTGCCGCGTGGGATGTACCGCCACCGGACCCACCAAAAGCGCCGGATGCCCGCCCGCGCACACCGGCCAGACCCGGATCGCCCCGGCAAGAACGCCATCCCCGTCACGCGCCACAAGGCACAGCCCCGGCACCGGCCCGACCCCGTCGCGCAGCCGGTAGGAGGACAGCGCCTCGCGCCCCGGTGCGAAACACAGGTCGTAAAGCGCCTCGACCTCCCACCAGTCGTCGCTGTTTTCTTGACGTAGTTCGATCACGGCCCCTGTCTCTGGCGACGCCGGCGCAAGATTCCGGCTGGATCGTCGCCTAGCATGGGGCTAGGGCTTGCACAAACACCAGATGACAGCAGGGATCCGCAATGTTCTACCGCCCCGAAAACGGCCACGGCCTGCCGCATAACCCGTTCAACGCCATCGTCTCGCCCCGGCCCATCGGCTGGATCTCCACGCGCGGCAGCGACGGGTCCGAGAACCTCGCGCCCTATTCCTTCTTCAACGCCGTGGCCTATGTGCCGCCGCAGGTGATGTTTTCCTCCACCTCGGCCAAGCCGGACCGGGGCGACACCAAGGACAGCGTCGCCAATATCCGCGATACCGGCGTGTTTTGCGTCAATATCGTGGAATATGCCATGCGCGAGGCGATGAACGCGTCCTCCGGCGCGTGGGACAAGGACACCGACGAATTCACCCTTGCCGGGCTGGAGCGGGTGGCGTGCGATACCATCGCCTGCTCGCGCGTGGCGGGCGCGCCCGCAGCGTTGGAATGCAAGCTGACGCAGATCGTGCGCCTGCCCGGAGAGGCCAATTTCGCCGTCTTCGGAGAAGTGACCGGCGTGCATATGCGTGACGATTGCCTCAAGGACGGGCTGTTCGACGTGACCACCTATCAGCCGCTGTCGCGCATGGGCTATCAAGATTATACCGTCGTGCGCGATGTCTTCACCATGAAGCGGCCGGGCTGAAACGCTTTACTTGCCGTAATAGTTGCGGAACCAGGCAACGAATTCCGCGATCCCCTCGCGGACTTCGGTTTGCGGGCAATATCCCGTCAGGCTTTGCAGCAGGCTGGCATCGGCCCACGTAGCGGGCACATCGCCTTTTTGCATGTCCATCAGGTTGCGGGTGGCGGGCACACCCAGCACCTCTTCGATGGCATCGACGAAATCGGTCAGGCGCACGGTCTGCGAATTGCCGATATTGACGATTCGGTAAGGGGCGACGGGCGACAGGCTGTCGCCCTCGGCGATATCCTGCGGCGTTGCGGGCCGTTCGGGGGGCGTGTCCATCAGCAGGCGAATGGCGCGCACCAGATCGGTGACATAGGTGAAATCGCGGTACATTTCGCCGTGATTATACACGTCGATGGGCCGCCCATCCAGAATGGCATCCACGAACTTGAACAGCGCCATATCAGGCCGCCCCCACGGCCCGTAAACGGTGAAGAAGCGGAACATCGTGGTCGGCTGATCCCACAGATGGGCATAGGCATGGCCCATCGATTCCGTCGCCTTCTTGGTGGCGGCGTAGATCGTCATCTGGGTGTCGGCCTTTTGCGTCTCGACATAGGGCATGTCGGTTTCCGCGCCGTAGGCGGAACTGGTCGAGGCCATGAGAAGGTGACGCACGGCATGGCGGCGCGCGGCCTCCATCACGTTGAAGGTGCCTACGATGTTGGTGTCGATATAAGCGCGCGGGTTTTCAAGGCTGTAGCGCACGCCCGCCTGTGCCGCGAGATGCACGATGATGTCGGGCGCGCAGGCGTCGATGGCAGCACTCAGCGCCGCGTCATCCTCCAGCATCGCCTCGGTCGTGGTGAAATGCGGGGATTGGCGCAGCATGGCATGGCGGCGCTGTTTCAGGCTGACCTCGTAATAATCGGTCATGCCGTCAAAGCCATGCACGGTCACGCCCTCTTCCAGCAGAAGCTTTGCGAGATGAAAGCCGATGAACCCCGCCGTGCCGGTGATGAAAACCCGTGTCATGCCATTACCCTGTTACTGCGCGTGGACCACGCCGGCACAGCGATAGCGGGCGGGCGCGCATCGCACAAGGCTTGGGCCCGGCTTTCAGGCGCGCTGTCGCGCCGCGGCCCGATCCGATGGCGCGCGCGGTCGCAAATCGGGCGTAAAGGCCAGGTGCCGGCCCCTGCCCGCCTCCTTTGCGGCGTAAAGTGCGCAATCCGCATCCTCCATCATGCGCTCGATCGCGGGATCGGGGTAATCGTGGCTTAGCGTGCTGCCAAGGCTGGCCGAGATGCGGCAGATCTGGTCGCGAAAGGCGATCGGCTGTTCCAGCCGCCGGATCAGGCGCGCGGCAATGTCGTTGAGATTGCCCGCCTTGATCAAAGGCGCGAAGATCAGCACGAATTCATCGCCGCCTGCGCGGATGATGGTATCGCCCTTGCGGGTTTCCTCGCGCAGGATCGCCGCCACCACTTCGAGCACGTGATCGCCCGCCGCGTGGCCCAACGTGTCGTTCACCTGCTTGAAATGATCCAGATCCAGATGCATCAGCGCGAAATCCTCGCCCGCCTCGATCAGCCGGGTCAGCACCGGCTCCAGCGCGCGGCGGTTGTGCAAGCCGGTCAGCGTGTCGGTAAATGCCTGTTCCTCGGCCGCTATCTTGGCCCCCTGAAGGCGCAGGTTCAGCTTGCGCGAGGCGTCCATCGCGGCCGATTTCGCCTCGACCAGATAAAGCATCTCGACGGTCAGGTCGGTCGCGGCGAAATCTGCGTTGGTCAGGTCATACCGGCTGACCGCCGCGACGACCGACAGGCCAAAGGACAGGTTGACGACAAGCGCGCCGTCCGGCCCGTCCGGCAAGGGCATCAACACGCCCTTCATCTCGCTGCGTGACCCGTCGCGCAGACGCAGATGCAGGCGCTGTCCAGAAGCCGCGCGCAGCGCCACCATGGTACAGGGCATGGTCGGGCGCAAAAGTTCGAACATTTCGAAAAACCGCCGCCCGCGCACCGGCGCGCCCCCCAGAACCTTGATCAGGGTCGGGCCAGCGTGGCGGATATGCCCGGTGGGATCGACCATCACATGCATGGGGCAAAGCGTGTCGAGCAGCGCGCAAAGCTGTGACGGCTGCCCGATCATCGCGGCACCTGCCCAAGAGCAAAACTGCGCCCCTTTGCAAAGGCGCTTTCCAGCAGGTTGACGCAAATTACCTCTGTTCCGCCGCTGCCCCCCTTGTGATCGAGCAGCACAAGCGCCCCGTAATCGTCGGCCATGGCCCGCAGCAGGCCAACCAGCACATGCCCGAAGACCGGCGGGATATCGGCCCCATGACAGACCTTGAGCGAGAAATTCTGAAGATTGTGTTCCCGCAATTCCAGCCGGGGCAATATCAGGTCAGGCACCGCCAGACGGGCCCGCGCCGGAAGATCGTCAAGCGAGCGCAGGAATTCGGTGAAATCATCACCGGAAAACCGCAGCAGGCGGCGCACCCGTTCGGCACTGGGATGCGAGACGAGATAGGTGCCGATATCCTCCAAAAGGGTTTCGACCGGCTTGTCCTGTTCCCGCGCCAGCCCCCGCAACAACGCAGGCGTGATCGCGTCATCATAGGTCAGCATCGCCTCGAACTCGGTCGACCCAAGATCGCAGCGTACCGCCAGGGCGACCCACGCCTTGCGGCCATATGTATCGCGAACGAACATTTCGATCGCACGATTGATCAACCCGTGCATGGCTACGCTCCGCTTGGCTCAGGCACCGAACGTTGCACGAAAACATTAAGGCAAGGTCAACAAAAGCCCGGCTCCCGGCCTTTGCGACTCAATAATCGGTGGGCGCGCCGCCCTCTGCCTTGCGTCGTGCGACAAAGGCGGCAAGCGCTTCGCGATGCGCGGGGTCCATCGGGGGCGGCTCGAACCCGGAAAGAATGTCGCGGAACACCTGATGCGCGCGGGCCGGTGTCCAGATACCCCCGGCCATTTCCCACGCCTCGTAATTGCGCCCGTCGCTTAGAAAAGGGCGGTAGAACGCGGTCTCGTATCGGTCCTGCGTGTGCTGGATGCCAAAGAAATGTCCTTGATTGCCAACCTCGCGGATGGCGTCAAACGCGATCTCGTCGGTGCCGGTCTTGCAGATCACCGGGTCCATATACCGTTGAATATGCTGCAATATCTCGCAATCCATTATCAGTTTTTCGGGGCTGGCGATCAGCCCGCCTTCCAGCCATCCGGCGGCGTGATACACCATGTTGGCCCCTGCCTGCACCGCCGACCACAGGCTGTTCGATGTCTCCCATGTCGCCTGCCCGTCTGGCACGTTGGCGGCACAGACCCCGCTGGCGCGTAGCGGCAGGCCATAAAAGCGCGCCATTTGCCCTGTCATCTGCGTGGCGCGCATGTATTCCGGCGTGCCAAAGGCGGGCGCACCCGATTTCATATCCACGTTCGACGTAAAAGTGCCGATCGCAACGCCCACGCCGGGGCGGATCACCTGGGCCAGCACCACGGCGCAAAGCGCCTCGGCCAGGCTGAGCGTCACCGCCCCCGCCATCGTCACCGGCGCCATCGCGCCCGCCAGCGTGAAAGGCGTCACGACCAGCCCCTGATTGCGCCGGGCCAGCCGCATCCAGCCATCCAGCATAGGGTGATCGTGCTTGAGCGGTGAGGTGGAGTTAATGTTGGAGAACATGCGCGGGCGGCTCTCGAACTCTTCATGGCTGAGACCGGCGGCGATGCGCACCATCTCCATCCCATCCTCGACCCGTTCGCGCCCCAGGCAATAGGCGTGGGCGACCTTGTCGGTCAGCGTCAGCTTGTCATAAAGCACGTCCAGATGCCGCACCCGCGCATGAATGTCCTGCGGTTCCACCGGGTAGCCGCCGACAAAATGGATGCAGTTGAAATACTGGCTGAGTTTCAGCAGGTTCGCGCACATCTCTTGTGTGCCGGTGACCTTGCGGCCAAGGTTCATGTCCCAATAGCTTGGCGGGGACGAGACGTTGCCAAAATTGACATGGCCCGCGCCGATGGTGATGGCGCGGGCCGGGTTGCGCGGGGTTATGGTAAACGCAGCGGGGGCCTTGCCGATCATCTCCATGACAAAGGCGCGGTCCATGCGGACATTCTCGCCCTCGATCATGCAGCCGCCAGTGACGCGCAGCACCGCCAGCGCCTCGGGGTTCAGAAACTCGACACCGATCTCTTCCAGAATGCGCATGGCACCGTCATGGATCGCCTGCACGTCCTCCGGGGTCAGCGGCTCGGTCGGTCTGTCGATATTGACCGGCGGGCTCCACGGCATCTGGTCTATGACCTCGATCCCCCGGCGCAGGGCGTTGCCGGCCCGGCCACCGCCGCGCTTTCGGCGATTGGATGTCTGCCCCATTGCCGCGCCTTCCCTGTTGTTGCCTGCCTGTCATGCAAGCACCGGGCGGCGGGCCAAAACTGCCAATTCGCGACACACACTGTCGCGGATGTACCTCAGGGGGTCACGGGGGGCGGCCTGCGCCGCATCTGATAGCGCAAGTAAACCGCAAGGCTGGTCACCACGATGGCACCGCCCAGAATCATCGTGGGCGTGGGCCGTTCGCCCACCCCCAGCCAGACCCAAAGCGGCCCCAGCACGGTTTCCATCAGCATGATCAGGCTGACCGTGGCAGCGGGCGCATGGCGCGAAGCCAGCGACAGGGTAAAGAACGACACCGGCAGCACAACCGCGCCGGTCAGGGCCATGTAGCCGATCTGTCCCTCGAACATGCGCGACGGGCCGGTGACGGCCCAGCCAAGCGCACCCGCAATCAGCGCGCCCAGACCGATCACCAGCAGGATCGGCAGATGCGGCTGTGCGCGCAGCACCACGAAATTCATCGCCAGCACCATCGCGACCCCAAGCCCAAGAGCGGCCCCCGACAGCGCCTGCCAGTCCAGAGCCAGCGTGCCCGCGCCTTCGCCCAGAACGCCGACGCCGATGCCCGTCAGCACGGCACAGATTGCGGCCCAGGTGGCCATGCTGGCCCGTTCGCCGGTCACGAGCCGCGCCATCAGCGCCGCACAAACCGGCACGGCGGCTACCCCGATCAGCACCATCGCCGCGGGCGCGTTGGCGATGCCAAGGCAGAACAGCAGGGAATTGAGCACCTGACAGCCTACGATCAACAGGCCCGGCCCGCTGCGCAGGCTCAGCATGTCACCTGTTCGGTCCCGCGACAGCACCGCCCATAGCGACAGCATCACGCCACCCATCAACAGCCCGCGCCAGCCGGTCATCTGGAATCCGCCCATATCCGACAGGCGCATCAGCATCGCATCGGGGGTCAGCACCAGCGTGCCGAACAGCGCCAGCATGATACCATAGAACGGACCTTGCCTCATGCCGCAAGCCAACCCGAGATATGGCCGATATCGGGGAGGACGATATCTGCGTGGGGGGTCAGATCCGGCTCGGTTGCCGGACCGGTCAGCACACCGATGGTGATCATCCCCGCCACGCGGCCCGCGTGCAGGTCATGAGTGCTGTCGCCCACCATGGCGACGCGCGAAGGGTCGAGCCCGGTCACGCGGGCAAAGGCGAGCAGGCCGCCCGGCTCGGGCTTGGCCCCGTGGCCGGAATCGAAGCCCGCGACGAAGGCGAAACTCTCCAGCACGCCGGCCTTGTCCAGATGCGCGCGCGCGCCCGCTTCGGTGTCATTGGTAACGACGCCAGTGGCGATCCCGGCCTGCGTCAACCCGGCAAGGAAGGGGCCGAGCGGCACCGCTTCGGCCTGCGGCACGTCGAGCGAAGACTGCGAAAGATAAAGTTCGATCTCGTCCACGCTTCGGCCTGGCAGCGCGCGGGCCACATGTTCCGCCGCCTCGCGATTGGTGCAGGCGATGAGCGGGCTGGTCGGGCGATAGCGGCGGGTGACGAGGTCGAAATCCATCGCATCCGCCATCCGCGCGGCGTGATCGGCATCACCGCCGGTCAGCGAGACGATGACACCATGGGCCCATGCGCTCCAAGTCGTGTGGAAATCGAACAGGGTGCCGTCCTTGTCAAAGATGATCCCGTCAATCTTTCTTGCGCCTGTGTTTACCATGTCACACTCACGTCCAATGCCGGTGTTGCCCGCCGGGCAGCGCCATGCGCGCCTGCATGAGCGCCTCGCCCGACAGCCCCTCCGCCGCGCAGAATTCCATCACCCAGGCGTCGTCCTGCATCACGAAATCCAACACGGAGGCAAGGAAAACAGGGTCTTGCGCCCCTGCCCGCAGATCGTCGCGCCCCACGCCTGTTGCCCCCATGAACACATCCAGAAGGCTTTCGTGCCCGGCCAGCCAGGCCAGGCATTTCAGGGCTGTCGTTTCAGCGGCTTCCTGCGCATCGGCCATAATCATGAAGTCCCGGAAAGGTTTTGTTAACTCCTGCCATGGATAGTTCCGTACAGCAAAAGGGCAAGCAAGAAAGGGCGTCCGCCATGACGGGCAAAATCCTGATCGTGGACAGTGTTGCGACCAACCGCATCGTCCTGAAGGTCAAGCTTTCAGCGGCCTTCTACCAGGTTCTGCAAGCCGGTACCGCCCAAGAGGCGGCCCGGATCGCGGCCCGTGAACAGCCCGATATCATCCTGTCCGGCGCCCTGCCCGATGCGGACTTCCCGGATCTGCTGCACCGGCTGCGGCGTTTGCCGGGCATCGCCATGCCCCCAGTGGTCGCGCTTTTGTCACAGCCCGATCCGGCCCTGCGCATTCTGCGACTGCGGCAAGGGGCCACCGATGTGATCACCAAACCTGTCCCCGAAGCATTGCTGCTGGCGCGCCTGCGCAGCCAGTTGCGCCATGCGCCGCGCGACGCGGATCTGGGCCTGCAACCGGCGATGGCGCAGGCGCTCGGCCTTGCCGAAGCGCCGGTCGGCTATGCCCCGCCGGGCCGGATCGCGGTGATGGCCAGCACTGCGGCGGGTGCGGCGGGCGCGCATCTGATGCGGCTGGCGCGGCGCGGCGCGGGCCATGTCATCGCCACGCAGATCGCGCGGCCCCGCGATCTGGCCGACCTGCCCCGCAAACCGCAGCTTGTCCTGCTGGCCATCGGGCCGGAGCCGGACACCCCCGGCCTTGCCATGCTGGCCGAACTGCGCAGCGCGCCCGGCACGCGGCAAGCACGCGTGATCGTGATGATCGACCATGCAGATGCCCCGCGGGCCGCCCAGCTTCTGGATGTCGGAGCACATGACGTGGTAGGGGCGGATACCCCCCCCGAGGAGATCGACCTGCGCATTCAAGCCCAGCTGCACCTCCAACAAGCCGAAGACACGCTGCGCGATCAACTTCAGAGCGGGCTTGCCGCGGCGATGACCGATCCGCTGACCGGGCTTTACAACCGCCGCTACGCGCTGAGCCAGCTTGAGCGAATGATCGGCGGCTTGCCAGGCCCAAGCGGCGGTTTCGCGGTGATCGCCGCCGACCTGGATCATTTCAAGGCGGTCAATGACAATTATGGCCATGCCGCGGGCGATCTGGTGCTGACGCGCGTGGCGGGCTTGCTGCGCGGCGCACTGCGGCCCGGCGATGTTTTGGCGCGCATGGGCGGCGAGGAATTCCTGATGCTGCTACCTGGCTGTTCGCGCGCCGCCGCACGCGACCTGGCCGCACGGCTGTGCCGGGTGCTGCGCGAAACGCCCATTACCATTCCCGGTGCCACCGCGCCCGTGCATGTCACCATAAGCCTTGGCGTCACCTTGGCAGAGCCGCAGGCCAATGCGCCCAAGCCGACGGTGGAAGGGCTTTTGGGCCAGGCAGATCGCGCGCTTTACGGCTCCAAATCAGACGGGCGCGACACCGTGACCTTCGCGCATCGACCCGCCGCCTGAGCAGACGCCGCCCAAATCGTTCCGCCTTTGACCTGATGGAGTGGATGCCCCCACTCGACGGCATCGCAATGTGCCAAGTTGGAGATGACCAACAGCAAACGCGAGGCATCCATGTCAGAGGTTAGCATTATCGGTATCAACCGTGCAAAGCAGGTCTGTCAGCTTCATGGAGCGTGTCCGGACGGCTCGGTTTTGTTTCGCAAGCGTCTGTCACGCACTCAGGTTCTCACCTTCCTGGAAAAGCAGCCGCGGTGCATGGTGGTGCTTGACGCATGTGCAACTGCCCATGACTGGGGGCGATGCTGGTGAAAGAAGAGGATTATCGGGAACCGGTGCTCACCGCTTGAATGCGGATAGCGCCGGGTCGTCGAGGGTGTGAGGAGAGCCTGGACCAGTAAGGGCAAACAGATCGGCAAGATCGGGGTCGGGAAAACCAGCGTGCCTCAGAGGGCATCACAGATGAGACATCTTTAAAACCGGAACGCGTGCAGCGATCGAGCGGAGCAATGCCTTTCGTGAAAAGCTGTGATTCAGGTCGTTCGCGAAACGCTTTAGCGGCGCGGCCCTTTGCGCAATCCGGCCTCCAGCCGGTCTGCATAGGCGGCGCGTTCGGCCGGCGACATCTCGGCAAACCGGGCCGCCAGCAGGGTCTGGCCCCGTTCCATCCGATCCATGAAATGCCCGCGCACGGCACGCAATTGCGTCTCGACCGCGGCGCTGTCATAGGGCGTTGCGCGCAGTTGGTTCAAAAGCTGCCCAAGCGCGGCGCGATGCGCCCTGTAGCCCCCCTGCCCCTCGTTGCGGGCGGTGCGCATCCGCTCGCGCAGGATGCGCCGATCCTCGTCGCTCAGGGCGCGGGCCATCGGGCCGGTATGGTGGTCCGGGCCGTGCCAACGCCCGCCGCCCATCAGCGCGGAGCCCGCCAAGATACCAAGCACCAAAAGATTCACGGACAGCGACGCTACCAGCAGGATCCGCATCCAGCGCGGCGCGCTGGTGCGCGACGGCGTTCCGCTGTCGTTTGGTTCGAGCATCACATGGCCTCCTCGGGCAAGAGATACGCCGTCACCGGCTCGGCGTCGATCACGACCGTTTCCGCCCGGCCCGTCAAGAGCGGTGCCACCGTTCCAAGCGCGGTGGGTGGCGAGACCCCGAGCCAGATCCCCGCCACTGTGGCCGCCGACAGCCCCGCCATGGAAGGCCAGCCACCCAGCGCGTGCCAGATCAAGTCAAGCCGGGCGCGGAGCGTTCCGCCCCGCGCCTCGGATGTCGCGGCGGATGCCGGGGCGAACCCGGCCTGCACGGCGTCGGCATCGGCCATCACCCTCGCAAAAAGCGCGGTGTCCGGCTGTGGTGCCCGCGCCTTTGCGGCTGCGAAAAAGGCACCAAGGGCTGGCGCATCGTTCTTGCCTGCGTCGGTCATTCCACGTACCCCAATGCGTCCCGTTTCGATGAAAGCGCGACGCTCAGCGCCCGCTTGCCACGCGCCGTCAGACTTTCGACCGCCTCGACGCTGATCCCCATGATCTCGGCAATCTCGGGATTGCCGATCTCTTCGATATGGCGCAGCACGACCGCTTGTCGCTGGCGTTCGGGCAAGGCGTTCAGCGCGTTTTGCAAGGCATCCACCCTTGCGCGCGATTGCATGTCCTGCGCGGGTCCGCCCCGATCATCGGGAGGGTCCGGCACCTTGTCGAGCAGGGTGATGCGACCCCTTCGGCGCAGACGGTCGGTGCACAAATTGGCCACCACGCGGTACAGCCAGGTGGTCACCCGCGCCTCGCCTTCGCGCCATTCGGGCGCGATGCGCCACAGCCGCAACATGGCCTCTTGCGCAATATCCTCAGCCTCTTCGCGCTGTCCCAAAAGCCGGTAGGCATGGCCCATGACCTTGGGCGTCAACCGTAAGGTCAGCGCCCGTGCCGCCGCGCGGTCACCCTGTGCAAAGCGTCGCAACAACGCCTCGTCAGACTGGTCTGTCATCGCGTCCAAGGGCATGTCCCGCATTCCCGCACCGCGTCTTGCGCCCACCGCCAACCCATTATCAAGGGCAAATGCACCCGATAGGCTCAGTCGTCCTGCATATGGGCGTGGCCCGCGCCGTGACCCTTCATCTTGCCGCGCCTGGTCTGATGCATTGCATCGAATTCTGCCTGCGAGATCACCCCGTCTGCATCCGTATCGGCCCGGTCCATCATCGCGCCCTGACGCATATCCTGCATCTCTTCCATGCTCAGGCTGCCATCGCCATCCTTATCGGCGCGGGTCATCATGCGCGACACGCGGTTCTGCATCCGGGCCTGCATTTCATCCGCTGACACTTTGCCGTCACCGTTCGTGTCCATGGCCTGGAACCGCGCCTGCCGGTGGGCGGCCATTTCCCTAGCTGTGATCTGACCATCGCCATTCGCGTCGATCTCGTCGAAGCTGTGATGCGGACCCTGACCAAGCTGGCCACCATGGCCCTGCGCGGTCACGCCAAGCGTTCCACCGATAACAATCGACACCGCAAGGGCGCTGATGAGGATCGTATTTTTCATACCCATGACTCCTTTGTGCTGTAACCGTCACCCGGCCTGATGATCCCCCTCGCGTCGGGGCGATCATGAAGGTTCAACGCAGCCGCCCTGACATTCCGTTGCCTGGATGCCGAAAAAAAAGACAGGCGCCCACGGCGTTTTGCGACATCGCGCCGCAAGGACGTGCTGCCGCCTTTCTTTCGAGGCGGATATGGCTCAAGTGGGCGAGAGTGACAGAAATGAGGTCCGGAATGAGTGACAACACAGCGCACGCGCAAGATCGCCCGTTATGGGAAGCAATGCGCAAGGGATTTCGCCGGAAATGCCCGAACTGCGGCAGTGGTCCTATGATGAAAAGCTATCTCAAGGTCCGCGACACCTGCACCGTGTGCCGCGAAGATCTGAGCCACCACCGTGCCGATGATGGCCCGGCCTATCTGACAATTCTGATCGTGGGCCATATCATGGCCCCTGCCCTGCACATTGTCTTTACCACCTGGCGGCCCGAGCCGCTGGTGCTTTTCACCATATTCGCTATTGGCTGCGTCACGCTCTCGCTTTACCTTCTGCCACGGCTGAAGGGCGCGATCGTAGGCTTTCAATGGGCCCGGCTGATGCACGGTTTTACCGCGCATTGACCCTTTGGCCCCAAGAGGGCGAAGGGACGTGCAATGACAGCCACAGCCGACAAGACCGCCATTCGAGACGCCGCTACTGTGATCGTTTTACGGGATCGCGCGACGGACCCGCATGTTCTGATGGGCCAGCGCGGCGCGACCGCGGCCTTCATGCCCAACAAGTTCGTCTTTCCCGGCGGCGCGGTGGATATCGGCGACGCAGATGTGCCTATGGCCCGCCCGCTGCCCATGACATGTGCTGCGCGTCTGACAGAGGACTGTACGGGCGATCTGTCCCATGCGCTGGCCTGCGCCGCGATCCGCGAACTGTGGGAAGAAACCGGCCTTGTCCTTGGTCTGCCGGGCGCATGGAGCGGCGAGGTGCCCGCCGATTGGCGCGGCTTTGCCGGGACCGGCCATATGCCGGCGGCGGATGGGTTGCAATTCGTGTTCCGGGCGATCACCCCGCCAGGCCGGCCGCGCCGGTTCGATGCGCGGTTTTTCCTGATCGACGCCGGTGATATCGCCTCGGATCTCGATGATTTCTCAAGCGCCTGCGAAGAGCTGAGCCACCTGCACTGGGTGCCGCTGTCGCGCGCGCGCGATATCGACCTGCCCTTCATCACCGAGGTGGTTCTGGCAGAGGTCGAGGCCCGCGCGGATGATCCCGCGCCGCCCGCCTCAGTGCCGTTCTTTCGCAACGATGACGAGCAAAGCCTGTTCCTGCGGCTGCGTGGCCATGTGATGCCAGACCACGATTGATCCGGGCTGCATGAAAGGTGCTACAGACCCCGCGACCGCCACGCGCCTTAGCCGTCTTGGCGGCCCCAGCCGATTCGCGACCAGAAACGCTCGTAAGCGATGTAACACACGAACCCAACCGCGGTGTTGGCCAGCGCCATCTGGCCGCCCAGCGCGATCGAGCCGGTCATGACCAGCCCGACGCCCGACATCATGCAAAGCCCGATGACGTTCCATAAACTTGCTTTGACAAGACTGCGGCGCGCGGTCTCCATCCTCATCTCCCTGTTTTCGGTGTCTGGTGGAGATTATCCCCCACAGCCCCGCTGGACCATTCGGTTTCCAGTTCACAAAATCACGCATTGTTGATATAAATCACCACATGTCGCAAAATTTTGACAAACGTGACCGAGCCACACTTTTTCGGCAGCGTCTGGCAGAGGCGCTGCAAAGGCGCGGTCAAAGCCAGAGCGCGCTTGCCCGCACGGTGGGCGTGGACCGCTCGACCGTGTCGCAATTGCTGAAAGGCAGCGCCGCGCGGCTGCCCAATGCGCAGGTTGTGGGCGAATGCGCGCGGGCGCTGGGCGTGTCGGCGGATTGGCTTTTGGGGTTGACCGACCGGCCCGAAACCGCCGCCGATCTGCTGTCAAACGCGTCTTCCCTGATGGAAGCGCCGCGCGCGCTCGTCGATGAAAAGGTATTCCAGTGGCATCGCGAAGCCGCGGGCTACAAGATTCGGCATGTGCCAGCGGGCCTTTCGGACATGCTAAAAACCCGCGAGATGCTGGAATGGGAATATGCGCCGCATCTGGGACGTTCCACCGCACAGGCCATCGGCGCGTCAGAGGATCGGCTGAGCTGGATGCGGGGCGCTCAATCGGATTACGAGATCGCCATGCCGATTTACGAAATGGACAGTTTCGCCCATGGCGAAGGCTATTACCGGGGCTTGCCGCGCGATTTCCGCGCGGCGCAGCTCGACCACATGCTGGATCTGAGCGAACAGCTCTACCCCAATCTGCGCATTCACCTGTTCGACGCGCGACGGTTGTTTTCCTCACCGATCACCGTCTTCGGCCCGCTTTTGGCGGTGCTGTATATCGGGCAGAGTTTTCTGGCCTTTCGTGACACCGAACGGGTGCAGGCGTTAACTGCGCATTTCGACCTGCTGGTGCGCGAGGCGAGCATCGGCTCGCGCGAGCTGCCCACGCATCTGCGCGCGTTGCGGGGTGCGGCGGGGCTTTGAAGCGTTTCGTCTTTGACCTGATGCATCAAAAAATGTGCGGCTGCGCCGCCCTGATTTTCTATTTAGGGGGCTCTGCCCCCTAACGTTGAAATTCTAATGGAATTTCAACGCCTCCCCCGAGGTATTTCTGGCCAGATGAAGCTGGTGGAAAGATATCGGACGGGGGTGACTCGTGACACGCGTGGGCGAGTCGCGGGCCGGGTCACAGGCATTTCGCAGATTGAGAACAAAAAGGGAACTTTGTATGATCACATCATGGATGCCACACTGCTGAGTCGACACACCCACACCACCCGTCCCGGCCTGAACGTGCTGGAGGGCATGGCGCTTGTACCCGCGCGCCTGCACGAGATCTGCGGCCCCGCCCGGCACCGGCTGGCGCTGATGGTGGCTGCTGCCACGCACGGGCCGGTCTTCTGGATCGCGCCGGATTGGCAGGGCGACCGGCTCAACCCCGATGGCGTGGTGCCGATCATGGACCCCGGCCGGATCACCTTTGTCAGCCCCCGCCGCGCGCCCGACCTGCTATGGACGCTGGAAGAGGTGCTGCGCGCCGGTGTGGTGCCGCTGGCGGTGGCCGAACTGCCCGCGTTGCCGGGGCTGACGGCGGTGCGGCGGCTGCATCTGGCCGCCGAGAGCGGCGCGGCGGAGGGGGCGGTGGCACCGCTCGGGCTGATCCTGACACAGGGCGATGGCGGCGCGCCGGGGGTGGAAAGCCGCTGGCACATGGCGGCGGCACATCGGCCGGGCTGCCCCGGCTGGACAGTGTCACGCCGCCGCGCGCGCACCCTGCCGCCCGCAAGCTGGCGCATGACACCCGGCAAGGACGGGATGACGCTTGCGCCTTGCCGGGAAACCGACCTCTCTGTTCAGGGGGCAGGCTGACAGCGCGGCGCGCCGGATCTGCCTTTGCGCTGCCCTCTGGCACAGTGGCGCGGCATAGGCTAAACGAGGCGGCAACCTGGGCAGAAGGACGACCGCGCGACATGGCACGCCACCTGATCACATCCGCCATCCCCTATATCAACGGGATCAAGCATCTGGGCAATCTCGTCGGCAGCCAGCTACCCGCCGACCTGTACGCGCGCTATCTGCGCGGGCGCGGGCATGAGGTGCTGTTCCTTTGCGCCACCGATGAGCATGGTACCCCGGCGGAACTGGCCGCCAAGAAGGCGGGCAAGCCGGTGGATCAATACTGTGCCGAAATGTGGGCCGTACAGGATAAGCTGAGCCGTGGCTTTCGCCTGTCCTTCGATCATTTCGGACGCTCCTCCAGCGCACAGAACCACGCACTGACCCAGCATTTCGCGGGCAAGCTGCACGAGGCCGGTCTGATCGAGGAGGTGACTGAGAAACAGGTCTATTCCAATGCCGATGGCCGCTTCCTGCCCGACCGTTACATCGAAGGCACCTGCCCCGAATGCGGCTATGACAAGGCCCGCGGCGACCAGTGCGAGAACTGCACGAAACAGCTTGACCCGACCGACCTGATCGAGCCGCGCTCGGCGATTTCCGGCTCCACCGATCTGGAGGTGCGCGAGACCACGCATCTTTACCTGCGGCAATCGCGGATGCGCGACCGGTTGAGCGACTGGATCGAAAGCAAGAGGGACTGGCCGATCCTGACGACCTCCATCGCCCGGAAATGGCTGCATGACGGTGACGGGCTTCAGGATCGGGGCATCACCCGCGATCTGGACTGGGGTATTCCGGTCAAGCGCGGCGATCACGACTGGCCGGGGATGGAGGGCAAGGTGTTCTATGTCTGGTTCGACGCACCCATAGAATATATCGCCTGCGCCGGCGAATGGGTCGAGGCGGGCAAGGGTGACGACTGGGAACGCTGGTGGCGCACTGACAAGGGCGCAGACGACGTGCGCTATACCCAGTTCATGGGCAAGGACAACGTGCCGTTTCACACGCTCAGCTTTCCAGCGACGATCCTGGGTTCGGGCGAGCCGTGGAAGCTGGTGGATTACATCAAGTCCTTCAACTACCTCAATTATGATGGCGGCCAGTTCAGCACGAGCCAAGGGCGCGGCGTCTTCATGGATCAGGCGCTGGATATCCTGCCCGCCGATTATTGGCGCTGGTGGCTGCTGAGCCACGCGCCCGAAAGCTCGGATTCCGAATTCACCTGGGAAAATTTCCAGGCCAGCGTGAACAAGGATCTGTCGGACGTGCTGGGCAATTTCGTCTCCCGCGTGACCAAGTTCTGCCGATCGAAATTCGGCGAGGTGGTGCCCGAGGCAGGCACGGCAGGGCCGGACGAGGCCGCGTTGATCGAGGCGCTGACCACGCGCATACGCGCCTATGAACAGCATATGGAGGCAATCGAGGTCCGCAAATCCGCCGCAGAACTGCGCGCGATCTGGGTGGCGGGCAACGAATACCTGCAAGAGGCCGCGCCCTGGGCCACGTTCAAGACCGATCCCGACCGCGCCGCCATGCAGATCCGCGTCGCGCTCAACCTTGCACGCGTTTACGCGGTGCTGTCGCGCCCGTTCATCCCCGATGCCTCGGCCACGCTGCTTGACGCGCTGCAAACCGGGGATGACAGCTGGCCCGATGACGTGACAGCCGCGCTTGACACGTTGACGCCCGGCCATGCCTTTGCCGTGCCCGAGAACCTTTTCGTCAAGATCACAGACGAGAACGTGGAAGAGTGGCAGACCCGGTTCAGCGGACAGCGGGACTGACCTTTTCGGCATGGGCGAGCCATCGTGGCCAAGTGTAACCTTGCAAACGGCGGCTGTCCGGTGCTGCATACCCAGGGCGTTTCGCGAAAAACCTGGATCACAGATTTTCACGAAACGCAGCGCTCCGTTTAATCGTTGTACGCGTTCCGCTTTTAACCGATGTCTCGGGTTAACAGGCGGAACGCTTTAATTGATCGAGTTCAGCGCGCAATCGTGAGCGGGATTACCTCTGCCGCGCGGCCAAGTGCGGAGGCTGCGGTTGCAGCGATATCCCCCGCTGCAAGGCCAGCATCGGCATACATGTCGTCGGGGCTGGCATGGTCGATATAGCGATCCGGCAGGCACATGGGGCGGATCGCAAGCCCCCGGTCAAACGCGCCGCGCGCGGCCAGCGCCTGAAGCACCATCGCGCCAAAGCCGCCTTGCGCGCCTTCCTCTACGGTGACAAGGGCGCGGTGATGCCGGGCCAGTTGTGCGATCAGATCCATGTCCAGCGGCTTGGCAAAGCGGGCATCGGCGACGGTGACTGAAATACCCTGCGCAGCCAGCGTTTCAGCGGCGACAAGGCATTCGGCCAGGCGCGTGCCGTAAGACAGAAGTGCGATATCGGTGCCTTCCCGAAGCACACGCCCCTTCCCGATTTGAAGCACTTCTCCGCGTTCGGGCAATTCGACGCCGGTGCCAGAACCACGCGGATAGCGAAAGGCGATCGGCCCCTCGTCATGCGCGGCGGCGGTGGCGACCATATGGGTCAGCTCCGCCTCGTCTGCGGCGGCCATCAGGGTCATGCCCGGCAGCGCGCCGAGATAGCCGATATCGAACGCGCCCGCATGGGTCGGCCCGTCGGCCCCGACAAGCCCCGCGCGGTCGATGGCGAAGCGTACCGGCAGGCCTTGCAAGGCCACGTCATGCACCACTTGGTCGTAGCCGCGTTGCAGGAAGGTGGAATAGATTGCGCAGAAGGGCCGCAGCCCACTGGCCGCCATGCCGGCGGCAAAGGTGACGGCGTGTTGTTCGGCAATGCCAACGTCAAACACGCGAGCCGGAAAGCGTTTGGCCATGATGTCCAACCCCGTGCCGCCCGGCATCGCGGCCGTCACCGCCACCAGTTTGGGATCTCGCGCCGCCTCGGCGGTCAACGCGTTACCAAAGACGGACGTATAGCTTGGCGCGCCTGCCGCCTTCTTGGCTTGCGCGCCGGTGGCTGGATCGAACTTGGACACGCCATGCCCGCGATCGGCGCTCTGCTCTGCGGGCGCATAGCCCTTGCCCTTGGTGGTACAGACATGGATCAGCACCGGCCCCGTGGCGCGGGTCCGGGCCGCACGCAGCACGGGCAGAAGCTGGCTCATGTCATGGCCGTCAATCGGCCCGACATACTCGAACCCCAGTTCCTCAAAGAGCGTGCCGCTGCCAGACAGCCCGGTCACAAGCTGGCGCGCGCGCTTCGCGCTTTCGCGCATGGGGGCGGGCATCGCCGCCTCGAACCCTTCGGCAAGACTTTTGATACGCGCCAGCGGCTCGTTGGCGTAAAGCCCGCTAAGATAGGAGGACATCGCACCGACCGGAGGGGCGATGCTCATTTCATTGTCGTTAAGGATCACGAACAGCCGCCGGCCTTCGGCACCGGCATTGTTCATCGCCTCATAGGCCATGCCCGCGCTGATCGAGCCGTCGCCGATGACGGCAATCGCGTCACCCGTCGGCTGGCCCATGTCGCGTCCCACGGCAAAGCCGAGTGCGGCGGAAATGGAGGTAGAGCTGTGCGCCGCGCCGAACGGATCAAATTCGCTTTCGCTACGCTTGGTAAAGCCCGAAAGCCCATCCTTTTGGCGCAGGGTGCGGATGCGGTCGCGCCGTCCGGTCAGGATCTTGTGGGGATAGCATTGATGGCCAACGTCCCAGACCAACTTGTCCATGGGCGTGTTGAACACCGAATGAATCGCAACCGCCAATTCCACGACACCCAGCGACGATCCCAGATGCCCGCCGGTTTCCGACACCGCCGAAATGACCTCGGAGCGCAGCTCATTGGCCAGTTGCCTAAGATCATCATCGGGCATCTGTCGCAGGTCGGCGGGACCGGCCACGCGGTCCAGAAGCGGTGTGTTGGTATGATTGGTCATGGTCGCGCCCTCCCTCAGGCCACCACCCTTTCAGGACAATTCCCGAGGTGGCTCTTGCGTCGCCCGCTCCTGGCGGGGCGCGACGGCGCGGCAGTCCTTGGCTGTCACGCGGGCCGGTGACCCGGCCCGCATGTATTATGTTTTCCGGAATTACTGGCCGTAGTCAGGCGCGCCAGTGGTGGCGAGTTCCGGCCAGTACTGGATCACGTTCGCGCCCTGAAGCGGCTGTTGATGGCCCTTGTGGCAGGTCTTGCACGCCGCCTTGGGCGCGTCCTGATGCACGGGGCCAAGCCGTTCGGCGGGGTACACATCCTTGAGCGGCACGAGATAGTCGTTGTTCATCTCTTGCACCATGGTGATACCAAGCGACTCTGTCGCCCATTGCGGCGTCACTTGCGACCCGTCGTAGAAGGCGCGGGAATTGTGACAGAAGACACAGTTCACACCCAACGCATTCGACACGTAGTTCATCAAGGAATAGGTCCGCTCGGCCTGCTGGATTCCCGGATAGCCATCCTCGCCCGGAATTCCGGCAACCCGGCTTTCCAGATCATGCACCCCGATCACCTGATCGTCGAGCAGATACGCCTCAAGCGCATCCGACGGCAGCGAGGTATACTGGCTAAGGGACGTGGCCCGGTTCTGGACAGCCGCCCAACCCTCGACACGCTCGTTCACCGGCGTGATCTTGAACCAGATATCAGATGGCACGTTTTCACCACGGTGGCAGGTCATGCAGGTGACGCCCACCTCCTTGTTTGCGTTGACGTGACCATCCCAGTTCTCGTTGATGTTCTGGGTCATCTGGATCATCCGGCGCGCGACAACCTTGGTGTACAGATTGTCCTCACCATAGGTGTCCAGATCGCCATCGCCGTGGCAATAGGCGCAGCCTTGCTCGGGTGCGACCCAGCGGGTCATCGCCCCCATCAGCCGGTTGAAATTGGCATCCGTGAGATCGCCCAGAACCTGGACATTCTCATAGATGTCGCCGGCCAGCTCCTCGCCCTCTTCGGGAAGAAAAGGCTCATCCTCGATCAAAAGAGCGATATCGGGGTCCGGCGTGGCCAGATCGGCCTCGAATTCCGGCACCGACATGCCTGTGCCGCGCGGGCCGGTCTGCATGCTGTCGGTCGCATAGGGCTGACCGATCGCCACCAGGGACGCCGCGACGAAAACCGCCGCTCCCACGACCCCCACCGCAATGGCGGGGGCGTAGATATTCGTGGGGTTCTCTCTGTTCCACTTCATGAACCATTTGGGAAACATGGATCAGTCCTCCTTGCCGATGAAGGCTTCGTAAGAGCCGTAGGACTCGTAGCCGTAAGAGCCGTCATACATCGGCGCGAAATTGTGCTCCTGGGCCCAGATGAACCAGTTGTCCACAACGGTGCCCGTCAGAAGGATCCCGATGCCGCCAGTGATCGGCGTCAGCACGGCGAACCACCACGCCCAGCGGTGAATCCCCTCCATCGTGGCGTTGAAGCCCATGGTCCATCTCCAGAACAGCGCAGCGCGCTCTGTGGCGGTGCCCCGGTCGACGATCTGCTCCAGCTCGCGGTCGCCGCCATAGCGGGTCACGGCAAGGATGGTCGCGCCGTGCATGGCGAACAGCAGGGTGGAGCCATAAAGGAACACGATCGAAAGGCAGTGGAACGGGTTGTAGTAAAGGTTGCCGTAGCGGATCGAGAACGCCGTGGTCCAGTCCAGGTGCGGGAAGATGCCGTAAGGCACCGCCTCGGACCACGACCCCATCAGGATCGGGCGGAAAAGGTTGAGCACAAGCATCAGCCAGATGGCAGAGGCGAAAGCCCAAAAGATGTGTTTGCCCATCTTGTGCTCGACCGCAAGCAGGTAGCTGCGGATAAGCCAGGTCATCACGCTGACAAGCAGGAAGAAGCTGGCGATGATGAACCAGCCGCCATCATTGAGCGGCGGAATGGACAGCCCATGCTCCGGCCCCGGCGGTTCCAGCGCGAGCCAGAACCCCTGACGCAGGAATTCCGGAATGGACCAGCCCACCTGTGCAAGCATGTTCAGGCCGACGATGTTGAAGGCCAGAATGAATGTGACGACGCTGACAAGACCGGTCCAGCCCAGATAGATCGGACCGATCTGCGCATTGCCCATCAAGCCGACCAGCTTGGAGAAGAACGGCTTGCCCGCACGCTCTTCCATCATGTTGTTTTCGTTGTCCATGCCCCATTCGGGCGGGCCCTGAACCTGAACCTGGGTGAATATGTTCTGATATTCGATCATCGGTTATATCCCCATCTGCGAGGGCCAGATCGGCAGCTCAAGCCACCAGTTCCACCACTCGGGCCACCCCTTGGTCCACGCGGGTCCAGAGATGATGATACAAATCGCCGACCAGAAACCGGCATTGAGCGCGAGAAGAAGACCGACGCGGTGAATGCCCAGCGTGCCGACCGAATAGCCGATGAAGTCACGGAAAAACGTGTCCTCGTGGTCGGGCGTCTTCATTTCTTCGCCCTTCTCGGGATTGGCAGCCGAAAGGATCAGGCCGCCATGCAGCGCCAGTGCCAGCGTGGTGGTGAAAAAGAAGGTCACCGCCAGCATATGCGCCGGGTTGTAATGGAAGTGCAGATAGGCATAGCCGGTATTGCTCACCCAATCGAGGTGGCTGAAGATCCCGTAGGGAAATGCGTGCCCCCAGGCCCCCATAAGGACCGGCCGGAACACCACCAGCGTGACATAGGCGAAAATCGCGACGCTGAAGGCGAAAGGCACATGATACCCCATGCCCAGCTTGCGGCAGATTTCCACCTCGCGCAGCGCCCAGCAGCTGAAGGCGCCAATCGCACAGATCGTGATGATCTGCCAAAGCCCGCCCTCCATGAGCGGTGCAGCACCCAGACCGTAACTCAGGTCAGGCGGTGCAATATTGATTAGCCAGGGATTGAATGTCCCCTGGTGGGCCGCACCCCAGAAAATCAGGATCGTGCCGAGCAGCGAAAAGAACGCTCCCAGAACCCCGAAAAATCCCACATAAAAAGGTCCGACCCAGAAGTCGAAAAGATCGCCTCCGATCAACGTCCCTCCGCGGACCCGATACTTTCTCTCAAAGCTGAGCAACGCCATTGTTTCTCTCCGCGTTTTCGGCCGGGCCTGTCAGGGTCGAGCCGTCAGTCTTAATTTTTGTTTGTTGCGGGCGACATCCGCTGCCGCCCGCAACTATCTTCAAGAAGCGAATGCTCCCTGGATCACTCGACTGCAGCGCGCGACGCGGCCGCATTCTCGAACCAGTTGACGCCATTCGACAGAACCACCAGGTGGATCATCGCGGCCAAAAGGAACAGGAATGCGCCCTGTGCGACAAACACGCGGCGCGGATCGAAAATCAGCCAGATCTTGTAGAACTTCGACATTTTTTGATCCTTCCTTAGAACCAGGGGGCCCAGATGTAGGTTGCGATATGTGCAACCAATGCAATCAGTGCGAACAGCCAAAGGCCGCTCATATATACCGAGTGCAGCTCCTGGGCTTGCTCGTCAGTGAGACCTGTGAACGACAGGTCAGTATTATCAGCCATGAACTTTCCTCCGGAATGTTATGCTGAAGCCGCGAACCCCGCGGCCGGGTAACCCTTGGATCAAAGATCCTCGGGCCTCTGCCCGCCCAAAAGCGGAAGCAGAACGAATTTCTCGAACTGACCCGAAGGTCAGGCCGAGAAAATCAGGGGTGTCATGCGATCCGCCTCGGCCCAGGCCCGCGCCAGCGGCCCCCGGATGTTCAGCGTTTGCAGACGAACGATGTCCCGCAGCCAACTCACCGTCCCGAACGGGATGGCGGCAACGAAGATGAGGGTGAAATACAGCCGGAATTCCGCGGTACGGCGGCGGCGGCTCACGCTCATGCGGGGCGGCGGGTTGGATGTCAGATCAGTCATGTGATCTCTCCTTCTGTTTGCTCGGTGTCCCCGGACATACGGGGCGAAATGGCTTGGACGGTTTCCAGCACGACACGTTCGTCGCCCTGGCGCAGCGCGGCCTCTTCGGCCGCGTCGCGCAGGGTCTTGGCGGCAGAAATGCGGGTCAGGATCGGATGGCTTGCCACCACGCGGTCAAGCTCGGCCTGCGCGTCGGCATCCCATGGGAAATCGCGGCGCAGCGGTGTCGGCGTGGCTTGGGTCGCGTCCATCTCCGACCCCAGCGGCAGGATGTGGAACGGCGCATCGAACAGCCCGTTGCAGACCTCCTGCACAAGATACGTCGCCCCCGCATAGCCCATCATCGGCGTGCCGGTGGCCCGCCGGATGGCCGCACCGGGGAACGACGCGGGGATAAAGGCCGGCTTCGGCCCATGTCCCGCGCTCATCTCGGCAAGGTACATCTTTTCGTTGATCGACCCCATCAGGATCAGCGGACGCTTTTGATGGATAAAGGCGCGCACTTCCTCATTGTTGGTCTTCTTGCCCGCGCAGCGCGCTACGGCAAAGGCGCAAGGCAGCCCCAGATCATTTTCCAGGAAATTGCGGATGCCCCGCGCATAAGTCTCGTTGGCCACGATACCGAAACTGGCCGTGGCAAAGAAATCCTGCGTCACAGAGCGCCAAAGATCCCACACCGGCTTGATCGTGGAATGCTTTTCCTGTGCGATGAACGGCTCTGGATCCAAGTCCAGCATCTGGCCCAGCTTTTGCAGGAATTTCGTCGTGCTTTCCACGCCGATGGGCGCTTGCAGATAGGGCTTGCCCAGAACCTCGCAGAGGCCCCGACCGAACTCGCGATACATGCAGATATTCACATCGGCGTTCACCAGATCGCGCATTTCGGCCAGATGCGCGCCAAGCGGCATCACCATGTTGACCTCGGCGCCGATCCCCTCGACCAGGCGGCGAATCTCGTGCAGGTCGGAGGGCATGTTGAACGTGCCGTACATCGGGCCAAGGATATTGACGCGTGGCTTGTCATGCTCTTCGCGCTTCTTTTCCTTGGGCATCCGACCCTTGGTCATGCCCCATTCGGTGAAGAGCCAGGTCATCGCGCGGTCAGCGGCCTGCCATTGATCCTCGTCGATGGTGCGCGGCAAAAACCGCTGGATATTCGTGCCCTGCGGCGTGACGCCCCCGCCAATCATCTCGGCGATTGAGCCAGTGACGACAACGGCAGGCAAGGCGGGATCGAGCGTACCCCAGGCGCGTTTCATCGCCTCTTCGGTGCCCGCGCCCATCTCACCCTCGGCAAGGCCCGTCACCACGATGGGCAATTCATGCGGTGGCAGCGCATCTGTGTAATGCAGGACCGATGTGACCGGCAGGTTCTCGCAGCCTACGGGGCCGTCGATCACCACCTGCAAACCCTTGACGGCGCAAAAGGCGTATACCGCCCCCCAATAGCCGCCCGCGCGATCATGATCCTGGATTAGCATGGCGCGCCCCCCGTGATCCCGGACGTGATCCGGGATCTCTGGGTGACAAAACCTCCACGGAGCGCGGCCACAATTGGCAACGCCAATCGCTTTCCCGCGCGCGGCGAAATATATTCATATTTCACCGTCATCATATCATCTCCTGCGCTTTTCGGGCGCGTGCGGCTTTTTCGAGCTTCTTGACGTTCATCGCCCGGAAATCCTCGCGCACATTCGGCGCGCCTTCCCAGACCCCGGCGGTCTCACCCGTGCCGACACCCTCGAAAAACGCCTTCATGTGATCCATGCGGTCTTTGTTGGCGATGGCGGCATTCACCACCTCGCCCAAGGAGCCGGCACCCGCCGGTCCCATCAGGGGCCGCGCGGAAATCAGGTTGGTGAAGTAAAGACCGGGGATGCCCAGCTCTTTGGCCTTCTGCACCACAGGCGTGGTGCCGATGGCCAGATCGGGCTTGATCCCTGCCATCGCGGAACAGTCATCTTCAAGCGAGGCGCGGAATTTCACCGTGACACCCTTGGCGCGCAGCCATTCGGCATCGGCTTCTGACCAGGGAGTTTTCGGACAGGCGGTGCCGACATAGGGCACATCCGCGCCGCTTTCGATCAACAGGCGCGCGACCAGCAATTCGCTGCCCTCATAGCCCGACAGCGTGATCGTGCCCTTGATGGGTGCTGCGTTCAACGCGGCGTCGATGGCGGGGATAAAGGCGTTTTGTGCCGCGGCAACCTTATCTGCGGCCACGCCGAAACTGTCGCCAATCGCGGCCAGCCAATCGGCGGTGCCCTCGCGGCCCACGGGAGCCGAGCCCAGAACAGGGCGGCCAGCGGCCTGGAATTCGCGCACGGCGGCGGTGTAGAAGGGATGGATCGCCGCGACCGCGCCGCAATCAAGCGCGGCATAAAGCTCTCGCCACTCGCGGCAGGGAACCACGGGTCCGGCGGCCAGGCCCATCGGGGCCAGCATCTGGCCGATCATCATCGGGTCGGCGGGGAACATCTCGCCCAAAAGCGTGACAGTCGGCCTGTCGGAGACGCCCCCGTCAGGGGCGGCGACGGGCCCGGCCTGCGCTTCGCGGCGGGCATAATTCAGCATCGCACCGGCCAGTACATCCTTGGCCTCGGCATGGGTCGGAATGCCGAAACCCGGCACGTCGATCCCCACGATCCGCACGCCATTGATCTCTTCCGGCAACAGCCGCAGCGGCACGCCACTGGCGGTGGGCACGCAAAGGTTGGTCACGACCACCGCGTCAAAGCGGTCCGGATCGGCCAGTTCGTGCACCGCGTCGCGGATATCCTCGAACAGCTTGCCGGTGACGAGCGATTCGGAATTGAACGGTACATAGCCCACCGACCGGCGCGCGCCGTAGAAATGGCTGACAAAGGTCAGCCCATAGACACAGCAGGCCGAGCCAGACAGCACCGTCGCCACCCGCTTCATCCGCAGGCCGACGCGCAGCGACCCGAACGCGGGGCACATGCTTTGCGGCTTGTCATGCGGGCCTTGCGGATAGTCCTTTGCATATTGGTCAAGCAGATCGCTCTGCCCGGCCATGCGCGCGGCTTTTTCCATATCGTGGCCGGAATGACAGCCAAGCCCGGGATCCCCGGTCAGCTCGGGCGCGGCCTCCTCGGCCTTGCCCTTGATCACCTCGACCTCGCCAGCGGTGTCGTATGTGACTTCGTCAGTCATGCGTCTCCCTTCGGGCGGTCGCTCGCCACTCCGGTACGGATGTCGGTCATAAGCCGTTCGATCTGCTCGGGCCGGGCTTGTACCGGCATGGCGCGCGAGTCGGCCGGGCTTGTCCGGGCTTGCGGTTCACACGTCGTCATAGACCACCTCCAGGCTCTCTTGCGGCTTGGCATACTTGCCGCGCATGTCCTCGTCGGTTGCAGGCTCCAGCGTGATGCCGCCGCCCGTTTCCGAGGCGTCGAAAAGCCCCAGCAGACCGTCCTGATCCAGCGGGTTGGGCCGCACGGGTGGTGCCAGCGACACGGCTTCGGCAAGCCCGGCAAACAGGCTGCCCCATTGGCTTTGATCGGTGCCGACGATCTGGTAATTCGCGGACTTCTTGCGCAGGTCGTCATCCTGCGGGATCGCGGCCAGCACGGGGATGTCGACCGCCTTGGCAAAGGCCTGCGCCTCGCCTGAATGGTCGTCCTTGTTGATCACAAGGCCCGCGACGCCCACATTGCCGCCCAGCTTGCGGAAATATTCCACCGCCGAACACACGTTGTTGGCCACGTAAAGCGATTGCAGATCGTTGGACGCCACAAGGATCACCTTCTGCGCCATGTCCCGCGCGATGGGCAGGCCAAAGCCGCCGCACACCACGTCGCCGAGGAAATCGAGCAGCACGTAGTCAAAGTACCAGTCATGAAAGCCCAGCTTCTCAAGCAGCTCAAATCCATGAATGATGCCGCGCCCACCACAGCCCCGGCCCACTTCGGGCCCGCCAAGCTCCATCGCGAAGACGCCGCCGCGCTTGAAACACACGTCGCCGATGGCAACCTGCTCACCGGCGAGGTTCTTCTTGGTCGAGGTTTCGATGATTGTGGGACAGGCCTTGCCGCCGAAAAGCAGGCTGGTCGTGTCGGATTTCGGATCGCAGCCGATCAGCAGCACGCGCTTGCCCTGCTCGGCCATCATGTGGCTGAGATTGGCCAGCGTGAAACTTTTGCCAATGCCGCCCTTGCCATAGATCGCGATGATCTGTGTCTTGCTGGTCGGCTCTTCCGTCACGATATCCGCCAGATCCTCGTTCGCCTCTTCGCGCAAACGCTGGTTGAAATCCTTTAGGTTGGGTACATCGTCTTTCACGCCGCGTCCTTCCAGTTCAGTATCATTTTGAGGCAGTCCGGGCTTTCGAACGCGGTCCGATAGGCCGCCTCCGCCTCACTCGCGGGGCGCTGATGCGTGATCAACCCGCCCATGCTGAGTGCGCCGCTCTCGATGAGTCGACCCACCACCTTCAGATCCTCGCGCGTCCATTCCGCCGCGACGCGCAGGCGCGCCTCGCGCATGAAGGCTGGCGGAAAGGCAAAGCTCAGCCCCTGCGGATAGAAGCCCGCCAGAACGATCTCGCCGCCCTTGGTCAGCCGCCCGATCAGGTCATCCAGGATCGCGGCATTGCCCGACGCATCGTAGATTGCACCATAGTCGCGGCGCGGATCGTCCTGAGGTGTCAACACCTCGTAGCCGTCGGCACCACCCTGCCGCGCGGGATCTGTTTCCCATACGGTCGGGGCAGGCGCGCCCGCCGCGATGGTCAGCCGCGCCAGAAGCCGGCCCAGAACGCCGTGGCCCACGATCAGGTCGGGCACATGCTTGTTCAGCCCTGCCATTGCGTGCCGCGCGGTTGCGGCCAGCGCCAAAAGCGCGCCTTCGGGGCCAGAGGCCGAATCGATTCGTGTCACACGATCGGCGGCCGTTACCAGACGGCTGGCCGCGCCCCCGAAAAGACCGAACGCCCCGTCAAAACAATTGGCACCTGGCACAAAGACATGATCGCCGGGCTTGAAGCCCGAGCCGGGGGCTGCCTCGACCACCTCGCCCGCGGCCTCGTAGCCGGGAACCAGCGGATAGCCCGAGCCGGGGAACGGGGGCATGTCCCCGGTCCAGAACAGCTTTTCGGTGCCAGTAGAGATGCCGGAATGCGCGATCTCAACAACCAGATCCCCCTCGCCCGGCGCCTTGAGAGGCAGCTGGTCGAGATGCAGATCCTTCGGTCCATTGAGAAAGACAGCATGTGTGTCCAAGGCAACTCTCCCCTTCTGCCCGTCATGTGATGCGCCTCCCCGGCACATCGGGCCTGTTGTCTCTCAGTGTATTCTCAGCGGCCCGAGTGTCAAGTTTTCTTTACAGTTTTGTCTGCAAAGTTTTCTTGACATCAATCACGACTCGCGCGGACGCACGCAGTTCAGGGCGCTGGTGATGTAGGGGCGTGGCGCACGTGGGATGCGCATTTCCTGAAATCCCGCGTCTTGGCACATCTGGGCGATTCGCTCTGGCGAGCGGGCGCGTCCGGTGCCCATCGCCATGGTATAAAAGGCGAAATACAGGTCACCCGCGCGTTCGGACCGGGCGCCACCCGCCATCGGCTCGGACACGATCAGGCGACCACCGGGCGGCAGCGCCTCGTAGACGGCGCGCAGCAGGGCCGTCACGGTCTCGTCGTCATGATCGTAAAGAACCCGGATCAGACTGATCACATCGGCCCCCCGTGGCAGCGCATCCTCGCGAAAGCTGCCACCTTGCAACGTCACCCGTTCAGCAAGCCCCAGATCCCTTACCCGCGTCTCGGCAGAGGGCATAACCTGCGGCAGATCGAAGAGTACGGCGCGCGCGCGTGTGTTGCGTCGCAGAACCTCGGACAGGAACACGCCAGAGCCACCACCGACATCCATCACCGTGACAGCGCCCTTGATGGGCAACATCGCCAGCGTGTCACGCGCCACCAGAACCTGGCTTTCGGCCATCAGCGTCGAGTATTTCTCGGCCACGGCCGGGTCGATGTTCCCGCCCGCGCCAAAGACATAAGGCCAGAAATGTTGCAGCCTTGTATCCCCATCCCCGCGCAAAAGCGCCATGGGATCGGACATGTCGGCATAGAACTCGCGATTATGCGCAATCATGCCCTCCAGCCCTGGCACGCCCAGAATCGCAGCGCCCTTGCGCGCCAGACCGTAGCGCCCGTCACGGCCCCGCCTGAGCAGGCCAAGCGCGGCACCGCCGCGCAAAAGCTGCTCCATGCGATCGGCGGGCACGCCATGGGCAAAGCCCAGTGCCTCGGCCCCTTGCGCGCCGTCCAGCAGATCGCGCAGAATCCCGCTTTCGATCAGCGCCCCCAGAACCTGACTGGCGACAAAGCCCTGCAATATCTCAAAAATTTCCGCGCCATCGCGCCGCGCCATGCCGCGCCCAAAGGGCAGCGCGCTGGCCATGTTCTGAACATCGGGCCGGGCGATCAGCCGCGCGAACCAATCCGACAGGCGGAATCCCCGCCGCTGCATCCCGGTATCGCGCATGGCCATCCGCTCAGACCCGGTAACGCGCGGGTATCTTGGGCATGATTGCCTTGGCCTGCATCTGCACCATCTCGGCCAGCGCCGCCTCGCCCGGACAGGACGGGATCGAGGCAATCGCGCCAGCCAGAATATCCCGGAGCCGCGCCACGGCACCGTCGACACCGTAAGCCGCCACCGCATTGGGCCGACCATGCAGATCGTCCTGCCCCACCGGTTTGCCCAACGTGTCGGCATCCAGCACCGCGTCGCGCAGATCATCGGCCACCTGGAATGCCTCGCCAATGAGCGCGCCAAGATCGCGCCACGGTTCGGCCTCATGGCCCGCCGCGATGGCCCCCATCTCGGTCGCCGCAATGAACAGCGCGCCGGTCTTGGAGCGGTGATACGCGGCAAGGTCGATCTCGGCCTCGCTTTCCCAGCCCTGCCCGGCGCAAATACCGAACGGCATCCCGGTGCGCCGCGCCAGCGACAGCACCAGCTGCGCCGCGCGCGCCTCATCCTCAGCGGCGGCGCGGCCCAGAACCTCGAACGCCATGATGATCAGGCTGTCGCCCGCCAGCACCGCCAGCGGTTCGGAATAGGCGCGATGCACGGACGGTTTGCCGCGCCGCGTATCGGCATCGTCGAAACAGGGCAGGTCGTCATGCACAAGGCTGGCGCAATGGATCAGCTCCAGCGCCGCGGCAGCCGCATCCGACAGCGCGGGCCGGTCATCGCCACAGGCCGCCGCCACCGCCAGAAGAATCGTGGGCCGAATCCGCGCGCCCCCCGGCAGGCAGGCATAGCTTAGCGCATCTGCCAGTTTTTTGGGCGCGGCACCGCCTTGCGCTGCGTTCAAAGCGCCCATGACGGCGGCGTCGATCCTGCGGGAATGGGGCATTTGCAGCTCCTTGGAGGAAGGTGTCATCTGAATAGTACAGTCAATGTGTAAATCATACTGGACACTTTGAGGCATCGAGTCAACAATCGCAACATGACGATGCAAGCGCCCCCAGTGGAAACCGCCCGTCGCGTCCTTGTGGTCGGGGCGGGTATCGGCGGGCTTGCCTGCGCCGCCCGGCTGGCGCGCGCGGGCATGGATGTGACCGTTCTGGAACGCCAAGCCGCCCCCGGCGGCAAGATGCGGACCTTGCCTTCGGCGGCGGGTCCGGTGGATACCGGCCCGACCGTGCTGACCATGCGGCCGGTCTTCGATCAGCTTTTCACCGATCTGGGCGCGCGGCTTGACGATCACCTTGACCTGATACGGCAACCGCTGCTGGCCCGGCATTTCTGGCCGGATGGCAGCCAGCTTGACCTTTTTGACGACGCAACCGCCAATCACGACGCGATCACCGCCTTTTCCGGGCTGAAATCCGCGCGGCAATTCACAGAGTTCAGCGCCCGTGCGCGCGATCTTTTCGACGGGTTCGACGCGCCGATGATGCAGGCACCGGCCCCCAGCCTGCCCCGGCTTGTCGGGCATGTGGCCGCCAATCCAACGCTTTTGCGCCGCATGGCACCGCTGTCGACGCTGGCGCAGCTTTTGACGCGCAGCTTTGACGATCCGCGCCTTGCTCAGCTTTTCGGACGCTACGCCACCTATGTCGGGGGGTCGCCCTATCAGGTGCCCGCGCTCCTGGCGCTGATCTGGCAGGCAGAAGCGGCGGGCGTCTGGGTCGTGCGGGGCGGGATGCACCGGCTGGCCGCGGCCATCGCGGATCTGGCCTGTGCCCATGGCGCGAGCTTTCACTACGGAGCACATGTCGACCGGATCACCACGGACGCGGGCCGGGTAACGGGTGTCACCTTGCGTGACGGCACCGCCCTGCCCGCGCAACACGTGGTATTCAACGGTGATCCCCGCGCGCTGGCCACCGGCGCGATGGGCGACGGGGTTGCCCGCGCAGCCCCCGGCGTGGCGCGCGCCGCGCGCAGCCTGTCGGCAGAGGTCTGGGCCTTTGCCGCCCGCGCCCATGGGCCGGATCTGGCCCATCACAACGTCTTTTTCCGCGCCGATCCGAAACCGGAATTCGACGCGTTGGCGCGGGGCGACCGGGTTGTCGATCCCACGCTTTACATCTGCGCCATGGATCGCGGCCTGCCTGAGGCACCGCCGCCGCTGGAGCGGTTCGAGATCATCGCCAACGCGCCGCCCCTTGACGGCCTACGCGCGCAAGAGGAGTTTTCGAGATGTCAGACACGCACCTTCCGCACGCTGGCCCGTTTCGGCCTGCGCTTCGACCCGGAACCCGAGACCACCGCGCTGACGACACCCTCGGGGTTCGACAGGCTGTTTCCCGAGAGCACCGGATCCCTTTACGGGCAAAGCCCGCACGGGACGATGGCGGCCTTCCAGAGACCGCAGGCCACGACCCCGATCAAGGGGCTGTTTCTGGCCGGGGGCGGGGTGCATCCGGGGGCGGGGGTGCCAATGGCGACCCTCTCCGGCAGGCATGCGGCAGAGGCGATCTTGACGGGCCGAACTTCAACCTTGCGGTTCCGCCCAACGGCTATGCGTGGTGGTATATCGACGGGATCTCCGCCTCCGGCGGGCGCGCCATAAGCATCATTGCCTTTATCGGCTCGGTCTTTTCGCCCTGGTATGCATGGTCCGGTCGGCGCGAGCCGGAAAACAACGTCTGCATCAACGTGGCCACCTATGGCCCCGGCGGGCGGTTTACCATGACCGACCGGGGCAAATCCGCCCTGCGCCAGACCAGCGACAGCTTTACTGTCGGGCCAAGCTCTTTGCGGTGGGATGGCACCCGGCTGGTGATCGACATCGACGAGATCGGCGCGCTGCCGATGGTCAGCCGCGTGCGCGGGCAGGTCACGCTGACACCACGCGCGATGACAAGCGTGGAAATGCCGCTCACCGATGATGGCGCGCATGTCTGGCGGCCATTTGCGCCCACCTGCGACATCGACGTGGCGCTGGATGCGCCGGGCTGGACGTGGTCGGGCCATGGCTATTTCGACGCCAATTTCGGCACCCGCGCGCTGGAACAGGATTTCAGCTACTGGACATGGGGGCGTTTTCCGCATGGCGGTGGCAGCACCTGTTTCTACGATGCCGTCCGGCTGGACGGGTCAGAGCTTGCGGCAGGCATCCATTTCGATGCGACCGGCACCGCGCGGATGACCGCGCCCCCGCCAAAGGCTCCCCTGCCGCGTTCGCTTTGGGCCTTGCGGCGCGAAACTCGCGCCGATCCGGGTTATCAGCCGACACAGGTACAGGCGATGCTTGACGCGCCGTTCTACAACCGCGCCGCCGTGCGCACTCGGATAGATGGAGAAGACAGCGTCGGTGTCCACGAGGCGCTTGACCTGACGCGCTTTCGATCGCCCTTGCTAAAGCCGATGCTGGCGGTGCGTGTACCGCGCCGCCGCCACTGGCATTTCGAGGGATAAGGCGTTCAGCCCTCTGCGGCCACAGTCGGGTTGCGTCGCCAGACCGAGAAGTTCAACGCGCCCGCAACGCTGACCCAGACCAGATAGGGCACGAACATCAGCCCAGCGATCCAGTCCACCTGCCAAAGCGCCAACAGCGTCGCCGCCACCGACAGCCACAGACCGATCAGGACCATCAGCCCCAGCTTCAGGCGGCGCAGGCCAAAGAAAACCGGCGTCCAAAGCCCGTTGAGCGCAATCTGCAACGACCAAAGCGCCATCGCCACCGCGTTGCCATCCGACACCGCCACGCGCGCGCCCGCGGCGGCCATCAACAGGTAAAGCGTGGTCCAGGCGACGGGAAACAGCCAGTTGGGCGGCGTCCATGGCGGTTTATCAAGGTTTTCATACCATTTTCCGGGCGGAAACAAGCCGCCAGTCGATCCTGCCGAAAGGCAGGCCACCAAGAAGATGCCGAAGCAAAGCCAGAACATGTCGGTCAACTTAACTCCGCCCGCTGGGCATGCAAGGCCGAACGACGCGCGGCATCGGTTGATTTGAGCGTGGCCATGGTCGCATAGAGTGTCTCGCTCCAGTCGCGGGCGCTGTCAGAGCCGTCGCCCGCCGCCGTCACCAGAAACGCCGTCTCGGGCAGGGGCCGGGCATAGATCACCGCAGAGCGCGGCATCACCACCGTCGCCCCGGCGCGCAGCACCGACAGCATCAGCCAACCCAGCTTTTGCGTCGTGCCCGTCCGGGCACGGTGAGAGATCGAATCATAGCCGCCCCGGCGCAACTGCCCGCCGATCCCGGCATAGATATGGCGCGCCGCGAAAATCCCCGGACGGCAGGACAGCGGCAACGCGCCCACGCCCGCCTCGGATTTCGCGTAAAGATCATCCGCCCGGCGCAACAGCCGCGCGATCACGCGGCGCAGTTCGGGCGAGAATTGCGGATCGGCCAGAAATGCCTCGGGGTCGATACCTTCGTCGCCCAGCCAGTCGGTTGGCAGGTAAAGCCGCCCCTCGCGGGCGTCCTCGCCTGCGTCGCGCGCGATATTGGTCAGTTGCATGGCCACGCCCAGATCACAAGCCCGCGCCAGCGCATCCGGCTCTCGCACGCGCATCAGCACGCACATCATAGCCCCCACGGCAGAGGCTACGCGGGCGGAATACGCCTGCAAGTCGCTGATAGAAGCATAGCGCCGCCCCATCGCGTCCCATGCCAACCCCTCCAGCAGTGCCTCTGGCAGTTCGCGCGGCATCCCGAAGTCCTCGATCATCCCGGCAAAGGCCCGGTCTGCGGGCGCATCCTTGGGCGTGCCGCGATAAGCCAGATCAAGCCGTTCATGCAAACGCAGCACGGCCTCCGCCTTTTGCTCCTGCAAATCCACCTCGTCATCCGCCAGACGGCAAAACGCATACAGCGCCAGAGCCGGATCGCGCACTGACGCGGGAAGCAGTTTCGAGGCCGCATGAAAAGACCGCGAGCCGTCGCGGATCGCGGCGGCGCAATGCGCCATATCCTCGGCGGCCATCGTCACGGCGCGACCTTCACCGCGTCGGGTACCAGCTTGCCCAGCACCTCGGCGCTGGAAATCACGCCGGGCAGCCCCGCGCCGGGATGCGTGCCCGCCCCGGTCAGGTACAGCCCTTTGAGCTCCTCACTTACGTTATGCGGACGGAACCATGCGGATTGCAGGATGCGCGGCTCCAGCGAAAAGCCGGTGCCATGCGGGCTGAGATAGCGGTCGCGAAACGTGTCGGGCGTGAACACCTCGGAGGCCGACAGATGATCGCCAAGCCCCGGCAGCAGGTCTTTTTCCAGCACATTCTGGACGTTTGCCTTGTATGTTTCCGCCATCTCGGACCAATCCACCGGATTGTCATGACCCAGATGCGGCACCGGGCTGAGCGCGTAGAACGTATCGTCCCCCTCTGGCGCGGCGGTCGGGTCGGTGACGGTGGGACGGTGCAGATAGATGCTCATGTCCTCGGACAGCTTGCCGTTGATGAAGATATCCTTGATAAGCCCCTGATATCGCGGGCCGTTCAGGATCGTGTGGTGCCCCACCTCGCGCCATTTGTCGCGCGTGCCCTTGGTGCCGAAATACCAAACGAACAGCCCCATGGACCAGCGCGACCGCTTAAGCCGTGGCGCAGTCCAACGCCGCTTTTTCATGTTGCGCAAAAGGTGGTCATAGGTATGTCCGGCATCCGAGTTGGACACCACGACATCCGCCGCGACCGCCTCTCCGCCGGTCAGCTTGACGCCGGTGGCCGCACCGTTCTTGACCAAGATCTCGTCAACCTCGGCCCCCTGCCGCACAACACCGCCCTGATCGGCAATGACGCCGGCCATGCCCTTGGCAATCGCCTCGACCCCACCCATGGCATAATGCACCCCGAATTCCTTTTCGAGATGGCTGACAAGGATATACATGGAGGTTACGTTGAACGGGTCACCCCCGATGAACAGCGGATGAAACGAAAACGCCATGCGCAACCGCTCGTCCTTGAAGCGCTTTGAGGCATGGGCGTAAACCGACCGATCCGCGCGCAGCATCGCGAATTTCGGCAAGACCTTCACCAGATCCCAGAACTTGTGCATCGGGCGCCGGCCCAGATCCTCGAATCCGAACTGGTAGCGATCCTCGCTATCCTTGAGGAATCGCTCGTATCCCGCCGCATCGCCGGGCGACAGGCGTGCCACCTCGGCGCGCATCGCATCGGTATCCTGCCGCGCGGTAAAGCTGCTGCCATCGGGCCAGCGGATTTCGTAGAAGGGATCAATCGGGCGCAGATCGACATCCTTGTCGAAATCGCGCCCGCAGGCCTGCCAAAGCTCGCGAAAGACCTGTGGAACCGTGACAATGGTCGGCCCCAGATCAAAGCGGTGGCCGTTTTGCCAGATGCTGGATCCGCGCCCGCCGGGGCTGTCAAGCCGGTCCAGCACGGTGACGCGGTAGCCCTTGGCCCCAAGCCGCATGGCCGAAGCCAGACCGCCCAGACCAGCACCTATTACGATCGCATGAGGCCGCTTTGCGGCCTCTGCGGCTTGTTTCATTTCCGGATCAAGACGTGTCAACATAAGGGTAGACTACATGTGTCTAGTTAAATTGACAATCTCGCATTGCAGACCTTTTCTGCCCGCACAAACCATGTCAATAATAGTGGACAGTTTCACGAGGAGAGGCAGGCCATGCAAACCGTCAGTCTCAGCTTTTTCCGGTTCAAACCGGGCTTTGACAGGCTTTGGGCCTTTGCCATGATGGGGCTTGCGCGGCCTGCGGTCGCGCGCGTGCCGGGCATCGGATTCTGGAAACTCTGCGGCTCGGGCACCGGCGAAGGCTTTACCCCCATTCCCAATACCGGCGTTTACGCGATCCTTGCCACCTGGCCAGACCCTGAAACCGCCCGCGCCCGGACAAGAGAGGCTGATATATTTCGCCGCTACCGCGCACGGGCCAGCGAATCCTATACCCTGTTCCTGTGCCCCATATCGGCGCGCGGGGCGTGGTCGGGGCAATCGCCCTTCGAAGTCACCCCATCCAGCCAATCCGGCCCTGTTGCGGCGCTGACGCGCGCCACCGTGCGCCCCGGTGCCGCCCTGCGGTTCTGGAACCGGGTACCCGATATCTCGTCGATGATCGGCGCAGATGAAAACGTGGCCTTCAAGATCGGCATCGGCGAGGTGCCACTTTTCCACCAGATCACCTTTTCGGTCTGGCCGGACACCTGCGGCATGGCCGCCTTCGCCCGTGAAGACGGCCCCCACGCCCGCGCCATCCGCGCAGTGCGTGAGGGTGACTGGTTTCGCGAAGAACTTTACGCGCGTTTCTCCATCCTTGGAGAGCGCGGCACATGGGAGGGCGGCAAGCCGCTCGCCCGGCTTGGACTGAATACATGAAGACAGCTTTCCCATTCTCCGCCATCGTCGGACAAGACGACATGAAACAGGCGCTGATCCTGACCGCCATCGACCCCGGTCTTGGCGGCGTTCTGGTGTTCGGCGACCGTGGCACCGGCAAATCCACCGCCGTGCGCGCGCTTGCGGCCCTGTTACCGCCGATCCGGCAGATCGCGGGCTGTCCAGTCAATTCCGCCGATGCCGCCGATATCCCCGACTGGGCAGAGGTGGCCGACCGCGACATGGTGGAACGCCCCACCCCCGTGGTGGATCTGCCCCTTGGCGTGACCGAGGACCGCGTGACCGGCGCGCTGGATATCGAACGTGCGCTCACGCGCGGGGAAAAGGCGTTCGAGCCGGGGCTTCTGGCGCGGGCCAATCGCGGGTACCTTTATATTGACGAGGTCAACCTGCTGGAGGATCACATCGTCGACCTGCTGCTCGACGTGGCACAATCGGGCACCAACGCGGTAGAGCGTGAGGGTCTGTCCATCCGTCATCCCGCGCGCTTCGTGCTGGTCGGCTCCGGCAACCCCGAAGAGGGCGAGCTGCGGCCACAATTGCTGGACCGGTTCGGCTTGTCGGTCGAAGTTGGCTCACCCACCGATATCGACGAGCGGATCGAGGTGATCCGCCGCCGAGATGCGTTCGAGACCGATTACGACACCTTCATGGCTCATTGGCAGGCCGAAGACACGCAGATCCGCGATGCCATCCTTGCCGCCCGCGCGGCGCTGCGCCAGACCGACGCACCGGAATCGATCCTGCGCGACTGCGCGCAGCTTGCCCTGTCGCTTGGCACAGACGGTTTGCGCGGCGAACTCACGCTGTTGCGCGCCGCCCGCGCACTGGCCGCCTATGAGGGGGCCGCCGCCGTGGATCGCGATCATCTGGCCCGCGTGGCGCCGCTGGCCTTGGCGCACCGTTTGCGCCGCGACCCGTTGGACGAGGCGGGATCGGGCGCGCGCGTCAACCGCGCGGTGGCGGACGTGCTGCAATGACGACGCCCGCCGCCCGTGCACTGGCGGCGCTGGCGCTGGATCCCGGCGGGCTTGGCGGGCTTTGCCTGCGCGCCCGCTTTGGCCCTGCCCGCGAGATGTTCGAGACGGCCCTCGCCCGCCTGCCGGGTGAGGCGCGGCGCATCCATCCCGCCATTTCCGACACGCAGCTTTTCGGCGGGCTCAATATCGCCGCGTCCTTGGCAGAGGGGCGGCCCATTGCCGACCCCGGCCTGATCGACACGCCCTGCCGGCTGATCCTGACCATGGCAGAACGCACCAGCCCCGGCCTTGCCGCGCGGCTGTCGCGCATCCTCGATCAGCGCACCGGTCACAGTCTGATCGCACTGGACGAAGGCACCGGGCCGGAAGAGCGCCTGCCCGACGCGCTGACTGACAGGCTGGCCTTTCATATCGAGCCGGAAGAGGGGCGCGGCAGCCCGATCATGCTGCCCGCCCCCGCCGATCTGGACGACGCGCGCGCGCGTCTGGCACAGGTGATCACGCCGGACGATACGCTGCCCGCGCTCACGGCTCTGGCCGCGCGGTTCGGCATCGACAGCCTGCGCGCACCGCTTTTCGCGCTGCGCGCGGCGCGCGCGCTGGCCGCTCTTGATGACTGTCCCGAGGTGACGGATGATCACCTGCGTGAAGCCGCCGAGCTGGTCTATCCCTCGCGCGCCACGCAGATCCCGCAGGAGCCAGAACCCGAGCCGGAGCAGCCAGAGCAAAGCCCACCGGACGACACCGACCGCGAGGGCGAGGACCAGAGCGCGCCCGATATTCCCGAGGATATCCTTGTGCAGGCCATCGCCGCGCTTTTACCTGCCGATATTCTTGAACGCACCGCCAAACGCAATCGCGCCGCCGCGTCTGGGTCGGGCGCGGGCAACCGGCGGGCGGGCAACCGGCGCGGCCGCCCCCTGCCCTCGCGCCCCGGACGGCCCGATGCACAGGCCCGGATCGACACGGTGGCGACCCTGCGCGCAGCCGCCCCGTGGCAGACCCTGCGCCGGACCGAGGCCAACGCCCATCGCGCCATCATCATCCATCCCGGCGACATCCGACTGAAACGGTTCGAGGACCGCTCGGACCGCTTGCTGATCTTCGCGGTAGACGCGTCGGGCTCCGCCGCCGTGGCGCGGCTGAACGAGGCGAAAGGCGCGGTGGAACTGATGCTTGCGCAAGCCTATGCGCGGCGCGATCAGGTGGCCCTCATCGCCTTTCGCGGCGACCGCGCGGACGAGCTTCTGCCGCCCACCCGCTCGCTGGTGCAGGCGAAACGTCAACTCGCCTCGCTACCCGGCGGGGGTGGCACGCCGCTGGCCGCCGGGCTTGTCGCGGCCACGGAACTTGCCGGTCATGCTGCCGGTCGTGGCCTGACACCGATGCTGGTGCTCTTGACCGACGGGCGCGCAAATATCCCGCTATCGGGGGAACCCGGACGCAAGGCCGCGCTGGAAGACGCGGAAGCCGTTGCAGCGGGGCTATATGCGCGCGGCATCACGGGCGTGCTGATCGACACCTCCAACCGGCCCGCCGAACAGGCGCGCAATATCGCCGCCCGGCTGGGCGCGCGCTATATCGCCCTGCCCCGCGCCGATGCGCGCGGTATTTCCACAGCGGTCAGCGCCGCGCTGGACAGCTAGCGCGATGGATTGGGCCCGCGATCTCAAGGACTGGCCGCTTAGCCACCTTTCGCACCGAATCCGCCACCGCCCGCATGACTGGCATGTGCAGGAAACCGGCGAGGGGCCAACGCTGCTGCTTTTACATGGTGCAGGAGCGACCACCCATAGCTGGCGCGATGTCATTCCCCCGCTGGCCGCGCGGCATCATGTCTTGGCTCTGGACCTGCCCGGTCACGGATTTACCCGGCCCGGCAGCCGGGCGCGCTTTGGCCTGACCAAGACGGCAGAGGATATCGCCACGCTTTGCGATGCGCAGGGCTGGCAGCCAGAGGGAATCATCGGGCATTCGGCGGGTGGGGCCGTGGCGCTGGACCTGGCGACACGCCTGACGGCGACCGATGGCAGCCCGCCGCGCCTGGTGGGGATCAACGCCGCCCTTGACCGGTTCGAAGGCGTGGCAAGCTGGCTTTTCCCGGCGCTGGCCAAGATGCTCGCGCTGAACCCACTCACCTCTTACGCGTTTGCGATGGGCGGCGCGCGGCCCGACAGGGCGCGCAACGTGATAGGGTCCACCGGATCGGCCCTGTCAGAAGAAAGCCTTAGCTATTACGCGCGCCTCCTGTCGGACCGCGACCATATCGACGGCACGTTGCAGATGATGGCAAACTGGAACACCGATGCGCTCTGGCAAAGGATGGGCGACATCACCGCACCCTGCCTGCTGATCACCGGCGAAAAGGACAAGGCTGTGCCGCCCGATGTGTCGGTCCGTGCCGCCCAAAAGCTGCCCAACGCCGAAACCCGGCAGCTTGCCGGTTTAGGGCATCTCGCACATGAGGAAGAGCCGGAAAGAGTCGCCAAACTTATCCTTGATTTCTGCGACAATACCCAGCGCTAGCGCGCCGCGGGCTGCACCTTGCGGCTATAGGCCTGCGTGATGCGGTCGGCGATCATGGCGATGATCGCCATGCCGATCCCGGCGATCATGCCAGTGCCAAAATCGCCGTTGCTCAGCCCGATATACACCCGCTGCCCCAGACCGTTGGTACCCACCAGCGCCGCGATGACCAGCATCGCGATGCCGTACATGATGGTCTGGTTCAGCCCCAGCATCAGTTGCGGCGCCGCCAGTGGCAGACGCACCCGCCACAGCATCTGAAGCCGCGTCGCACCCGACGCCTCGGCGGCCTCTATCACCTCGGGCGCGATATTGCGCAGCCCGTGTTCAGCATAGCGGATCGACGGCACGATGGCGTAAGAGATGATCGCCAGAAGCGCGGTGAAATCCCCCAATTTGAAGATCATCACGAAAGGGATCAGAAGCACGAAAGGCGGCATGGTTTGCAGCGTGTCGTTGATCGGGCGCAGGATGGCCGAGACGGTATCGTTCTCCGACGCAAGAATGCCCAGCATCGTGCCAAGGGTGAAGGACAGCACCACCGCGATACCGCACAGATAGACCGACAGCATCGCCTCTGGCCACACGCCCGCGAGCAGCAGAAACGCCATGCCCGCGCCGGTTCCAAGCGCCAGCCGCGAGCCACCTACCTGCCAAGCCAGCAGCATCACCACCCCCATGATCGAGGGCCAGGGCAGCCGTGTCAGTCCGAAATACAGCAAGATCGCCAGACCAGCGACAAGGACCGCAGCCCCCACCCGCCCGCGCAGCCCGAACCAGACCGCACCCGCCAGCGCCAGCACCGCATAGCCGGTCTTGAGCGTCGGCGTCAGCGCGAAGCCCCAGGAAAACGGGCTGACGGTCTGTTCCAGACCCATCTTCACCGGCAGCATGATATAGAACAGCGCCACCGTCTTGATCGACTTGATCGTGTCGGAAAATTCCACCAGCACATAGGTCAGCCAATCATTCAGCATTTGCGCGGGGTAAACCTCCCACGTTTCGGGATAGGTGTGCAGGAATGGCAGCAGCCGCGACGCTACCAGGATCGTCACTGTCATGACCACGGCAATGACCCAGTAACGGTAGCGCGACCAAGGGTCATCCGGCGCGTCGTCTGCGCGGCTTGCATTGGCGGCGCGCGCGGTCATGCGGTCCATCACCATCGCCATCAGCGCGATCACGATACCGGCAAGGATGCTTTCGCCAAACTCCGCCTTGCGCATGGTCGACAGGACTTCCCAGCCGATATCCGCGGTGCCGCCGATGATGGACGCGATGATGATCATCGAAAACGCCGCCATCATCGTCTGGTTGATGCCCAGAAGGATCTGCCGCAACGCGCTTGGCACGCGCACGCGCCAGAACATCTGCAAGGGCGTGGCCCCGGCCATCATGCCCGCCTCGATCACCTCGGGGTTCACCCGGCGCAGACCCAGCGTGGTGTTGCGCACCATCGGCGGTACCGCGTAAAGGATCGACGCGATCAGCCCCACGACGGGGCCAAAGCCGAACAACAGCAGGATCGGCAGCAGGTAGGCAAAGACGGGAATCGTTTGCAGCACATCCATCGTGGGCGCGATCACCCGGTCGGCGCGGGCGGAATAATAGGCCGCCGTGCCGACAAGAAAGCCGAGGAGAACTGCCATCGGCACCGACATCACTACCAGCGCCAGCGAATTCATCGATTCCGCCCAATAGCCGATGACCACCATGTAAAACACGGCCAGCGCGGTAAAAAACGCCAGCTTCCAGCCAGATACCGCATAAGAGGCGAGCGTCAGAAGACTTAGCGTCAGCGTCCACGGCATCCATTGCAGCAGATCCCGGATCCAGCCCATCGGCACCGCCAGCGCGCGCGAGATGCCACGAAAAAACGGGCCGGTCTGCGCCACGACCACATCCATGCCCGCGTTGAACCACGCCGTCATCGGCAAGACCCAGGTTTCGGGAAAGACCATCAGCGCGCCAAGGCTGTCGCGCGCGGCCAGCACCGCCAGCGTCAACCCGATCAGGGCGAACCATGCCCAATGAACCCGTCGCGCCGCGATGCCGCTCATGGCGTGGCAGCCTCGGTGCGGCCCGCGTGCCGGGCCAGCGCGGCGATCACGCTTTGCGCGGTCACAACGCCCAGCGCCAAACCGTCACGTTCCGCCATCAGCCCTTGGGGATGTTCGGCCAGCATCGGCAACAGGGTTTCCACCGGCATGTCCGCGGCGATCCTGTCCAGCCCGTCGGCCGCACGCGCGGCCTTGTCGATCACCTCTGCGGCGGTCAGCACGCGCGCAAGGGGCACGTCATTGGTGAATTCGGCCACGTAATCATCCGCCGGGTTGGTGATCAGCTCGGCGGGGGTGCCGGTCTGCACCACCTGCCCGCCGCGCATGATCATCATGCGATCCGCCACGCGCAGCGCCTCAAGGAAATCATGGGTGATGAAGACGATGGATTTGCGCAGATCGTTCTGAATGCGCAGGAATTCATCCTGCATCTGCCGCCGGATCAGCGGATCGAGCGCCGAGAACGGCTCATCAAGTAGCCACAGGTCCGGATCGACCGCCAGCGAGCGGGCGATACCTACGCGCTGTTGCTGTCCACCTGACAGTTGATGCGGATAGCTGTTTTCGCGCCCGCGCAGGCCCACAAGCTCTATCACCTTGTCCACCTGCGCGCGGATATCGGCCCGCGTCTCTCCCTGAAGGCTGAGGGGAAAGGCGATATTGTCGTAAACCGACAGATGCGGCATCAGGCCGAAATTCTGGAACACCATGCCGATCTTATGGCGGCGGATCTGAATCATCTCCTTGGGGGATTGCGCCAGAAGATCATCGCCATTGAGCGTGATGCGCCCGTGTGTCGGCTCGACCAACCGCGACAAACACCGCACCACGGTGGATTTGCCCGACCCGGACAAGCCCATGATGACGAAAATCTCGCCCACGCGGACATCAAAGCTGACATTTGCCGCCGCCGGGATGGCCCCATCCGCCCGAATGCGCTCAACCAGCGCCGCGGGTTCATCAGGGGCGGTTTGGAAATAGCCACCCGCATTCTTGCCATAGACTTTCCAGATATTCCGGCAGGACAGGCGTATGTCTGACACTTCGTCATCGCCGGAGTGGGGCTGGTTCATGTCATGTATCTTTCAGGAATGGGCCACGTCCATGGCGGCGGCACCGCCATGGAGCATACTATGAAAGGAACGTGTTACTTGGCTGCCATGCCGGCCTCGACCCACGGGCCCCATGTGGCTTCGTTGGCGTCGATCCACTCGGCGATCACCTCTTCAAGGTCGCGGCCCTTCTGGTCGATCTCCAGCATCAGCGCGTTCTGCATGTCGTTGTCGATCACGATCTGCTCGTAAAGCGCGAAGGCCGCGGGGTAGTTTTCCTTGAAGCTGATATTCGCGATCTTGTCGATCGAGGCTTGCTGGAACCCGCAGGCATTGCCGCGGCTCTGGCCTTCTTCCTCGACGCATTCACCATCTGCCGGGTCCCAGCTGACCCAGTTGAACTCTTGCTCGGCAAAGAGCCAATGCGGCTGCCAGAACATCATGATCATCGGATCCCCGGTGGCCACCGCTGATTTCAGTTCGGCGATCATCGCCCCTTCGGAGCCGCCCGCGACCGGCTCGAACGGAATGTCGATCTGTGCCACCACGTCCCTGGACCGCGTGCCCCAATCAGCCGGATAGGTGATCAGTCGCCCCTTGGGAAAGGTATCGGCGGCGGCAAAGGACTGCGCACAGTCGTAAAGCGCCTCATAGGCGGGCAGGCCCGGACACATCTCTTCCATATAGGGCGGATAGATCCAGCCCTCCTGCGGCTGAAGGCCAAGCTGGCCCAGCACGAGAATGTCGCCGGATTCAACCGCCTTGGGATAGATCTCGCCCACATTGTTGGTCCAGACCTCGGGCTGTACGTGCAATTCGCCATTGGCCAGCGCGATGAATTGCGGCACCGCGCCAGCGGTTACGTATTCCACCTCGTACCCGGCCTTCTGGAACAATGTTCCGGTGATATGGGCCGAAATATGCTGTCCCGTCCATTCATTGATCGGGATCTTGATCGGGTCGTTACTGTCGGCATTGGCGACAAGCGCGCAGGACATGGTCAGGGCGGTGCCGGCGGCAATACAAAATCGTTTCTTCATTCTAGGAGGCTCCCGGTTGGTTTTTTTTATTATGTGGTGTCCCACCGATCTTACCACCTGACCTTCGGTATTCAACCCTTGCGGCCCCAAGGTGGCGGGCGGGCCTCGTCAACGGGGGGCATCGCGTCTACAGTCCGGGCAGATCACAAAGGACGGAGGGTGCGCAAAGATGACGCCGCGGATCGCGAAAAACTGGTACAGCGCGCAGCCGCTTGGCGACGGCGTGACGCGCATCCACGAACGCCACGTCGCGCATTGGTTGCGCTGTAACATCTGGCATCTGCGCGGGCGCGACCGGGACCTGATCATCGACACCGGGCTTGGCCTGCGCCCCCTTACAGAGGCCGTGGCGACACTGGCAGACCGACCGGTGACCGCCATCATGACGCATTCGCATTTCGATCATGCAGGCGGGCTGCACCAGTTTTCCCATCGCTGCGGCCATGCCCACGAGGCCGGGATCATCGCCGCGCCCACCGATGCAAACACGGTGGCGGATTCGGGGTTCCTGATCGCCGAGACATTTACCGCGCTGCCCTTTGCCGGGTTCGATCACCGGCAATACCACGTCAAACCCGCCGCGCTGACCGGGCATCTGGACGACGGCGACATCATCGACCTTGGCGACCGAGTGTTTCGCGTGCTGCACCTGCCCGGCCATTCGCCCGGCTCCATCGCGCTGTTCGAGGCTGCAACCGGGCTCTTTTTCAGCGGTGACGTTGTATATGACGGGGCGCTGATCGACGATCTGTACCATTCCGACGCCCAGGTGCTGGCCGCCTCTCATGCGCGGCTGCGCGAGCTGCCGGTGAACACGGTCCATGCCGGGCATTTTGCGTCTTTCGGGCGCGACAGGATGCTGACGATCCTGGATGAATACGCCGCTGGCGGGCGCAGGCTGGGTGATCCGGATGCGTGGGTGGCCGGGGCGATGGCGGCGGATGGCGACGATGGGTAATGCGGTTCGGAACAATCTGTGATCAAGGTTGTGCGCAGACCCCTTTCGGGCGTCAGACAGCCAGCCTTGACCGGCGCAGGATCAACAGCGGCTCTACCAGACCAGCGCACAGGATAAGCGGCAGGCCGATCACCTCGCGCAGGCCGATCACCTCGTCGGCCAAAAGCGCCGCAGACACCACGGCGACGGCGATCTCGATCATGAAGAGCAAGCCCACCACCCCCGGATTGAGCCGCGCGGGCGCATAGATCGTGGCAAAGCCCGCCGGCAGGATGAACAAAAGCGATACCGGCACCAGCCAGATCAGGGTCGCGTTCAAATCGGCGGCGGCGGGCAGGCCTATCTGGCCGCGCGTCGTCATGATCCATGCCACCGCCACGGACAGGATCGCCCCCACGACAAAGAAATTCACCGTATGCGTGACCGCGCCCACCCGCTTGTCCGTCAGGATCAGCGTGCAGCCCAGCGCAAAGAAGAGCCCCGAGGCCAGCCCGAACCAGTCGCCCATGTTTTGCGGCAGCGGAATGCCCGTCTCGTCGGCAAAAATGATCGCCATGCCAAGGATTCCCAGCCCGATGGCCAGCCAGCGCGGCGCGGTGATCCGGTCGCCCAGAATGACCCAGCCCAGCAAGAACCCCCAGATCGGCAGCAGGTAAAACAGCAGCACCGCGCGCACCACATCGGTATAAAGCAGCGAGGCCGCGTAAAGCGCGAAGGCGACACCCGTCAGGATGCCGCCCAAAAGCCCACCACGCCCGCGCAGGAATTCCAGCCGCTGACGCCATGCCAGCGGCAAGCAGATCAGCGCGGGTACACCCAGGAAAAGCGCCTGTGCCCAGGGCGCGGCGATGCCCGCGTCCTCGACAATGCGCAAAGGCAACCAGAAGATCCCGAAGCACAGCCCGGCGAACAGCCCGGCCAGCACCGCGTTACGGTCGTTCTCTTGTTCTGCGAATACCATCTGCCGTCCTTCGCCATCTGTCGCGCCTTAGGCCGAGCGGGCGGGTATGTCTACCAGCTTGCCGCGCGGAATCTCGCAAGCCTTGTCGTAAAGCGGCATCTCGGCAAGCGTTGCCGGATACATCTGCCCGTCATTGGCCTCGATCATCACCTCCGTGCCCGGCCCGGCCTCGGCGCTGTCCATCAAGGCCATGCCGATCCCGTGCCCAAGATAGGGAGAGGTCGCCCCGGCGGTGATACGCCCCGCGGGCGCATCGCGCCAGACCACGCGGCCATTCACACGCGGTTCCGCCCCGTGGCAGATGATCCCGTGCAGGCGGCGCTCTTTCGGGGCGGCCTCCAGCGCAGCCTTGCCGATAAAATCGTCCTTGGTCAGATCGACAAACTGCCCCAACCCCACATCATAGGGCGTCGTCGTCTCGTCGAAATCAGACCCGGCGTTGAGGATCCCCGCCTCGATCCGGCGGATATTCATTGAGTCCAGCCCGAACATGCGCAGCCCCTGCGGCGCGCCCGCCTGGTCCAGATGCGCCCAAAGCGCGCCCGCGTCGTGATGCGGCTCGGTATAGAATTCCCAGCCCAGTTCATTGGTATACCCGGTGCGCGAAATCAGCACCTTCTGCCCGCCGAAATCGACCCAGGCACTGCCAAAATAGCCAAACGGCTCGGGGATGCCGTCGCGGGCGGCGGCGGCCAGAACCTCCATCGACAGCGGGCCCTGAATTTGGCTGACATTCACCTCCGGGTCCAGAATACGCACATCCATCCCCTTGGCATGGGCCTTTGCCCAGTTGACGAAATCGCCATCCGCCTGTGCATACCAGAACCGGTCCTGGGCCAACCGCACGAACACGCCATCCACGATCAGGCCGCCATCGTCAAAACACGCGATGCCGTATCCGCAGCGGCCCACCTTCACCTTTGATATGTTGTTCACAAACAGCAGGTTCATCAGCTTTTCCGCATCCGGGCCGACAAACTCGATCGGATATTCGCCGGTGTGCAGGCACGCCGCCTTGGTCCGCAGCAGCCAGTAGCCCTCGTCGGTATCCAGATCATCCATGTAAACGCACATCAGTCGGCGGTTGTAGACGCAGTAATGCGGGCCGTGCCTTGCCTCCACCTCGTGATAGACATGCCGTCGAAGGTTGAAATCCCAGCCCGCGCCGGGGCGCGTGGTGACAAGGTCGCGGGTCTTCCCGTCGCTGGAATTCATCATCATTCGCCCGTCTCCCCTTCAAGATCCGCGCCCAGCGCATCCGCGACAAGTTTCTGGAAATGGTGCACCGCGTGCTCGCTCAGCTCGGTCTTGCCTTCGTCCACAACGAAACGGCCCTGGTTGTAGCCAGAAGATTTCAGCCCCTTCTGCACGCTTTCACACAGCCCGATATCCTCTGGCTGCAACACGTCGATCTGGTAATTGATCGCGTCGCGCAACTGATCGGTGACGACACCGTCTTTCACGAACCAGTCCTGAAACTCCACGCATTTCTCGGGCGCGGTCGGGTTCATTTGCAGCACGGACAGGTTCGCCTCTCCGGGATAGGCCCAGATGGTGAAGTTGGGCCAGATATACCAGCCTGCATAGCCGAAATCGACATCGCCCGGGGTGAAGGAATAGGCGCGGTTCGACAGCGATTTAGGGTTGCCCGCGCATTGGCTGGAATACAGCCCGCAGGTGACCGTGCGATAGGTGTCCATATCCACCAGATCCACGAAGTCCTTGTGCGCCGGATGGCAGTGATAGCATTCGAGGAAATTGTCGACGAGCACCTTCCAGTTCGACTGCACCTCGTAGGTGTCGCGCTGCGCATATTGCAGGTCATCGACAGACGGCACGTAATGGCGGATTTCCTGCTCAAGGTTGCCCATCTGCTCGGCAAAGGGTGTGGCATCCGCGTCAAGGTTGACCAGCACCAGACCGCAGAACACCTCGACCCGCACTTCCTTGAGTGAAAAGTCGTCCTTGTTGAAATCCTTCACCGTCTGCGTGTTGCGCGCCGATTTCAGCGTGCCGTCGAAATCGAAGGCCCAGGCGTGATAGGGGCAGGTGATGACATTCTTGCGGCCCGTCCCGCTGACCAGTTCATGCCCGCGATGCGGACACACGTTATAGAATGCCTTGAGATCGCCCTGCCGGGTGCGCGCGACAAAGATGTTCTGCTCATGGATGCGCACCGTCAGGAAACAGCCCGGCTCGGCCACCTGGCTCACATGCCCGGCATAATTCCAGCTACGGTAGAAGATCGCGTCCTTCTCCAACGTCCAGATCTCGGGATCATGGTAAAAGCGCGCGGGCAAGGTGTAGGAGTCTGACGGATCGGCCCGGAACGGGGCATCCCCCGGCATGAGGTTCAGAATCGGCTTGGTCATGGCGGCACTCCCTGGCTGGTTCTTGACAGAAGACACCATTACCTTGATTTATGACAAACGCTGTTTTCTGGGGTATTAAAGGAACTTTTGCTAATGCAGAAACTGAGCCTGCCCCCGCTTGACCTGCTGCAACCGTTCGAGGCATCCGCACGGCATGGCAGCTTCACCCGCGCCGCAGAGGAGCTTTCCGTCACCCAATCCGCGATCAGCCAGCGGGTGCGAAAGCTGGAAGACCTGATGGGCGTGGCGCTTTTCGAGCGGCGGCACCGCAAGATCCAGCTGACGCCCGAGGGGCGCGAACTGCTCAACGGCGTGCGCGCCGCCCTGCAACATCTGAGCGCCGCAACCCATAGTCTGAGGCAGGGGGAAGACCGGCCACGCGTGCGGCTGGCCGCCGATGTGTCCATGGCTCATTTCTGGCTTCCCGCGCGGCTGGACCCGCATCTGTCCGACGGCCCGCCCATCACCGTGGACCTGGCCGTGACCGACGACGCGGCAGAGCTTTTGTCAGCCGACGTGGTTTTGCTGCATGGCGGCGGGCAATGGCCCGGCTTTCGCGCCGTCCGGCTCTTTGATGACGAAGTGTTTCCCGTCTGCACCCCCGCCTATCGCGACCAGCACCGTATCAAAAACGCGCAAGACCTGCTGCGCTGCGAATTGATCGACCTTGATTACATCCACTGGGACTGGATGAACTGGGCAATCTGGCTGACCGAGGCCGGGGTGGATGCCGGGCGTGCACCGATCCGGCTGCGCACAAACAGCTACACCGCCCTGCTTGATGCCGCGCGGCGCGGGCTGGGGGTGACGCTTGGCTATGCCTGCCTGCTGGATGATGACCTGGCAAAGGGCCGCCTGATCCGGCCGCTGCCCGACAGCGTCACGGGGCCATTCGGCTATTACCTGTTGTTACGTGACGGGGCACCGGACGCGGCCTGCGCACTGGCCACGTATCTTGCACCGGGGATCGGGGCGGCATAGCGCCCTTTCGGTCAGGTTCGTGATTGAAGCCGCGCGCGGTTTGGTGTTTGCTATGCCGCAACAACCCTCCAGGCGAAGGACCACGGTCATGCGCTACTTAGCCCCCACAACCCTTGAAGACGCCGTTCAGATGCTGGCGGAAGACCCCGGCGAATGCCGGGTTCTGGCCGGCGGCACCGATCTGCTGGTGCGGATGCGCGCGGGCATGACGGAACCCGACAGCATCCTTGACATCAAGCGCATAGATGCCCTACGCGAGATCACCGCCGAGGATGGCGGCTGGCGTATTGGCGCGGCGGTTTCCGGCGCGGTCATGAACGAACACGAGGGGCTGTGCGCCGACTGGCCCGGCGTGGTCGAGGCCGCGAATCTCATCGGCTCGACACAGATCCAGGGACGCTGCACGCTGGCGGGCAACCTCTGCAATGCCTCGCCCGCCGCCGACAGCGTGCCCGCGATGGTCGCCGCGGGTGCCGTGGCGCGCATCGCCGGGCCGAACGGCACGCGGGACGTGCCCGTTGAGGATGTACCACTTGCACCAGGTAAGACATGCCTTGAACAGGGCGAGTTCGTCGCCTCGATCTTTCTGCCCCGACGCGGGCCGCGCGGCGGCGATGCCTATCTGCGCTTCACGCCCCGAACCGAGATGGACATTGCCGTGGTGGGCTGTGCCGTATCTCTGACGCTGGACGCGGACGGCATCTGTACGGCGGCGCGTGTGTCGCTGGGGGCCGTCGCGCCCACCGTGATCCTTGTGCCGCAAGCAGCCGCCACGCTGGAGGGGACCAGGCTGGACGAACCCGCACTGAATGCGCTGGCACGGACATGTTCCGAGGCGGCAAGCCCCATCGCCGACAAGCGCGGCACCGTCGAATTCCGCACCCATGTGGCCGGCGTGCTTGCCCGCCGCGCCGCCAAAATCGCCCATGAACGGGCCGGAGGCTGACCCATGAGCAAGATCCACGTCACCACCAAGATCAACGGCGATCCCGTCGAATACCTGTGCGAGCCGGATGAAACCCTGCTGGATGTGCTGCGTGACCAGCTTGGGCTGACCGGCTCCAAGGAGGGCTGCGGCACCGGCGATTGCGGGGCCTGCACCGTCACCCTCGACGGGCGGCTGGTTTGTTCCTGCCTCGTGCTCGGGGCAGAGGCCGAGGGCGCCGAGGTCGGCACGATCGAGGGCATGGCAGAGGCAGAGGCCCTGCACCCGTTGCAGCAGAAATTCATTGAACATGCCGCATTGCAATGCGGGATCTGCACGCCGGGCATCCTTGTCGCGGCCAAATCCCTGCTGGAACGCAACCCCGACCCGACAGAGGAAGAAACCCGTTACTGGCTGGCTGGCAATCTTTGCCGCTGCACCGGCTATGACAAGATCATCCGCGCCGTGATGGATGCGGCGGCTGACATGCGAAAGGCATCGTAATGGCACTGGACAGCAAGACCACCCAAGACGTGATGCAATTCAAGGTCGTGGGCACCCGCCCCCTGCGCCCCGACGGGATCGACAAGGTCACGGGCCGCGCGCGGTTCGGCGCGGATATCTCCGCACCCGGAATGCTGACCGGGCTGGTTCTGCGCAGCCCGCACGCCCATGCGCGGATCAAGAGCATCGACACCTCCGCCGCCGAGGCGATGGAGGGTGTACACGCCGTTGTCACCCGGCGCGATTTCCCAGAGCGTGATCTGGATGAGGGCACGGCGGACGTGCTTGATAACTGCATGGCGGGCGACAAGGTGCTTTATGACGGGCACGCGCTCGCCGCGGTCGCCGCGTCCTCCACCCACATCGCGCGCAAGGCGCTAAAGGCGATCAAGGTGGACTACGAGCCGCTGGATCACGTCACCGATGTGGACGCCGCCATTCAGCCCGGCGCGCCGGTGCTGCATCAGGGACGCGCGAACGAGAGCGTGCCAGAGGGCGCGTCGCCCAACATCATGGCGCGCTACGAATTCGGCCATGGCGATATCGAGGCCGGTCTGGCCCAAGCCGACCGCGTGCTGGAACGCAGCTACAAAACCGAAGCCACACATCAGGGCTATATCGAACCCCATGCCTGTCTTGCGCAGATGGGGCCTGACGGGCAGGCGGACCTGTGGTGCTGCACCCAAGGACATTACATGGTGCGCAACACCTGCGCCGAGATCCTCGGGCTGGCGCAGGGCCAGCTGCGCGTGACCGCCTCGGAAATCGGTGGCGGGTTCGGTGGCAAGACGACCGTGTTTCTGGAGCCCGTCGCCCTGATGCTGGCCAAGAAGACACAGCGCCCGGTCAAGATGGTCATGTCCCGCTCCGAGGTGCTGCGCGCCACCGGGCCCACGGCATCAAGTTCCGTCGATATGCGCATCGGCATGACCAAGGAAGGCATCATCACCGGCGCCTTCGCCGAACTTCGGTATCAGGGCGGTGCCTATCCCGGCTCGCCGGTAGACATGGGCGCCATGTCTGCCTTTGCCCCCTATGATCTGGAACACGTCAAAACCATCGGCTGGGACATCGTCACCAACCGCCCCAAGGCAGCCGCCTATCGCGCGCCGGGTGCGCCGATGGCCGCCTTTGCCGTGGAAAGCGCGATTGACGAACTGGCCAAGGGCTTTGGCCTCGACCCGCTGGAGGTGCGCCTGCGCAACGCCGCGCGCGAGGGCACGCGCGCCTCTTACGGGCCGACCTATCCGGCCATCGGGCTGGAGGCGACGCTGCGCCGCGCGAAGGATCATCCGCATTGGTCCGCGCCGCTTGGCCCCAATCAGGGGCGCGGCGTGGCCTGTGGCTTCTGGTTCAATTTCGGCGGCGACACCTGCGTGTCGCTGAACGTCACGCCCGACGGCACCGTGACCGTGTCCGAAGGCAACCCCGATATCGGAGGCAGTCGCGCATCCATGTCGATGATGGCCGCCGAAGAACTGGGCATTCCCTATGAAAAGGTCCGCACCATTGTCGCCGACACCGGCAGCCTTGGCCAGAACGAGGTGACAGACGGCAGCCGCGTGACTTTTGCCGTGGGCCTGGCCACGATCAAGGCCGCCCGCGCCGCCAAGGCCGAGATGTGCAAGCGTGTCGCACAGGTCTGGGGCATCGACGAAGACGCAGTGGAATGGAAAGACGGCGCGGCGCATCCCGCCGGGCCGAACGCGGGCACGCATCCGCCCATGACGCTGGCCGAGATCGCCGCGATTGCCTCCAACACGGGCGGGCCGATCGCCGGGCATTGCGAAGCCAATCCCGAGGGCGCAGGCGTCAGTTTCGCCACCCATATGGTCGACACAGAGGTCGATCCCGACACGGGTGCAGTCAAGATCCTGCGCTATACCGTCTTTCAGGACGCCGGAAAGGCCGTGCATCCCGCCTATGTCGAAGGCCAGTTTCAGGGCGGCGCGACGCAGGGCATCGGCTGGGCGCTGAACGAGGCCTATATCTATGGCGAAGACGGGCTGCTGCAAAATGCGGGCTTTCTGGATTACCGTATTCCCGTCGCGTCCGACCTGCCGATGATCGACGCGGTCATCCTTGAGATCCCCAACCCCGGCCATCCCTACGGCGTGCGCGGTGTCGGCGAAACCTCTATCGTGCCGCCCCTGGCGGCCGTGGCCAACGCCGTCTCCGAAGCGGCGGGTGTGCGCATGGCCAGCCTGCCCATGTCACCGCCCAAGGTGCTCAAGGCGATCCGCGACAGTTAAATGAACCGCGCCCCGGGCCTGACCCGAGGCCTCGACCCGAAAAGCCAATCATGGTGCAAGTCACGATCTGGGGATCGCTCAGCGATTTCACCGAAGGTGCCCGAGAGGTGGAGGTGGACGCCGCCAACCTGCGCGAGTTGCTTGACGGGCTTGCACAGCGGTATCCCGGCCTGAAACCCCAGCTTGAGCGCGGCGTCTCCGTCTCCATCGACGGGCGGATATATAACGACAGCTGGTTCCAGCCCATCCAACCTGATAGCGAGGTCGTGCTGCTCGCCCGGCTGAAAGGCGGCTGACACGGTTCGCGAAAGCCTCAGGCGCAGACGCGAAACATGTTCCCCCAACCGGCAAAACGCGTGGCGAGTTCCGGGGCCAGCGGCTGATCGGTAAAGAAGATGTCGATGTCGCGCAGCGAGCCGATGCGCGCCGGTGCGCTGCGCTGGAATTTGGAGCAATCCGCCACCAGGAAGGTCTGGCGCGCCTGCCGTATGATGGTCTGGCTGACATGCACCTCCTGAAAATCGAAATCCAGCAGATCGCCATCCAGATCGAGCGCGGAACACCCGATCACGGCGTAATCGAACTTGAATTGCTGGATCGTTTTCGTCGTCAGGTTGCCCACCAGCCCACCATCCGAGCGGCGCAGCACGCCGCCCGCGACGACGATCTCGCATTGCGGATTGGCCACAAGGATATTGGCCACGTTCATGTTGTTGGTCACGGCCATCAGATCCCGGTGTGACAGCAGTTCGCGCGCGACCGCCTCTGTCGAGGTGCCGATATTGAGAAAGATCGACGCGCCATCCGGGATTTCGCGCGCGCAGGCCCGCGCGATGGCGCGCTTGGCCTCTTCATGCAGGCCGCGCCGGTCTTCGTAGCCGATATTCGACACGCCGGACGGCAGCACAGCCCCGCCATGCACCCGCTCCAGCCTGCCGGCGTCGGCCAGTTCGGTGAGGTCGCGGCGAATGGTCTGCACCGTGACACCGAACCGGTCGGCCAGGTCATCGACCACGACCTTGCCCTCGACACGGGCGATTTCAAGGATTTCGGGTTGTCGAAAGGTCTGGGACATGTGCTAAATCCGGTTTCGTTTTCATTCGTGTCACAGGCCTACATGCGCGAAATGAGGCGCCGCTTCCGCCCGCCACAGCCGTTGTAATCGCGCGTAGATTTGCGGTGACACCATAAATGTCGCCATCTGAAATGCAAGACTTTTTTACAAAACGAACATAAACGAATAAATAATTTGACAATTATGTGTGCGTTATGGTTCGCATCAAAGGCAATCGTGGGAGGGGATCGTGACGGATCAGTCCGATCAAGGCAAGATTTGCGATCTGTTCGTGATCGGCGGCGGCATCAATGGATGCGGCGTCGCGCGGGATGCGGCCGGACGCGGGTTAAGCGTGTGTCTTGCCGAGATGAACGATCTTGGCTCGGCCACGTCCTCGGCCTCGACCAAGCTGTTTCACGGCGGGTTGCGGTATCTTGAATATTTCGAGTTCCGCCTTGTCCGCGAGGCCCTGATCGAGCGTGAGACACTGCTGCGCGCGATGCCGCATATCAGTTGGCCGATGCGCTTTGTGCTGCCCTATCACCCTGACATGCGGTTCGAGGGGGGCACGCCCACCTCGCGCCTGCTGGAACGCATCCTGCCATGGATGCGCGGGCGGCGTCCAGCCTGGCTGATCCGGTTGGGTCTGTTCGTGTATGACACGCTTGGCGGGCGAAAGATCCTGCCCGCGACGCGCGCGCTTGACCTTCGCAAGGCGCCCGAAGGTGCGGCGCTTCACAATCGGTTCAAGACCGCGTTCGAGTATTCCGATTGCTGGGTCGAGGATGCGCGGCTTGTATCCCTGAACGCGCGTGACGCGGCAGAGCGCGGGGCCGAGATTGTCACCCGCACCCGCGTGGTTTCGGCCAAGCGCGCGGGTGGGCTTTGGCTGATCGTGCTGGAAAACACCGCCACCGGAGAAAAAACCGCCAGGCGCGCCCGCGCGCTGGTAAACGCCGGCGGGCCGTGGGTTTGCCGCATCATCCACGATGTCACCCATATCGACAGCCCGGAGGGCGTGCGGCTGGTGCGGGGCAGCCATATCGTGACACGGAAACTTTTCGGTCACGACAAATGCTATTTCTTTCAGGGCACCGATGGGCGGATCATCTTTGCCATACCCTATGAGACCGATTTCACCCTGATCGGCACGACCGATGCCGACCACCCCGACCCTGCGCAAAAGCCCGAATGCACCCCCGAAGAGAAAGAGTATCTTTGCAATTTTGCATCGCAATACTTCAAACGCCCGGTCACGCGCGACGATATCGTCTGGACCTATTCGGGCGTGCGCCCGCTTTATGATGATGGGACGAAATCCGCCACGGCGGCGACCCGCGACTATGTGCTCAAGATGGACAAGGGCGGCGCGCCGCTGCTGAACATCTTCGGCGGCAAGATCACCACCTACCGGCGTCTGGCGCAAAATGCTGTGGATCAGTTCAAGCCGTTTTTCCCCGGCATGACCGGCGAGTGGACAGCGGGTGCCGCGCTTGCCGGCGGCGATTTTGCGGTAGACGGTGCGGAGAACCTGCTCGAAGCGCTGATGCGCGATTATCCCTTTCTTGACCGCAGATGGGCGCAGCGCCTTGTGCGCGCCTATGGCACCGAGGCGGCGCGCCTTCTGGGCACCGCGCGCAACACGGCAGATCTTGGCCGGGCCTTTGGCGCAACCCTGACAGAACGCGAAATCCGTTGGCTGATGACCCATGAATTCGCTCAGCGCGCAGAAGACGTGGTCTGGCGGCGCAGCAAGATGGGCCTGAGAATGAGCGCGGACGAGATCAGGACGCTGGACGACTGGATGCAGGCCAACCCGATCCGCCGCGGCCAGATCGCAAAAGCGGCGGAATAGGACAAGGATGACACCATAAGCCTGGTGCTGGAAAACCGAGACGACATCGGGGATCGTCTTTTGATCACGCCTCTGGTCTAGACCTTTATCAATCCTGGCGGGCTGGGGTTGGCGAGGGCCAACCGGCCCTGGGCGATGCTTGTTTGCCTCCTCCATGCCCCGATGCTGTTTCGCTGGGTTCAGGCGGCCAAGACGGTGTTCTATGACGAGTTGGACGCAAGCGGCGCGGGCCACTCTGCGGGCCCTTGCGTGCCCGCCTCGTTTTTCTTGGTGCGGGCACGATTTCATGAAAAGACTGACCCATGAAACATATTCTCGCCATCGATCAGGGCACGACATCGAGCCGCGCTATCCTTTTCGACGCCAATCTGCGCGTCACTGCTACGGCTCATGCAGAGTTCCCGCAGCATTTCCCGCAATCGGGCTGGGTGGAACACGCGCCCGACGATCTTTGGGCGACCACCGCCAGCACCTGCCGCGGCGTGATCGAGCGCGCCCACGTGGACGTGTCGGATATCGCAGCCATCGGCATCACCAACCAGCGCGAAACAACACTGGTCTGGGACCGCAAGACCGGCGAGCCGCTGTACCGCGCCATCGTCTGGCAGGACCGGCGCACCGCCGAAATCTGCCGCCGCCTGCGCGAGGCCGGGCACGGCGACATGATCACAGAGCGCACGGGGCTTTTGCTCGACCCGTATTTTTCCGGCACCAAGCTGGCATGGATCCTCGACAACGTGGAGGGCGCGCGCGCCAAGGCGCGGGTCGGCGACCTTCTGTTCGGCACGGTCGATACCTATCTCATCTGGCAGCTGACCGGCGGCAAGGTTCATGCCACCGACGCCACCAACGCATCCCGCACGCTGATGTACGACATCCGCAAGGGGCGCTGGAGCCAGACGATCTGTGACCTGCTGGATGTGCCGATGCAGATGTTGCCCGAGGTGCGTGACAGCGCCGATGATTTCGGCACCACCCGGCCCGATCTGTTCGGGCGCGAAATCCCCATTCTTGGGGTTGCGGGCGATCAGCAGGCGGCCACGGTGGGGCAGGCCTGTTTCAGCCCCGGCATGATGAAATCCACCTATGGGACAGGGTGTTTCGCGCTGCTCAATACTGGCGACACGCCGGTGCGGTCGCAGAACCGGCTGCTCACGACCATTGCCTACCAGCTGGACGGCAAGCCGACCTATGCTTTGGAGGGGTCGATCTTCATCGCGGGGGCCGCGGTTCAGTGGCTGCGCGACGGGCTGAAGCTCATCCGAGAGGCGAAAGAAACGCAGCCTCTGGCAGACAGCTCCGATCCGCATCAGAATGTCATTCTTGTGCCCGCCTTCACCGGGCTTGGCGCGCCCTATTGGAATCCTGATTGCCGGGGCGCGATCTATGGGCTCAGCCGCAATTCCGGCCCAGCGGAGTTTGCCCGCGCCGCATTGGAAAGCGTGGGCTTCCAGACCCGTGACCTGTTGGAGGCGATGACAGCCGACTGGACACCGCAAGGCGTCGGGCAAGTGCTCCGCGTCGATGGCGGCATGAGCGCGTCTGATTGCACGATGCAGTTCCTGGCCGATATCATCGGCGCGCCGGTGGACCGGCCCGAGGTACTGGAAACCACGGCACTGGGAGCCGCGTGGCTGGCTGGCATGAAGGCGGGCGTTTATCCCGATGCGGCGGGTTTCGCCAAAGGCTGGGCGCTGGAGCGCAGGTTCGAGCCAGTGATGGAGAGCAAGACCCAGACCCAACGTTACGCCGCGTGGAAACGCGCCGTCGCCGCGACGATATCCGTCTGATCCCGCCTTTCGGGCTGACGGGCCCCGCCCGCATCGTTTCTGGCCAAGGCGCGCGACAAAAGCCCCCGTCTGGCCTGACAGCATGGCGGCCGCATGTCGTGGTGCATGGCACAACGCCCTTACGACTGTCCGACGCTGTGTTTTTGCGGATCTCGTCGTCCCCCGGCTAAGGTCAAGCGGCTTTACACCCTCCCGCCCGCGCGTTTATGCCGAATGCCACGGTCTGGAGGTGCGCATCAGTGGCAATCAAAATCGAAATGCTGCGTTGTTTCAAGGCAGTGGCCGATACCGGCAGTCTTGCGGCGGCGGCCGAGGCGCTTGGGCGAACGCCATCAGCGGTGTCGATGATGTTGCGGCAATTCGAGGATCATGTGGGCGCGCCGCTGTTCGAGGCCAAGCGCAAGGCGCGCCTGACCGCCCTCGGAGAGCTGGTCCGCGCCGAAGCGCAGCGCGAGCTGGCCCATTTCGACACCACGATCACAGCGATCGAAGGGCTGGCCAATGCGCGTGGCGGGTATGTCAGGCTGGCGGTGACCCCGTCGGTCGCGCAAGCGATCCTGCCACCGGTGCTGCGTGATTTTGCAGCCCGCCATCCCGATGTTAGGCTTGACCTGCGTGACACGGACTCTGCCTCGATCCGCGACGACCTGCTGGCCGGGCGCGCCGATATCGGGCTGGCCACCCTGCCGCGCTTGCCCGGTTTCGAGCGGCATCTGCTGGTATCAGATCGCTTTGGCGTTGTTTGCCCGGCGGATCACCCGCTGGCGCAGAACTGGACCAATCTGAACTGGCGCGATCTTGATGGCATCCCGTTCATCGCAAACGGGCTTTGCAAACAGATCGAAGATCCCGAATTCAACCCGATTCTGGCCAAGTCGGCGCTCAATGCGGTCAATACCGCCTCGATCCTGGCCCTGGTGCGGGCGGGCATGGGCATCACGCTTTTGCCAGAACTGGTTTTGCGGCCACGCCACGACGATCTGGCCTTTCTGCCGCTGGCCGATGACAGCGTGCGACGCGACATCTGGATGGCTACGCCGCCCGTGGAAGCCATGGCACCGGCGGCCCAGGCGCTTTGCCAGACGATTTTGACGGCCCATATTCCAGTTCAGAATTACTGAAATATTCATCAGTATTTTGCAGTTGAACTGACGCAGGGAATCCTGTGGAGTCCGCCGGATTTCATGCGGAATGCGAGGGGATACACCATGTCCGAAACAAAGCTGAATTATATCGCCGGAACATGGGTCGCCGGACCGTCCGACATCGAGAACCGGAACCCTTCCGACCTGTCGGATCTGGTGGGGATGTTCGCCCAAGCCTCTGCGGATCAGCTTGACGATGCGCTGAGCGCTGCGCGGGATGCACAGGCGCAATGGGCCGCCTACGGGCTGGAACGCAAGCAGAACGTGCTCATGGCGATCGGCACCGAGATGATGGCCCGCGCCGAGGAACTTGGCCGCCTGCTCAGCCGGGAGGAGGGCAAGCCGCTGGCCGAGGGCAAGGGCGAGGTGTTCCGCGCAGGGCAGTTCTTTACCTATTACGCGCATGAGGTGCTGCGGCAACTGGGCGAGAACGCCGATTCCGTGCGCCCCGATATCGAGGTGGACGTGCGTCGCGAGCCGGTGGGCACCGTGGCCATCATAAGCCCGTGGAACTTCCCCACCGCGACGGCGAGCTGGAAGATCGCACCGGCGCTTGCCTATGGCAACGCGGTTATCTGGAAGCCTGCGAACCTGACGCCCGCCTCTGCCGTCGCGCTGACGGAAATCATCGCGAAACAGGATATCCCGGCGGGCCTATTCAACCTTGTGATGGGCGCGGGCCGCGATGTGGGCCAGCGGCTTGTCGAAAGCCCGCGCATCGACGCCGTGTCCTTCACCGGGTCGGTGCCGGTGGGGCGCGGCATCGCGGCGGCGGCGGTGCAGAATTTCACCCGCATTCAGGCCGAGATGGGATCAAAGAACGCGCTGGCCGTGATGGATGACGCGGATCTTGATCTTGCCGTGACACTGGCGCTTGGCGGGGCCTTTGGTGGCACGGGGCAGAAATGCACCGCGTCCTCGCGTCTGGTCGTGCAGGACGGCATCCACGACGCTTTCGTCGAAAAGCTGGTCGCGGGTGCAAAGGCGATGAAGGTAGGTCATGCACTGACCGAGGGCACGCAGATCGGCCCTGCCGTGTCCGAGCAGCAACTGACGGAAAACCTTGCCTATGTGAAGCTTGGCCAATCCGAAGGGGCCGAGCTGGCCTGCGGCGGCGAACGCCTGACAATGGACACCGACGGCTATTACATGTCGCCCGGCGTGTTCTTGAACACCACGAACGACATGGCGATCAATCGCGAAGAAATGTTCGCGCCGCTCACAAGCGTCATCAAGGTCGCCAGCTACGACGAGGCGCTGCACGTGGTGAACGACACCGAGTTCGGCCTGACCTCGGGCATCGTCACCCGCGATCTGGCCCGCGCCACGCATTTCCGCCGCAACGCGCGGACCGGCGTCGTCACCGTCAACCTGCCCACGGCGGGCACGGATTACCACGTGCCCTTCGGCGGGCGCGGCAATTCCTCTTACGGGCCGCGCGAACAGGGCACCCATGCGCGCGAATTCTACACCACCGTAAAAACCGCCTATATCGCGGCGGGCAAGCCGGTATGACCTACCGGATCGACAACCTGCAATATGCCAACTGGTCGGAAAAAATCTTTCACCAGATGAGGGCGGGCGGGCTGGATGCGGTGCATGTCACCATCGCCTATCACGAAAACTTTCGCGAAACCGTGCTTAACCTGGAGCAGTGGAACCGTTGGTTCGAGCAACATCCCGACCTGATTATGAAGGGCCGGTGGGCGGGTGATGTGCGCCGCGCGCACGAGTCCGGCCGCACGGCCATCTTCTTCGGCTTCCAGAACCCGTCGCCCATCGAGGACGATATCGGGCTGGTGGAGGTCTGGCACGATCTGGGCGCGCGTTTCATGCAGCTGAGCTACAACAACCAGTCGCTTCTGGCGACGGGCTGTTATGAGGTCGAGGATCCCGGCATCACCCGGATGGGCAAGCAGGTCATCAAGGAGATGAACCGCGTCGGATTGGTCGTGGACATGTCCCATTCCGCCGACCGCTCCACCATCGAGGCGGCGAACCTGTCGGAACGCCCCATCGCGATCACCCATGCCAATCTGCATAGCTGGCAACCCGCCTTGCGCAACAAGCGCGACGACGTGGTGCGCGCGGTAACGGAAAATGGCGGCATGATGGGCTTTTCGATGTATCCCCATCATCTCAAGGACAAATCCGACTGCACCCTGGACAGCTTTTGCGAGATGATCGCCATGGCCGCCGAGCGGTTCGGCGCGCAGCATTTCGGCATCGGCTCGGACCTGTGTCAGGATCAGCCGGACAGCGTCGTGGAATGGATGCGAGTCGGCCGCTGGTCCAGGGAAATCGACTACGGCGAAGGCTCGGCCGCAGCGCCCGGCTTTCCGCCGCAACCCCAATGGTTCCGCGACAACCGCGATTTCGGCAATCTGGAACGCGGCCTTAGCAAGGTCGGCTTCGACGCCGCAGAAATCGCCGGGATCATGGGCGATAACTGGTTACGTTTCTACGAAGAGAATTTCGGACCGGCGCAATAAGGCGACCGGAACAAGGGGTCCGCCCCGCCCAAGGATGTTCAAGGAGGAGATACGAATGTCCGATACCCCTAATGAAATCCCGCAGACAGGGCAGTTGGGCCATATCAACAAGCCCCTGTTCGCCATTACCGGCGGCTTCATCGCGCTGTTCTGTCTGACCGCGCTTTACGATCTCGATCTGCTGTCCGGCATGGTCGATTCAAGTTTTGCCTTCTCGGCCAGGTATTTTGGCCTGTATTGGCAGCTTTTGCTTCTGGCGACCTTTTTGATCGGGATCGTCTTGATCTTCCTGCCCGGAGGCAAAGCGATCATGGGCAATCTTGCCGCCCCTGAATTCCCCGTCTTCCAATGGGGGTCGATGATCATGTGTACCCTGCTTGCGGGCGGCGGCGTATTTTGGGCCGCGGGCGAGCCGATGGCGCATTTCCTGTCCAGCCCGCCCTATTTCGGCGATGAAAGCGGCACCATGGATGCGGTCAGTTCCGCACTGGCGCAAAGCTTCATGCATTGGGGTTTTCTGGCCTGGGCCATTCTGGGTGCGCTGACCACGGTCATGCTGATGCATTACCACTATGAAAAGGGCCTGCCGCTGGCGCCGCGAACCCTGCTTTATCCGCTGTTTGGCGACAAGGCGATCAAAGGCCCTATCGGCCTGATCGCGGATGCCTGCTGCATCATTGCCGTGGTGGCGGGGACCGTTGGCCCCATCGGCTTTCTGGGCCTGCAAGTCAGCTATGGCCTGAACGCGCTCTTTGGTATTCCCGACACATTCGGCACACAGGCCGCCGTGATCCAGGGACTGGTGGCGGTTTACACCACCTCGGCGGCGACGGGCCTGTCCAAAGGCATCCAGATCCTGAGCCGGTTCAACATCATCCTTGGCGCGGCTTTGTTGCTGTTCATCCTTGTGGCGGGCCCCACCGCCTTTATTTTCAAGGGCTTTTTCAGCGGCTTGGCGACCTATTTCACCGATTTCTTCGGCATGGCGCTTTACCGGGGTGACGCAGGTGTCGTTGGCGATCCCGGCTGGCTTGGCTGGTGGACGGTGTTCTTCTGGGGCTGGTTCCTGGGCTATGGGCCGCTGATGGCGATCTTCATCGCGCGCATCAGCCGTGGCCGCTCGATCCGGTCCATCGTGATCATGCTGTCGATCGTGGCGCCCATCGTTACCGCCTTCTGGTTCACTATTGTCGGAGGCACCGGGATCAATGCGGAATTGACAAATCCGGGGTCGGTTTCGACCGCGTTCGAGGGCTTCAACCTGCCCGCCGCGCTTCTGGCGATCACCCAATCGCTGCCGATGGGCTTTATCGTGTCGGTACTGTTCTTGATCCTGACGACAGTCTTCGTGGCCACGACGGGCGACTCGATGTCCTATGTCATCTCTGTGTCCATGTCGACAGAGGACCGTCCCGCGCTGCCCGTGCGTATCTTCTGGGGGATCGCCATGGGGGTCATGGCGCTGATCCTGATTTACACAGGCTCGGGCGGCATCGGCAAACTGCAAAGCTTCATCGTGGTGACGGCCGTGCCGGTATCCCTGGTGCTGCTGCCCTCGCTGTGGGACGCGCTGCGCATCACGCTGATGAAGGGGCGCGAAAAGACGTAACATCGCATCGGGCGGCCCTGTCTCTGGGCAGGGCCGCCCGGATATGCTCAAATCCTGAAAACAACACCGGACCGGAGGTGCCATCATGACCAGCCTTGCATCGACCATCGCCCCGCGCGACCCGAATGTGGTCATGCGGCTTGCGCGCCTCGGCTCTTTCCATCAATCCCGGCTCAGTTTCATGCGCCAGTTGTTGCGCCGAATGGCGCGCGAAGACTGGCGATTTGAAACCCGCGCCTTCGAGATCGACAGCGCCGGGGTGGGCCACGCCGTCTATACCGCGCACGGACCGGAACGCGCCTATTCGCTGATTGCCTTTGCCCATGATCTGCCGCCCGAGAAACGCTCGGATCGGGTGATCGCAACGGAATGGGACGCGACATTCACGCTTTTCGACGGCATCCCGACAAAGGCTGATATCGACCGTCTGCGCGACAACGTGCCAAGACAAGAGGCCGGGCGCATCTCGGACCGCGAACTGTCACTTAGCCGCGCCAATCGATCCGTGCGCCTGTGGAACCACGTGATCGACGCGCTCAGCGAAGGGCACCAGCCCGATCAGGCGCTTGTCGACACTGTCGGCTACCTGATGCGCACTACCGCCGTTTACGGCTCTGGCAAGTTCGGGGCGGCGGATCGTGAATATACGCGCCACCGGCCCGAATGCGCCGGGCCATTCCAGATAGAGATGCTGTCGGTCTACCTCACACGCGCCTTCGTGATGGACCTCGTCGAACATATGGCCCGCGCCCGCGCGCCGCGCACGGCTGTGCCGCTGGACCCCGCGTTGCGCCGCCGCTTTGGCATCGGCAATTCCACCGGGCTTGGCATGGCGCCGTTCCTGATCAATCACCCCCGCCTGCTCAACGCGTGGATCGCCGCCCGCGAAGAGGCGCTTGCGCGCGTCCGGTCGTTGCCCATGGCTGGCACGGCAGAGGTTCACGCCTTTCGCACGCTGGTGCAGCGCGCCCGGATCCACGCCCAAAGCTGGACATCCGAACATCCCCTACAAGTGGAAAAGCTGGCCGCCCTGCGCGCCGACATGGACGCGTTGGGCACATATCTGGATGATGCGGATCTGCATAGCGGCCAGCCCTGGAACCGGCTTTGGGTTTGGGCAGAGGCGCATCTGTCGATGGAAGGGCAGGAACAGCTTGCCTCTTTGATGCTAGAACCGCATGGCGAGATCGTGGACGCGCTAAGCATCTGCATGGCCGCCGAAGAGCATACCGCATGGCCCATTGACGGCACCATGCCGATCAGCGACCTGCGCGCGATCCTTGAAGATGTCTATGACTGGGCACTTCGCATCGACTGGACCGATCCCACGCCCTGCGCGCGGGTCTGGTACGTGTCCGAAGCCAAGCTGGAGCCGCGTCTTGGGGAACGGTTCCAGGAGCCGGTGGAAGCCTATGAACAGCCCCTCGGCCCCGGCCGCGATGCCGCGCGCCTGCATAGCGCGCTGAGGGACACCACCGAACAGACGACCGCCGCCTTCCTGCTTCAACGGCCCGAATTCCGGCATATCGCCCGCCGGGCACAGATGGCCGCTCGCCTGCCCTATGCCGAGATCCGCGACAATACGCTGGATGCCCGGATGCTGCCCATCGACATGTTGCGCCTGAAACTGTCGTTCTTCGGGGCGTGTCAGTTCGATCCCCGCTCGGATCGCTGGCTGCGGATCAACATGTATCAACACGCGCCCTTTCCGCATGAGCTGGACAGTGTCACCGCCGATGACTGGACCCTGCCCCCCCTGTGCATGGCTGCGGAATAGGGGGCCGGATGGACTGGTCGCTCAACGAGATCGAGGGGCTTGCCCGCAAGGCGGCGCGCGGGGCGGGCTATGGCTGGGGACATGCCGAAGAGGCGGGTAAGGCAACACGCTGGGTCTGTGCCGCAGGCTGGCCGGGCGCGGAGCTTCTGGCCGGCCTTCTGACCACGCTGGATGGCGTACCCTATGACGATATTCGCCCCGCGTCGTTCGATGGTGCATGGCAGGCGTCGGGCGGTTTGTTGTGTCCGTTGATCACGGGTGCTGCGATCTGCGATCTGGCCCCACAATGGGCCACGGGCGACACTCTTTGCATCGGGCCGTTGGCCGCACCGCTGTTACTGGTGCCTTACATGGTGTGGTCGGCAGATCGCACGGGCGTGCCAATGACAGTGACGTGGCAAGGCGCGACGATCACCCGCAGGGACGAGAAAACCGTGATCGAACTGTCGGACGTAGCGATCCTGAATCTGCCAAGGGTGGAACGCGCAAGCCTTGCCCCGGCAGAGCAGGCAAAGGGCACACCGCTGTTGCGGGCCTACCGCGCGCATGTGGGCGCGCAAGCCTCTGAAACACTGGAGGCTCTGGCGCAGCGTACCTATGCGCCCGAAACCGAAGAAAGCCGCCGCGCCGGGGCCGGCGCGGGGCTGACGGACAACGATTGAGTCGGCTCAGAACTGCCAGAGCGCGGGAACGAAGCGGTACGCGTCGCCCTCGCGCTTGACATGGCCCACACCCGGAAACGGGAAATGATAGCCAAGCACCGCGATCCGGTCCGTCGCGGCCATGTCCAGCAGGCGTTTGCGGGTGGCCACGGTCTGTTCGCCGTCGCTGTCAAAGCCGTTGAACCACTCGGGATGTGCGAAATTGGTGTAGGCGTGGCTCATGGCATCGCCCAGCGCGATCAGGGAACTGTCACCGCTATCCACGCGTACGCTCATATGCCCCGGCGTATGGCCGGGCGTATCGAAAAGCGTGACGCCCGGCACCACCTCGTACCCGTCGCTTACCAGCGTCCAGTCCACACCCTCGGTCTCGATCGAGTTGACCGCGCCAACGACGAATTGCTGATCCTCGGCCGAGACCCGGTTCACCAGCCCGTCCTGCATCCAATGCGCGTGCTCGGCCTCGCCAAGGATGTATTCGGCATCGGGGATGATTGCCTCGTCGAAATCGTCGCGAATGCCCCAGACATGATCGGGGTGCGCGTGGGTGATGACCACATGGGTCACGCCGTAAGGATCAATGCCCGCCGCGTCCAGATTGCTTATCAATTGACCCGCTGTGTCGAAAAAGCGGCTGCCAGAGCCGACATCGACCAGCACCCGCGCGTCGCCCGTCTCGATATACAGGTGGTTGGTGTGCGAATAGCCTTGCTCTGGCGACAGGAAATTCGACGCCAGAAACGCCTCTACCTCCTCGCGCGGGGCGTTGATGCCAAGCCCGGTGGTGGGCAGGCTGAACCAGCCATCCGACACGATAGTCACCCGCGCATCGCCGACGGAAAAGCGGAAATGCGCCGGGTTGCCGCCTTCGGGCCTGCCAAGTGACGCGCGCGCGGCGACCGGCATGGCAAAGGCCGGGGCCGTGGCCGCCAGCGTAAGAATTTCGCGGCGCGTGGGTTTGAAAAGCGGCATTATGTGTCCTCCCGGATTTGGTTGGCGCGAGGATACAAGCCCGCCGGGACAACGCAACACGTTTTCTGAATATGATTACCGTCAGGCCAAACCTGCATGTTTCGCCCAACCATCCTGAAAATGGCCCAATCCGGCCCGCAGCCTGCCCATATTCCAGGGTAAGCCCAAGGACACAGGCAGGGGTCAGGAGGGCAGCAACATGACCATGATCACCGATCAGGCCAGTACGACCACACGGGGCGGCTCGGCCATGGGGCCGGCGCTTTGGCGCAACAGGTTGCTGATCGGAATGATCGGTTTGCATTTCAGCGCGGTCTACGCGCTTTGCCTTTATCTTGGGGTGCCGTTCAGCTCGGGCACGGTCAGCACGCTGGTCGCCCTGTTGCAATTGCAGGTGCCGCTGTTTTTGATCCTGTTGCTGATCTGGCGCTTTTTCTGGGTCGTCGCAGTGGCGCGACCAAGCGGGCCGCTTGGCTGTTTTGCTCAGGACATAAAGGGGCTTCTACTGGACCGGGACCGGATTTTTACCGGCATTTTCGCCTTTACGGCGATGGCGCTTTTCGCCAGCTCCTTTGCAGTAGCCAAAGATCTGATCCCGGTGATCCAGCCGTTTTCATGGGATCCGCTATTTGCCGATATCGACCGCGCCCTGCATTTCGGCACCGACCCTTGGAAGCTGTTGTTCACCGTCACTGGCACGCCCTTCGTGACCACGATGATCAACGCGGCCTATCACCTGTGGCTGATGCTGGCCTATTTCATCATCTTCATCGCCTGCTTCAACATCAGCAGACATGAAAAGCACCGCACCTATCTTGTCACGGATGTGATGTGCTGGGTGATCGGCGGCAATATCCTTGCGACCATGTTCGCCTCTGTCGGGCCGGTCTATTACGCCGTTTTCGGCTTTGGCGACGATTTCGAGCCGCTGATGCGCACGCTGCACGACTTCAACGAGAAAAGCCCCGTCTGGGCGCTTGATATGCACCAGATGCTGCTTGACGGCTATTTCGGGGATGGCGCTGTCAAGGGCATCTCTGCCATGCCGTCGATGCATGTGGCCTCCACCACGACAATGACGCTATATGCTTATTCCGTGTCGCGTCGCTGGGGCTATGTGATGACGGCGTTTCTTGCCGTCATCCTGATCGGGTCGGTTCAGCTTGGCTGGCACTATGCGATAGACGGCTATGTGTCGATCATTCTGGCGATTGCCCTTTATTGGGTGGCGCGTCGGCTGGTGCGCGCCTTCCCGAACCCCTAGGATCCGTGCTTAACCCGCCTCTTGCAACCGCGCGACATAGCGGGCCAGCGTGTCGATCTCAAGATTGACCAGATCGCCCATTTCTGTGCGGCCCCATGTAGTGACCTGTTTGGTATGGGGGATAAAGTTGATACCGAACTCGGTGCCCTCGACCTCGTTCACGGTCAACGACGTGCCATTGAGCGCGACAGAGCCCTTGGGCGCGATATAGCGCGCCAGACCATCGGGCGCGCGCAACGTGACGCGGGTGCTGTCGCCCTCGTCACGGATCGCGACAACCTCTGCCAGCCCGTCGACATGGCCGGACACGATATGCCCCCCCAATTCGTCGCCCACCTTCAGCGAACGCTCAAGGTTGACGCGCCGCCCCTCGGCCCAGGTGCCGAGGTTGGACTTCGAGACGGTTTCCGCAGAGACATCCACATCGAACCAATCCGCGCCCTTGTCCACCACGGTCAGACACACGCCGTCACAGGCGATCGACGCCCCCAGATCCACCCGCGCCATGTCATAGCCGGTGCCGATACGCACTCGCAGATCGCCGCGCCGCTCTACCGCGCGAATTTCGCCCATGTCGGTGATGATGCCCGTGAACATGTCGCTCTCCTGTTGTTGTGCAGTGCAGGTAGCGGTCCAGCCGCGCTGTGGCAAGGCAACGCTTGCCGCAGCCATAATTTCGCCGCACTATCACGCCATATTGACCAAAAGCATGAACAAGGCACCAAAGAACAGGGTGCCAGAAGATGGCAAAGCAGTATGAGTGCCCTGACCGGTGATAATCGCGTTTTTCTTTTCCTTCAGGGACCGCACGGACCGTTCTTTTACAGACTCGGCAAGATGCTGCGCCATGCCGGCGCGCAGGTCTGGCGCGTGGGGTTCAACGCTGGCGATGCCGCGTTCTGGCGCGATCCTGACAGCTATTTGCCTTTTACCGGCCCGCTGGAGACCTGGTGCAAGACCTTTCGCGACCTGATCCACGACAAGCAGGTGACGGATATCGTACTCTACGGCGATACGCGCCCCATTCACGCCGACGCGGTGGCAGAGGCCCGCGCGGCCGGTCTGCGCGTCCATGTCTTTGAGGAAGGCTATCTGCGCCCCTATTGGGTGACCTATGAGCGCGGTGGCAGTAACGGGCATTCACGCCTGATGGACATGACCGTGGCCGAGATGCGCAGCGCGCTGGAGAATTCCGATGTCGATACCGCCCTGCCCCCGGCCTCTTGGGGGGACATGCGCCAGCATGTATTTTATGGAGCGGCCTATCACGGCTGCGTGCTGTTGCTGAACCGGCGCTACCGGGCCTTTCGCCCCCATCGCGCGCTGTCGGTGTCACAGGAGTTCCGTCTTTATATCAAGCGCTTGCTACTTATGCCGTTTCAGGCCATCGAGCGGCGGATCGCCACGCGCCGGATCAGGCAGGGCGGGTTTCCCTATCATCTCGCCCTGCTGCAACTGGAACATGACGCCTCTTTCCAGAAACATTCCCCGTTTTCAAGCATGACAGAATTCCTGGAAACCGTGACAGAAAATTTCGCACGGGGCGCGCCCCGGCACCACCATCTGGTGATAAAGGCGCATCCGCTTGAGGATGGACGCGCGCCGATCCGCGCCGAAGTCGGGCGGCTGGCCCGGCTGCACGGCATCGCGGACCGGGTGCATTACGTGCGCGGCGGCAAGCTGGCACAGCTTCTCAACGAGGCGCGCAGCGCCGTCACCGTCAATTCCACCGCAGCCCAGCAAGTGCTGTGGCGCGGCATCCCGCTGCGCACCTTCGGAGAGGCGGTTTATGCCAAGCCCGAATTCGTCTCGACCAAACCGTTGCGGGATTTCTTTGCCGGTGCAGAGCGCCCCGACCGCAAGGCCTATGCCGATTATCGCCGCTACCTGCTGGAAACCAGCCAAGTCGCGGGTGGCTTTTATTCGTCGCGCGGGCGCAGACAGCTTTTGCGGCAGGCCGTGGACATGATGCTGAGCGAAGAAGACCCGTATGATGCCCTGGTGTCGGGCAACGCGGCCCCAAGGCAACAGTTACAGGCGGTCACCTGACCCCGACTGACGCGGGCACTGGATTTAAAAATCGCCTTAAGGTATCGTGAGAAAAAAATACCGAGGCAGACTAACACAGGTCGAGGAGACCGGGCAGTGAATATCCAATCCAGTCGATGGGCGCGTTCTGTCGCCCTTGTGCTTGTTGCGACGATGGTTGCGTCCTGCAGCGTCTTGCCCCGTTCGGGGCCTAACAAGCGCCAGATCTACGAAGGTTCGGTGCAGCGATCCGGCGACTCCTTTGTGGTGTCGGTCAATGACCGGGTGACCCGCGCCACCGCCGTGCAGCCTGCGCTTGGCTTTACCGAGGATTTCAAGAACGCCGGAATCGTCGGTTCTGACACGATAAATCCGGGCGATACGCTTGGCATCACGATTTGGGAAAATGTCGATGACGGGCTGCTTGCCAACGAAGGCACCAAGCAAACCGTGCTCGACGAGGTTCAGGTGGATGGGGCGGGCTTTATCTTTGTGCCCTATGCAGGGCGCATCCGGGCCTCGGGCAACTCTCCCGAAGCGTTGCGGCGCATCATCACCAACAAGCTGGCCCCGACCACCCCCGATCCGCAGGTCGAGGTCCGAAGGCTTGCCGGTGACGGCTCGACCGTGTCATTGATCGGCGCGGTTGGCGGACAGGGCGTGTACCCGATCGAACGACCAACCCGCACGCTGTCGGCGATGCTGTCCGCCGCGGGCGGCGTTGCCATCGAACCCGAAACCGCGCAAATCACCGTGATCCGCGGCAACATGCGCTCCAAGATCTGGTTTCAGGATCTCTTCCGCCATCCTGAATTCGATATCGCCCTGCGTGGCGGCGACAGAATTCTTATCGAGGAAGACAGCCGCGCCTTTACAGCACTTGGCGCAACCGGCGGTCAGGCGCGCGTGCCCTTTCCCTCGCCAACCATCTCGGCGCTTGAGGCCATCGCGCAGGTTGGCGGGCTCAAGGCCAACGCAGCCGACCCGACCGGTGTTTTCGTGCTTCGCAACGAACCTGCCGAGATCGCCAATCAGGTGCTTGGCCGGGATGACCTGCGCGGCGCGCAGCGGCTGGTCTATGTGCTTGACCTGACACAGCCCAACGGGATGTTCATGGCGCGTGATTTCGCCATTCGCGACGAAGATACGCTCTACGTCACCGAAGCGCCCTTCGCGCAATGGGGCAAGGTCATCGGTGCGCTGACCGGAACACTGGGCGCTGTCGGGTCGATCTCTACGGCAAGCGACACACTTAGCGGAAACTGATGCCCACACCCGATCCGATGCCACCCGCCGGGCCGGAAACGCCCCGGCGGGTGTTTTATTTCAACGCGGGCTTCCTGCGGCAAAAGCGGATCCGCCGGATCATGGACCTGTCCGGCCTGCCCCTGCGACTAGGGCGCCCCGGTGCAAACGATCTGATCGCGGTCTGGGGCCGGTCGCCCTATGCCAGACGCGGAGAGACCATAGCCGCGCGCAGCGGTGCCGGGCTGGTGCGGATCGAGGACGCGTTCCTGCGCTCGCTCTTTCCCGGTCGCGCGGGCGAGCCGCCGCTTGGCCTGCTGATCGACCAGACCGGCGTGCACTTCGATGCCGCGCAGCCGTCGGATCTGGAAACCCTGCTGGCGACCCATCCACTGGACGACACGCCGCTTCTTGACCGCGCACGCGCCGCCATTTCGCGGCTGCAAGCGGGGCACCTAACCAAATACAGCGGCTTTGATCCCGCCACGCCCTGCCCCGATCCGGGCTATGTTCTGGTGATCGACCAGACGCGCGGAGACGCCTCGGTGCGCCATGGCGGCGCCGATGCGAACACGTTTCGCGAAATGCTGTACCATGCGCAGACGGACCATCCCGGCGCACGCATCCTGATCAAGACCCACCCAGAAACCCGGCGCGGCGACAGGACGGGCTATTTCGGCCCCGGCGACGAGACGGACCGCATCCGCCTGTTCGGCGATCCGGTCAGCCCATGGGCGCTGATGGAGGGCGCGATCGCGGTCTATGCGGTGACATCGCAGCTTGGGTTCGAGGCGATCTTTGCAGGCCACCGCCCGCATATCTTTGGCCAGCCATTCTATGCAGGCTGGGGCCTGACAGAGGACCGCCATCCGGTGAGTCTGCCACGCCGCAAACGCCGACTGACCCGAGCACAGCTTTTCGCGGCGTCGATGATCCTTTACCCGACATGGTACGATCCCCATCGTGACCGGCTGTGCCGGCTGGAGGATGCGCTTGCCGGGCTGGAAGCGCAAAGCCGGGCCTGGCGTGACGACCGCATGGGATGGGTCGCATCGGGTATGCGGCTTTGGAAACGCGCGCCCCTGCAAAAGGTCTTTGGTCGGCAAAAACGCATGGTCTTTCAGGACCATCCCGACAAGGCCGCCCGCCTGGCCGCGCACAGCGGACGACGACACATGATCTGGGCCGGAAAGGCCCCGCAAGACAGCACCGCGGTCAAGGTCGAAGACGGGTTCCTGCGCTCGCGCGGGTTGGGCGCGGAACTGGTGCCCGCCGTGTCATTGGTGGCCGACGATCTGGGGATCTATTACGACCCCACGCGCGAAAGCCGTCTGGAACGGCTGATCGCCGATGCCGTTACGCTGCGGCCAGACCAGTTGCGCCGCGCCGAGGCCCTGATCCGCCGCCTTACGGAACTGGGGTTGAGCAAGTACAATCTGGGGCTTGGCCTGCCAGGCATACCGCAAGGGCACCGGGTTCTGGTGCCCGGACAGGTGGAGGATGACGCCTCGATCCGGCTTGGCGCGGGCCAGATCGCCACGAACCTGGCCTTATTGCGCAGCGCGCGGCAAGCCCGCCCCGACGCGGTTTTGCTGTACAAGCCACATCCGGACGTGGAAGCCGGCCTGCGCCCCGGCGCGGTGCCCGCATCCGAGTTGCAGGCGCTTGGCTGTACGGTGCTGAACGGGGCCGATCCCGCACAACTGCTGGATCATGTCCAAGAGGTCTGGACGATGACATCTCTCATGGGGTTCGAGGCGCTCTTGCGGGGGGTGCCCGTCACGACGACCGGCGCGCCGTTCTATGCTGGCTGGGGGCTGAGCACCGATCTTGGGCCGGTGCCCACACGGCGCAGCGCGAGGCCGGGGCTTGCCGGGCTGGTCCATGCCACGCTGATAGAATACCCGCGCTACGTGGATCCGCGTAACGCCGCGCCCTGCCCGGTCGAAGTGGTGGTGGAGCGCCTTGCCAGTGGCGATATTGCGCATCCCGGTCGACTTAACCGGGCCGTGTCGAGGCTTCAGGGCGTGTTCGCGTCACAAGCCCGGCTTTGGCGCTGAGGACAAGATCAGTATATGCGTTTCGCCTGTTAAAGCGTTTACACCAAAGCAGGTGCATTTTCGCAAAGGCTCAGGATCGCTGCCAAATGTGCATCACGTCCTCGCCGATCCGTTGCAGATCCGTCAGGCGCAGCCGCGCCGCGCCGGTCAAACGGTCAAGGCCAAGCGCGCCAATGGCGGGCAGACCCTCGGCCCCGATCGCGATACCGGCTGACATGACCACAAGCTCGTCCACCAGATCCTCTGCCAATAGCGAGGCCGCAAGTGCGCCGCCGCCTTCGCAGAACACCCGCGTCAGCCCCTTTTGACCAAGCGCCCGAAGCACCGCGCCGGTGTCAAGCTGCCCGTGTGACAGCGCGGCGGGCACAAGATCGGCCCCGACGCCCTGCCACGCCGCGACACGCGCGGCATCGACATCCGGACCATGGCAGATCCAGAGTGGTATCTCCGCCGCACTTTGCGCCAGCCGGGATATAAGCGGCAGATCGAGCCGCCGCGACACGACCACGCGCACCGGCTGGCGCGTCAGACCCATGTCGCGCACGGTCAGCATGGGATCGTCGGCGCGCGCCGTGCCCCCACCCACCATCACCGCGTCATGGCGCGCGCGCATTGCATGGACGGCGCGCCGGGCCTGCGGGCCAGTGATCCATTGGCTATGACCCGTGGCCGTCGCGATGCGCCCGTCAAGCGACATGGCAAGCTTGAGCGTGACAGTGGGACGGCCATCGAGGATGCGACGAAAAAAACCGGCATGGTCCTGCCACGCTTCCTCGGCCAGAACTCCCGAAGAAACGGCGACCCCGGCTTTGCGCAGCATCGCAAACCCCTCTCCGCAGACGCGCGGGTCGCTGTCTTCGAGCGGGGCGACAACGCGGGCTATCCCGGCTTCGGCCAGGGTTTGCGCGCAAGGCGGGGTGGCGCCGTGATGCGCGCAAGGCTCGAGGCTTACATAGGCGGTGGCACCCCGCGCCGCCTGCCCGGCCTGCGCCAGCGCCAGAGGCTCGGCATGAGGTCTGCCGCCCGGCGCCGTGCGCGCGCGCCCGACGATGCGCCCGTCCTTGACGATAACGCAGCCCACCGACGGGTTTGGCCAGCACTGGCCAAGGCCCCGCCGACCAAGCGACAGCGCCAGCCGCATGAAGCGAACGTCATCCGCGCTCACGGCGTGCCGGGCTCGTCCGCAGCGCCGGGCCGCAATTCGCTGACGAATTTGTCGAAGTCGTCTGCCGCCTGGAAGTTCTTGTAAACGCTGGCAAAACGCACATAGGCCACGGTGTCGATCCGCGCCAGGCTTTCCATCACGATCTCACCCACGGTCTTGGAGGGGATATCGGTTTCACCCATGGACTCAAGCCGCCGGACGATGCCCGAAATCATCTGCTCCACGCGTTCAGGCTCGACCGGGCGTTTCTGAAGCGCGATACGGATCGAGCGTTCCAGCTTGTCGCGGTCGAAATCCTCGCGTCGGCCATTGGTTTTGACCACCACCAGATCGCGCAGCTGCACGCGTTCATAAGTGGTGAACCGCCCCCCGCAAGCCGGGCAGAGCCGCCGACGGCGGATCGAGACGTGGTCCTCTGCGGGCCGCGAATCCTTGACCTGTGTGTCTATATTTCCGCAAAACGGGCAGCGCATCGGCCGTCCCCCTTTTTTCTGTCCTTGCCTCTGTCGGTCATGGGTCTGATGCCCAGTTATCCACAGGCACTATAGGTCACCCGCAAGGTTTTGGGTAGAGGGCAAATGCCCCGTCAACATAAAGCGGTACCACCGCGCAGGAACCGATGATACGCAACACCGTTGGGTGTAAGATGCCAGAGCGGGCCGCGAAACTACAAGCAGCACGGCTTTTGCAAAACGCTTGTGAAAAAGGACTTAAAGGGAGACGAACCTTATGGGCGACAAGACACTTTTCGTCACCGGAGCCTCGACGGGGATCGGGGCCGAGACGGCGCGGCAGGCAGTCAAGGCCGGCTGGACGGTCGCGCTGTTCGCGCGCAGTCAGGACAAGCTCGACAGGCTGGTCGCGGAACTGGGCGGCGACCACGCCCTGGCTCTGGCCGGAGATGTAACGGATATGGACGCGGTTCAGGCCGCGATTGACGAGACAGCCGCGCATTTTGGCGGGATTGATGCCATTTTTGCAAATGCGGGCAAAGGCTTGGACATCGCAGGGGTTGAGCATGGCGACCCAGCGGAATGGCGCGAGATGCTGGATCTCAACATCAACGGGCTGCTTTATACTGTGAAATGCGCCTATCCCTACTTGAAAAAATCCAAGGGCCACGCGGTTTTGACCGGCTCTGTCGCGGGCAAGATCACTTTGCCCGGATCCATCTATGGCGCGTCGAAATGGTTCGTGCAGGGTTTTGCCGGAAACCTGAGTCAGGAAATGCGCGAATGGGGTGGGCGCTGTACGGTTATTTGCCCCGGAATGGTGGATACGCCGTTCTTCAATGAGCCGAAACCGGGCAAGTTGCAGCCCGAGGATATCGCCGGGGCCGTCATACATGCGCTGCAACAGCCCGATCGGGCCGATATTCGCGAGATGGTAATTATACCCACAAAATAAAGGTTTAACCCAGATGCGCCGCAACTTTTCCGGTGTGCGGCGCATCGCGGTGTTCAAAGACGTGGACGCCTTGATATCAGCGGCCAATTTGTCGGGGCCTTCGGCACCGGGTTCAGGCGGAGCGTTTGGTACCGGCGGGGCGCAAAACGGTTTCGGCGTAAAAGCGGTGGAAACGGTCGCGCGCCTCGTCGGCGCTGCTGAGCAGGCGCGGACGCATCAGCAATTCGCGGTCAACATAACGACCAAGCAGAATGAGGCCGATATTGGCGCGCGTATAGACAACCCGGTGCCGCAGGCCGCGATGGGCAAGACAGGCAGAGGCGGCTTCCAGTGCGGGATAAACGATCAGAGTATCATCGAAGCCGATCATCGCGTCGGCCTTCATCGCGGGCAGGATGTTCAGAAAATCGGCGACAACAGCGCGCACGGTGTGTTCGGCGTCTATGAAGGCCAGGTCGAACTTGCGACGGGACTTGCGCTGCGCGACATCCGCGCTGGTGCCGGTGATGCTTTCCAGCTTGGCCATGTCCTGATCCGAACAGACCACGCGCAGGTTGTCGCGCATCATCTGGTCGGTGATGAGGTTGTACCCGGTCACATCGCCGCGTTCATCGCCAGTCACCTCGGGGCGCAGATCGACCGACAACGCATAGGTGCAATCCGGGTCGCGCACATGCATCGACAGGGACCGCCCCGCATAAGAGCCGATCTCAAGATAGGCATAGGGGGTGGCCCAACTGGAAATCGTTTCTTGCACGGCAAGAAGCGCCCGCGCGCTTTTGGGCCCCATCTGGCCGGGAACCATGGTGAAATCTGCCTCGGTGAAGGTTCCGGGTTGGGCCATTTCCTGTCCTGACGTGGTTTGGGATCCCTGGATGTTCCCACTGATTCTAGCATGGGCCAGCCTGACCGCGAAAGGATTACCTTGCCTGACAGGCGTCCCGGATCCGGTCAGGAACCACGCAGCGCCGCGATGCGTTGACACGGTGCCAAACATCATAGGAGGCAGTCCATGTCAATCGCACGCGTAACCGAAATCTCTGCGACCTCGACCCAAAGCTTTGACGACGCCGTGGCCCGCGGCATCGGGCGCGCGTCCAAGACGCTGCGCAATGTCGAAAGTGCCTGGATCAAGGATTCAAACGTGCATGTCACCGACGGCAAGGTGTCCGAATTTCGGGTAAACATGTCGGTGACATTCCTGCTGGATGAGTGACGCGATCCGCTGATCCGGACAACGGCACACAGAAAGGCGCGCCCGGCGATGCGGTCGGGGCGTCTTTTGCTTTCGGGATATCCGCATGGTTTGGCAAAACGCCTTGCCCCGGCACGGAAAGATAAAATGTCATGTCCGCAACTCGCGTTTGGTCGATCCGGAGGTTCGGTCAGTCGCGCTTGCGCTGCGTCGTGCTGCGGTATATTTTTGAGGTATCAAAAGTGGTCCGCCTGGCTTTCGTAACCACTTTGAAAGGAGTGTGATCAAATGGGAGCTGCAACAAAGCGAAAGACCTCTTTGACGCTGGATAGCGCGGTACTGGATGGCGCAAAGGAACTGGGGATCAACGTTTCCGCAGTGGCCGAGGCGGCACTGGCCAAAGCGGTCGCGGAGGCGCGCCGCAAAACGTGGCTGACAGAGAACGCCAGCATATTTGCGGCCCAATCGGATTGGCACGAGCGGCATGGTCATCCGCTGGCCGACATCATCACCGCGCCGGGCGGATCTTCGTGGAGATCCTGACCCGCTTTGACGTGGCGGAGTACAAGGGTGTTTCCATGGCCGTCGTTGAAAGCGACCTTCTACCGCAGGATGCCTCTGTCGTCGTCATTCCGCTTCTTTCCGGCTACCCTGCGGTGCGCCATCTGAACCCAGAACTCACACATGATGGCAGATGTCTGGTACTTGCGACACGGCTGATCGCGGGCGTTCACCGCGCAAGCCTGCGCCGCACCGGGAGTGTTGCGGACCAGCGGGATCTGATCACGCGGGCCGTGGATATCCTGATGGCGGGTGTGTAGATCACACAAAATCAAGACAAACGATATCGCCATAAAAAACGGCGCCACAGGGCGCCGTTTTTTATATCACACTGACTTTGCGACCCTACTGATCCAGGAATGACCGCAGTTTGCGCGAGCGTGAGGGGTGTTTGAGCTTGCGCAGGGCCTTGGCCTCGATCTGGCGGATGCGTTCGCGGGTGACGGAAAACTGCTGTCCCACTTCCTCCAGCGTGTGGTCGGTGTTCATGCCGATGCCAAAGCGCATCCGCAAAACGCGTTCCTCTCGCGGGGTGAGGGACGACAGGACGCGCGTGGTGGTTTCCTTGAGGTTGTCCTGGATCGCTGAATCAAGCGGCAGGATGACATTCTTGTCCTCGATGAAATCACCAAGCTGGCTGTCTTCCTCGTCGCCGATGGGGGTTTCGAGCGAGATCGGCTCCTTGGCGATCTTCATCACCTTGCGGACCTTTTCGAGGGGCATTTGCAGCTTTTCGGCCAGTTCCTCGGGCGTGGGTTCGCGACCGATTTCGTGGAGCATCTGACGCCCCGTGCGGACCAGCTTGTTGATCGTCTCGATCATGTGCACCGGAATACGGATCGTGCGGGCCTGATCGGCGATGCTGCGCGTGATCGCCTGACGGATCCACCATGTCGCATAGGTGGAGAATTTATAGCCACGGCGGTATTCGAACTTGTCGACGGCTTTCATCAGGCCGATATTGCCTTCCTGAATGAGATCAAGGAATTGCAGGCCGCGATTTGTGTATTTCTTGGCGATGGAAATCACGAGGCGCAGGTTGGCCTCGACCATTTCCTTTTTGGCCTGACGCGCCTCTTTCTCGCCCTTCTGGACCTGGCCGACGATGCGGCGGAATTCCGAGATATCAAGGCCGACATACTGGCCGACCTGGGCCATATCCGCGCGCAGTTCCTCGACCTTTTCGGGGCTGCGTTCGATGAACATCTTCCAGCCGCGACCGGCCTTGGCAGCCATGTCTTCGAGCCAGTTGGGATCAAGCTCGCGGCCGCGATACGCCTCGACGAATTCGCGGCGGTTGATACGGGCCTGATCGGCCAGCTTCACCATGGAACTGTCGATCGCCATGATCCGGCGGTTGATGCCGTAAAGCTGGTCGATCAGCGCCTCGATCCGGTTGTTGTGCAGGTGCAGTTCGTTGACCAGTTCCACGATTTCCGCTCGCAAGGTCTGATAGGTCTGTTCCTGCTTGTCGGAAAAGGTGCCATCCTCGTTAAGAGTGGCGGAGATGCGGCTGTCCTGCATCTCGGAGAGTTTTTCGTAATCGTCGGCGATGCGATCCAGCGTTTCGAGCACGCGCGGCTTGAGCGCGGCCTCCATCGCGGCAAGGCTCATGTTGGCCTGTTCTTCCTCGTCGTCATCGTCGTCGCGGGCGATGGGGTTTCCATCGGCATCAAGCTCGGGCTGGTCGTTCTTTTCCTCGGTATTGGGCGCGCTGGAGATATTGGCGGCGGCCACCACGCCCTCGCCGCCCTCTTCATCGCCCATGTGGGTGCCGAATGTCGCCTCCAGGTCGATCACATCGCGCAGCAGGATGTCTTCGCCGAGAAGTTCGTCACGCCAGATGGTAATGGCCTGAAAGGTCAGCGGGCTTTCGCACAGCCCGGCGATCATGGTGTTGCGCCCGGCCTCGATCCGCTTGGCGATGGCGATCTCGCCCTCGCGGCTGAGCAGTTCGACAGACCCCATTTCGCGCAGGTACATGCGCACCGGGTCATCGGTGCGGTCGAGCTTTTCTTCCTTGCCGGAGCCGAGGGTCAGTTCGCCCTTGCGGCCGATTTCTGCAACGGCGGTGGTTTTCTGCTCTTCTTCCTCGGCCTCTTCCTCCTCGATGATGTTGATGCCCATCTCGGAGAGCATCGACATCACGTCCTCGATCTGTTCGGAGGACACCTGTTCGGGCGGCAGCACCTTGTTAAGTTGATCGTAGGTGATGAAGCCGCGTTCGCGGGCTTCGCCGATCATTTTCTTGACCGCGGCCTGGCTCATGTCGAGGGAAATCTCGGCATCCTGCTCTTCTGGCTTGTCGTCGTCGGTATCCTTGGCGGCCATGCAGCTCTCCTGATCTGGTCGGCAGAGGTGATTCGTCAAACGAATCAGTAGGGCGATCTGGTGATTCGCACACCCTCAACTGTTGATTCTTACTCGTCTCTTGCGGCGGCGTCACCCATCTGGGCCGGGTTTGAACCCGATCTGATCGAGCAGCGCGTCAAAGCGTTCCTTTTCCGCCCGGCTTATCGGGGCCCCGTTGGGGGCGCGTTGATACTCTGTCTTGTCTTCTTGCTGGCTGAGCCAGGCACGGTTTCGGGCCTCTGCCGCCTCGCTCAGGCGCCAGGTGACGTGTTCATCGGCAAGCCCGGCAAGATCCTCGACCGCCTCGGATATTTCCGCAGCCAGCCCACGATCCGCGTCGAGCTTGGCCAGTGTTTCCGCCACGGTCATAAGGGCAAGGTCCATGTCGCCAGGGCGGCGCACGGCGGGCACCAGCGCGACATGGGGCAGCGAGAGCAGATTTTCAACCATCCCCGGCTCTATTTGCGCGCCAAGCGCCGCCGAGGGGTCTGGTTGCGCGGCGCAGGCCAACAGGGCCCGGCGCAGATCGGCATGGAGCGGCACCCGGCAATCGAGCTTTTCCAACGCGGTTTCGCAATCGGTCAGGATAGCGGGATTGCGCAGCACGGTGGCCAGGATCACCGCCTCGCGCAGATCGACCTGCCCCTCGTCACTGGACGCCACAAGATGCGAGGTGCGGGTGCTGGTGCGCACGGGGATGGGTTTTTGCCAACGGCCCTTGCCGGAATAGCCCGCGTTCGGGGTCGTGTTGCGGGGGTTGAACAACTGCCATCGCAGATCCTTGAGCGCCTGCCCGTAATGGGCGCGGATGGACGGGTCGCGGATCATCTGGATCTTGTCGCGCAGCGCCTTGTCGAGCGCCGCGCGGCGTTCGGGGCTGTCATAATCGCGGCCTTCGGTTTCGCGCTGCCACAGCAGCCGGACCATGGGCAGGGCGCTATCGAGCAGCGCCTGCACCGCGCCTGGCCCTTCGGCGCGCAGAAGATCATCGGGGTCCTTGCCCTCTGGCATAAGGACGAAACGCAGTGATTTGCCAGCCTCCAGCAGCGGCAGTGCGGTGTCGATCACACGATACGCGGCGCGCAGCCCGGCGGTATCGCCATCCAGCGCGATGATCGGCTCGTCGGCCACCCGCCACAGCATGGCAAGCTGATGTTCGGTCACGGCGGTGCCAAGCGGGGCGACGCTGGCGGCAAAACCCGCGCAGGACAGCGCGATCACGTCCATATAGCCCTCGGCCACAAGCAGCGGCTGGCCCTTGCCCGCCGCCTCGCGCGCGGGGCCGTGGTTGTACAGCGTGCGGGACTTGTCGAACAGTTCGGTTTCGGGACTGTTGAGATATTTGGCGTTGTCGGCCGGGTCCATCGCGCGCCCGCCAAAGGCGATGCAGCGCCCGCGCGGGTCACGGATGGGAAACATGATGCGGTTGCGGAACGTGTCGTAGGGCTTGCCGCCCTTTTGGCTGGGCTTGGCCAGACCGCAGCCAAGGATCAGCTCGTCGGCGATGCCCTTGGCCTTGAGATGGTCCCACATGTCCTGCCAGGCATCGGGGGCAAAGCCGATCTCGAACCGCTCCAGCGCGGCCTCGTCCAGACCGCGCTTTGCCAGGTACTCGCGCGCCGCCGCCGCCGCCCCGGTGCGCAGCGACAGACGGAAATGGCGCACGGCCATGTCCATGACATCGGCCAGCTCAGTACGCTTTTCGGCCTTGGCCTGTGCCTGCGGATCGCGTTCGGGCATGGGCAGCCCGGCATCCTGTGCGAGGATGCGCACGGCCTCCATGAAATCGACATTCTCGGTTTCGCGCACAAAGGAGATCGCATCGCCCTTGGCGTGACAGCCAAAGCAATAATAAAACCCCTTGCGGTCATCGACGTGGAAAGAGGCCGTTTTTTCCTGATGGAAAGGGCATGGTGCCCACATGTCGCCCTTGCCCTGATTGGACTTGCGGGTGTCCCACATGACCTTGCGCCCGACCACGTCGGTCAGCGACAGGCGCGTTCTAAGTTCGTCAAGGAATCCGGGGGGCAGGCTCATACTTGTGAATATGGGCCATTCCCCCGCCCGCGCCAAGAGGCGGCGCGTCGATCAGGGCTGATAGCCAACGCAGGTCTTGCGGTATTCGGCCGCGATCGCCTCTGGCGCGGTGGGCTGTTCCACAAGGGCCTTGTCTATGGTGAAGACCCAAGCGACCAGCGGATCCACGGTGTCGGTATATTTTGCATCCACCTTGTTATTGCCGGTCTTGAGCGCGCGTTTTATGGCATTGGGGCGGCTGCCCTCGGCGCGCAGGGTGATGATGGTGGCAACCATGTCGGAGGTGTCGATGCAGGTCTGTTGCTGATCGTTTGCATGGGCCGGGGCTGCAAGCGCGGCGGCAATGGCCAGCGCGACCGCGGGCAAGGCATTGCGCCAGAATGTCGGGGCGGCGGCAAAACAAGTCAGAAAACCGGGCATGTCGGGCATCCTTTGCGAGGCTTGTGTCCTTTTGCTGAGTTTGGCAGGGCCCGCCCTGTGCCGCAACCCCCGCTTGCAGGTGTGTAAGCGGGTGGCGCGGGCGCTCTCGTCCGGCGCGGGGCCTTGCGGCCCCCGCGCCAGTCTCGACCGGGTCAGACGATGTTACAGGCCCAGCGCGCGGTAACTGCCCGCCACCTTTTCGATGGCCACCAGATAGGCTGCGGTGCGCAGATCCTTGACGTCGTCGCGGGCGTGCCAGACCTCTCGCATCGACTGATAGGCGGCGCGCATTGTGTCATCGAGACCCGAGCGCACGAGTTCCAGCTCCCCCGCGCCCTTGAGGTATTTCTGCTTGAAGCCCGGTGTCAGGGTCCAGCCCAGATCCCTGTCAGAGCTGAGCCGTTCCAGTTCGTCGACGATGAGCTGGTGGCTGGCTTCCTCTTGGCGGCGGCCCATGCGGCCAAACCGGATATGGCTTAGGTTCTTGACCCATTCGAAATAGGACACCGTGACCCCGCCCGCGTTGGCATACATGTCGGGGATGATGACCGTGCCCTTTTCGCGCAGCACGTCATCGGCACCCGCCGTGATCGGGCCATTGGCCGCCTCGATGATCAGCGGCGCCTTGATCCGGGCGGCGTTGCCCATGTTGATCACGCCCTCAAGCGCGGCCGGAATGAGAATGTCACAATCCTGTTCCAGAACGATGGCGCCTTCGGCGTGGTGGGCGGCGTCGGGATAGCCGGTGACGCCGCCATGCTTGACGATCCAGTCGCGCACCGCGTCCACGTTGATGCCTTTTTCATCGAAAAGCGCGCCGTCGCGCTCAATGATCCCGGTGATGATCGCACCGTCTTCTTCGGACAGGAACTTGGCCGCGTGATAGCCCACGTTTCCCAGACCTTGCACGATGACACGCTTGCCATCGAGCGTGCCCGACAGGCCAGCGGCATTGATATCCTCGGGGTGGCGGAAGAATTCCTGCAACGCGTATTGCACGCCGCGCCCCGTCGCCTCTGTCCGGCCCTGAATGCCGCCCGCGTTGACCGGCTTGCCGGTGACGCAGGCGCGGCTGTTGATGTCGGTGGTGTTCATGCGGCGGTACTGGTCGGCGATCCAGGCCATTTCCCGTTCGCCGGTGCCCATGTCGGGGGCGGGCACGTTCTGAGAGGGGTTGATCAGGTCGCGCTTGGCCAGTTCATAGGCGAAGCGGCGCGTGATCTGTTCCAGTTCGTGTTCGTCCCATTCGCGCGGGTCGATGCGCAAGCCCCCCTTGGAGCCGCCGAACGGCGCCTCTACCAGGGCGCATTTGTAGGTCATCAGCGCGGCCAGCGCCTCGACCTCGTCCTGGTTGACGGCCATGGCGTAGCGGATGCCGCCCTTGACCGGTTCCATATGTTCCGAATGCACCGAGCGGTAGCCGGTGAAGGTGTGGATCTGACCCCGCAGGCGCACCCCAAAGCGCACGGTATAGGTGGCGTTGCAGACGCGGATCTTTTCCTCAAGCCCCGGGGGCAGGTCCATCAGCGCCACGGCGCGATTGAACATAAGGTCGACGCATTCTCGAAAGCTAGGTTCCTTGATCAGCGCTGTCATGGTGGTTCTTCCTTTTCCTTTACATGTGCGAACAGCTCTAGTCGGCGTTCTTGTAGACATGGTTAAGGTTGGGCGAAGATTTGTCCACCCGTCGCCGCGTGGAGTGACCTGGGCAATGTCATGAACTCTGTGTATCTGGTCAGGTCCATGCGGCACGACCTTTCCGAACTCGGTCCGATGACCGCGCCGCGCATTGATGTACCGGGTCCGCTGCCGGATCAGACGCGCGCGCACGCGGCACGCCATCGCCGCGCCCTGGGTCTCGTCGCTCTTCACAGAAACCAAGCGCATCGTCGGGCGCAGTGCGGCCTCACAGATCGCTTTGGCATCGGCCGCATCGTTAAGCGGGAAAACGGTTCACTGGATTGTTTTCTTGTCCGCCTCACTCCGGCGCTTGACGAAAGGCTTGACGTAGGCGGGTGGGATCAGCCGAACGTCGTAGTCAGGCTTGCCGATCTCGCGACCCCAAAAATGAGCGCCGCCGCAAGCTTCGATCGGCACAACGCGGGCCGGGCGCTGGCCAAAAACTCATGCACCTGAACGCGCCGCAACGTCTTGTGCAGAACAGGTGGCCCGCTCCTTCTGCCCCGTAGACATGAAGCACATTTTTCGCCACATCGAGCACGATCCTGATAATCTCCGACATGACCGGCTTCCGTCGTGGGGGCGGTCATGTCATCTGAGCCAATATAGCGAGAAGGGGGCCATGGCCCCCTTCCCCGTCACATGCGTTATGCCGTGGACGACCGCTTGCTGCGCAGCATCTTGAAGACCGGCAGAAGGATCAGGATGATCGCGACGACGATGATCGGCGCCGAAATCGGGCGGGTAAAGAAGATCGCCGGATCACCCGAGGACATCAGGAGCGACTGACGCAGGGTCGGTTCGGCAATTGGACCAAGCACGATGGCAAGCACCGCCGGGGCCAGCGGATAATCGAATTTCCGCAAGAAGAAGGCACCGAAGCCAAAGACCAGGATCAGCCAGATGTCGAACATGTCCTGCATCGCCGCATACCCGCCCACGATCGACAGAACGAAGATCAGCGGTGCAAGAACGGTGAACGGCATCCGCAGCATCCAGATGAACAGCGGAATAAAGGCCAGGTTCACGACCAGGGCAAAGAAGTTCGACACATAGAACGAACCGATCAGACCCCAGACGAAATCCGACTGCTCGACGAACAGGCGCGGGCCGGGCGTAAGGCCCCAGATCACCATGCCCCCGAGAAGGATCGCCGTGGTGGGCGAGCCGGGAATACCCAGCGTCAGCATCGGCAGCATCGAACCCGTGGAGGCAGAGTTGTTGCCCGCTTCCGGCGCGGCGACACCACCGACATGGCCTTTGCCGAATTGGCTTGGATCTTTCGACACCATCTTGGTGATCGCGTAAGACATCAGAGAGGCCGGGGTCGCGCCAGCGGCGGGAAGCACGCCGACGAAGAAGCCAAGGAACGAACCGATGCTGATGCCTTTCCAGCCCTTTTTGACGCTGACACCCACATCCTCGATGACGCCCTTTGCCGAAATGTCAGCGTTGGTCTTGGTGATTTCACCACGTGTGCTTTCGATGGTCCACAACATCTCGCCGATCCCGTAAACACCGATGGCAAGAACCAGGAAGCTGATACCGCTCAGAAAGCCGTTCATCTCAAAAAGCAACAGACGTGGCGCACCAGAGATCTGGTCGAAGCCGACCGTGGCAAGGACAAGGCCAAAGCAGATCGAGAAGATTGTCTTGGGAATGTCGTCACCGCCAAGGCCGACGAAGGTCGCGAAGGCCAGAAGCATCAGCGCGAAAATTTCGGGCGGGCCAAAGCTGAGCGCGACAGTTGCAAGCAGCGGCGCAAGACCGGTGAAAAGGATGTTCGACACTGTCCCACCGACAAACGAGCCAACAGCGGCGGCCACAAGCGCCAGCCGCGCCTTGCCCATCATCGCCAGCGGTCGCCCGTCAAAGGTGGTTGCCACCGCTGTCGATGCGCCCGGAATGCCCATGGTGATCGAAGAGATGGCCCCGCCATACATAGCACCGTAGTAGATCGCGGCGAGAAAGATGATCGCAGAACCAGGCGGGACAAGGAAGGTTACGGGCAGCAGGATCGCAACCCCGTTGACCGATCCCAGTCCCGGCATCGCCCCGATGAACAACCCGACCGTCACGCCAATCAAAATTAGCAATAGGTTGAGCGGTTGCAATGCGACGAGCATGCCGTCGCCTAAAAGTGTAAGGATATCCATAGGTTAGTCCGTCCCTATGCCAGCTTTTCGCACGCCGGCTCAGTAGATGATGTTGTACAGCATGTTGAAGATCGGGTCGGTAAAGCTCATGCCGGTGGGCATGCTGATCTTCATCAGACCTTCAAAGAAAAAGAACAGTCCGACCGGGAAAACAAGCACCAGAGGCAGCGTCACGGTCCAGCTGTGGCGACCAAGGATACGTACATAGTAGAACATGAAAATCGCGACGGCGCCGTACATTGATACGACCTCGACAAGCGCGACAAAGCCGATGAGGCCACCCACGATGATCGCCACGGTCTTGATCCCGAAGTCGTCCAGCACCGGCTCGTCGGATTGGGATTGCGGTGACGTGCCGCGCACCCAGTTCAGGGCGATAAAGCCCGTCGAAATCAACATTCCACACGCCAGCCAAAATGGCCAGAACCCGCCCTGAGGCCCAGACCCGGCTGTGTAGCCGACCCCGTTCAACGTGGACTTGTACATCAAGTAGATGGAAAGAAGGGCTAGCAAGCCCGCCGTCACTATCTCGCCAACACGCATTGTCAGCCCTCCCAGTTTTTAGGCCTGATTGGTTATCAGGCCTGATTTTCCATCAGGCCTGATTTTGGCTCATTACATTCCGGACAGAAGCTCTTTGTGGTTCTTGATCTGAACCTTCCAGTACTCGCGTGTCTCATCCGCTGTCATCCAAAGGGGCGACAGAGATTCGGTTTCGAGGTACTTCTGCCATTCTTCGGTGTTGTAGATCTCCTCGAACAGCTCCTGGTAATAGGTAGCCGCCTCATCCGACATGCCCGGTGCGCCCACAACGGCACGCTGGTTGTAATAGGCAAAGTCGTGGCCCTTGGACTTGAGGGTCGGCACGCCCGGATAGGCATCCATTTCCTCGTCCGAGAACACCAGCAGAGGCCTTACATCACCCGACTGGAAGAAACCGCGCGCTTCGGCGGGGTTGTTCACGGTCGCGTTGATCTGCTCACCCGCAAGGGCCGCTGCCACAGCACCACCGCCATCGAACGGGATATACTTCGACTTGATGCCGAAAGCATTGTTCGTATAGGCGAAAACGATACTGTCTTCCTGGCCCGTGCCGGTGCCGCCGGTGATGTATTCGCCGTCAGCCTCCTTGACCGTCTCGACCCACTCCTCGAACGTCTCGATGCCGCTGTTCTTGTGGACCCAAAGCGCGAAGGGGTCGACACCCATCATCGCAATCGGCGTAAAGGTCTGGATGTCGATACCCAGCTCGGGCTGGCGGATCGGTGTGCTGAAGAAAGAGTTCAGCGTAACAAGAATGGTGTGATCCGGATCGTTCGCGTTATCCAGCCAAATCAGCGCCTCTGCACCGGAACCGCCTCCCTTGTTGTTCGGGATAAGCGGGCGCGACATCATGTCTTTCTTTTCAGCAACCGACTGAATGAAGCGCGCGATCTGGTCTGCGCCACCGCCGGGTCCGGCCATGATGACAAAATCAACCGGTTTACGAGGCTGCCATTCAGCCATTGCTGCGGGGGCCGTGAGTGCAAGCACGGATGTGCCCGCGATAAGTAGATTCCAGAACTTCATCGAGTTCCTCCCTTGAGTTATGGCCAATTGGCCGTTTTTGGCTGAAAATTCAGCCGCTTGCGGATCTTCGCCCGCTAAGTGGTTTTCTTGCCAGTCTTCCTCTGTCCGCGAAATAAACACATTCGCAGACGCGGAGCCTAACATGAAAATTTTTATCGCAAATAGTTAATGGACCAGAACAACCGGTAGTTTTGCCTCGTCCACGACCGCTTGCGTGTTTCCTCCGAAAATCGTCTCCCGTTCGTAACTTTCGTGATACGCCCCCATCAGAAGCATATCGGCGCCGACGCCCGCCGTCTGTTCAAGCAGGTTCCGCCCGATATTGCCGTCTCGCTTGAAGCTGTTGATGGACGCCGAGACCCCCCGGTTCTCAAGATAGGTCTGAAGCTCTTCTGCCGTCGTCGCGTGCGGCTCGGATCCGGTGGTCAGGATCGTCACCTTTTGCGATGCTTCAAGCAAGGGCATCCCCATGGCAAGCGCGCGGGTCGCCTCCAACGACCCGTTCCAGCCAATGGCGATATGACCTCCCAGATCATCTTTCACAGTGTCGGCATGGGGGCACATCATCACCGGCCGACCGGACGTGAACAGCGCCGATCTCAGCGTGTTGTAGCCAAGACTTGTCGTCAGATCCGGTTGCGGCACACAGACCAGATCCGCAAGACGGCCGTGATGCTTCACCGCGTCCACCTGCTTGCCGGTATATTCCAGAAAACTGGCGGTAGGCGTGTCCGCGGACGGGCCGCCCTCTGTCAGGCCAAGGACCTTCGCCAGCTTCTTGAATTCCGCCCGCAGAGCCTCCTCCTCTGCCTCCGCGACCTGGGTCGAGGCCTCTTCAAGCTGCTTGCGGAAGAACCGCGGCACCACGACGCCGTATGGCATCATGTCTTCGGGACGGGCGCGGCAATGTACAACCTGCACATGGGCGCCGAACCTTTTGGCGAGGGCGGCGGCATGGGCGAACACGTTGTCGCCCTTGCCGTCGCCCCGCACCGGGAGCATCAGGGATTGCAATGAGCACGACATCTCAGAACAACCCTTCGATCTGTCCGTCCTCGTTGAGGCGGATGTTTTCCGACGCCGGGCGCGAGGGGAGGCCGGGCATGGTCATGATCTCGCCGCAGACCACCACGATAAAGCCCGCGCCCGCCGACAGCCGCACTTCG
>JANSXS010000059.1 GCA_024742835.1 Paracoccaceae bacterium | reverse complement strand
ATCAAATGACCACGTGGAGAAACGCACGTCGTGAACCAAGATATGAAAACAAGAATTGTAGATAGGATTTTCCTATCTAAAGCGTTTCACGAAAAGCTGTGACCCAGGTTTTTCGCGAAACGTTTTAGCTCGGAACGCGGCAAGACGCATAAACCGTCATCGTGAAAACAGGCGGCCATTCTGCCCCGAAACCGCATCTGTGTCCGCAGTCTGCTCAACAAAAAAACCCCCGCCACAAGGGCGGGGGAGTTGAGTTGGTGCCCTGGTTCAGGCCACAGGCACCGGCGGTGTTCTTGTTGTCTCTTCACGCACCACCGCTGCCCGGGCCTGTCAGCCCGGCAAACAGCGCGCACCACACCCGGTTTTCGTGATAATCGTGGCGCAGGTCTCAGTTCGGCCGTTTCGCCATCTCCGCGCGTATCTGCTGGCGGAAAACGTCGATCGGCACTTGTTTGCCCTCACGCCGGATGCACCAATAGGTCCATCCGTTGCAGCTTGGCGCGCCTTCCAGCGCCGCGCCCACCTGGTGGATCGAGCCCTTGACGTCATCGCCCACCAGCGTTCCATCGGCGCGCAGCTTGGCCTTGTGGCGGCCGTTCATGCTGTGCAGCTCCTCGCCGGGGCGCAGCATCCCGCGCTCGATCAGCTGGCCAAAAGGAATGCGCGGCTCTGCCCGCTTGCTGGTCGAGACCTCCAGCGCGGCCTTGTCGAACCGCCGCACCTTTGACAGCCGTTTTTCCGCCGCCGCGCGATAGGCCGCCTCGCGCTCGATCCCGATGAAATCGCGGCCCAGCATCTTGGCCACCGCGCCAGTCGTGCCGGTGCCGAAGAACGGGTCAAGCACCACGTCGCCGGGATTGGTCGTGCCGACAAGAATGCGGTGCAGCAGGCTTTCGGGCTTTTGCGTGGGATGCGCCTTGTCGCCGTTCTCGTCCTTCAGCCGCTCGTGTCCGGTGCAGATGGGCAGCACCCAGTCGCTGCGCATCTGGATGCCTTCGTTCAGCGATTTCAGCGCCTCGTAATTGAACGTGTATTTCGCGCCTTCCCCCCGGCTGGCCCAGATCAGGGTCTCATGCGCATTGGTCAGCCGCTTGCCGCGGAAATTCGGCATCGGGTTCGATTTGCGCCAGATCACATCGTTCAGGATCCAGTAGCCCGCGTTCTGCAACGCGGCACCCACCCGAAAGATGTTGTGATACGACCCGATCACCCAGATCGCGCCATTGGGCTTGAGCAGGCGACGCGCGGCGGCCAGCCATTCACGGGTGAACTGGTCATAGGTCTCGAAGCTGGCGAACTGGTCCCACGCGTCGTCCACCGCGTCCACCTGGCTGTTGTCGGGGCGATGCAGGTCGCCGCGCAATTGCAGGTTATAGGGCGGGTCCGCAAAGATCAGGTCGACTGACCCCGCCGGCAAGCGATTCATCACCTCGATGCAATCGCCGTCGATAATCGAATTGAGAGGGAGCGCATCCGCGCTCTTGAGTGTGGTCATCTTCGTCATGTCTGCCTCTGTGCCGGCGCATCTTGCGGCGCTCTGGTCGTTGACCTCAAAGATGAGTCAAAGGCGATTCGCCGTCAATTTCTTTTTTGAATCAAGTGTTTATAGATTTACCTTGATACAAGATATTGTGTACCGGCTTAAAGGTCCGTCTATGGTGTGGGGTCACCCCCAGATCTCGAAGCGCGGCAATGTGGCTTTTGGAGCCGTAACCGGCATTCGTCTCCCAGCCATAGCCCGGATAGTGTTGCGCCAAATCCCACATCAGCCGGTCACGCCGCGTCTTTGCCACGATCGACGCCGCCGAAATCGACAGGCAAAGCGCGTCGCCCTTCACGATGGCCCGCCCCGGACAACACAGCCCGCGGGGAATCATGTTGCCGTCGATCAGCGCCAGATCCGGTAGGGTGGGCAATTTGCCCACCGCGCGTTCCATCGCCAGATGCGACGCGCGCAGGATGTTCAACTCGTCGATCTCCTCGACGCTGGCATGGGCGACGCTGACCTCGGCCACGGCACAGATCGCATCATGCAGGATCGCGCGGCGCCTTGCCGTCAATGCCTTGGAATCGTTCAGCCCCTCGGGAATGCGCGCGGGGTCCAGCACCACCGCTGCCGCCGTCACCGGCCCGGCGAGCGGGCCGCGCCCGACCTCGTCCACGCCGACCACGCGCAAGGCGCCAAGCGCATGGGCCTCTGTCTCATGGGTGAAATCCGGTCCGTTCATATGGCCACAAAGCACGCCCCGACGCAAAAAGCAAAAAGAGGGGCCAGACCCCTCTCTTTCATGCGCGCCTTGCCTGTCCCATAAAGCGTTTCGCCTTTAACTTGAGGCATCGATTGAAGGCGAAACGCGTGCAACGCTGATCTGTTGCGTGCGTTTCACGAAAAGCTGTGATTCAGGTTTTTCGCGAAACGCTTTAGGCTCAATACGCGGCCATGCGATAGCCATGGCTGCGCAGGCAGCCCCCGGTATAGATCACCCGACCATGATTGCCCTGTGCGCGGCGCGCGCATTGATGCGGCAGCGAATTGTAATGCGCATAATTGTTCAAAAGACACCGGCGGCCAAAGCCGCTGACCGTGCCTTGATGGCCGCGCACCCGCACCTGGCAGTTTTGGGGCAAAAACCGGCGGCGGTCCTGCTTTGCGACATGTTTGCGCGTGCTGTCAATGTGACCATGGACGCGCTGTTTCTGCTTGCCATGGGCGTGGCCCTTGTTGTGCTGGCGGGCAACGGCCTGATCGCGGCGGCGATCGCGCTTTTTCTCCTCGGCGATGGCGGCGCCGATCAGGCCAAGCGCGACGGCCCCCGCGATCCATTTGGCAACGTCGTCATTTCCGGCGCGGGCCGGGGCGGTGGTCATGCCCGTGATGGCAAGCGCCGCGGCAAGGATGATTGCGATAAAACTGCGATGCGTCATGTCCTGTCCTTTCAGGTAAGGTCGGTCCGTTAAACCGCCCGGCAATCACATGCCGGGGCGGGGGATGGCCTCACGCTGGGGCGGACCGGACGAGACAGGCAATAACGCCCGCCTGATATCCGATAACGGCCCGGTTCACGGCCCGTCTTCCCCCGCGATATTGTATAGCGGCGGGGTTCGGCGCATGGTGCGGGCATGAAACGGATCACATCTATCATCACGCTGGCCACTGGCCTTGGCCTTGGCTCTGCGCTTGCCGCACAAGCCGCGTGTATCGTCGAGTACAAGGCCAAGCGCGATAACCCGCTGGAACTGTTCTACGAGGTGGCGGAGGTCGGCGGCGATTGCAGTCAGGCCGACGCAACCGAACGATTACGCCGAAAGCTTGCACAAGAGGGGCTGACGCTGCTCAAGGTGCTGTCGGTTCGCCAGGGATAAGCAGGAAAGGTTGCGCGTGCACGAGACACCCAGTTCCGCCACAGACGCCCGCCGCTCGGGCAGCCGGGTCGTTCTTTTCGGCGTGACCGCCATCGTCTCCATTCTCGCGGTGACGGCGGTGTTCCTGTTCCTCACGCTGCCGGATGCCAACGCCTTCAACGCCAAGGTGGAACGGATCTTTGTTGAAAATGATCTGCTGACCTCGGATGCGGAAATCAAGCTGCTGGAAATCCTCGCCCTGTCGGGCACTGCCTTTTCCGAAACGCTGGCCAGTTACCGCGTGGTGATTTTCGTACTGCTGATCTTTGCCACCGCTCTGCTGGTGGCGTCGCTGGTGTTTCTGGTGATGCTGATCACCCTCAACCGCCGCATGGCACAGATCGAGCGTGCGGGCATTCAGGTCAGTTCCCTCACGATCAGTCGGGAAGAGCGCAAGGTCTATCTCAACGACATGGGTTTCAAGCTGACCGATGCGGCGATGGAAACGCTTGCCGTTCTGGCCGAGGCACGGATGGATGATGACGTGCTTAGCGGCGCGCAGATCGAGGCGGTGATTTCCGGGCGCAGGTCCGAGGATTGCGAAGAGGCCGCCGGTGCCACCCGCATCAAGCGTCTACGCGACACGTTGGGCAACCAGATGATCTCGGAGCTTCTGGTCAAGAACATCGCGCGGCGTGGCTACATGCTGGCCATCGACAAGGACGTGATCAAGATGCTCTGACAGCGGCGGCCCGACCTTGGCCTGGACTGTGGACGGGGGGCTGCGCGCTGACATGTTGGTGATACGCCCCTTGCCGCATGGCGACGCGCAGCCATTTATTGTACAAATTGGAAAACCGGAGGCGCAAATGCAGTCCAGAATGTACAAAAAGAGCCAAGAGGCCATCGCCCGCCTCACCCCCGAGGAATACCGGGTCACACAGGAAAACGGCACCGAGCGCCCTTTCACCGGCAAGTATGACGGCCACAAGGAACCGGGAATTTACGTCGATATCGTGTCGGGCGAGCCGCTGTTCGCATCGGCTGACAAGTTCGACTCGGGATGCGGCTGGCCCAGTTTCACCAAGCCGATAGAAAATGATAACGTATTGGAGTTGCGGGATAATTCCCTTGGCATGGCCCGCACCGAGGTGCGCAGCGCCCATGGTGACAGCCATCTTGGGCATGTCTTTCCCGACGGTCCGCGCGATCGCGGCGGGCTACGCTATTGCATCAATTCCGCCTCTTTGCGATTTATCCATCGCGACGAGATGGAGGCCCAAGGATACGGTAACTACTTGAATCAAGTGGAGGAAATCTCATGAGCGAACGCGCTGTCCTGGCCGGAGGCTGCTTTTGGGGTATGCAGGATCTGATCTGCAAACTGCCCGGCGTCGAGAAAACCCGCGTCGGCTATACCGGCGGCGACGTGCCCAACGCCACCTACCGCGATCACGGCACCCATGCGGAGGGGATCGAGATCATCTTTGACCCCGAAAAAATCAGCTATCGCAAGCTGTTAGAGTTCTTTTTCCAGATCCACGATCCCACGACGAAGAACCGCCAAGGCAACGATGTGGGACTGTCTTACCGCTCTGCCATCTACTATGTGGATGACGCGCAAAAGACCGTGGCCGAAGACACGATCGCCGATGTGAACGCCTCTGGCATCTGGCCCGGCAAGGTGGTGACAGAGGTGGAACCGGTCCGAGCGTTTTGGGAAGCCGAGCCGGAACATCAAGATTACATTGAGAAATTTCCCAACGGCTACACCTGTCACTTCCCACGGGCCGATTGGGTTCTGCCACGCAGAGATGCGGCGGAATAGGCTCGGGCGGTCTTGCAACCATCCAATTGAGTGGCTGCGCCACGCAGGTTTTGCGAAGCGTTTCGTGAAACGCTTCGCCGGTGGGGGGAGGGCTCAAGCCTCTGTTTTTATGAGCAAACGACCGGCCGCCATTGCGGAACAGATCACCATGAGCGTGGCCACGCCCAGCATCAATGGCAAGCCCCCGATCTGGTAGGTCAATCCTGACGAAATCGTACCGATCAGTCGCCCCCCCGCATTCGCCATGTAGTAAAACCCTACATCCATGGTGACGCGATCTGCCTTGGTATAGGCGAGGATCAGGTAGGAATGCAGGGACGAATTCACCGCAAATACCGCGCCAAATGCCAAAAGCCCCGCAATCAGCGTTGCCGTCAGCCAGGTTTGTGGCCCCTGCGCGACAAGCGCCGCCAAGGTCAGGACCGCCGGGATCGCGGCCAGTCCCCACGCCCATGTGACCGCGGCCCTTGTCATGTCGGTGTCAGGCCGGGCCTTTGCCCCAAGCAGCCTTGGCGCAAAGGCCTGCACCCCGCCATAGAGTATGATCCAAAGGGCCATGAATGTGCCGATGGTAAAAAACGCCGCGCGGTTGCCCGCCACGCTTCCATCCGACAGAACGGCGTAGAAATAAATCGGGATGCCGACGACGAACCAAACATCCCGCGCGCCAAACAGGAACACGCGCGCGGCGGACAGCCAGTTCACATTGGCCGATTTTGAGAAGACGTCGGAAAACCGAGCACCCTTGCGCCCTTTGGGCAGACCATCGGGCATGGTCAGCAGGATGACCACAAGGATCACGGCAAGGACCACCGCCATCCCCAGCACCGCCCAGACGAAGCCGACTGTCGCCAACAGGCCCGCGCCAAGCAGGAAGCCCACGCCTTTGACCGCATTTTTCGAACCGGTCAGCAAGGCCACCCAGCGGAACAGACCCCCATCAGAGGTCGGTGCCAGAAGTTTGACGGCGGATTTCGACGACATCTTGGCCAGATCCTTGGCCACGCCGCTCGCGCCCTGCACGACCATTACGTAAGCCACCGACAGTCCGATTGCCCATTGCGGGTCAAGCTGCGCCAGAGCGATCAGCGCGATCACCTGGATGCCAAGCCCCATGTAAAGGGTCGAGGTCAGGCCAAAGCGCGCCGCGATCCAGCCAGCGGACAGATTGGTGACCATGCCTGCGATCTCGTACAGGACAAAGAGATAGGCCAGTTGCACTGGCGAAAAGCCGAGCGTGTGGAAATGCAGCAAGACCAGCATACGCAATGCGCCATCGGTCAGCATGAAGGCCCAATAGGCCGCCGTCACCGCGATATAGGCGGACAGCCCCGCCGCGCGTTCGGCTGAGCGCGTCATTTCAGCGAGGCCGCGACCATCATGGCCACGTCGACGAGCCTGTATGCATAGCCCATCTCGTTGTCGTACCATGCGTATATTTTGACCTGAGTGCCGTTCACCACCATGGTCGATGGCGCGTCCACGATGCTGGAACGTTTGTCATTGGTATAGTCGGTCGAGACGAGCGGGCGTGTCTCGTATCCCAGAATGCCTTGCAACGGCCCTTCGGCGGCGGCCTTGAAAAGCGCGTTGACCTCATCCACCGTCGTCTCCCGCTTTACTTCGAAGACGCAATCGGTCAGCGAGGCGTTAAGCAAGGGCACCCGCACCGCATGTCCGTTCAACCGGCCCTTGAGCTCCGGGTAGATCAGGCTGATCGCCGTGGCGCTGCCCGTGGTGGTCGGGATCAGCGAGTTCAGCGCCGAACGCGCGCGGCGCAGATCCTTGGCCGGCCGGTCGACGATGGTCTGGGTATTGGTGACATCGTGGATCGTGGTGATGGAGCCATGCCTGATCCCCAGGTTTTCGTGGATGACCTTGACCACGGGGGCGAGGCAGTTTGTGGTACAACTGGCCGCTGTGACGATGTCATGAGTTGCGGCGTCATAGACGTCATTGTTTATCCCGTAGACGATATTCGCCGTCGGCCCGTCCTTGACCGGGGCAGAGACGACAACCTTCTTTACGCCAGCCTTGAAATACGGGGCGAGCTTTGCCTCTGTCTTGAAGACGCCGGTACAGTCGATCACCACATCGACCCCATCAAGCGGCAGGTCGGACAGCTCCGCGCTGCCGATGAATGGCAGGCGGGTGCCGTCGATGGTCACGCCACTGGCGTCATGGGCAAACTCCGCGTTCCACCGGCCATGAACGGTGTCGAATTCCAGAAGATGCGCATGCATCTCCGGCGTGCCGACCGCATCATTGATCCAGGCGATGTTCGCGCCGCGATCCAAGAGCGGCTTAAGGGCCAGTTTGCCGACCCGGCCTAGCCCGTTGAGTGCGTAGGTGGTCATGCCGAGTCTCCTGCATGGGTATGTGCGATCTCGTCCACCGCGCTTTGCAACGCAATCCGGTCGAGCGAGGCCAAGGGCAGGGCGATGAAACTTGTAATGCGATTGTGCAGAGCGCCGTAGGCCTGCTGAAACGCCAGGCTTTTCTCGGCGGTGGTGCCGTCCGCCTTGACCGGGTCAGGCACGGACCAATGTCCGCTGATGGGCTGGCCGAACCATGCCGGGCAGTCTTCGTTTGCGGCAAGATTGCAGACGGTAAAGACAAAGTCGAAGTCGGGCGCGTCATCGCTTTGGAATTCGGCCATGTGCTTGGCCCGCAGCGGTGTGATGTCATGCCCGCGCTGTTGCAGGATTTCCAGCGCAAAAGGGTTCAGTTCCGATCGTGGTTTCGTACCAGCGGAATAGACGCTGAAACGGTCGCCAGCCTCTGTGCGCAAGATGGACTCGGCAAAGATGGACCGCGCCGAATTGCCGGAGCACAGAAAAAGCACATTGTATTTTTTGTCGATCATGAGGGTACCAGGGTTAGGTTTGGGCAAGGAGCTTATGGAACAGATATCCGGACGCCCACGGCAGCAATCCAGCAATAGGTAATCAAGCGTTTCGCGGGCTACATCCATGTCGATGCAGTAACGCAAAGAGGTGCCGGCGCGGTTTTGAGTCACCAGCCCGGCCTGGCGCAGCGCATTCAGATAGGCCGAGAGCGTGTTGGGCTTCAGGTCTAGCGCGCGGGCCAGTTCGGTTGCGGGCACGCGATCCGGGTAGCGGCGCATGAGCAACCGAAACACCCTGAGACGCAGGGGATGGCCAAGAGTGGCGAGGCGTTGTGAGGTTAGTGATTCCATATTTCGTGAACTACCGAAATATTGATTGGACGGCAAGCCTCAAATTGTCTTGTCATGTAACGCAAGGGCGATGTGTGTGCCTGTGCCTGTCGGCACACCAGCCATATGTGCGGGAACGCGCGGGCTTGGGTGAAAACACGACCGGCCCTTTCCGGAAGGACTCGCTCATAATGTGTGTTGTCGGATCCGTCGAATAGACGCAGATGTTTTACCGCCCAGTAAAGCTGGTATTATCAAGATGTTTGAACGTCGTCCTATCCTATTGGGCGGCTTCTATTACATGTTTTTTTGACCCATAAAGAGTTAAATCAGCTTGGAGTTTGGTATGCGTAACCTCTTTATGACAGTCGCCGCGATAGTGTTACTATTTGCCCCGCCCGGACGGGCGAATGACATTCCCGCCCCGCAGGACGAGGTCGTTCTGACCGTTTCGGGAGATATCGACGCCACGAATGTGGGTGATACCGCTCAATTCGATATGGCCATGCTACAAGAGATGACCGCAGTCACGTTTGAAACAACGACGCTGTGGACCGAGGGAACAAGAACGTTTGTCGGCGTGCCGATGTCGCATCTTCTGGACCTTCTGGGTGTCAAAGACGGGATAATCCTCGCCAGTGCGATCAATGACTACACTGTGGAAATACCTGTAGACAGCATCACCGACACGGCACCGATCCTGGCCTATTCACTGGACGGAAAGCAAATGGCGCGCCGTGAGAAAGGCCCGCTTTGGGTAATCTACCCCTATGACAGTGATGCGTCTTTCCGCTCAGAGCTCGTCTATTCGCGCAGTATATGGCAACTGACACGCTTGGAAGTCGTGAGATAACAGTTGGTCACGGTCTTTGAAATCACGTTTGCCCCGTCCGATGTTTGCTGATTTGCAGCGCTCGGCTAAGGGAGGCAAATCCAAAAGCCGTTGGTTGAAGTGGCTTGTCGGCCTTGTCATTTGCGGAACGCTGATATTCACAATTGGCTTGTCCCAGCAGGTCATTTCGGATCTTGAGCGTCAGCGTTCCGCCAGTTCGGACAACGTGCAATGGACGCTCACACAGGTCGAAGTGGAATATGTTTCCTTCCTTTTGGCGCTCAAGCAGCATCTGCACGACCTTGACGGGCCCTTGCAGCGTGCCGAAGACCTGTCCGAGCTGCGCCGCCAGTTCGACGTATTTTACAGCCGGGTCTATACTTTACAACAGTCGTCACTCTTTTCGGTCTTGCGAGCGGATCCCGATTTTGCCGATCCGCTTGCGAAAATCGGCGATTTTCTTGAACGGACTGTTCCACTGATCGACGGTGCGGATGATGTTTTGGAATCTTCAGTGGTCGAGATACGAAACGATGCTCGGGCAATCCAGAAGGATATTCGGAGCATGGCATTGGCGGGCCTGTCATATTTCGTGACAACGTCCGATGCGTTGCGGCTTGAGACAGCCTCGACGCTTTCGCAGCTTGCGGCGCTTTCTGCCACTCTGCTTCTGGTTTTGACGCTGGCCAGTGTTTTCCTGCTTTACGTCAATCGCGTGATGCGCGGCCGAGAGGAAGAACTGGTTCAGACGAATCTTCGCATGAACACCGTGATTTCCACCGCACTGGACGCGGTGATCGTGTCGAATACCGATGGGAAGGTTCTGGAATTCAATCCGGCGGCAGAGCGGATCTTTGGCTACAGCCCGGAGGAAACCCGCGGTAAATCCATCGGTGAGCTGCTTGTCCCCGATCATTTGCGCGAGGGCCACGAGGCCGGCATGAAGCGCATGAAAGAAGGCGGCAAGCGTCATATCGTCGGAAAGGGCCGTGTTCAGCTTGAGGCAAAGCGCAAATCCGGAGAGGTGTTTCCCGTCGAGCTCGCCTTGCAGTCCGCATCCTATGGTGATCAGGAGGTGATGATCGGCTTTCTGCGCGACATATCCCGTCGCGTGGCCACCCAGGCAGAGGTTCTTGCCGCGCGTGACAGGGCGCTTGCAGGCGAAAAAACGAAATCGGATTTTCTGACCATGATGAGCCACGAGATCCGCACGCCGCTGAACGGCATTCTGGGCAATCTTTCGCTGCTCAAGAATAGCAAACCCACCCCGGAACAGGGCAATTTCATCCGCAACATGGAAGTGTCGGGCGAAGTTTTGCTCCATCACGTGGACTCGGTGCTGGATATCGCCCGTTTCGAAGCAGGCAAACTGTCGGTGCTCCGGGAGCCGACAGATATCGGGGCGCTTTTGCAGGAAATCGTCGATGGACAAGGCGGCTATGCGGCGTCGCGCGGTAATGTGATAAAGTGGCGATGGACAAGCCACGCGCGTCCGGCTGTAGCAACGGACAAGCAAAGATTGCGGCAGATCCTTCTTAATCTGGTGGGCAACGCGATAAAATTTACTGAAAACGGCAGCATCGTGCTGGAGGTAGAACAGACCCCCTCGGAGACGGGGGATGCAACGCCGGTTTACGAATTCAGGGTCATCGACACCGGGATGGGCATCTCGGAAGATGAGGTCGAGAAAATTTTTGAAGATTTCCACACCAACGACCCCTCGATAGGGCGGTCCGCCGGTGGAACAGGTCTTGGGCTTGGTATCGCGCGGCGTTTTGTTGAGGCAATGGGCGGCAGCATAGGTGTGGAAAGCACCCCCGGTCAGGGCAGTGCGTTTTGGGTGCGCCTGCCGATGCCTGAGGTCGATCCGCACCAACTCGAAAAGCGGGAAACAGATAATGTTGCCGAGGCACCAAAGCTGAACCTTCTTGTCGTGGAAGACAACGAAATCAACCTTACCCTGATCGTGAACATGCTGGAATTGGACGGCCATCGGGTGACGACAGCGCAGAATGGACGCGAAGGTGTTGCCGCGGCTATGGAACACCGTTTTGACGCCATTCTGATGGATATCAGCATGCCTGTCATGGATGGGCCGACCGCCACACGCAGGATACGAACCGGCGGTGGCCCCTGTGCCGACGTGCCGATCATTGCGGTATCAGCCAATGTGCTGCCGCAGGCGGTTGAAAACTTTCGTGAGGCAGGGATGACGGCGTTTCTTGGTAAACCGCTTCAGATTTCTTCGCTGCGCAAGGTCCTGACCGCCACAATGGGCGATGTCCGGTCAGGTCTTGGCACGGAAAACGGTAATGATGATAATCTGGCTGACCTGCGCCGAGATCTTGGTGAGGCCCTCGTAAACGAGTTCATCGCCCGTTTTATCCAGGAGGGTGATGATATTGTTCTTGGGTTAGTCTGGGAAGCGCACGATACCGAGGCACAGACCGATCTTGCGGCGCAGTGCCACAAGCTTGCAGGATCGGCTGCGATGTTCGGAGTCCATGATTTGCGCGATGCGCTTGTCGATATCGAGAATATGGTGAAATCAGGTACAACGCAGGATATTCAGGCGCGGATCGCTACGAACCAACTGATCTGGGAACAAAGGCGCAGTCATTTGCAAAACGCGATCCAAAGCGGATCCTGAACCACGTGAGCCTTGTTGCCTTTACATGGGCGGGCATGATGGGCGTCGCGGTGGACCCGGCCTTTGACAAAAACCGCCGGATCCTTGTCTATTCGACACCCTGAATGTCGACCCCGCCGACAAACCGGTTGATGCGCCTTGTCGTGAACGAGGATTTCACACACGTGTCAGAAAGGACCGACATAGTCGACGATGTGCGATACAAGCTGGCTGATTCTGATCACCCGTTCGGCGGTCCGGGGGCGTATAACGGTGGGCGCGTACGCTTTGACGCCGATGGGCATCTGTTCCTGACCACGGGCGACGTCCGACCCTGATGGGCAGCAAGGTGCTGCGCATGGGTACAGACGGCAATGAAATCGAAAGCAACAGCCCACCCAAAGGCTTTGATCCGCGGTCCTATACCTATGGTCACCGCAACGTTCAGGGCATCGCCTTTCATCCCGAAACCAGCACGCCGGTTGCCGCGGAACATGGGCCGTGGCATTCCGACGAGATCACGGTACTGGTCAACGGCGGCAACGGCGGATGGGATCCGCGCGACAACATGGCCGGACATGGCGAATGCCCGGACAATTATTGCGGCTACATGCCCGACCAGAACGAGGGCATGAACCGGTTCGAGCACGCGGCCTTCATGCCGATGACGGATTTCGAAACCTATCCCGACGCGATGCCGCCGGTCTGGAACAACAATGGCTGGTCACAGGGTACGGTTGCTGCAACCTTCCTCGAAGACGAGCAATGGGGCGACTGGAACGGCGCGCTTGCCGTTGGCCTCCTGGGTATCGGTTTCGGTGGCACGCCCATCGGGCAGCGGATCGACATCATCGAACTGGATGAGGACATGTCGGTTGTCGACGTTACCGAAATGACGCTGCCGATACAGTCCGAACGCTTTCGTCCGCTGGTGCTTGGCCCGGATGGCAGCCTTTATACGGCCACCGACGAGGGCACGATCCACAAGCTCACACCGGGTCAGTAAGATCCAAGAGGGCCGCGTTGGCAAATGTCGGCGCGGTCTCACATGCGTGTCTCGACGCAAAACCGTTACATGGGTGATGCAAAGAGCGCAAAGGGCATGTGAGACTGCCTTTTTTGCGTCGGATATTCTTTACCACGTCTTCGGCGTTCGGGCATGACCGGCAGGATCGAGAGCGCGTATGGACTTCAACTATTCCGAATGGCAGATCGCGGCAGTCTTGGCGACCTATCTTTTCGCAGCCGTAGCCAAGGGCGTGACGGGGTTGGGTTTTTCCACCACTTGCCTGCCGTTTCTTGCCGTGATCGTCGGCTTGAAAGAGGCGCTGCCGCTTTTGATCATCCCGTCGATATCCTCTAATCTTATCGTGATGCGCGCCGCGGGCCGGTTCCAAGAAACCTTGCACCGCTTCTGGCCGATGCTGTTGGCGACGATACCGGGGTTGGTTCTGGGCCTGTGGACGCTGGACCGCGTCGACGGCGCATGGGCGGCGGCGGTTCTGGGGGCAGTGCTGCTGCTGTGGTGTATCTTTGCCCTTGCGAAACCCGATCTGCGTCTGGCTGATCGCTGGGAGCGGCCACTGGGCCCGGTCAGCGGCTTTTTGACCGGCGTGCTCAACGGGGTGACAGGCTCTCAGGTGATGCCGTCGATGCCGTATCTCATGGCGCTGCATCTGGACCGAAACATGTTTATCCAGGCCATCAACCTGTCGTTCACCATGTCCAGCCTTATCATGGCAATCGGGCTTCAGCGGCTTGGGCTGTTCACGCCGGATGCGCTGCTCGTTTCCATCGCGGGGACGTTGGTGGTGGCCGTCGGCGTGACCATCGGGACACGCATTGGCAAGGCTTTGGCACCCGGGCCATTCCGGCTTGCCGTGCTTGTGATTCTGATGGTCATGGGTCTCAGCCTTGTGGCGCGCGTGATCTGAGCTAACGCGTTGCGCGAAAAACCTGGATCACAGCTTTTTACGAAACGCTTTAACGCCTGACATGGATGCCTCCCTTTTGCTGTTGGTCATCTCCAACATGGCACATTGCGATGCCGTCGAGTGGGGCATCAACTCCATCAGGTTAACGGTGGAACGCTTTATGGCTGTTGCATGTATGGACATGCGCGCCCCCGGTCGGCGCGTGCTACTTGTCAGAGGCGTCAAACACAAATTCGACACTGGCCATGGACCAGCAGCCGCGGCTGAGTTCAATCGGATTGCCGTGGGGGTCGTGGTTGACCGCCGTGACATGTTGCACCGGGGTCTTGGTGCTGATGCACAGGATATCCGCCTCGTCACCCTGTGCCAGCCCACCGCGTATGCGGGTTTGCGCACGGCGAAACCAGGCAATTCCGGCCGCCCGATAGACCGCGCTCACAGATCCGCTTGTCGCATAGATTTCTTCAAAATCCGGGAACCTGTGTGCGGGCAGTTCCTTGCGGGTGAAATAGATGGGGTCATTGTTCACAAGGCGTGTCCGATGCAGGACGATCACCTCGTCCCCGTCCGCCAGGCCAAACAGCCTTGCCGCTTCGGGGCTGGGGCGCGCGCGGCCAAGATACAGCGTGCGCGAGGTGATATCCTCGCTGCTGCCGACCAGCGATTCCGCAAAGCTCATGTCGTCGCGTATGATGAATGTGTGGGGCCTGTGACGCACGAAAATGCCCACGCCTTTGCGCGCCTGCAACTTGCCCTCGCTTTGATGCAGGGCAAGCGCGCGGCGCATCGTGACGCGGTTTACACGAAACATGCTTGCCAGTTGCACCTCCCCCGGCAGTTTGCTGCCGGGGGCGACCTGACCTGCCTCAATGGCTTGGCCAAGCCTGTCGTAGATCTGCAACCAGATCGCGCGCGCCGAGCGTTCGTCATAGGGGCGGCGTGCCAGCTCTTCGAGGCCGCTTTCTTGTCCGCAGGGCGCGCAGAGGTCAGTCACGATCGAGCACTTTTCTTCCTTTGACAAAAACTGTCCTAACCTTGCGCGTTTGCTTGTCCACGACAAGCACATCGGCGCGTTTTCCCAGTGACAGCACGCCACGGTCCTCCAGACCTACTGCCGCCGCCGGGTTTGCCGAGACCAGCGACCAACCCTGCTCAAGCGGCAAAACCCCTATGTCATGCAGGCGGAACACAGCGTTCAGCGGGGCCGGGTAATAGTAATCCGAGGCGAGGATACTGCACAAACCGGACTCGATCGCCTGTGTTGCGCAAAGTGCGCCATTATGGCTTTCGCCACGTAGCGCGTTGGGGCCGCCAAGAACCACATGTTCGCCCGCGTCGCGGGCATCGCGCGCGGCGGCGGCGGTTGTCGGAAATTCCGCCACGCGCACCTGTCGCGTGCGGCCGGTCTGGCGATCTTTGGGGGTTGCATCGTCATGCGACAGGATCGGCCGACCAAGGCTCGCGGCCCGTGCGCAGATATGGTCGATGGCAGACGGCACCTCGTTGCGGCGGTTCCACGTCTTCGCGATCTCTGCCTTGGCATCCACCGGTGACAGACCCATGCGCGCCGCCATGCGTTTCAGCTTGGCGCTATCCTCGCCAAGATGATGGTTCGCGCTGGTATGATCGTTGATCGACAGGATATCGCCGGGGCGGCGGGCAAGCCAGTCGATGACCTGATCCATATGGTCAATCGCGAACGTCTCCCAACGGATGTTGAGGCGTGTGTCGCAGGTCAGCCGCGGCGCCGTCTGTTCAAGCGAATCGACAAGCGCGCGGGAAATGGCGATATCGCGAAGGCCCGGCTCCCACGATACGGTCAGCGCGTGATATCCCGTGGTGATCCCGTTCGCGATCATCTGGGCATCTGCCTCGGCATAGGCCAGATCATACGGGAAATGCACGCCGGGGCGCGGTTGTACGATTGCCTCGAACCCGTCGCCATGCAGATCAATGATCCCCGGCAGAACCCAGGCCCCAGAGGCGTCAAGCGCCTGTGCGGCCGGTTCGGCGGTGTCGGCGATGTGGCCATTGACCACATTGAGCGGCGCAGTGTCAAAGCCCGTGGGCCAAAGCACGTCGCCGCCCGAAATCGTCCAGCTGATTGTCATGGTTTCTTCATTCCTCGTGTCACGAAAGTGTCAATCGAATCCCCTATACGGCGTCTGTGTGACACTGCTGTATACACAACACTGGATATCTGGAGACACCCATGATCCGTTCCCTGCTTACCGCCGCCGCGGTTTCCATCGCCACCACCGTTCCCGTTTTCGCCGAACCGCTGAAGTTCGCCGTGACCGACATAGAGGGCCTTGAAGCGCTTCAGCAAGAATTCGGCGCGTTCGAGAAAAAGCTCGAAGAGCTGAGTGGCCAGGAAATTGACCTTTTCCCGGTCTCGTCGCGCACTGCCGCCGTCGAGGCGCTCAATCAGGACAAGGTCGACCTCGTTCTGACCGGCCCCGCCGAATATGTCGTGATCAACGAGCTGACCGATGCTCAGATCGTGACCGCGTGGCAGCGTCCCGACTATTTCGCGCAGATTGTCACCCTGTCCGACGGGCCGATCAAATCCGTGCAGGATCTCAAGGGCAAGATCGTTACCTTTGGTTCCGTCGGTTCGACCTCTCAGCATCTTGGACCAGCACAAGTGCTGGCTGATTTCGGGCTCAAGTACAATGTCGACTATCAGCCGCAGATCATTGGCCGAAACCTTGCCGTAGAGGCCCTGCGCCGCGGTGACGTCCAAGCCGTTGGCATGAACCGAAGCCATCTGGGCCGCATCCGCGAGGCGTTCCCGGACACGTCGTTTACCGTGGTTGCGCGTGGCCGCGATCTGCCCAACGATATTCTGGTTGCGCGCTCGGATCTCGATGCAGACGCGGTCGCTGGCGTCAAGTCTGCCTTTGTGGACCACTCTGTCGAGCTGATGCAGGCGATCCTGTCTGGCGAGGACAACAAGAAATACAAGGGCGGCTTTTTTCTGACCGACGTTCAGGACAGCGACTACAATTATGTCCGTTCCATGTACGAAACCATCGGTGTGGATACGAAGTCCTTCGTCGGAAACTGAGCCAACACGAACCATTGAGGCCGGGGTATCGCCCCGGCCTTTTCTTGCCGGGGGAAAGATGCTGGACCTAGTGACAGACACCGCGACCGACACCGCACACACAGCGCCGCCGCAGGTGCCGCTTATCGAGGCGCGCGGATTGTGCAAATCCTACGACAGGCGCAAAATGATTCTTGACGGGATCGACCTTGAGATCACAAAGGGCGAGCGGATTGCGCTGATCGGCTCCAATGGGAGCGGCAAATCCACCCTGCTCAAAAGTCTGATCGGCCTGCACTCAATCTCGGGCGGCAGCCTACGCTGTTTCGGTGATCCGGTCAGCGCCCAAAGCAGCCGGGCGCAACGACTGAACATGCGCCGCCAGACGGGTTTCGTGTTTCAGAAACATTGCCTCGTGCGGCGGCGCTCCGTCCTGTCCAACGTGATCCACGGCCTGTTCGGAGAACCCGGAAGCTGGCGCGCGTTTTCCCACAGCCTGGCCAGTCGCGATTGGCGCGAACGGGCGATGCAGGCGCTGGCCGATGTTGATCTGGCCGACAAGGCGATGGACCGCGCCGACATGCTATCTGGCGGACAACAGCAGCGCGTGGCAATTGCCCGTGCGCTGGTGCGCCGTCCCCGCCTGTTGATCGCGGATGAACCGGCGGCAAGCCTTGACCCGGTTTCGGGCCAGAACGTGATGAACCTGTTCACACAGCTTTGCCAAACCCATGCGATTACGCTGATATATACTTCTCATGACATGGCACATGCGGTCGATCACGCAGACCGTGTTGTGGCGCTCAAGCACGGCAAGATCCTCTTTGATCGCCCCGCCAGCCGCGTCACCCGCGCCCATCTTCAGGATACATTCGATGGTTGATCCCCGCCAGACCGCTCCGGGCCGGTTCACCGGGTTCTCACCAATCAATTTCGTGCTTCTCGTGGCGCTTGGTGCGATGATCCTAGCCTCGATGGGGCAGGTTTCCCCGACGCCACAGCAATTGGTCGATGGCGTACCGGGCATGGTCAATCTTGTCGGACGCATGTTGCCGCCCAATACAGAACCCGCGTTTCTGGCCCGGATTGGGGTGCGGATCCTTGAAACGTTCCAGATCGCGCTTGTCGGCGCGGCTATCGGCATTCTGCTCAGCCTGCCTATCGCTTGGTGCGCGGCGCGAAAGGTATCGCCACTTGGCCGGGGGCATGTTGTGGTCAAGGCGTTCGTTTCGTTTCTGCGTACGGTGCCCGATCTGGTCTGGGCCTTGCTTTTCGTGGCATCCATCGGTCTGGGCGCTGTGGCGGGCACGATGACGATCATGGTCGACACGGTCGGCTTTTGCGGTCGTTTCTTCGCCGAGGCGATGGAAGACGCCGAAAAGGAACCGCAAGAGGCACTTTCAGCCATCGGCGCGGGCAAGGGATCTATCCTTGTGGGCGCGATCCTGCCGGACATCATGCCATCGCTGATCAATTCGTCGCTTTTTGCGCTGGAAAAGGCGGTTCGGTCCTCGGTTGTGCTGGGTCTTGTCGGAGCGGGTGGCATCGGGCAGGAGCTCAAGGTCGCATTTGACCTATTCCAGTATCAAAATGCGTCGATGATCATCCTCGCGATTTTCCTGATTGTGATGGTCATGGAAGTTATGACCGATAAACTGCGCGCTTATATCCAGTAAGGGCGCAAACACCGTCAAGCCTGCAGGTCGACCGTCTTGAACCGGATTTCATGGCGGTAGATTCTTGTGGTATGCTTGATCTTGTCTGTGCCCTCCAATTGTCTGACGAAGGCCTGCATCAGCCGCGATCCAAGCCCGTCACTGATATCTGCAGCCTGATCTGTTTCGAGCTGGGGTAGACCCAGCGTGTTCTCGATCATCAAGGTCACGACGGACTCGTCCCCCATGGAAAGCTTGATCTCAAGTCGTGCCTGATCCGCGTCTTTGGGGGTGCCGATATATTTCATTGCGTTGGTCATCGCCTCGGACAGAAACATGGAAAGCGGGACCGCCTGATCGGGGTATAGCGGCACATCGGCCAGATCCGCGTGCAGCGCGACATCATTGCGTTTGGCGAATTGGGCGATGCCGATTTCCTCAACCAGTTCTCGCACCAGATCACCGCCATTGACGGTCGTCACCTCTGGCATGGTGAACAGAGACCGGTGGATCGTGGCCAGACCCCGGACCCGGTTCTGCAATTGCATCAGAACCTGTTTCGCCTCGGTCGATTGCGCCTTGCGCATCTGGAGGCTCATGATCGACGCGACCATCTGAAGGTTGTTCTTGACCCGGTGATGCACCTCTCGCAGCAGGATCGTCTTTTCACGAAGATCCTGTTGAGTGCGATTTTCAGCCTCGGTCAGGATGAACACCATGCGATTGAAGGCGCGTTGCGCCTCGCGCAGTTCAGGCGGCGCGTCTTTCAGGTTAAGCAGCGGATCGTCCCGTTCCCCAAGGGCAAACCGGCGCATGGCGCTGCGCAGATCCCGCAGATGCCGCAGGACAAGATGGTGAAGGCCAAAAAGCGCAACAGAGAGACTGGCGGCCCACATCAATAGCGGAAAGACAAACGCAATCCGGCTGCGGGACACCGGCAAGAACCCCTCGCCGGACAACATCGGTTTGGACGCCACCAGAATGACCTCGTTGTCGACCAGCTCGCTGATCGCGTATAGCTGGCGCGCGCCCGTGGTGCTGACGCTTTCAAAGGTCGTGTTCACACGGTTTGTAAGATCCGCCATCCGCATGTCTTGCGGCAAAAGGGCTCCTGCGGCGTCCAGCCCTTCAGAAGACGACAGGATCTCTCCGTTGCGGTTGAGCGTGGTCATCGCAAAATCACGGTCCTCCACGCGCCTGGACAGTTCGCGATTGGCGATATCGTGCGGAATGGAAACCACTGTAATCCCAAGCAGTTCGCCGTTCTGAAAGGTCGGCGAATAAGCAACCAAAACGGATTCACCCGACGCAGGCCCGGCGGGCAACGAAAAGAAACCTCGCCCCGCGCTGGTTGCTCGCTGCATCATTTCGACCCGGTCATTCAGCTGCAAATGCACGTCATTGGAACTGCATTGCACCACGCCGTTGGTTTCAAGCACACCCGCCCAAACGAAAACGTCACGCGCCTCGATGAATTGCTTAACAAGCAGGCTGCAAAAACCCGGGGCAAAATCGCCCTGCCCGACGGCGCTGGCAATCACTTCGGCAGACCCGAGACCTTCGTATAGCAGGTTACGTTCCTCGGTTGCCGCGTTTTCGGCCTCGGCCAAAAGCGCTCTTGCGGCCAGGGCGTCCGTCTCGCGGGCCACGGCCCAAGTTTGATAAAGAGAAATGAGTCCCAAAGGCAAAAGTGCCATTGTGAACAGGATCACCAACTGCGTTGACAGTGATGGTCTCCATCGGCGAAGCGTCTTCATGTAGCTGGTTGGTTCGAAATGATACCCTCTGTGACGCTATCGGTCATCTCAATCGCCTCGTCGTCCGAAAGGTCCAGCATATCGGCCAGCCTTGCACGCGCACGACCGACGCGGCTTTTGATGGTTCCCACGGCAACCCCACAGGTTTCAGCGGCTTCTTCGTAGGAAAAACCGCCTGCGCCCACCAGAACAAGCGCCTCGCGCTGGCTATCGGGAAGTTTGGCGAAGGCGGCATTGAAATCACGCATGTTCAGGCGGCCGTCATGGTCAGGCTTGCTTGACATCGTATCGGCAAAAATGCCGTCGACATCCTCGACCTCGCGCTTGCGTTTGCGGCGCAGGGAATAAAACGTGTTGCGCAGGATCGTGAACAGCCATGCCCGCATATTCGATCCCGGCTCGAACTTGTCGATATTAGTCCAAGCCTTGATCAGGGTGTCCTGCACCAGATCGTCGGCGGTCGCAACGTTGCGGGTCAGACTGATGGCGAAGGCCCGCAACGAGCCAAGGTGCTCGGTCAGTTCTTCTCGCGGGTCAGTCGTCTGCTTTGTCATTTTTCTCTTTCTCGCCCGAGACAAAATCACCTGATTTCAGTCGGTTCAGAAGATCAGAGAACCTGTCTGGCACAGGCTCGTTCGCAACATGGTCGAACGCCTGCTTGAGATTTCGGTCGATCTCTTCGACAATGCGGGAGTTGGGCGGTTTTGACGTCATATCGCTCATTGTCGCTCTTTTGGGTTACTGCCTCGGGAACCAAACTCTGTTGAGCAGCGTTGGTTCCAAGATATTTCAAAATTTTGGAGCAACAAGCATGAGTGGACAGACGAACGACACGCTGACCGAAGACATCGGGGCAAACCTCCCTTATCTTCGCAGATATGCGCGTGCGTTGACAGGGAGACGAACAACTGGCGACAATTACGCCGCCGCGACTCTTGAGGCCATTCTTGGCGACCGTAGTCTTTATCAAGATGACATCTCTTCCAAGGTGGCCCTTTTTCAGGTTTTCCACGCGATCTGGAGCTCCTCTGGAATGCCGGTGGACCACAGCACAGGGGACGGCCTGACAGGCCGTGCGGACAAGCATCTGAAATCGCTGACCACCAACACGCGCGAGGCGTTGTTGCTTCATACGATCGAGGAATTTTCGGTGCCCGAGGTGGCGCAGGTCATGCAAGTGAACGAGCACGAGGCGAAAAGCTATATCGACAAGGGCGTCGAAGAAATGAATTCCTCTGTGTCGGGCAACGTCATGATCATCGAAGACGAGGCGATCATCGCGATGGATCTGGAATCCATTGTCGCCGAGATGGGTCACAAGGTGACAGGCGTGGCCCGCACCAGAGCAGACGCGCTTGATCTGGCCGCTCAGGAGCTGCCGGACCTGATACTGTCCGATATTCAGCTGGCGGATAATTCAAGCGGGATAGACGCGGTAAGAGAGATCCTTGAACGCGACGGTGACCGCCCGGTGATTTTCATCACCGCATTTCCAGAACGTCTGCTGACAGGTGAAGGACCAGAACCCGCGTTTCTCATTTCAAAGCCGTTTTCCGAGGATCAGGTCCGGTCGGCGGTAAGCCAGGCAATGTTCTTTGCATCAACAGAAACGCTTATGAGCTGATCCTGTTCGGGACCGCCCGCAGGTTTACCCATGGGTTTGACCCAGGTAAAAGCGTTAGATCAGCGGCGTGTGAAGAGGGGTGTTTGGCTTATCGCCAAAGCCGGAACGAAGCCACAGCGCGCGCGTTTTCCATTCAGCAACGAAAGGAGACGCAGATGTCTGCACCCAAGACGAATATCGAAACCCAGGAAAAGAAACACAAACCGATGCTCAGCGGTGGTGTCCTCGCTGGTGTGATTGCCGCGGCGGCACTCATCGGCTTGGTCGCCTATATGTCCGCTGGGGGAGATGTGCCCGTCGGCGGCGACATGGAGCCTGTCGTGACCGACGAGCCGTCACAATAACGGCCGGGGCGCATGGCAGTGCCTGTCACATAAGATACGCGTCATACCCATGACACAAAGCCCGTGCCGACAATGGCGCGGGCTTTTCAGAGCTTTTCGAAAAAACCGCTTCTGCCGCTGTCACATCCTATCGGATTGTTCCTGAATCTCGGGTTTGATCTGCGCGCTTGTCAACAGGGTGAAGACAAGTGTCCCCCCGATGATATTGCCGACCAGAACAGGCACAAAGAAGCCAAATAGAGCCTGTTGCAAGCCAAGCTGATCCTGCACGAGCAAGAAAGCCATTTCGACAGATCCCGCGATGATATGCGTGAAATCGCCCAACGCGATCAACCACGTGATCACGACAATGAGCATCAACCCTCCATTACCCGCCCCCGGCAACATCCAGACCAGCGCGGCGATCAGCACACCTGCCGGGATACCACGCATCAGGCCCTCGATGGCGGGCATACCCGTGGCATGGAGGCTCAGGTCGGTCATCGCCGCGCGCAACTCGGGCGTAAGCACCGGCGCAAAGGCAAGAAACGACGCCACGATAAATGCCCCCACGATATTTGCCGTCAGAACGATTGTCCAAAGCCGGGCAACCCGGCTTAGCGTAATAAAGGCCGGTTTCATCACCAGTGGCACCACGGTTGTGATCGTGTTCTCGGTAAAAAGCTGCATCCGGCCCAAAATGACGAGAAGAAAGCCAAGCGAGTACCCGAAATTCTCCAGTATATAGCGCCACTCGGTGTCGGGCAGGCTGGCGCGCAGCAACGCTTCGCCCCAGACTGAAAAGGCAATCAGCAAGCCAGCGGCAATGCCTGACCACCACAGCGCGCCTTTTGGCCGGTTGAGTTCCTCGTCGCCCTCTCGATGGATCGCCTCGAAAATGAGTCGGGCTGACACAGGAGTCAGTTCGCGGACTGTTCGATTTTCACGTTCTTTTTCGATCGGATCAGATTTGTCCTTGTCAGACATCCGATTTCCTTTCGCCGTTTTGAACTTTTGGACGTTTCCAGATGTGCAGCGCAAGGAACACGCGACCTGTCAGATCTCGACAAGCCAAAGGGCGCGCGCGGGGTGCGTCAAACACCGCGCTGGCGGGCGCGCGGGCCGGCCAGAAGCCATATGATGAACCCGATGAGCGGCAACAACAGAACAAGGAGTGTCCAGATCACCTTGGCGCCCGTGCCTGCATTCGATCCGATGATGTTCACGAGGGCATAAATGGCCAAACCCAAAAGGATCAGACCACCAAGACCGGCAACTTCGACACGCATGATGACACCTTTCCGCTTGATCCTGTACACAGGCGGTAACGCTGCAAACCGGCGAACGTTCCCACAGGGCAGCAATCGGGAACGGGCCGGATCAAAACGTGTTAGGCCATGCGCGCACCAAAGCTGCGTTATGTTCAGCGCGACCAACAACCAAGGGTCTTCAACGGGAAACACCATGAGCACAGCACGGGACCAGAACCAAACATGACACGCGGAAGAGCCGCAAAAACGCCGATACGCATTCCGCTTGCCGGGTTCCTGGATATCGGTCTGCGGGTGGGTCGGCAGATCTCACAACAAAACGTGGGGCTTCTGGCCGCCGGGATCGCGTTTTACGGGCTTTTGTCGATCTTTCCGGGAATCACCGCAGGCGTCGCCATTGCGGGCCTGATGATGCCCGATCAGATGCTGTTATCCACGTCTGACTGGATGGCCTCTGTGATGCCGGATGCGGCGCGCAACATCGTCATGGGCCAGCTGGAAGACGTGGTTCGTTCCGATCAGGACACCCTCAGCCTGGCTGCCGGAGCGGCACTTGCGCTGGCGATTTATTCCGCGTCGCGGGCGGTTGGCAATTTCATCGCCGGATTGAATGTCATTTACGGCGAAACCGAAAGCCGAAGCTTTCTGAAAGTGCGGGCTTTGACACTGGCGCTGACAATCACGTTGATTCTGGGCGTTCTTGTCTGCGTGATGATCGTCGCGGCCATCCCGGCCACCGCCGCGCTGTTCGGGGTGCGCGGCTGGCTGCTCGAGGCGTTGCTGATCGTCCGTTGGCCCCTCATGTTCGTCATGGGTGCCACCGGCATCGCCTTGCTTTATCGTTTTGCCCCGGATCGACGGCGAGCGAAATGGCGTTGGTTGACGCCTGGCGCGGTTCTGGCCTGCCTGATGTGGGTCGGCGGCAGCATCGCCTTTAGCCGTTACGTACAACATTTTGGAAATTACAACGAGACGTTCGGGGCATTGGGCGGCGTCATCATATTGCTAACCTGGATGTGGCTTTCGGCCTTTATCATCCTGCTTGGTGCGCAGATCGACGCAGAACTGGAGGCGCAGACAGCCCGCGACTCCACGGTTGGTCAGGACAATCCCATGGGAGAGCGCGGTGCCGTCAAGGCCGATACGCTTGGCCCGACCACAAACGAGATCATGTCGCCAAAACCGGAAAGCACGCCTCGGGAATGATCGACCACCGCCAGTGTCCGGAACACGCGGTTGCCCCGGTGCGTTGACAGCTTGCAAAAGCAAGGAGCGCTCCATGACCAAAGATCAAATTCGAAAGACCGGCCACAAAATCCCCGGAAAGGTGTGACCATGGCCAACCTGACAGAAAACACGTATGACGGGATTGCGCAATTATGGACCAAACTGGACACTATCAGCACCTGTATGCTGGGGGTGACCGGCAGCGGCCAGCACCCGCAACCCATGACGATCTTTCCCGAAACGAAGACCGGAATCATCTGGATCATCAGCAGCAAGGAAACCGATCTGATACAGGCGATCGGCCAAGGCGCCGAGGCCGCCTGCACGGTTCAATCCGGTTCGGGCGATTACCATGCAAGCCTGATCGGCGCGATCGAACAGACCACCAACGCCAAAAAACTTGATGCGCTATGGAGCTACGGTGTTGCGGCATGGTTCGAACATGGGCGCGATGATCCCGATATCTGTCTTCTGAAGTACATCCCGCGCGAGGCTGCGGTATGGGAGACCGAAGGAAACCCCGCAAAAGTCGGTCTGAAATTGATGCGCGCGGCCATGCAGGAGGGTGAGGATTCCCCTGGTATCAGTAAACATCACATCTTTCACCTCAACGATACCTGAAGGGGCGAATGCGCAGGGCCCGCGCAGCCGCCAACACTCGCTTGCGTGTGGCGTTCGACACGTCGCGCAAGGTCAAGCGGCGGTTATCCTGTCTGGTCACCAAAATCGGCCTGCGGGTTGATGCGGTCTGCCCGTGCTACCGCAAGCGGCCGCCCGCGCGAAAACACCGCCCGTTCGCACACCCACATCCCGGCTCAACGTTCGGGCGTGGCGGTGTCTTACTGGTGTTGCAAAATCAAGGCCCGCACGGCCTGATCCGACTGTTCCAGCCCCTTGGGCCAATGCCCGGATCTTGCAGCTTCGCGGATGGTGTCGGACAGGGTGATTTGCACATCGGTCGGCAGCGCGGTGAATAACGATATGGTCGCGCGCTTGATCGTGCTGAGTTCCACGACGACGCTGGCTGT
>JANSXS010000006.1 GCA_024742835.1 Paracoccaceae bacterium | reverse complement strand
ATCGCGGGCAGCGTCCAGACCCTGAGGTTGACACAATGATTGCCGGGATCAAACGCTTTCTTGGCCGCACGGCCCGCGACGAAAGCGGTGCGGCCTCTGTAGAGTTCGTGCTGATCTTTCCGGTCTATCTGTCGATGATCATCATGTCGGTGGAACTGGGCTTTGTCACGATGCGGCACACGCTGATCGAACGCGGCATGGACATCGCGGTGCGCGACCTGCGGCTTGGCACCGGCACGGCCCCGCAACATGCCGAGATCAAGGACCTGATCTGTGAGAACGCGTTGATGGTGGCCGATTGCAAGACCAAGCTGAAGCTGGAAATGACACCGGCCAGCATGTTCGCCTTTCAATCCCTGGACACCACGCCGGACTGCACCGACAAGGCCGACGAGGCCAAGCCCGTGCGCGAGTTTACCCCCGGCGTCGCAAATCAGGTCATGCTGCTAAGAGCCTGCTACAAGTTCGAGCCGTTTTTCCCTGATGAATTCCTCGGCAGCGCCTTGACCAAGGACAGTAGCGGGGAGGCGTCGATCGTCACGATGACTGCTTTCGTACAGGAGCCCATCTGATATGTTGCTTGCACGCGTCAAAGTTGCCTGGAGCGAATACTGGGAAGACACCCGTGGCTCCATGATGGTGGAATCGGTGCTGTCGCTGCCCCTGTTGTTCTGGGTCATGGCAGCGACCTTTGAATTCTTCGAGGTTCACCGCTACAAAAGCGTGCGCGAAAAAGCGACCTTTACCGTTGCGGATATCCTGTCGCGGGAAAATTCGGCGTCGGGGATCAGCGGCATCTACCTGGACAACGCGCTTGTCCTGTTCAACGAAATGTCGAATGACAACAACGCCAACCAGCTGCGCATTTCGGTGATCCGGTTCAACGGCACCGACAACAAGTATGAAATAAGCTGGAGTCATACGCGCGGGACCGGCCCGATGACAGCCCTGACCACGGCGGATGTCGAAAGTGCGCACAGCACCTTGCCCATCCTCGACAATGGCGAGGAAATCATTCTGGTGGAATCGAGATCGCATTACGATCCGCTTTTCGATGTGGGGCTGGACGATTTCGTGATCGACACGCGGCTCTTTTCGGCGATCCGGTTTTCGCCGCAGCTGTGTTTCGAGGGCGAGTGCGGACCGCAGGTTTAAGGCGGCGCAAAGACTGGCGCGGACGGCAAAGCCCCGCTTGCCCGACCGGCCCCGAACGTGGCATGACAGCGGCATCACCCCGAAAGGAGCCGGTGCCCCGTGCCCATGTCCCGCTCAATGTTGAAATTGTTTGCCCTGCTGATCGCGGCGGGGACCGTGGGCTGTACGCAGTTTCCCGAGCTTGAAGACCGGTTTGCCGACACGTCCCGCAGGGCCGCCTATCCCGATCTTGTTCCCGCCGAGACGCTGCGCGCGGATCTGGTGCAAGAGCGTATCGCACTCAAAGACCGTCAGCGTGTGGACGCGCGGATCGGCAAGTTGCGCGGGCGCGCGGCGGCGCTGCGCGGCACGGTCATCGACAGCGCGTCACGCGCACGGCTGTCACAGCCGGTGACACTGCCCGACCCGTCTTGAGGGCACGGCGCGCGCGCCACGGCAAAGCCGCGTTGCAAGCGGCTTCGCAACCGGCTACATCCCCGCCAGCATTTCCTTCCATCCGCAAACGGAGCGCGCCATGTCATCCCCCTTACGTCTTGGTATCGCCGGGCTCGGCACTGTCGGCATCGGCGTGGTCCGTAACGTGCGGCAGAAGGCACAGCTTCTGGCGGCGCGGTCGGGCCGGTCGATCGAGATTTCAGCCGTGTCGGCGCGCACCCGCGACAAGGATCGTGGCGTATCCATCGCCAGCTATGACTGGGAGGATGATCCGGTCACGCTGGCCACGCGCGACGATGTGGATGTGTTCGTGGAACTGATGGGCGGGTCCGACGGCCCAGCCAAGGCCGCGACAGAGGCCGCCATCGCGGCGGGAAAACACGTTGTCACCGCCAACAAGGCCATGCTGGCGCTGCACGGGCACGATCTTGCGCTCGCCTCCGAGGCGGCGGGCGTCGCGCTGCGCTTCGAGGCGGCAGTCGCGGGCGGTATCCCGGTGGTCAAGGCGCTGACAGAGGGCCTGGCCGCCAACGAGATCACCCGCGTGATGGGCGTGATGAACGGCACCTGCAACTATATCCTGACGCGGATGCAATCCTCTGGCCTGCCGTATGACGACGTGTTCGAGGAGGCCAACCAGCTGGGCTATCTCGAGGCGGACCCGAGCCTTGACGTGGGCGGTATCGACGCCGGGCACAAGTTGTCGCTGCTGGCCTCTATCGCCTTTGGTACCCAGGTGGATTTCGGCGGTGTCGCGCTGGAAGGCATTGAAAAGGTCACCATCGACGATATCCGTCAGGCCGATGACATGGGCTACCGGATCAAGCTGCTTGGCGTCGCGCGGATGACCGCGCGCGGCCTGGAACAGCGCATGTCGCCCTGCCTTGTGCCCAAGAAAAGCCCGCTGGGCCAGCTGGACGGCGGCACCAATATGGTGGTGCTGGAAGGCGACGAGGCCGAACAGATCGTGCTGCGCGGTCCCGGCGCGGGCATGGGGCCGACGGCCAGCGCGGTGATGGCGGATGTGATCGACATCGCGCGGGGGTTCCGCGTCTCGACCTTCGGGCGGCCCGCCACCTCGCTTGAGGCCGCAAGCCCGGCGAGCACCGCAACGGCGGTGCCCTATTACCTGCGCATGGCGCTGCATGACAAACCCGGCGCGCTGGCCAAGGTGGCCACGGTGCTGGGCGACGCGGGCGTGTCCATCGACCGGATGCGGCAGTATCGCCACAAGGACGCCACCGCACCCGTGCTGATCGTCACCCACAAGACCGCGCCCGCCGCGCTGGAAGACGCGCTTGCGGCGATGTCCCGGCTGGAGGTTCTGGCCAGTGCCCCCGTCGCGCTGCGTATCGAAAGCGTCTAAGCGCGGCGCGTAGATCTTGTGCCGACAGGGCAGAGCGGCTACTCCTTGAGCCGCATTATGACAGGAGTTTCCATGACCACCTCTTTTGATGACGCCATTCTGTCGCTGGCGCTGGCCCGTGTCGCAGAACAGGCCGCCCTTGCCTGTCGCCCACTGATCGGACGCGGCGACGAAAAGGCCGCCGACCAGGCCGCCGTCAACGCCATGCGCGAAGAGCTTAACAAGCTGGATATTCAGGGCACGGTCGTGATCGGCGAAGGCGAGCGCGACGAGGCCCCGATGCTATATATCGGCGAAGAGGTTGGCAGTGGCACCGGCCCCGCCGTTGATATCGCGCTTGACCCGCTGGAAGGCACAACGATCACCGCCAAGGCGATGCCCAACGCGCTGACGGTGATCTCCATGGCGCCGCGCGGCACCATGCTGCACGCGCCCGACGTGTACATGGACAAGCTGGCCGTCGGGCCGGGCTATGCGGAAAATGTGGTGTCGCTGGACATGAGCCCGACCGAACGGGTCGAGGCGCTGGCAAAGGCCAAGGGCGTGTCGCCCTCCGAGATCACCGTCTGCGTGCTGGAACGCCCGCGCCACGAGGCCACCATCGCCGAACTGCGCGCTCTTGGCGCGTCGATCTTCCTGATCGGGGATGGTGACGTGGCCGGCGTGATGCATTGCGCCGATACAGAGGCAACCGGCATCGACATGTATATGGGATCCGGCGGCGCGCCAGAGGGCGTATTGGCCGCAGGCGCGCTCAAGGCGCTGGGCGGGCAGATCTGGGGCCGGTTGCTGTTTCGCAACGATGACGAGCGTGGCCGCGCCGCAAAGGCCGGGATCACCGATTTCAACCGCATCTATGCACGCGACGACATGGTGACATCGGATGTGATCTTTGCCGCGACCGGGGTCACGCAAGGCTCTTTGGTAGAGGGCATGAAGCCGCGCGGCGATTTCATCGAGACACAGACCCTGCTGCTACGCTCCTCGACCGGGGAACGGCGCTTGATGACCTGTCGCCACAAGGTCGCGTGACCGGGTTTCTGAATGTCGAACAGTCGCTGACAGGGCGGTTCTGGCGCGGGCCCACGCCAGAGGCCGATCGCTTGGCCGAGGCCATGATGCAGGAAACCGCCCGGCCACGCCCGCTGTGTCAGACGCTCGCCCGGCTGGGTGTACCTGTGGCCCAGGTGGAGGGCTATCTGGACCCCAAGCTGCGCGACCTGATGCCCGATCCGCGCAGTTTGAAAGACATGGAAACCGCCGCGACACGGTTTCTGGCGGCGGTCCGCGCGGGTGAACGGATCGCTGTCTTTGCAGATTATGACGTGGATGGCGGGACATCCGCCGCGCTGCTGATCGACTGGCTGTGGCAGATGGGGCTGACGGCCACGCTTTATGTGCCGGACCGGATCGACGAGGGCTATGGCCCCAACCCGCCCGCCATGGCCGATCTGGCGCGCGCCCATGACCTGATCATCTGCGTGGATTGCGGAACGCTGTCGCACGAGGCGCTGGCAGCGGCCAAGGGCACGGATGTGATCGTGCTCGATCACCATCTGGGCGGAGAGACTTTGCCCCCCGCGCTTGCCGTGGTGAACCCCAACCGGCAGGATGAAAGCGGCGACCTGGCGCATCTGTGCGCGGCGGCGGTGGTGTTCCTGATGCTGGTCGAGGCCGGGCGGCAATTGCGCGAGGCGGGCCAGCGCGGCCCCGATCTGATGGCGATGCTGGATTTGGTGGCCCTGGCCACGGTGGCCGATGTGGCCCCGCTGCGTGGGCTGAACCGGGCCTTCGTCCGCGCGGGTCTGCATGTGATGGGCCAGCGGCGGCGCGCGGGGCTTGTGGCGCTGAGCGATCTGGCCCGCATGGACACCGCGCCCAACGCCTATCACCTTGGTTTCGTACTCGGCCCGCGCATCAATGCAGGCGGGCGCATCGGCCGCGCCGATCTGGGCGCGCGGCTGTTGTCCACGGTCGATCCCGCCGAGGCGCAGGCACTGGCAGAAAGGCTGGACCGGCTCAACGAGGAACGCCGCGAGGTCGAGGCAGGTGTCAGGGCGGCGGCCTTGGCCCAAGCCGAGGCGCGCGGCCTGAACGCGCCGCTGGTCTGGGCCGCCGGCGAAGGCTGGCACGCAGGTGTTGTGGGCATCGTTGCCGCGCGCCTGAAAGAGGCCACCAACCGCCCCGCTATCGTCATCGGGCTGGACGGCGATGAGGGCAAGGGCTCGGGCCGGTCGGTCAGTGGCGTCGATCTGGGCCACGCGATCCAGCGGCTGGCCTCCGAGGGGCTGTTGATCAAGGGCGGCGGGCACAAGATGGCCGCCGGGCTGACCGTGGCGCGCGACCGGCTGGAACCAGCCATGGCGCGGCTGGCCGAACTGTTGGGCAAGCAGGGCGCGGGACAGGCTGGACCGGCGGATCTGAACGTGGACGGGCTGTTGATGCCCGGCGCAGCCACGACCGACCTCGTGACGCAGATCGAAGCGGCGGGACCGTTCGGCGCGGGCGCGCCCGGCCCGCGTTATGTGTTTCCGGACATGGGTGTGACCTTTGCCAAGCGCGTCGGCGAAAGCCATCTCAAGCTGCGCTTCGGCGATGGCACCGGCCCGACGCTGGACGCGATCGCCTTCGGCGCGTTCGATGGCCCGCTCGGCCCCGCGCTCGACAGCCACGGCGGCGCGCGCTTCCATCTGGCCGGACGGCTGGAGATCAACACATGGGGCGGACGCCAAAGCGTGCAGCTCCGCCTCGAAGACGCCGCCCGTGCCTGAGCGGCTGCACGGGAATTTTTCGACGGGAAACCGCGAAGATTCTGCAATTTGCCCCTTGCGCAGACCTGACTATTTTCATAGTTAGCGGCTCACGCCACAGGATGGCCCGTTCGTCTATCGGTTAGGACGCCAGGTTTTCAACCTGGAAAGAGGGGTTCGATTCCCCTACGGGCTGCCACTTGTTCCCTATAATTGTTTTGATACATGGGGCCACGCCTCGTGTTTGCTAAACTTGCCGGGGTGGTTAGCAGAATTCGGTGTTGAAAAGCGCTTTTGCAGCTTCTCCAGCGCTCTCTCCGACAAGAGAATTTGATCAGACTTCTCGGTGTACCTGCGAACTTCGGCGTCCGACTTGTGGCCGGTGATCGCTTTGATTTCGTGGACAGTGCAACCTGCTTCCGCCAAGCGACGTGCACACGCCTCGCGCAGCCCGTGGGAAGAGCATTGCGGCAGCCCGGCCTCGTCACACCTTTTGCGCATCCAGTTGCCGAAACCACCGACGGAGAATGGTTTCCCATATTCAGAAAGGAGGAATGCAGGTGCGTGCGCGGGAAGATTTGCAATCGCGTTGCCAAGTTCTTGCGTTACAGGGATCACGAGCGGCGTATCGGTCTTCTGCTGCCGAACAGCGATCGGGCCCCCATCAACATCCTTCCAACCTAACGCTCGGGCATCGCATTTCCTCTGCCCGGTGCAGAGCATAAGCATCAACGCAAGATAAACTTTCGTTCCAGGTGGGTAACGTGCGACAAACTGTTCAATCTCGGCCTCAGTCCAAGTATGAAAGCCGTCCCCCTGTGTCTGGTAGCCTTTCATGTTGGCTATCGGGTTCGCCGTTATCATCCGAACATCCACTGTAAAATTCAGCAGCATACGCAGGCGCTTCATCAAGTTGTTCGCAGCCTGTGACCTGCTACTGCAAGACCCCGATACCTATAAGCGTTTTGAGGTCGAATTGCAGCTTGGCGCGACCGATGAGGCGCATATCATCCGTTGCATTGAATACTGGGACATCGAACGCAAACGCTATCCCCAATATGAGCATTGTGCGGTTCTGGTCGTCGAAGACATAACCAGCCGGTTCTTGAACGTCGTTTCCCTGTTTAACGGCGCTATGCCCTTGATCGCCATTCAGGTGCAGGCGTTCGAGGTGGACGAACATATCACATTGGTTTTCACCAAAGTCTTGGACGAAATGCAGCGCGGGCTTGTGGATGAAGATGAAGACGCCATAAGCGCGCCCACCGACCGCGCGTATTGGGAAAAGGAAAAGGGAACGCCTAAGACCGTTGCCCTGATGGACCGCCTTTTCGAGCTTGTGAAAGAGACCGACGCCGAAAGCGCAAGCACAACGCCGACACCTACGCCTATTTCGGCGAGCCAGCCTACACCTACGCCCTACGCGATGGGATCGAGGATGGCATCCTCACGCCGTTCAAGGTGCGCCAGATGGCCAGCACGATTGACGAGTATGTCTATGACGGGACCGACGATGTCATCGCCGGTGACGTGGAAGACGGCGATACCTTTAAAGAGAGCGATTTCAACACGCGGATCATCATCCAAGAACGCGAGTTAAGCCGGGTCAGGGAGTTCATGAGCCAAATGGACCAGCGACAGAAGACCTTGGTTTTCTGTGCGACGCATGACCATGCAGCACTGATCCGGGACCTGATCAATCAGGTAAAGGACGGGACCAACCCCAACTACTGCCACCGTGTGACCGCCGATGACGGGGCTGTAGGCGAACAGCATTTGCGGGACTTCCAAGACAACGGCAAGACGATCCCGACGATCCTGACGACCTCTCAGAAGCTCTCCACCGGTGTTGATGCTCGCAATGTCCGCCACATCGTCTTGATGCGCCCGATCCGGTCCATGATCGAGTTCAAGCAGATCATCGGTCGCGGCACCCGGACTTATGACGGCAAGGACTTCTTCACGATCTGGGATTTCGTGAAGGCGCACGAGAACTTCAACGATCCTGAGTGGGATGGCGAGCCGCTGGCCCCTGAACTGCCCACGGGTCCTAGCACGCCACCCACAGGCCCAGAGCCGGGACCGGGCGACGAGCCACCCGAACCGGGAGGCGATGGGCCGGAAGACCCACCTCGTGAGAAGATCGTGGTCAAGCTTTCGGACGGTAAGGCCCGGACTATCAAGCATATCGCGTCAACGACTTACTGGAGTCCAGATGGGAAGCCGATTTCGGCGGCAGAGTTTCTTGAACGGCTCTTTGGCGACCTGTCCGGCCTGATCACCGACGAAGATCAGCTTCGCAAGCTCTGGAGCGACCCCGACAACCGCGAACACTTCTTGGGCCAACTTTCTGACCGTGGGTATGATCAAGACCGTCTGGACGACATTCGACGACTAGTGGATGCACCTGACAGCGATCTGTTCGACGTCCTGAGCTACGTTCTTTTCACCAACCCGCCCAAGACCCGACACGACCGTGCTGACAGGGTCAGAGAGGGAGGTGTCGCCGAAGCCGATGTAGACATGAAAGACCTGCTACTGGCTATACTTTCCGCCTATGAGACGCGCGGTGAAAGCGAGCTGGCAACCAAGAAGCTGGTATCGTTCATGACCGCTCGTTTTGGCAGCGTCAGCGAGGGCAAGGCAAGGTTGGGTGGGCTCCCCGCTGTAAGGGCAGCATTCCGACGCATGCAGGAAGAGCTGTACGCAGGGTGAGAGGCCCAATTCTATTCTAAATCGGCTCTCTTCAACCTGCCTTTAGCTTTAAAATGATCGCGGGCTTCAGCGCTGCGGCATGGGAAACCTGTTTGGCCAGACGTGCCACTATTTTTCAAGGCGCAAGGTATATCAAGTTAGGTACAATAAGAGGTGCAATAAGCTGCTTCTGTTTTCTATTAACAATTTGATTTTAAACAATAATACATTCTGGCGGAGGAGGTGGGATTCGAACCCACGGTACGCTTTCACGCACGCCGGTTTTCAAGACCGGTGCAATCGACCACTCTGCCACTCCTCCATGCGGAGACTTGCTACTGTGCCCGGTTCGATTCTGAAAGGCCCGGTTGCAGGGGATTTCCGCCAAACCCTCCTTTGCAGACTTTCCATGCGGGGCGCAAGTCGCTATCATTGCGAATGGCAGAATGGCTGCAAAAGTCAAAGACACAACGCCGGATCAACCGGCGCATCTTTACGGGCGTATTCAGGCAAGGGACATCACATGACACATAATTTCCGCAAGGCGCGGCGCTTTGCCCCGGCTTTGGCGTTTTGTGCCGCCGGAGCGGTGCTGTCGGGGTGCAGTGAGACGGGCGAATTCACGCTATTCCAGCAGCAGAGCTCGCAGCAGGATGCTGTCACCGCGGCGGATAACTCGGTCAAGCTGGTGGAACGGGATGTCGAGGCTCCGGATGTGTTCCAGGTGACCGACAGGGCACTTTGGGACGGGCGGCCCTCGCTTGGGGGCGTCTGGGTGGCGCACCCCGATGTGAGCGAGCCTGAGCGTGTGATCATCCGCAACACGGCCAATTCGAAATTCGTCATCGGGGCGCTGTTCCGGCGAGAGCGTGAAACGCCGGGGCCCGTGATACAGGTGTCGTCCGATGCCGCCGCAGCGCTTGACATGCTGGCGGGGGCACCGGCGCAGCTTAATGTCACGGCCTTGCGCCGCGAGGCCGCACCTGATCCCTCAACCGAATCCGACACTGAGGCGCAAAGCGCCATCGCCGGGGCGCTTGCAGCGCCTGCCGATGTCGAAGCGACGGCACTTGATCCGGTATCAACCGCCGCGGCTGCCATTGACGCGGCAGAGGCAGCGGCAGAGCAGCCCGCAGCCCGCGATGTCGCACCTCAAACACCCCCCGAAACCACGCCGGTGGCCGCACCCGCGCGCGCCGCGTTATCGCTTGAAAAACCCTATATCCAAATCGGTATCTTCAGCGTCGAACAGAACGCGCGCAACACGGCTGTTGCGATGCGGCAATCCGGCATGATCCCGACGGTCAAGGAGCAGAGCTCTCAGGGAAAGACCTTCTGGCGGGTCATCGTCGGCCCCGCGACCAGCACGTCAGAGCGCGGCGCGCTGTTGAAAAAGATCAAGGATGTGGGCTTTGATGATGCCTATCCGGTTACCAACTGAGTCGGGACCCCTCATGATCGCTGCAACCCGCCTGATTTCGTCCCTCGTTCTTGTGCTTGCCTTCGCCGTACCGGGGCAGGCGTTCGACACGCGCGCCACGTCGGCCTTTGTCACCGACATGACCACTGGCACGGTCCTGCTCAGCAAGAATGCCGATGAGCCGTTGCCGCCTGCCTCGATGTCCAAGCTGATGACGCTTTATGTCACTTTTGAGGCGATCCGCGAGGGGCGGTTGTCGCTGTCGGAAAGGTTGCCTGTGTCGCAACATGCGATGGATTACGGCGGCTCCACCATGTTTCTGGACACCACCGACCGGGTCACGGTCGAGGATCTGTTGCGGGGCATCATCGTGTTGTCGGGTAATGACGCATGTGCCGTGATTGCCGAGGCGCTGAGCCCGGATGGGACAGAGGCCGGGTTCGCCCGCTTCATGACCCGGCGCGGCCAACAAATGGGCATGACCAATTCGGTCTTCAAGAATTCCAATGGCTGGCCGGAAGAGGGCCATGTCATGAGTATGCGGGATCTGGCCTTGCTGTCGCGCAAGCTGATTGAGGATTTTCCGGAATTTTACCCGATGTTCGCCGAAACGACCTACGAATTTGACGGACGCGCGCCGCAAAATACGCAGAACCGCAATCCGCTGTTGCGCATTGGCGTCGGGGCCGACGGGCTCAAAACCGGGCACACACAGGAAGCGGGTTACGGCCTGACCGGATCGGCGAAACAGGGCGACCGGCGGGTGATTTTCGTGATCTCGGGGCTCGACACCGCCCGCGCGCGCGCCGAGGAAGCAGAGCAGATCGTGAACTGGGCCTTTCGTCAATTCGCGGAAAAGACCGTTGTGGAACAAGGCACTGAAATTGCCCGCGCCGATGTGTGGATGGGCGACGCGCCAAGCGTCGGTCTTGTTCCGGCCAATGATGTCAACACGCTTGTGCCGGTTCTGGGATCTGGAAACCTGACGGCCGAGGTGGTCTATTCCGGCCCCGTGCGCGCGCCGGTGTCCAAGGGCGACCGGCTGGCCGAGCTGGTGTTCAAACCCGACGACCTGCCGGAAATACGGGTGCCGCTCGTGGCGGCGCAGGATGTCGAGACGGGCGGGTTCACGGTGCGGTTGCGCACCGTGTCCGGCCTGCTGCTAAATCGGCTCAGACAGGGACCAGAGGGCACGCTTTGACCGCGCAAGGCCGGTTCATCAGCTTCGAGGGGATAGATGGTTCGGGCAAGTCGACACAGGCTCGGCTGACCGCTGAACATTTGCGCCAGCTTGGGCAGGATGTGATCCTGACCCGCGAACCGGGCGGTAGCGACGGGGCCGAGGAAATCCGCAGGCTCGTGCTGGAAGGGGCGGGGGATCGCTGGTCCCCCGAAACGGAGTTGTTGTTGTTCACCGCCGCGCGCCGGGATCATCTGGAGCGCGTCATCCTGCCCGCGATTGCCGCCGGGCGCAGTGTGATTTCCGATCGCTTTGCGGACAGCACCCGGATTTATCAAGGTGTCGGTCGGGCGGATCTGCGTGAAAAGGTCGATGCGCTGCACGATCTCATGATCGGGCGGGAGCCGGACCTGACCTTCCTGATCGACATGGAGCCAGAGCGCGGGCTTGAACGCGCCCTGTCACGGGGCGGTGCCGAGGACCGCTTCGAGAATTTCGGCGTGGCGCTGCAATCGCGTCTGCGGCAGGGGTTTCTGGACCTCGCCGTGCAGCACCCGTCGCGGATCGTGGTCATTGACGGGGATCGCGCGATAGACCGTGTGCAGGCCGATATCACGGCACATCTGGACAGGTTGCCGGCATGAGCGCGGACACCGGCCCGGAACCCGACCGCGTCGAGGGTGCCCCGCATCCGCGCGACACTTGTCGTCTGTTCGGGCAGACCGCGGCAGAGACCGCGTTCCTGACCGCCTTCGCGTCAGAGCGGCTGCATCACGCCTGGCTTTTGAACGGACCTCGCGGCGTGGGCAAGGCGACGCTGGCCTGGCGCATCGCGCGCTTTTTGCTGGCCACGCCGGATCACCAGGAAGGCGGGCTGTTCGGGGCGGCACCGGCCATGCCCGACACGCTGGAGATCCCGGCAGATCATCCCGTGGCAAGGCGTATTCACGCCCGAGCAGAGCCGGGGCTGTATCACATCCGCCGCACGGTGAATGAAAAGACGGGCCGCTTGCGTGATCAGATCCTGGCGGAGAATGTGCGCGACCTGAACAGGTTTCTGGGCCTCTCGGCGGCCGATGGCGGGCGGCGCGTGGTAATCATCGACGCCGCAGACGAGATGAACATTCAAGCGGCCAACGCGCTTCTGAAAATGCTCGAAGAGCCGCCCGCGCGCACGACATTCTTGCTGGTCAGCCATCAGCCCGCGCGGCTTTTGCCCACCATCCGGTCACGCTGCCGCGATCTGCGCCTGATGCCGCTGGATCAGCAGGATATGCAGGATGCGCTCGATCAGGCCGGGATAGAGGCGGGCGGGCAGGCGGCGGCGCTGGCGCAATTGTCGCGTGGCTCCGCCGGAGAGGCCGTGCGGCTCTACAATCTCGACGGGCTGAAAATCTATGGCGAGCTTGTCGCTATCGCCGCGACGTTGCCGCAGCTTGACCGTCCCCGCGCGATCCAGATGGCCGAAGCCGCCTCCGCGAGGGGCGCCGAGACACGTCTTGACCTGCTTTACGCGCTGATTGATCTGTTCCTGTCCCGACTGGCCCGTGCCGGAGCCACCGGCATCGCGCCGCCAGAGACCGTGCCCGGCGAAGCCGAGGTGATCGCCCGTCTGGCCCCGGATCAGCACGCCGCGCGTCGTTGGGCAGAATGTGCGCAGGAAATCGGCGCGCGCAGCCGTCATGGCCGCGCGGTGAACCTTGATCCTGCCGCCCTTGTGCTAGATACGGTGTTCAAACTGCAACAGGCCGCGCAAGCAGTCTAACCGAACAGACCGGACGTCATGACCGAGCAGATCCAGATCACCGACAGCCATTGTCATCTTGATTTCGACACCTTCGACGAGGAACGCGGCGATATCATCGCCCGCGCCGTCGAGGCCGGGGTGACGCGCATGGTCACGATCTGCACCAAGCTGCGTCTGGTGCCACATGTGCAGGCGATTGCCGAGGCGCATCCAGAGGTTTTTTTCGCCGCAGGCACCCACCCGATGAGCGTTGCGGACGAGCCCATGGCCACGGTCGAGGAGCTGGTCGAGCTGGCGCGGCACCCGAAATTCGTGGGCATTGGCGAGACGGGGCTTGATTATCACTACACCGCCGAAAGCGCGGCGGCTCAGCAGCAAAGCCTGCGCGTGCATATCGAGGCCGCGCGCCGCACCGGCCTGCCGCTGATCATCCATGCGCGCGACGCGGATGAAGACATGGCGCGGATTTTGCGCGAGGAGCACGAGCAGGGCGCGTATGACTGCGTGATGCACTGCTTTTCGTCCAGCGCGGATCTGGCGAAGGCGGCGCTTGATTTGGGGTTCTATCTGTCGATGTCGGGCATCGCCGCCTTCCCCAAAAGTAAGGAATTGCGCGAGATTTTCGCCGCCGCCCCGGTGGAGCGGATCCTTGTGGAAACCGACGCGCCGTACCTTGCGCCGCCGCCCTATCGCGGCAAACGCAACGAGCCAGCCTATACCGTCCACACCGCCAAGGTCGGGGCAGAGACCTTCGGCATGGAATGGGTTGATTTCGCCGCGCAGACCCAAGCCAATTTCGACCGGCTTTTCGCCAAGGCCGCAGGGCAGGGGGTGGCCAACTGATGGGGGAAATACGCTTCATAATCCTTGGCTGCGGATCGTCCGGGGGCGTCCCGCGGCTTGGCGGGCATTGGGGCGATTGCGACCCCGACAACCCCAGAAACACGCGCCGCCGCTGTTCCATGCTGATCGAACGCGAGGGCGAGGGCGGGATCACCCGCGTGCTGATCGACAGCTCCCCCGACCTGCGCGCGCAGCTTCTGGATGCGGGCGTCGGCGCGCTTGATGCGGTGGTCTATACCCACAGCCATGCCGACCATGTGCATGGGCTGGACGACCTGCGCATGATCGTGTTCAACATGCGCCAGCGCCTGCCGGTTTGGGCCGATGGCGACACGCAGAACGCGCTTTACGCGCGCTTCGGCTATGCCTTTATCCAGCCGGATGATTCCCCCTATCCGCCGATCCTTGACATGCACACGATCAAGGGCGATTTCACCATCGACGGCGCGGGCGGGCCGATCACGCTGACCCCGCTTTGGGTCAATCACGGCTCAATCGACTCGCTTGGGTTTCGCGTGTGCGATCTGGCCTATCTGCCCGATGTGGCAGAGATCCCCCCCGAAAGCTGGGAGATCCTTGCCGGGCTTGATTGCTGGATCCTCGACGCGCTGCGCCGCACGCCGCATCCCACCCACGCCCATCTGGAAAAGTCGCTGGAGTGGATCGCCCGCGCCGAACCGCGTCGCGCGGTGCTGACAAACATGCATATCGACATGGATTACGCCACGCTCGTCGATGAGACCCCCGCGCATATCACCCCTGCCTTTGACGGCATGGTGATAACCTACCCGACCTGAGCCGCGATGCAGGCGCTTCTGGACGTCATCCTGCCGGTCTTCTTCGTGATCGGTTTCGGATACTTCGCGGTCTGGATGGGCTGGTTCGCGCAATCGGGCGTGGACGGGCTGATGAAGTTCACCCAGAATTTTGCCATTCCTTGCCTGCTTTTCACCGCCATCGCCCGGCTGGATCTGGGGCAAAGTTTTGATCTGCGCCTGCTCACCAGCTTCTATGCGGGTGCTGCCAGCGGTTTCGTGCTGGGTCTTTTGGGCGCGCGGCTGATCTTCGGGCGGCCGTGGGAAGATGCGGTCGCGATCGGCTTTTGTTGTCTTTTCTCCAACTCGGTCCTGCTGGGCTTGCCACTGACAGAACGCGCCTATGGCCCCGACGCGCTGGAGGCGAATTTTGCCATCATCGCGGTGCATTCGCCGTTCTGCTACGGGCTTGGGATTACGGTGATGGAGATCGTGCGCGCGCGGGGGCAGGCCGGAACGGCGGTGGTGGGCCGCGTTTTCAGGGCGATGTTTTCCAATGCGCTGATCGTTGGCATCGCGCTTGGCTTCGCAGTGAACCTGTCGGGCATCAGCCTGCCCACGGTACTGAATGACGGGCTTGACCTTATGGTGCGCGCGGCGCTGCCCGCGGCGCTTTTTGGCCTCGGGGGCGTTTTGGCCACCTACCGTCCCGAGGGCGATTTGCGGCTGGTGCTGTACATCTGCCTTATCGGTCTGGTGATCCATCCGCTGATCACGCGCGGGCTTGGCCTTGCCTATGGCCTGTCGGTGGACGCCACCCGCTCGGCGGTTCTGACGGCGGCGATGGCGCCGGGGGTCAACACCTATATCTTCGCCAGTATGTATGGCCGCGCGATGCGCGTGGCGGCCACCAGTGTTCTGGTGGCCACGGCGCTGTCGATCCTGACGGTCTGGGTCTGGCTGGCGCTTTTGCCGTGACGGGTCAATCCGTCTTGAGCGGCGCGCCCCCGGCGAAATTGTTGCCATTCACGTAATCGCAGGGCGCATCCTGCATTTGCAGATGCAGGCCGGTGCCGTCAAAGGGATGCGCGCGGGCCAGATCCTCGTCCACCTCGATCCCCAGACCGGGCGTGTCGTGCGGGGTGACGAAGCCATCCTCGACCCGGATGGCGTTCCTGATCAGGGCGCCGTGAAACTCCGTCTCGATGGTCTCGCACATCAGCAGGTTGGGGATGGAGGCTGCGAAATGGATGTTGGCGGCCCATTCCACCGGCCCGGCATAAAGATGCGGGGCCATCTGCGCGTTATAGACCTCGGCCATTGCGGCGACCTTTTTCATCTCCCAGATACCGCCCGCCCGGCCAAGGGCGGGTTGCAGGATCGCCGCCGCGCCCTGCCGCAAGACGGGGGCGAATTCAGCCTTGGTACACAGGCGCTCGCCCGTGGCCACGGGGATCGACGTGGCCTGCGCCACGCGCGCCATCTGCGCGGCGTTGTCAGGTGGAACGGGCTCTTCGAACCAGAGCGGCGAATAAGGCTCGATCGCCTTGGCTAGCCGGATCGCGCCCGCTGTGGTGAATTGGCCATGCGTGCCGAACAGCAGATCGGCGCGGTCGCCCACCGCCTCGCGGATCGCCTTGCAGAACGCCACGGACAGCGAAATGTCGGACATCGCGGGCATGTGCCCGCCGCGCATCGTGTACGGCCCGGCGGGGTCGAACTTGATCGCGGTATAGCCGCGGTTCACGGCATCGAGCGCGGAGTCGGCGGCCATGTCAGGCGAGACCCAGAATTCGGTCAGATCGTGGTGGGGCAGGGGGTAAAGATAGGTGTAGGCGCGGATGCGCTCGTTCATCATTCCCCCCAGAAGCGCCCAGACGGGTCGCCCCCGCGCCTTGCCAAGGATATCCCAACAGGCGATTTCCAGCCCCGAAAAGGCGCCCATCACTGTCAGGTCAGGCCGCTGCGTGAAGCCCGAAGAATAGGCGCGACGGTACATTTTCTCGATATCCTCAGGGCTTTCGCCCGCCATGTGCCGGGTGAAGACATCCTCGACCACCGCGCGCATCGCGTCCGGCCCGACAGAGGCGGCATAGCATTCGCCCCAGCCGGTGAGGCCGTCATCGGTGGTCAGCTTCACCAGGATCCAGTATTGCCCGCCCCAGCCCGGCGCGGGGGGCGAGGTGATGAGAATGTCGAGATCGCTGAGTTTCATGGCGGGCTCCGGTGCGGGTGGGAAATCGGGATCGTAAGGCGCTACGGGTCAGACGGAATTTTGCAAAATTCCGATACGAAAAATTGCAATTTTTCGGTACCGTGTGACGAGACCGGGGGCAGAGCGGAATTTTCCAAAATTCCGGATCGGAAAATTGCAATTTTCCGCCGCGCCCCGGCCACGATCAGCGCAGCAGGATGACATTGCGCTTTGCTGTGCCGGTCCGGGTGTCGGCGATCGCCTCGTTGATCTGGTCCAGCGACCAGCGTTGCGAGATCAGCTCGTCCAGTTGCAACCGCCCCTGCGCGTAAAGGTCGATCATCCACGGGATGTCGCGCTTGATCACCACGTCGCCCATCTTGGAGCCGACAAGCGACTGGCCCGCCGCCGCAAAGCTGGCGGGCTCGTAGGTTGAGGCGTCGCCGGTGGCGGGCATGCCCACCATGATCAGTTTGCCACCCCCCGCCAGATAGCGCGGCGCATCGTTATAGGCGCGTGCCGCCCCTACGGTGACGAAAACCGCATCCGCGCCGCGCCCTATCGCGTCCTTGGCTGCGCGCCATGGCTTGTCCGCGGTGGCCAGAACACCGTCGGTTGCGCCAAAGCCGCGGGCGATATCCAGCTTTTCCTCGGTCATGTCGACGGCAACGATGCGCCGCGCCCCTGCGATGCGCGCGCCCTGAATCGCGTTCAGCCCGACGCCCCCCGCGCCGATCACGACCACGTCCTGTCCCGGGCGCAGATCGGCGGCGTTGACAACCGCGCCGACACCAGTGACCACACCGCAGGCCAAAAGCGAAGCGGAATCCATCTTCATGCCCGCCGGGATTTTCACCGCCTGGCTGTGATGCACCACGACGGCTTCGGCAAAGGCCCCGCAGGCCATCGCCTGATGCAGCTTGCCGCCATCTGCTGTCTTGAGCGCGCCGTGATCGCCATCGAACGGCGTTTCGCAGCCCGTCGGCCGCCCCGCACCGCAGCTTGGGCATTGCCCGCAGGCGCGGATCAGCGTCACGATCACCGGGTCGCCCACATCCAGCCCGGTGACACCGGGGCCGGTGGCGGTGACATGCCCGGCCGCCTCGTGGCCATAGACCGCCGGAAGCGAGCCACCCCATGAGCCATCCGCGTAGGAGATATCGGAATGGCAGATCGCGACCGCGTCGAGCGCAACCTCGATCTCGCCTGCCTCGGGTGCGCGCAGCTGCACATCCTCTATGTTGAGCGGCGCGCCGAATGCGTGGCAGACGGCTGCTTTGATGGTTTTCATGGTCCCTCCCTGACCGGGGTTGTTTGGCGCAGCCTGCCCGTGAAGCAGGGCGGGTTTCAAGGCGGAAAGCGACCTGCCGTGTCGTAAGTCCTGGCCGGGGTCGGGCGGGCCTGAAACAGCAACAGCGCCACCAGACAAAGCGCCAGCGCCGCAAGAAACGGCGCGCCGGGCAGAAAGACCGGCCCGCCGGGCCGTGTGGCGAGCGCAAAGACCCATGTCATCACCAAGGGGGACAGGATCATTGCCAGCGCATTGGTGGACGAGAAAAGCCCCTGCAACTCGCCCTGTGCGTTGGCGGCGGTGTCGCGCGACATGATCGCGTGCAGCGCGGGCACGGTCATCGCCGCAATGGCCGCCACTGGCACAAAGGCCAGCGCGAGCCAGCCATTCGTGACCAGCCCCAGAACCAGAAAGGCCGTGACCGCGAAGACAAGGCCAAGGCGCACGGTGTGGCGCTCTCCGATCTTTGCGATGATGCGCCCGATGAGGCCCCCTTGCACGACAGCCATGCAGATCCCGAAAGCCGCGAGCGAGACGCCGATCATCGCCGGATCCCAGTCGAAACTGGCCTGCGTGTAATAGGCCCAGATCGCCGGGTAGACGTTGAAGGCCAGCTGCGCCAGCAAAAGCACGGTCAGCAGGCGTGGCAACGCGGGATGGGCGCGGATCTGGGTGAGCGCGCCGAACGGGTTCGCTCGCTTGATCGAAAAAGCCCGGCGCGTTTCCGGCGTCAGCGATTCCGGCAGCACGATCAGCCCAAGGATCAGGTTTGCCGTGGCCAGTGCGGCGGCGGCCCAGAACGGCGCGCGCGGGCCAAGATCCCCCAGCAGCCCGCCGATGACCGGCCCCATGACAAAGCCCAGCCCGAAGGCCGCGCTGACAAGGCCAAAGCCTGCGCCGCGCTTTTCAGGGGTGGATGTGTCGGCGATGAAGGCGGCGGCGGTGGCGTGCGTTGCCCCTGCGATGCCGCCCACGATCCGGCCCAGCAAAAGCAGCCACATGCTGCCCGCCAGCGCCATCACAAGATAATCAGCGGCCATCACCGCCAGCGAGATCAGCAGGACGGGACGCCGCCCAAACCGGTCCGACAGGTTGCCGATGAGCGGGCCGAACAGAAACTGCATCACCGCAAAGCTCGACGCCATAAGCCCGCCCCAAAGTGCTGCATTGGATAGCGTGCCGCCCTCGATCTCCATGATCAGCATGGGCATCACGGGGATGATGATGCCAATGCCCATCGCGTCGATCATCACGGTGATCAGAACGAAGACAAGCGGCAGGCGCGCGCGCATTCCGCGATCAGCCGGAGATATGACCGGTTTCACGCAGGAAACCGGTGAGCAGGTCGGCGTAGCGGCTTGGGTCTTCGGCGGGCGGGATATGGCCCACGCCGCGCATGATCTCCATCCGGGAGCCGGGGATCAGATCCACCGTTTCACGCACCAGATCGGGCGGGGTAGAGCCGTCCTCGGTGCCGGCGATGCCCAGCACGGGCAGGCGCAAGCCGCTGGTGGGAGTGTAGAAATCGGTGCCTGATATGGCCGCCGAGCAGCCCGCATAGCCCTCGTCCGGCGTCGCGGTCAGCAGGTCGCGCCAGGCCTGCGCCTGAGGCGACGCACGGAAGGTGTTGGAAAACCACCGCGCCATGATGCTGTCGGCAAGGGCCTCGACACCGCCTGCGCGGACCGCATTGATCCGGTCGGCCCAGATTTCGGGCGTGGCGATCTTGGCCGCGGTATTGGACAACACCATGCAGCGAACAAGATCGAGCCGCTTCACCGCCAGCCCCTGACCCGTCATGCCGCCAATAGACAGCCCCACAAAGCAGCACTCGCGCACGCCCAGATGGTCCAGCAGCCTTTCCGCGTCACGCACCAGCGCGCCCATTGCATAGGGGGCGGGCGGCACGTCCGACTGGCCATGCCCGCGCTTGTCATAGCGGATGATGCGAAGACCGTCTGGCAAATGAGGCAAAACGCCCTCCCACATGGTCAGATCGGTGCCAAGCGAGTTGGAAAACACCAGCACCGGCCCGTCGCGGGGGCCGTCGTCGCGGTAATGCAGGCGGATGCCGTCAAGATCGGCAAAGCTCATGTCGGGCCTTTCTTTGCTGAACACCAGCGGGTGCGCAGATGGCACGGATAGCAAGTTTTGCACCACGGGGAAAGCATCGCGAAAGGATACGAAGCATTACATATCCTCGAAATACGCTTTGCCATATCAGCGACAAACCGCGTGTCGGTTGTTTTCTGTATTTCATTCATATCAATTGTAAGGCAAAGATCGTTATGTCGCGTCAAAAGTCATGAAAAGGTGAAAACCAATGAAATTTCTCAAAGCAACTACATTTGCAATTGCCGCAAGCCTCGTTGCCGCTGTCCCTGCGGTCGCACAACAAAGTGGTCCGGCGCTTCAGGCCGGTGAAACGGCTGTCGCCTATGCCCAGCGTGTCAACGCCTGTGGCGGTGCAGGCATCATCGGCGCAGCCTTTGCGCAAGGCCAGCAGTTGGTGCAGGTGCGTTGCGTGGGCGCAGCCGCCGGTGCTGGTGCAGGTACGGGTATGGCCATGGGAGCACCGGGAGCCGCTGCGGCAGCAGGTGCGGCCGTGGTCGTGGTGGCTGTTCTGGCGAGCGATTCCAGCAGCACAACCACATCCAATTAAAGCGCTCCGTCTTTCAAGGCGGAAACCTTTGTATTTATGCGTTAAAGCGTTCCGCCTTTCGCTGATATATCAGTCGACCGGCCGAGCGCTTTAACCTTGCGCGTGCTATCGTGGCGGCGACTCCGGCGGCAATAGTGTGGCCAGCGCACGGGCAAAGATCCCTGCATCCACATTGCCGCCCGAGATCGTACAGATCACGGTATCGCCGGTGATCTGGTCGCCGTGAAAGAGCGCTGCGGCCAGTGCGGCCGCGCCGCCCGGTTCCGCGACCAGCTTGAGCCGTTGAAAGGCAAGGCCCATCGCGGTCAGGCATTCCTCCTCGCTCACGGCAAGCCCCGGCCCGCACAGGCGCTGCATGATGGGAAAGGTCATCTGGCCCGGCTCAGGCGTCAGGATCGCATCGCACAGGTTGCCCGAGACTTCTGCGTTGCGCTGAATCCGTCCGGTGGTCAAAGAGCGGGCAACATCGTTGAAGCCCTGCGGCTCTACCGGGCGGACTGTAAGACCAGGCGCGTCGGCCTCACAGGCCAGCGCGACCCCCGAGGTCAGCCCGCCACCCCCGCAGCAGACCAGCACTTCGGCCCGCGCGATACCCATTGCCGCCGCGTCCTTGGCGATCTCAAGCCCGCATGTGCCTTGACCCGCGATGACCTGCGGCTCGTCAAAGGGCTTGATGAGCGTCAGTCCGCGTTCGGCCTGAAGCGCGGCGCCCAGTGCCTCGCGGCTTTCGCCTCCGGCCCTGTCATACAGCACCACCTCCGCGCCCAGATCGCGGGTGTTGGCGATCTTGAGTTGCGGCGCGTCCATCGGCATGATGATCACCGATGGAATATCGTATTCCCGCGCAGCCAATGCGACGCCCTGTGCATGGTTGCCCGACGAATAGGCCAGAACCCCCTTGGCGCGGGTTGCAGCATCAAGGGCCGATACGGCAGAGCGCCCGCCGCGATACTTGAAACTGCCGGTGTGCTGAAGGCATTCTGGCTTGATCAGCACGCGCCGCCCCGCGATGCGGTCCAGAAAGGGCGAGGATAAAAGCGGGGTGCGCCGTGCAAAACCGTCGAGCCGCCGGGCGGCGGCGCGGATCATGTCGATATCGGTCATGCGGTTTTCCTGAGCACGGCGCGGATGGCGTCCAGCGCCTCTGGCTCGTCCAGAAAGGGGACATGGCCCCGGTCGGGTACGATCGCGGTGATCATGTCGGGGTTGCGCTCTTGCATTTTTGCAAAGGTTTCGGGGGAAAGAAGGTCGGAATTGGCACCTTTTAGGGCGGCTGTCGGGATTTCGCGCAAACCGTCGAAAAGCTGCCAAAGATCCGGTGCCGCGCCCGCGCCCGCCTGACCCACCAGCGCGTCGCGCAGGCGCGGATCATAGCGCAGTGCGATGCCGCCACCGGGCGCGGGCGCCCACATGAAGTCTGCCTGTTCACGCCAGCGCCACAGGGGCACGCCGGGAAATGCCTTGGCCTGCCCAGCCATGAGAGCCTCTGCCGCCTCGTCCAGATCCTTGAAGGGAGGCGTCTTGCCAACGTAATCCATGATGCGCGCGATGCCCGTGGCCGTGACCTCGGGCCCGATATCGTTAAGCACCACACCCGAAAGCCGGTCTGGGTTGGTGATCGAAAGCGCCATTGCGATCAGCCCGCCGCGCGATGTGCCGATCAGCGTGATGCGCTCCAGGCCCAGATGATCGAGCAGCTCGATCGCATCCGCGCCTTCGCGCAGGACGTTGTAAGACATGAAATCTGCGGCGTGTCCGGATTGCCCCCGCCCCCGGTAATCCAGACGGATCACCCGGTAATCGCCAAGATGTGGCATCAGATAGGTGAAATCGCGGCTGTTGCGGGTCAGCCCGGCAAGACACAGGATGGACGGGCCATCGCCCTGATCCTCGTAATGCAGGGCCACATTGTCGGAGGTGGTGAAAGTGGGCATCAGCTCGCAAGCTCCGGAAGGGTGGTCAGATCGGTCAGCACATGCCGTGGCCGCGCTGCCAGCCGGTCAATCGGCGCGCCCGCGCGATTGACCCAGACAGTCTCGAATCCATAGCCCGCCGCAGAGCCCGCGTCCCAGCCATTGGAGGACACGAACAAGACGCTCGACTTGGCCCCGTGAAACCGCTGGCCGACCAGATCATAAACCTGAGCGGCGGGCTTGAAGATGCCGACGCTGTCTACCGACAGCGTGTCATCCAGCAAATCGCCTATCGCCGCGCTGTCGACCGCCGCGCGCAGCATGTTGCGCGACCCGTTGGACAGGATCACGATGTTCAGCCCCCGCGCCTTGAGCGCGCGCAGCGTGTCGGGCACTTCCGGGTAGGCGTCAAGCTCTCGGTAAAGCTGAAGCAGACGCGCGCGCAGATCCGCATCGCCGTCTAGGCCCGCCGCTTCGAGCGCCCAGTCAAGCCCGTCTTCGGTAACCTGCCAGAAATCCACATGGTCGCCGGTGATGGCGCGCAGCCATGTGTATTGCAATTGTTTATGCCGCCAGTTTTCCGCGATGGTGGGCCAATGCGTGGCGAACGCCTCGCGGCCCGGCTCTGACGCGGCGTTGCGCGCGGCGGCGGCCACGTCGAAAAGCGTGCCATAGGCGTCGAAAATGCAGGTTTTGATGGGCATGTCGGGGGCCTTTTCGGGATGTGGCATGGGATCAGGGTGGCATGGAAGCGCGCGGTGGAAAAGCCCGATTGCGAACTCTGACAGTGGTTTGCAATCCGGCCCATGGCAGGTTAGGCTTTCTGAAGAACGGCAAACCAAGTACCCGCGCGCGTGGCGCGGCCTTGCAAACTCATCCCCCAAAAGACACGATTGGATATTTCATGACGGAAGTCAAAACCGGCGATACTGTCCGGATTCATTATACTGGCACGCTGGCTGATGGCGAAACCTTTGATTCCAGCGAAGGCCGTGACCCGCTGGAATTCACCGTCGGATCGGGCCAGATCATTCCCGGTCTGGAAGAGGCGATCCCCGGCATGACCGTGGGCGACAAGAAAAAGGTCGAAATCCCCGCAGATCAGGCTTATGGCCCGGTCGACCCCAACGCGATGCAGCCGGTGCCGCGCAAGGATATCCCCGACAACATACCGCTCGACCTGGGCACCCAGCTTCAGGTGCAGACACCACAGGGTCAGACCCTGCAAGTGACCGTGGCCGAGGTAGGCGAGGAGCAGGTCGTGCTGGACGCCAACCACCCGCTGGCGGGCAAGGATTTGACCTTTGACATCGAACTGGTCGAAATCGCCTGAGGCGGATGCCCTCGATATAATGTGAAAGCGGCGCGGGCAGAGGCTTGCGCCGTTTTCTTTCGTGGCCGCGGTTTGAAGGGGGCAGGGGCGTTGCCCCTCACATTGAAGTTCTTGGGGATTTCAACGCTCACCCCTGAGTATTTTGGCCAAAACGACGCGGGCGTTGTCAGGCGCAATCCAGCAAGACAGCGCCGTGGCGGCCCGGAGTCAGCACCATGTCATGGGCGCGGGCGCAATCCGCAAGGGGCAGGGTGGCATGGATGGCAGGCGTCAGCGCACCGTCCGCCAGCGCGCTGTGCAGGGCGTCGATGGCGGCCAGTCTGGCGGCGGCGGGCAGGATGTAGATGAGCGAGATATCCAGTTTCAGCGCCTTGAACAGGAAAGGGCCAAAGGGCAATCTCGGCGTCATGTCCTTGGCCGAACCATAGGCCGCGATGGTGGAAAGTGGCTTCATCACCTCTGCCAGCAGGGCGGCGTTGGTGCCAAACTCCACCTCGATGGCGCGGTCTATCCCGCCTTGGGACGCATCGAGGATCCGCGCCGCAAGATCGGGATCACGGTAATCGAACACATGATCCGCGCCAGCAGCGCGCACATGGGCGGCATCCTGCGCGGAGGCGGTGGCATGTACGGTGGCACCCGCCCATTTCGCAAGCTGTACGGCCATGTGCCCCACGGCCCCGGCGCCGCCCGATACAAGCAGGGTCCGGCCCGCGACAGGCCCGCCACCAAGCACCGTATGGGCCGCTGTCAGACCGGGGATGCCAAGCGTTGCGCCGGTTTGCGGCGTCACGCCCTCGGGCAAGCGCACGGCCTGTTCGGCGGGCAAAGCGATATAGTGCGCGGCAGTGCCATGGGCGCGTTGCCACTGGCCATTCCAGATCCACACATGCTGGCCAATGCGCGCGGGCGGCACGCCATCGCCCACGGCCTCGATCGCGCCCGCGCCATCGGAATGGGGGATGATGCGGGGGAAGGCGGGTTTGGTGACGCCCGGACGGCTACCCGCGCGGGCCTTGGCATCCGACGGGTTCGCCCCGGAGTGGCTGAGCCGGACCAGCACCTCGCCGGGGGCGGCAACCGGCGTCGGCATCTCGCCCATGGTCAGGACATCGGCGGGCGCGCCGAAGGTGTCGTACCAGACGGCTTTCATGGATCAGGTGTCGGCGGGGGTGCGGCGCAGGCGGATAACAACGTCGACACTGGCGATTTCGGCCCCCTCTGGCGCGTTTGGCAGGCGCGAGATTTCAAGCTGGTCTGCGGGTGCGTCGCTGAGGCGGTTCTCGTCTTCCCAGTAAAAATGCGGGTGGTCATGGGTGTTGGTGTCGAAATAGCTTTTGGAGCCGTCGACCGTGACTTCTTGCAGAAGACCCGCATCGCAAAAAGCGCGTAGCGTGTTGTAGACCGTGGCCAGCGAGACGCTGTCGCCGCTGTCTTGTACTGCTGCGAACAGGCTTTCGGCGGTGACATGGCGATGCTGACCGTCGCCGACCAGCAAGGCCGCCAGCGCGACGCGCTGGCGCGTCGGGCGCAGCCCGGCCTGCGAAAGCCATTCAGATCCCAGATCGGTTGCCCGTGAAGATGTCATGCGTGTTTCCTTGCGTTGGGATCAATATAGGGCGCAGGCGGCCGGGATTTCAAATAAAAACCGTGCGCTGGCGGGCTTGCGCGCGGCTTTGGCGCAGTGGTAAGGGCTGGAAAAGCAACGAATGACCGAGAAAGGGGCCGAAACAATGGCCGACCTGCCCACAAGCTTCGACAAGGACGATCTGCTGAAATGCGCGCGCGGCGAGCTGTTCGGGCCGGGCAATGCCCAACTGCCCGAGCCGCCGATGCTGATGATGGACCGGATCACCGATATTTCGGCGGATGGCGGCCTGCACGGCAAGGGGCATGTGGTGGCCGAGTTCGACATCCACCCAGACTTGTGGTTCTTTCACTGTCATTTCCCCGGCAACCCGATTATGCCGGGCTGTCTGGGCCTTGACGGGCTATGGCAATTGACCGGCTTCAACCTTGGATGGCGCGGCTGGCAGGGGCGCGGCTATGCCCTGGGCGTGGGCGAGGTGAAACTGACCGGCATGGTGCGGCCTGACCGCAAGATGCTGACCTACAAGGTCGATTTCACCAAGGCGGTGCAGACCCGGCGGCTGACGATGGGCGTGGCAGACGGCATCGTCGAGGCCGATGGCGATGTGATCTACCAGGTCAAGGACATGAAGGTGGCGCTGAGCGAAAGCTGAGACGCGCGTCGGGCAAGCCGCGCAGTTGCGGATGGGCGTCCTCTCTCCTTGCACCTGCCCGGTGGCTTGTCTTACTAAGGCGGCTGACACAAGGAGAGGAGTGCGCCTATGCGCCGCGTCGTCGTGACAGGGCTCGGGATCGTTTCGAGCATCGGGAACAACGCCGAAGAGGTTCTGGAGTCGCTCAAGGCGGGCCGCTCGGGCATCACCGCCAACGAGGAGATGGCCGAACACGGCTTTCGCAGCCGGATCGCGGGTTCTCTGGATATCGACCCGAAAGAGCATATCGACAAGCGCACGCTGCGCTTCATGGGGCCGGGGGCGGCCTATGCGCATATCGCGATGCAGCAGGCGATTGCCGATAGCGGGCTGGAAGAGGCCGATATCGTCAATCCGCGCACCGGGCTTGTGGCCGGATCGGGCGGGCCGTCGACCTCTGCCATGCTGAGCGCGCATCAGACGGTGCTGCAAACCGGCGGTACCAAGCGGATCGGGCCGTTCGCGGTGCCCAAGACGATGTGCTCGACCGTCAGCGCGAATCTGAGCACGGCGTTCAGCATCAAGGGCATCAACTATTCCATCACCTCGGCCTGTTCGACCAGCCTGCATTGCATCGGCAACGCGGCAGAGCAGATCATGATGGGCAAGCAGGACGTGATGTTCGCGGGCGGCGGAGAGGAATTGGACTGGACGCTGTCCTGCCTTTTCGACGCGATGGGCGCGATGAGTTCCAAGTTCAACGACACGCCTGAAAAGGCCAGCCGCGCCTTTGACGCGGATCGCGACGGGTTCGTGATTTCCGGCGGCGGCGGCATTCTCGTGCTGGAGGATCTTGACCACGCCCGCGCACGGGGTGCCAAGATTTATGCGGAGGTGACGGGCCTCGGCGCGACATCGGACGGCGCGGATATGGTTGCCCCCTCTGGTGAAGGCGGCGAGCGGGCGATGCGGCTGGCGCTGAGCCAGCTGCCAGACGGCCGCAAGGTGGGCTATATCAACGCGCACGGCACCTCGACCCCCGTGGGCGACGTGGGCGAGGTAGAGGCCGTGCGCCGCATCTTTGGCGAAGGCAACGTGCCGCCGATCAGTTCGACCAAGTCGATGACCGGCCACAGCCAGGGCGCCACCGGCGCGCAGGAGGCGATCTACTGCCTGCTGGCGCTGCATCACGATTTCATCATCCCCTCGATCAATGTCGAGACACTCGACCCGGCAATCCGCCCCGGCGAGATCGCGACGGCGCGGGTGGATGAGGCCGGGCTTGATACGGTGATGACGAACAGTTTCGGATTTGGTGGCACGAATGGGTCGATGCTGCTCAGCCGGTTTCACGGGTAGGATTTAGATGAGCAATTCGATGCAGGGGATGCGCGGCCTGATCATGGGCGTGGCCAATGAGCGGTCGATCGCATGGGGGATCGCCAAGGCGATGCATGAGGCGGGCGCGGAGCTTGCATTTTCCTATCAGGGGGACAATTTCGGCAAGCGAGTGGAACCGCTGGCGGCTTCGCTGGGTTCCGATCTATTGCTGGATGTGGATGTGACCGATGACGCCTCTCTGGATGCGGCGTTCAAGGATCTGGGCGGGCGCTGGCCAACGATAGATTTCGTCGTTCATGCGGTGGCCTATTCCGACAAATCGGAACTGTCGGGCCGGTTCCTCAATACCAGCCGGACCAATTTCAAACATTCGATGGATATCTCCGTCTATTCCTTCATCGAGGTGGCGCGGCGCGCCTATCCGCTGATGAAGGACAAGGGCGGCACCATGCTGACCATGACGTATCAGGGGTCCAATCGCGTTGTACCCAATTACAACGTGATGGGCGTGGCCAAGGCCGCGCTTGAGGCTGCGACGCGCTATCTGGCCAATGATCTTGGCCCCGACGGGATTCGCGTGAACGCGATCAGCCCCGGCCCGATGAAGACGTTGGCAGGCGCAGCCATCGGCGGTGCGCGGCGCACCTTCCGCCACACCGAGGAAAACACGCCGTTGCGCGCCAATGCCACGCTGGAGGCGGTGGGCGGCACGGCGGTCTACCTTGCCTCGCCCGCAGGGGCCTGCACCACCGGAGAGATCATTCGCGTGGATGGCGGGTTTCACGTGTTGGGTATGCCGCAGCCGGAAAACCTGTAGACCTTTTTACGGGATTTCGGATCTGGCGCGGCTTTTGCGCCTGTAACGGATGAATAACGCATAGCGCTTTGTCAAAGGCCGCGCCCTTGGTTTGGCGTGAACCGCGTCGTCAACGGCCGTGTGTCAGAACCACTGTCCCGGCTCCATCAACCCAAGATCCAGCAATTGCCGTGAATGCCATTCGAACGGTGTCGAATTGTGCCAGCGGAAGGTGTGGATATCGAAGGTGGAACCGGGATTGCGCTTGAGCGCCTTTGCCGCGCGGAACGAGATGATGGAGGCCGTCAGGTTATGATGCCAAGGGCAGGCAAAGGTATTGTATTCCTCCTCCGTGAACGTGTGGTCCGGGCGTAATTGCACCTTGGGTTTGGCGCGGAAAATCGCGATGCGGTCGATATTGCGGCGGTTCTTCGGGATATGCTCCTCGTAGCGCCAGCGCAGGCCGCCAAAGAAATCAAGCTGCCGTTCCCTGGGATGATTGTGGTTATCAGGATCCTTGCGTGCCAGCGCGTAATAGCCGGATTTGTCCATATACGCATCTTCTAGCGAGACCGCGTTCGGATACCGCTCCAGATCGCCGGCATAGGCATCCACGACATAGACCAGCATCGCGTCGCGCCGCTCTTCGGTGTGAAAGCCCAGCATCTCGCCGATTGTGCGGGTTTCGCAGAATGGAAAGAAAAGGTATTCCGCGTTGAAGCAATAATACATCCAAACGCCTGGCGCCGCGTCGATCAGGCGATTGACCGTGCCTGTCACCGTGTCCCGTGCGCTGAGATCGTGGTCGATGCGGATCACGCTGTCGACAACGTCCCCGGCCAGATCGAAGGCGCGCGGCATGAAGGCCAGCACGCGCTTGAAGCCAAGATCGGCATGGTGGCGCAACGTGCTGTCGATTTCGACCTCGTCCTCGGCAAAGATCAGCGCCACCGGCCCCTTGGCAAGGGTGGTGTCGGCGTCTTTCAGAAACATGTCCAGACTGGAATACTGCATCGTGGTCCCGCTTTGTTACCGCGCAACTTCCGGGAAATCGGAACGCATTGCAAGTGACGCCTGCTTTGATGTAGGGAAACGCCCTGTAACCGCGCGAAAGGCAGGCAGATGTCCGAAGCCAAAAAGCTGTATATCAAGACCTACGGGTGCCAGATGAACGTCTATGACAGCGAGCGCATGGCAGAGGCCATGGGCGGCGCGGGCTATGTAAAGACGGACAGCCCCGATGACGCGGATATGATCCTGCTCAATACCTGCCACATTCGTGAAAAGGCCGCTGAAAAGGTGTATTCCGAACTTGGCCGTTTCAAGGGGCTCAAGGACGCGCGCCCCGATCTGAAAATCGGCGTGGCGGGCTGCGTGGCGCAGGCCGAGGGCGAAGAGATCATGCGCCGTCAGCCGCTGGTGGATCTGGTCGTTGGGCCGCAAAGCTATCACCGCCTGCCAGAGCTGGAGGCGAAGGCGCGGACCGGCAAAAAGGCGCTGGATACGGATTTCCCGCTGGAAGACAAGTTCGACACGCTGCGCCACCGTCCAAAGGCCAAGCGCGGGCCGACCGCCTTTCTGACGGTGCAGGAAGGCTGCGACAAGTTCTGCGCCTTTTGCGTGGTGCCCTACACGCGCGGCGCCGAATTCAGCCGCCCGGTGGACCGTGTGATCGAAGAGGCCCGCGATCTGGTAGACCGTGGCGTGCGCGAAATCACGCTGCTGGGGCAGAATGTGAATGCCTATCACGGGCAAGGCCCGGATGGGCGCGACTGGTCCCTTGCAGACTTGGTCTGGGCGCTCGACGAGGTGGACGGGCTGGAGCGGATCCGCTTCACCACGAGCCACCCCAATGACATGGACGATGCGTTGATCGCAGCGCATGGCGACTGTGCCAAGCTGATGCCGTATCTGCATCTGCCTGTGCAGTCGGGCAGTGACCGGATCCTCAAGCGGATGAACCGCAGTCATACGGCGGAAAGCTATCTGCGGCTGATCGAGAAGATCCGCGCGGCCCGTCCCGATATCCTGATGTCGGGCGATTTCATCGTCGGCTTCCCCGAAGAGACGGAGCAGGATTTTCAGGATACGCTGGATCTGATCGAGGCGGTGAATTACGGCTATGCCTTTTCATTCAAGTATTCGACGCGCCCCGGCACCCCGGCGGCAGAGCGTGATCAGGTCGACGAAGATGTGAAATCCGAGCGTTTGCAACGCTTGCAGGCGCTGCTTACCCGCCAGCAGCGCGCGGCGCAGGATGCCATGGTGGGCCGCGAGGTGGGCGTTCTGTTCGAGAAAGCGGGACGTCTGCCGGGTCAGATGGTGGGCAAATCCGATTACCTGCACGCGGTGCATGTCACCGATCCTACCATCGAACCGGGCCAGTTGGCGCGGGTGGAGATCGTGGAAAGCGGCTCCAATTCGCTGGCCGGGCGATGCCTGCCTCGATAAAACAAATGCGTCGCGTTTCGTGCTTCCAGTTGCGGGATTGGGCGACAATTCGGACGTAACGCTGTACTTTTGAGTGCCAGCTTGTGATTGTTTCCGGTTCGAGCACAATATATGGCCATTTTAGCTTCACAAGTCATCTAAAGTTGCTACACTAAATTGGTATTTTGTCTGTGCCTGCGCGAAATGCGTAACGCAGGCATCTGGGGGACTTTTGGAAGAGGACAGTGGCTGTGACGGAAGCTATTTCAAATATAGTGCGCAGCGTTTTGAGTGGTTTTGCTGCCGCCGCTCTGGGTGTTGTGGTGATGACGGATGCGGCGCTGGCGCAAAGCGGCCAGCGCACGGTCGTCGGAGAGCGCTACGTACCGACGATCTGGGTGGACCCGGACGGCTGTGAGCACTGGGTGATGGATGACGGGGCCGAGGGTTACATGACCCCGCATGTCAGCCGTCAGGGCATCCCGGTCTGCCGACGCGGCAATGTGTGCGGTGTGATGAACACGGACCAGATGTTCGCGACGGACAGCGCGCATATCTCGCACGGCGCGCGTAAAAGCCTTGCCGAGTTCTTTCGCCAGGCAAATGCGACCTCGTACATCATAACAGGCCATACCGACAGCCGCGCTTCGGACGAATACAATCTCGACCTGTCGCTGCGCCGGGCCAATTCGGTTGCCCGTGTGGCCTCGGGCGTGGGCGCGCGGATCGCGGATGTGCGCGGCTACGGCGAACGGATGCCCAAGGCACCCAACAATACCGCCGCGGGCATGGCGGAAAATCGCCGCGTCGAAATCATCTGCATTCGCTGAGGGGACATTTCATGAAACTCGTAAAACTGGTGGCGGTCATCCCCTGTCTCGGCCTTTTGGCCGCGTGCGATGTGCCGAAAAAAGACAAGACTGTTGATCGGGGTTTTGACAGCAAACACCTCAGCCAGCTTCAGGCGGGGGTCTGGGTCGATCCCAACGGTTGCGATCACTGGATCATCGACGACGGTGTAGAGGGCTATCTTTCGCAGCGATTGGACAAATACGGCAAGCCGGTTTGTTCGGGTGTGGCCCCGCCAACCGTTGCGACCGGCCCGTTCAAGGAAGGGTCGAGCCTGCCGGATCCGGGCTGAATGTCGGATTCTGCCGTAAATGGATGCCGCGTTCCCATGGGACGCGGCATTTTTCGTGTCAAAGGGGTGACATTGCGGCGCGTGGTCTTGCCCTTTGGGTCCGTACTTGCCACCATTGCCAAAACCCAGCCAAACAGGAGAGCTGATTGGTCACCAACGTGCTGACGCCATCCGGCGACCCGCAGGACATGCAGGAAATCGCGGTCGAGTTTCCGGATAACTTCCTGTTGATCGACCTTTGCGGCGAATATGATCGCAACCTTGCCGAAATCGAAAAGACCCTGGGCGTGCAGATCCTGCGCCGTGGCAACCTTTTGGTCGTCATCGGCGACAGCGCCGCCGCCGCGCAGGCGCGCGCGGTGCTTCAGGCGCTGTACCAGCGGCTGGAGCAGGGGCGCAGTGTCGAACGTGGCGACGTGGACCGTGAATTGCGCATGGGCGCGCCGGGCCAGGGCAAGGCAGAGGGGCGCGACGGCGACCAGCTAGAGATGTTTCGGGGCGGGCGGGTTGAGATCAAGACCCGCAAGAAGCCGGTAGAGCCGCGCACCGACGCACAAAAAGCCTATGTGCAGGCTCTGTTCGACAAGGAACTGGCCTTTGGCATCGGGCCTGCGGGCACCGGCAAGACCTATCTGGCGGTCGCGGTCGGCGTGTCGATGTTCATCGAGGGCCATGTGGACCGCATCATCCTCAGCCGTCCGGCGGTGGAGGCGGGGGAAAAACTTGGCTACCTGCCGGGCGATATGAAAGACAAGGTCGATCCGTACATGCAGCCGCTTTACGACGCGCTGAACGATTTTCTGCCGGGCAAGCAAGTGGCCAAGCTGATCGAGGAAAAGCGGATAGAGATCGCGCCGCTGGCCTTCATGCGGGGGCGAACGCTGGCCAATGCCTTCGTCGTGCTGGACGAGGCGCAGAACGCCACTTCGATGCAGATGAAGATGTTCCTGACCCGTCTGGGCGAGGGTAGCCGCATGGTGATTACTGGCGACCGCAGCCAGGTGGACCTGCCGCGCGGCGTGACAAGCGGGCTGCACGATGCCGAGCGCCTGCTGGGCGGGATCGGCGCCATCTCGTTCAACTACTTCACGTCCAAGGATGTGGTCCGGCACCCGCTGGTGGCAAAGATCATCGAGGCGTATGACGCCGACGACCCGGCGAAACGGGGCTGACGGATGGGCAGGGGCCAATTTTCTTGCAAGAAAATTGCACGGAAAATTGACATTTTCCGGCCCGGCGGCCTGCCGGTATGCGGGGCTGCGGCGCTGTGATCGAGACGATCTGCGAGGATATGCGCTGGCAATCGCTTGGGCTGCAAGACCTTGCCGCGCGGGCAGAGGTGGCGGCGCTGACGCATCTGGGGCTTGATCCCACCGCTTGGGAAATCGCGCTTCTGGCCTGTGACGACACGCGTATCGCAACACTGAATGCAGAGTTCCGGGACAAGCCCGCGCCGACAAACGTGCTGAGCTGGCCAAGCGAGGACCGCGCCGCACCCCAAGACGGCGCGGCACCACAGCCCCCCGCGCAGGGCGGTGACCCGGAGCTGGGCGATCTGGCGCTTGCCTATGACACCTGCCTGCGCGAAGCCGCTGCCGCGGGCAAGCCCATGGGCGACCACGTGACGCATCTACTTGTTCACGGCATCCTGCATTTGCTGGGATATGACCACATCCGTGACAAGGATGCCACGCTCATGGAACGGACAGAGGTGGAGATACTTGGCAAGATGGGGCTTCCTGACCCATATTAACAAACGCGGGGCACAAGACCGTGCCTGATCGGAAAGAGACAATGGGCGACAGTCAAGACGCATCTTCTAGCGCGGCGCATAGCGCGCGGTCGGAAGACGAGGATACAGACCAACAGGACGGGGGGTTCTTTCGTCGTATATTCGGCGCGTTCAGCCCGGATGACAGTGACGAGGACACGGTCGAGCATCACGCGCGCCATCCTTACGGGGCAGGCCTTGGGAACTTGCGAACCATGACGGTCGAGGATGTGGCGATTCCCAAGGCGGATATCGTGTCTGTGCCCGACAGCATCACCAAGACCGATCTGGTGCAGACCTTTCGCGACAGCGGATTGACCCGGCTGCCCGTTTACGCGGGCACGTTGGATACGCCCGTCGGTATGGTTCACCTCAAGGATTTTGCGCTCAAACACGGGTTCAACGGCACCAGTGGCCCATTTTCTGTCAAAGAGACGCTGCGGCCCTTGATGTATGTGCCGCCGTCCATGTCGATCGGCGTGTTGTTGCAAAAGATGCAGGCCGAACGGCGGCATCTGGCGCTTGTCATCGACGAATATGGCGGCGTGGACGGGCTTGTGACGATCGAGGATCTGATCGAACAGGTCATCGGCGAGATCGCGGATGAACACGATGTGGACGAGGGCCGCTTCTGGACGCAGGAAAAGCCGGGTTGCTATGTGGTGCAGGCCAAGACCCCCTTGGAAGAATTCGAAACCGAAATCGGCGTGTCTCTGACCGAGGCCGAAGAGATCGACGAGGAAGAGATCGACACGCTTGGCGGCCTGGTCTTCATGCTGCTTGGCCGGGTGCCGGTGCGCGGCGAGTTGGTTGAGCATCCCAGCGGTGTCGAGATACAGGTGCTGGAGGCCGATCCGCGCCGGATCAAGCGGCTGCGCGTGCGCCTGCCGGATCAGGCCGAGGCGTGAGCGCAGGCGGCATGTCGGCGCGTCTGGCCGGCCTGAAGCGTTCTGCCCTTTCCCTGAGACATCGGCGCAATCCGTTAGGGCGGCGCGGATGCTGGGCCGCGGTTATGGCCTGTGGGGCGCTGGCCGCTTTGGGGCAGGCTCCCTGGGGGCTGTGGCCGCTGACCGTTCTGATGCTGGCGGGGCTTTATGCCTTTTCTCGCGAAACGCCTGGCTGGCGGCGTGCGGCGTTGCTGGGCTGGGTTGCCGGAACGGGGTATTTTCTTGTCGCACTAAGCTGGATTGTGGAGCCGTTTCTTGTCGATCCCTTGCGGCATGGCTGGATGGCCCCCTTTGCGCTGGTTTTTCTTTGCATGGGCATGGCGCTTTTCTGGGCCTTGGCATTTGGGCTGGCCCGGCGCGCGGGAGGGGAGGCGCTGGCCTTTGCCGGGGCGTTCGTCCTGGCCGAGGCGCTTCGCGGCTGGTTGTTCACCGGCTTCCCGTGGGCACAGGCAGGGCATGTGCTGATTGACACGGGCTTGCGTTTCTGGGCCAGTATGGGCGGCGCGCATCTGTTGACGGCGCTGGTTCTGGCCGGGGCTTTGGGCGTGTGGCATTTGGCAGCCGGGTCGCGCCGCGCGGGGGCGGGTGCGCTGGCCACGCTGGCCGTGCTTTATGCGGCTGGCACGGTGCTGATGCCTGCCGCTGGCGCACCTGCGGATGCCCCCGTGATCCGGCTGATCCAGCCCAACGCGGCCCAGCATGAAAAATGGGATCCCGCGTTGATGCCCGTCTTCTTTGACCGACAGCTTCGCTTTACCGCTGCCCCGTCAGCGGCGGGTCGCCCCGATCTGGTCGTCTGGCCCGAGACCGCCATTCCGACCTTGCTCAATCACGCCGACGCCACGTTCGGCACCATTGCAAAGGCGGCGCAGGGCAGCCCGGTGATGCTTGGCCTGCGCCGTCTGGACGGACCGCGTATCTTCAACTCGCTGGTGGTGATCGACGAGCTGGGGATGGTGACAGCGCGGTATGACAAGCATCATCTGGTGCCGTTCGGCGAATACATGCCCTTTGGCGGGGTGATGGCGCGGTTTGGAATTCACGGGCTGGCCGCAGAAGAGGGCGGCGGCTATTCCTCGGGGGGCGGGCCGCGCGTGATTGATCTGGGCGCGCTTGGCTCCGGCTTGCCGCTGATTTGCTACGAAGGGGTTTTCCCTCGCAATATCAACCCTGTGGCTGGCAAAGCTGATGCGATGTACCTGGTGACGAACGATGCCTGGTTCGGCAAGGTTTCGGGGCCTTATCAGCATCTCGCGCAGGCACGTCTGCGCAGCGCGGAGCAGGGAGTGCCGATGGTGCGGGTGGCCAATACCGGCGTTTCCGCGATGATCGACGGGGCGGGGCGCGTCGTGGCGCATATTCCCCTTGGGCAGGCGGGGTGGCTCGACGTGGCCTTGCCCGACGCGCTTGGCCCCACCGTTTACGCCCGCACAGGCGATCTACCCATGCTGTTTCTGGCGCTGGCCTTCGTGGCCGCCGGTTTTGGGATGCGTCGCGCCTGATGCGCTCGGTCTTTCATCAGGGACATGGGCCAAAGGCGGAATGCGCGCGACGCTTTAGAGCTACGCATAATCCGAAAAGCTTTAGCGATTGACGCGGAGTCCTGACCTACCTATGCAGTATGGACCCTGTCACAACGGCTTCCTGGCGTGGCGGGCACATTCAATGGAGCAACCAATGTCCCGAAAAAATTATGTTTTTACCTCTGAATCCGTTTCAGAGGGTCATCCAGATAAAGTCTGCGACCGCATTTCAGACGCCGTTCTTGACGCCTTCCTCGCCGAAGAACCATCGGCGCGGGTCGCTTGTGAAACATTTGCCACATCAGGCATGGTTGTTATCGGGGGCGAAGTCGGCCTTTCGGATCGGGAGCGGCTCAAGAATTACATGGGGCGGATTGGCCAGATCGCGCGCGATTGCATCCGCGACATCGGGTATGAGCAGGAAAAGTTCCACTGGAACACCTGCCATGTCCTGAACTTCCTGCATGAGCAATCCGCGCATATCGCCCAAGGCGTCGACAAGGACGGGGCGGGCGATCAGGGGATCATGTTCGGCCACGCCACCAACGAGACGGATGCGCTGATGCCGGCACCGATCCAGTTCAGCCACGCAATCTTGCGCCGTTTGGCCGAAGTGCGCAAATCCGGTGCCGAGCCAAGCTTGCGCCCCGATGCCAAAAGCCAGATTTCCCTGCGTTACGAGGATGGCAAGCCGGTCGAGGTGACCTCGATCGTGCTGTCTACGCAACATGCCAGTGAGGACCAGAATAGCGACGATATCCGCGCCATCGTGGAGCCGTATATCCGCGAGGTTCTGCCCGCAGAATGGCTTTCGGACAAGACCGAGTGGTGGGTGAACCCGACCGGCACTTTCGTCATCGGCGGCCCCGACGGCGATGCGGGCCTGACCGGGCGCAAGATCATCGTGGATACCTATGGCGGCGCGGCCCCGCATGGCGGTGGAGCGTTCTCGGGCAAAGACCCGACAAAGGTGGATCGTTCGGCGGCCTATGCGGCGCGCTATCTGGCCAAGAACGTCGTCGCGGCGGGCATGGCCGAGAAATGCACGATTCAGATCAGCTATGCGATCGGCGTGGCCAAGCCGCTGTCGATCTATGCCGAAACCTATGGCACGGGCGAGGTTGACGCGATTGGCATCGAGCGGGCCATTGCCAAGTCGATGGATCTCACTCCACGCGGCATCCGCGAGCATCTGGACCTGAACAAGCCCATCTACGAACGCACGGCGGCCTATGGCCATTTCGGCCGCGAGCCGGAAGCCGACGGCGGGTTCAGCTGGGAAAAGACCGATCTGGTCGAGGCCTTGAAAAAAGCCGTCTAGAAAATTGGAAGAAAAGGGAAAAGGCCGTCTTTGTACAAGGGGCGGCCTTGTTCTTTTGTAGGATGAAGAAGACAGGGCAAATGTCTGACAAGAAAGACAATATGCGGGAACATGCCTCTGGTGCCCCTTGGCGGAATTTCTATGGTCGCCTCAAGGGAAAGCATCTGCGCGCCTCTCAGGAAACCTACCTAAAGGAAGACCTCGCCGCCCTGTCCCCCGGTCCGGTTGATTGGGACATGAACCCCACGCGTAAACCCCTTGATCTAAAATCACTTTTCGGGGGCAAGCCGCTTTGGCTGGAAATCGGATTTGGCGGTGGTGAGCATCTGGTACATCAGGCGCAGCAGAACCCGCAGGCCGGGTTCATCGGCTGTGAACCATATATCAACGGCGTGGCGATGCTTTTGGGCAAGATCCGCGCCATGCAGAATGACAACATCCGCATCCACCCTGGTGACGTGCGCGATCTGTTCGATGTGCTGCCAGAGGCGAGCGTAGACCGCGCTTTTCTGCTTTATCCCGATCCGTGGCCCAAGAAACGGCATCACAGGCGGCGCTTTGTGACGGCCGAACATCTGGAGCCTTTGGCGCGGGTGCTGGCGCCGGGCGCAATTTTCCGGGTTGCAACGGATATTCCCGATTATGTCCGTCAAACGCTGGAAACGGTGCCGAAACATGGGTTTACGTGGCTTTGTGAAAGCCCCGACGACTGGCGCAAGCCGTGGGATGACTGGATTTCCACCCGCTACGAACAAAAGGCGCTACGCGAGGGGCGCGTGCCGCATTACCTGACCTTTCGGCGCGACTGACCCGTCACGCGGCCAGCTTGTCGCCCAGCCGTTCCAGCATGGTGAGGCATTGCTGCATCTGGTCGACCGAGACGAATTCATCCGCCTTGTGCGCCTGCTCGATGGAGCCGGGGCCGCAGACCACCGCCGACATCGACAGGTTCTGGAAAATCCCCGCCTCGGTGCCGAAAGGGACCACGTCGACGGCATTGCCACCGGTCAGTTCCATCATGATATCGCGCGCCTCGTTCGGGTCGGTAGGGATCAGCCCGTCAACCTCTCCCAGAGTTTCCGTAGTGATCTCGGCGTCGGGCCATATCGCCTTCATAGCGGGCAACAAGGTGCCTTCGATATAGTCGCGCAGGTCGGATTTCACGAATTCGGCATCGGAATGCTGTACGGGCCGCATTTCCCAGTCCACCCGCGCCTGGCTCGGGATCACGTTATGGGCCACGCCCCCCATCAGCCCGCCGGTGTTGATCGTTGTCCATGGCGGATCGAACCGGCTGCCCTCGGGGGCACGGTCGCGCAGCGCATCCTTGAGGGTCAACAACCGCGAGACATAGCGCACGGCATATTCCACCGCGTTCACGCCCCGATCAGGCGAAGACCCGTGCCCGGCCAGTCCGGTGAAATGCGTGCTGTATTCGTAACAGCCCTTGTGTCCCTCGATGATGCGCATCGAGGTTGGTTCACCGATGATGGCCACGCCGGGGCGCAGGTTTTTTTCGCGCAGGGTATCGGCCAAAGCGCGCGCGCCGAAACAGCCCACCTCCTCGTCATAGGTAAAGGCGAAATGCAGCGGGCGGCGGCCGATGTGCGGGGCCAGTTCCGGTGCCATGGCGATCGCCGCGGCGATGAAGCCTTTCATGTCGCAGGCGCCGCGCCCGTAAAGCCGCCCGTCTTTTTCGGTGAGCGAAAAGGGATCAAGGCTCCAGATCTGATCAGAAACGGGGACGACATCCGAATGGCCCGAAAGCACGATTCCGCCGTCAATATCAGGCCCTATCGTGCCGAAAAGATTAGCTTTTTGTCCGGTGTCGTCATGAAAGATATCCACGCGCGCGCCGGCGTCTTCCAGCCTTTCGGCCATGTAGGCCATCATGTCGAGATTGGAATATTCCGAAATTGTGGGAAAAGCGATCAGATCGCCCAGAACCGACAGGGTGTCGGACATCGTTACCATGCGCGCAGCCCTTTCTTTTCATAACGGATCGACTGTGGAAGCGGGACGGGGAGGCGTCAAGCCGGTTTCCCAGCCATAGCCACCGATTGGATGAAATTGATTTAAAATCAGATGTTTGATTCTGTTGCGTAAAGGTGAGGCATCACGATCTTTGGATAAAAAGCCTTTATGTTGAATAATGTGGCATAAAAACACTAGCGATTGTGGCGAAAACAAGGTAGCTTTCTCTCCAATAAATAATGTCTGCGCACAGAACGCAGGCTTTCTGAGGTAAAGCGGTGGTATCATGACGGCGATTAATTATGTCGCCCGTACAGCTACGGGCAGTGTTTCGCGTGATCAGGTTGTGGATGGGTCGAATGTATCGACCATCTGGGCCGGTGGCGAACAGGAAATATCCTTCAACTTGCGGCAAATGGATATTCGTAGCTACGTGCGCGATGGCCAGAACCTGGAAATGACGCTGGCCGATGGGCGAGTCGTCATACTTGAGAATTACTTTGGCCAAGACGGAGAGCCGGACAGCCGGCTGTTTCTGAGCGCGGACGGGTATCTCAACGAGGTTGAATTGGTCGAGGGCGGCGAGGGCGTGTATTTCGCGCAATACGGACCGACCGAACAATGGGGCAAATGGAGCCCTTCGGACGAGCTGATCTTTCTGGATGGCGGTGATGCAATGCTGGCATCCGGAGCCGGGGTGGATGGCGATGGCGAGGTCAGCATGTTGGCCGCCGGTCTTTTGGGTGGGTCGAGTCTGTTAGGGCTGGCTGGCGCGGGCGCGGCGGGGCTTGCGGCGACAGCCCTGATTGCGGGCGATGGCGAGTCGGACGGCTCGCAGCCTTATATCGCACCGGGTATCGACCAGACCGATCCGATCGACATCGGCGGCGACGGTGCCGGACCGGACACGACCCCGATCATCATTACCGGCACGGCACAGCCGGGATCGAATGTGACCGTGGAAATCGACGATGAAACGGTGACGGCCGAAACCGGGGAGGACGGAAGCTGGGAGGCGGAGTTCGGCGGCGATGATTTCCCCGAAGATGGCGCACATGATGTGACCGCCACCGTCACCGAGCCGGGGGGCGATGTGATCGACCTGACCGGCCCGCCGGTGACCATCGACACCACCCCACCCGATACCAGCGTGCTGCAAGGCACGGTCGAGACGGGCGACATCGTCAATGCAGAGGAATACGAGGCTGGCATCGACATCACCGGCACGGGTGAGACGGGCTCTTCGATCAAGGTCACCATCGATGACGTGACCCACGAAACCGCTGTTGATGAAAACGGCGAGTGGATTGTCACCTTCGAGCCGGGTGAGCTGGAAACCGGCGAATATACCACCGAGGTCACCGTCGTGGCGTCCGATCCGGCTGGCAACACTGTCGAACTGGTCGAGGACATCCGGATCGACACGGTCCCCAACCCGCTTGAGATCAATACCGGCGCGACCGGTGGCGACGGTGTGGTCAATTCCGAAGAGTCGGCCGCAGGCTTTGACGTGACAGGCACGACGGCACCGGGCGCGGAGGTGACGCTGACGCTTGGCGAAATCACCAAGATCGTGACCGCAAACATCGACGGCGAATGGGTCGCCACCTTCTCACCGGGCGAGTTGGCGACGGGTACCTATACCGCGGACATGACCGCGACGACCGTCGATGTCGCCGGCAACACGACCAGCACTTCCGGCACGTTCGAGGTCGATACCGAGGTTCTGGGCTACGCCATGCAGGCCGCGCCGGGCGGCACGGACGGGGTGATCAACAGCGAAGAGATCGGCGCGGGATTTGCCGTGACCGGCACGACAGAGCCGGGCAGCAGCGTTGTTCTGACGCTGGGGGATGCCACGGTCGACGCGGTAGTGGACGCAAGCGGCAACTGGACCGCGCAGTTCACCGAGGCGCAGATCGGCGCGGGCACCTTCACCGAGACGCTGACGGCGGTGACGACGGATGCGGCGGGCAATAGCGAGACGCTGAGCCAGACGGTCGAGGTCGATACCGAGGCGGGGGCGCTGGCCATCGACACCGGCGCGGTCGCCACTGACGGCACGGTCAGCCTGGCCGAGGCCGAAGCGGGCTTTGACCTGACCGGCAGCGCCGATCCGGGCGCGGAGGTCACGTTGACGCTTGGCGAAATCACCCGCACCGTGACCGCCGACGCCAGCGGCACCTGGCGCGTACCTTTTGATCCGGGCGAGCTTGCGACGGGTACCTATACCGCCGATGTAACGGCGACCACGACGGACGCGGCGGGCAACGTGGCCACGACGATGGGCACGTTCGAGGTCGATACCGAGGTTCTGGGCTACGCCATGCAGGCCGCGCCGGGCGGCACGGACGGGGTGATCAACAGCGAAGAGATTGGCGCGGGATTTGCCGTGACCGGCACGACAGAGCCGGGCAGCAGCGTTGTTCTGACGCTGGGGGACGCCACGGTCGACGCGGTAGTGGACGCAAGCGGCAACTGGACCGCGCAGTTCACCGAGGCGCAGATCGGCGTGGGCACCTTCACCGAGACGCTGACGGCGGTGACGACGGATGCGGCGGGCAATAGCGAGACGCTGAGCCAGACGGTCGAGGTCGATACCGAGGCAGGGGCTCTGACACTGAATGCCGCTGATATTGGCGGTGACGGCACGGTCAACCTGGCCGAGGCCGAAGCGGGCGTCGTGGTGACTGGCACCGCCGATCCGGGCGCTTTGGTGGAGGTAACGCTTGGTGAGGTTACACAAAGCACGGTGACCGACAGTGGCGGCAACTGGCGCGCAACCTATCGCCTGGAGGACATTCCGGGTGGCGATTACATGTCGGATGTCGTCGCAACGACCACGGATGCGGCGGGCAACGTGGCGCGGGTCGACGCGCAGGTGCATGTGGATACGCAGGTGGACAATCTGAGCCTTGACGACCTGAACATCGCGATCGGCAGCACTGGCGAACAAGTGATCAACGCCGATATCGCGGCGGCCGGGTTCCCGGTCACGGGCACGATCGAACCGGGATCTTCGGTGATCGTGACGATCGCGGGTGTCAGTCATACGGCAACAGTCAATCCGGATGGCTCCTGGGTGGCGCAATTCCAGCCGAACGAGATCACCGGCACGGAATATATTGCCGATATGAAGGTCGATGTGGTCGATCCTGCGGGCAATCCGGCCAGCATCGAAGGGCAGGTGCCTGTCGATCTTCTGGTGAATGAACTCTCACGCGATCCGGGGCCGGTTGCGGGCGACGACGTTGTCAACGCGCTCGAAGCGGCTGATGGCGTGACCCTGACAGGGCAGGTCGAGGCTGGCTCGACGGTGATGATCGACGCCTTTGGTAAAAGCTATCCCGCGACGGTCGACGCGGCCGGAAACTGGAGCCTGACACTGCCCGGTGCCGATATCCCGTTGGCCGACGATACCTTTCCCGTCGTGGTGACCGCGACCGATATTGCCGGCAATTCCAGCGAGATCCGGGATAGCCTGACGGTGGATACGATGACCCCCGACAGCCCCGATCTTGTCGGGTATTTCCGCGAGGGCGGTGGCTATCGCAATGTCACACTTGAAACAACGGGCGACGATGTCGAAATCCATCAGGTCGCGCCCGGTGGCGGGGTCAGCACGCTGAGCCTTGCGGAAAACGAAAACACCTTTCTGGGAGAGACGGATTACTTCTTCACGGATGCAGGCGGCAAATCAACCAGCATTCCGGACGGCTCTCAGCTTGTGGTGACAAGCAGTGATGACGCGGGCAACACGGCCTCGACCTATGTGGTGCTGGATGAAACCAGCACGAATGCGGTGGATGCGGGCAATCCGAACCTGTCGCCATTCCAGATCGAAACCATCGACCTTCGCTTTGGCGACCGGTCCGAACTGACGATCACCGAGGATCAGCTTGTGGCGCTGTCGGATACAAGTGACCAACTGGTGGTGCGTGGTGGCTCTGATGACACAGTGACGGTCACGGGCGCGCAGCGCGCGGGCAGCACGCAGATGCATGGGGAGCGTTTCGACATCTACACATTGGGTGACGACGCGACCGTGGTGGTGGACGACGATATCGATGTCGTCACCTGAGCGGTGAAACAAACCCGGCAGCGCGTAAAAGACGCAGGCCGGGCCAGAAGGGTTCAAAGGTCGCGACCGGGGTAGGGGCGCAGTATGAGACAGAACATTTCGTTCAAGGGGTTCGATTTAACCTTTCAGTATTGCCCGAAGCTAAAGCATTCCGCCTTTGACCCGAGACATCGGCGAAAGGCGGGCCGCCTGCAACGATGGGGCGGAGCACTGCGTTTCGGTCTGTCACATGCCCCGCGATGCGCGAACAAGACCGCTCCACTGATTGTCCTGGCCGCGTTTGGCCTGTCAGGCTGCATGAGCGGTGCCTCGCATGAGGTGATAGGCAGCGAAGCCGTGGAGGTGAGCCGTCTGGCTGGCGTGACCCCACCGCCCGGTGCTTTGCGAAGCGCGCGCGAGGAGGGGGGTACCTCGGTCATCATCGAGGATCTTATGGCGCGCCAAAGCGTGCTTCCCGCAAATAGCGCCTTTGCAGATGTGGCGGATGCCGTGCTCAAGGCTTATGCGCGCTCGTCCGAGGCTGATTTGCTGGCCGCGCGTCTTCGCGCACAGGCCGCTGCCAAGAACTGGTGGCCGCAGGTCGGCCCGCGTGTCAGCCTGACCAGCCTGAGCGACGTTGTTGCGCAACTGGCGGTGGACATGGTGCTGTATGACCATGGCCGCAAAAAAGCCGAACGCGCCTTTGCCAGAGCCGATGTGGAACTGGCCGCCGTGACCCTTTCCGAAGATGTCAACGCACGGGTGGAAACGGCGCTTGGCCTTTATCTTGATGCCGCCGAGGGGCGCGAACGCACGGCGCTGGAATCCTCTATTCTCAAGGACATGCGGCATTTTGAATGGGTCATGAACGAGCGCGTCAAGGGCGGTGTGTCGGACATGTCGGACCTGAGCGTACTGCGCCAGAAACTGGGAGAGATCAACGCACGCCTGATGGCGGCACAAGAGACCGAGGCGACGGCGCTGGCCGAGCTTGACGCGATGTCGGCGGGCAAGCTGCGGGATCTGCGCGGTCTGCCGGACCTGCGGGTCGGCGGCTTTGATGCGCGCCCACTGGCCATTTTGCGCGCCGAAGCCGAACGGGACCGCGACATTGCGCAGGCCACGATTGACCGCGCCGGTCTTTTGCCCGGTCTAAGCGCGGGTGGCACGCTGGGGGACGGCGGCAGCGGTATTTCGGTCAATGCGGGCGGCGATGGGCTTTTGGGGCTTGGTACGGGCGCGAGCCTTCAGGCCATAGACGCGGCACGACAGGGCGCGGACCGGCGCGTGGCACAGGCCAGCGAGGATGCCAGCCGCGAGGTCAGCCGCCTTGAAAGCCGTCTCAAGGCGCTGACCCGGCAGGTAACCGAGGCCGGCGCGCTGGCGCAGCAGGCCAAGGTCAATCTGGATCTGTTCCAGGCCCAGTACGATGCCGGTCAACGGCAGGTGATGGATGTGGTCGGCGTGTATGAAACCTTTGCCGCGCGGCAATCGCGGCAGGTGGAGCTGAAATACGAACTGGCCGAGGCGCGTGTCCTTCTTGCCAGCACCCTTGGTCTTTTGGCGGACGGGAGCAGGATTTGAGCAAGGCACCCGTGGCCCTGACCCTGACCTCGACCGGGCGGGCGCGGATGGCCAAGCCATCGAACGCGGACGCGCCGCCTGATCCCGTGCGCATGGGCAAGTCCCGGTTCGGGGTTCGGGCGGAGGCGCGCGCGGAGCTGGGGGCCACCTATGCCGCCCTGCTGGGGGTCGAGGCGATGCCGCGCGATATCCTGGAGGCGATGATCGCCTCGGATGCGCAAGGCCCGCAGGATCAGCCACAACCGCAGGCACTGGCCGATGGGCTGGCGGCGGTCGGGCTGTTGACCGAAGTGGAAAGCGTGGCGCATCTGGCACCCGACATGTGGCCGTCGCTGGCGCAGATGACCAGTGGTCAATACGTGCTGGTTCTGGGGCAGTCGCGGGGCGAATTGACCATCTATGACGCCACCTGCACAGATCACCGCGCGCAGGTGCCCATCGGCGAATTCGAACCTGTCTTTACAGGGCTTGTGGTGCGCGCGGAGGCCCCGCTCAAACAGATTTCCAAGGCGCATGTGGCCGAAGAGGCGGCACCGCACTGGTTCTGGGGCCAGTTCGCGCAGTTCCGTCGCCATATCGCCGAAATCACGCTTGGAAGTTTCGTAGCGAACCTGTTGGCCGTCTCGGTGGCGCTGTTTGCCTTGCAGGTCTATGATCGGGTGATCCCGCACCAGTCCGAAGCCACATTGTGGGTGCTGGCCGCGGGGGCCGCGTTGGCGCTGATGATGGAGGCGTTTATCAAGATCGCGCGCTCGCGGCTGATGGATGGCGCGGGCAGACAGATCGAACTGGGGGTTCAGCGGCTGCTGATGGACCGTGTTCTGGGTATGCGCTCTGATATCGCGGGCCGCCAGCCAAGCCAGCTTTTCTCGGCGATGCGCGAATTCGGCTCGGTACGCGAATTCTTTACTGCGTCGACCGTGGGCACGCTGGCGGATGTGCCGTTCATCTTCGTGTTCCTGCTTCTGGTTGCCTCCATCGCGGGGCCGGTTGTCTGGGTGCTGATCCTTGGTGGTGTCCTGATGGTGCTGCCGGGGTTTTTCCTGCAACGCCGCATGATCCGTCTGACACGCGAGGCGCAGGGCGCGTCGGCCAAATCCTCGCGCCTGCTGCACGAGGCGATCTTCGAGCTAGACACGCTAAAGACCCAGCGGGCCGAGGACCGGTTTCGCCGGCTCTGGACCGAATTGACCACCTTGCAGGCGCTGAAATCCAGCGATCAGCGCAAGCTGGCCTCGACCCTGACATTCTGGAGCCAGGCGGTGCAGCAAGGCACCTACCTGGCGGCGGTGATCATGGGCACCTACCTTGTATTCGCCGGGCAATTCACCGTGGGTACCATCATCGCCGTGGGCATCCTGACCAGCCGCACGCTTGCCCCGCTGACGCAGCTTGCGGGCACGATGGCGCGCTGGAGCAATGTAAAATCCGCGCTCGACGGCATGGAGGCTATTGCCGATGCCAAACAGGATGCCGAGATCGGCCGCGATTACCTCCGGCGGGAAAATCTTCAGGGTGGGTTCGAGCTTCGCGAGGCGCAATTCGGCTATGATGATGAGGCCGCGCCTGTGCTCGACATTCCCGCGTTGCAGATCAAGCCGGGCCAGCGGCTGGCGGTACTTGGGGTGAACGGGTCGGGCAAGTCGACCTTTCTCAAGCTGCTTTCGGGGCTTTACGCGCCCGCGCGGGGGCGGGTCATGGTCGACGGCACCGACATGGGCCAGATCGAGCCGCGCGACCTGCGTCGGCTGATCGGCTATCTGGGGCAGGATGTGCGGCTGTTCACCGGCAGCTTGCGCGAGAACCTGAACCTGACATTGCTGGAACGCGACGACGCGCGCCTGATGGCGGCGCTGGATTTCGCCGGGCTGGGGCAATTCGTGCGCGCCCATCCCAAGGGGCTGGAGCTTGAAATTCTTGACGGGGGCCAAGGGCTGAGCCAGGGGCAGAGGCAATCCATCGGCTGGGCGCGGCTGTGGTTGCAGGATCCCCCGGTCTGCCTGCTGGACGAGCCGACAGCGGCGCTGGACCAGACGCTGGAGCGGACCATCGTCAGCCGTCTGGGCACATGGCTTGAGGGGCGAACGGCGGTGATCGCCACGCACCGCGTGCCGATCCTGGAGCTGACGGACCGCACCTTGATCCTTCAGGCCGGTCGGATGACCGTGGACGGCCCGCGCGATCAGGTGCTGGCGCATCTCGCGCAAGGGGGACGGGCATGAGCATGGCGGGGACAGGCAACGGGGTGCAGGGGGGCACGTCGCTGGCCGGACAGTTGAACGCGCGGCTGCGCGGCCCGAGCCTGACAATCTGGCTATGCGCGATCACGGTCTGGCTGTTCATCCTTTGGGCGGCCTTTGCGTGGATCGACGAGATCGTGCGCGCCGAAGGGGCGTTCATCTCGTCCTCGCGGCCACAGATCGTGCAGAACCTCGAAGGCGGCATCCTCGCGGAACTCAACGTGGCCGAGGGCGATGTGGTGGAACGCGGGGACGTGCTGGCGCGGCTGGGCGGGGTGCAGTTCCGCTCCTCGGTCGAGGATCTGGCCGATCAGGTCGCTGCGGCAGAGATCCGGCGCCTGCGGCTGGAGGCGGAACTGGCCGGGCAATATGATTTCGCCGTCCCCGAGGCACTGGCGCAGCGCAGCCCCGAGATGGTCGCCTCTGAAAAGGCGCTGTTGAACGCGCGGCAAGAGGATTTCGTCAAGCGCAGCGAGGGGGCCAGGGCGGTGATGGATCAGGCCGGCGAAGAACGCGCGTTGCTCGAAAACCTGCTCAAGAAAAAGATCGTGTCGCAGATCGAGGTGACACGCGCGCGCAAATCTCATGCCGATGCCACCAACCGCTACGAGGAAATCGTCACCAAGACAGAACTGGAACGCGCAGAGGCCTATTCCGAAACGCTCAAGGAACTGGCGACGCTGCGCCAGAACCTCAAGTCCAGCCAGGACCAGTTGAACCGCACCCGCCTGCTAAGTCCGATGCGGGGTATCGTGAACAAGGTCTGGGTCACGACGATCGGCGGCGTGGTGCGCCCCGGTCAGGAAATCCTGGAGATCATACCGCTGGACGAGGAACTGTTCGTGGAGGCCCGCGTCCCGCCCGAGAACATCGCCAATATCCGCCCCGGACAGGAGGCGACGATCAAGCTGACCGCCTATGACTACACCATTCACGGCACGTTGAAAGGCGAGGTCAGCTTCATTTCCGCCGACACGTTCAAGGACGACCGCGCGCGGGCTGCGGATGGCGACCCGCATTACAAGGTCAACCTGCGGGTGGACATGAGCGGCCTGACCGAGCGCCAGAAACGCATCGAGATCCGCCCCGGCATGCAGGCACAGGTGGAACTGCACACAGGCGGCAAGACGGTGCTGCGCTACCTGCTCAAGCCGCTGTATAAGAGCCAGGAAGCGCTGCGGGAGCCTTGAGAGGGGGTGGTGAGTGCAACAAGTGTGTTTTGGTGGCTGCCATGAATCCACAACTCACGGATCGCGTTGCATCATATGCGGCGGGCCCAACATGTTGACTTCCAGTTTATAATTGCCAGGCGTGCAACGATCCGCGAAATTCTCCTCCTATCTGTCCTTTTGAAGACCCACGCATGGCCCTGCACGTGCGGTGTGATCGACCACGCGATGTGCATAAGTCAAGGCACATGCTGACCTGTGCGCGTTGACATTTTGTTCGTTTTCACGCTGTATATCGTAGATAATTTTACGAGAGGCACGAAATGCGGGGCAACCTCACATCTTTGGAACTGTGTGCGGGTGCAGGTGGTCAGGCGCTGGGCATCGAGCAAGCTGGTTTCGCGCATCAAGCCTGTGTAGAAGTGGACGACTGGTGCCGAAAAACCCTTAACCTCAACCGCATGTGTTGGAACGTCCTTGAGGGTACGCAGTCGGATCTGAACCATTTTGATGCTCGTCCCTATGCCGGGGTCGATTTGGTCGCGGGCGGCGTCCCTTGCCCACCATTCTCAAAAGCAGGTAAACAACTGGGCGCTGCCGATGAGCGCGACCTGTTCCCTGCCGCGATCAATGTCGTGGATGAAGTGCGCCCGAAGGCCGTGATGCTGGAAAACGTCCGGGGCTTCTTGGATGCAGTGTTCCTCGACTACCGGCAAGAGCTGAAAGCCCAATTGAAGGCCTTGGGCTACACCTTCGCCGAATGGCACCTGTATAACGCATCTGATTTTGGCGTGTCGCAGCTTCGGCCCCGCGTCGTGATTGTCGCTGTGCATGACAATTACGCGGACAAGTTCGAGTGGCCCAAGGGCCACGACATGCGGCCTCCGACCGTGGGAGAACGGCTGCGCGACCTCATGGGAGCAAATGGCTGGGAAGGCATCGATAAATGGGCTGCTCAGGCGGATGAGATTGCTCCGACCATCGTTGGCGGCTCCAAGAAGCACGGTGGCCCTGACCTTGGTCCAACTCGTGCTAAGCGCGCGTGGGCCTCCCTCGGGGTGAACGGCAAGACCATTGCCGAAGAGGCCCCTGAACCGGGCTTCGAGGGAATGCCGCGGCTTACAGTGCGCATGGTGGCCCGCCTGCAAGGCTTCCCGGATGACTGGGAGTTCGCAGGTCGCAAAACTGCGGCATATCGCCAAGTCGGAAATGCTTTCCCACCCCCGGTGGCACGGGCGGTTGCACAGAATCTGCGTCGGGCTATCGCGGCACGCCGTCTTTATGCGGTGGCGTGATGCTCCCTTGGTTGCTTGAAGCCCGTCGCAAGTTCCACGCCGAATGTCTGGCAGGACCGATCACGGAGACGAAAGGGATACCGTCTATCGCCGATGTTTCGAACCGTCCCAGCCGGGAAATCGCGACGGCCCTAGTTGCGAAGATCGGTGCCACGAAGAGCCGTGCTGAAAAGCCTGCGGGTCAGACCTCTGGCGCGATGTTTGAGACTGCAATCCAGAACTTTATTGCCTCATGCTTCCACGAACTGCTTCATCTGCGCCCCGGAACTTTCGCTGTCGAAAAGGGGCAAGCAATCTCGCGGTTCGATCAATACGGCCACCTCGACGAACTCCGCTCACTTGCACTGAAAAACAAGGAGCTGAGGACCCTCATCGGGACAGATTACCTGATCAAACCGGACATCGTTGTTTTGCGTCAACCAGAACCGGATGCCAACATCAACCGGGATCAGCTCATTGTCGATGATACTGTCGCGCGGCTTAGCGCGTTGCGCGCAGCCAACGGCGCACGTGCCACGCTTCACGCGTCGATTAGCTGTAAGTTGACCATCCGTTCCGACCGCGTCCAGAACACTCGGTCAGAGGCTCTGAACTTGGTGAGGAACCGCAAGGGCCGTTTGCCTCATATCGTCGCCGTGACGGCAGAACCCGCACCCTCTCGCATCGCGGCCATCGCCCTGGGAACCGGGGACATGGATTGCGTTTATCACTTTGCTCTTCCCGAGTTGGTCGAAACACTTTTCGAGCAGGACCGGGAAACCCTTGAACTGGTTGAAACTATGATTGAAGGGCAGCGCCTTAGGGACATATCTGACCTTCCCTTGGACCTTGTTATTTGAGTGCATAACCGGCCATGTGAAAAAGTCTTTGGGCGGGAACAAGAAGCGTCGGGTTATTAAAGCGTTTGGCGAAAAACCTAAATAACAGATTTTCGAGAAACGCACTACTCCGTCCAGTCGTTGCACGCGTTCCGCCTTTCGCTGATGTCTCACGTTAAAGGCGGAACGTTTTAAGAATGTCTGACTGATTGTCAGCAAAACGAGCTACGTTGTGGTCGTAAAGCGTTCCGCCCTTAACCTCAGGCGTCTATGAAAGCCGGAAGGCGTGGAGCGATGGGGCGGAGCACTGCGTTTCACGCAATATTTGCGTCAGGTTTTTCGCGAGACGCGTCAAGTACGCTGCAACAGCATTTACCAATGTCCCGCACCCACCAACAAAACCCCATGATATGCGCGGAGGGCCTGTAAGCCGGATTTTGTCCAGGGAGCGCAGGGCGCGTCCCGTGGATGACCATTCATCTGCGCGTACGGTTGCCCGCACGCTCTAGCTGCCTACCCGGATCGCGGGCCAAGGCGGCCCCTGTGCGATCCCTATTCGGCATTGCTCCCGGTGGGGCTTGCCGTGCCGGTCCGGTTGCCCGTCCCGCGGTGGGCTCTTACCCCACCGTTTCACCCTTACTCACGTGATCCGCGTCAGCGAACCGCAGGAGCGGTCTGTTTTCTGTGGCGCTTTCCCTCGGGTTGCCCCGGCCGGGCGTTACCCGGCACCGTTGCCTTGTGGAGTCCGGACTTTCCTCCCGGCGATCCGCGCAAGGCGGACCGCAGGCGGCCATCCGGCCCTCCGCGCCCATTGCACCTAGGCGTTCGTGCAGCCGCGGTCAACGGGGAACCGACGCGCGAGATCGGCAATGAGCGCAAGATCGGTGGCATCCTGTGGGCCCGACGCCCAGGGGCGGAAGCGCAGCCGGAACGCGGCCAGCCGCACGGCGGGTGTCACGCCGGCGGTATAGCCAAAGGCTTTGGCATGGGTGTCGAACCGGCCCGTGGCCGTGGCGTCGGGTGTTGGCCACACGGACAGCCCCGCCCGCGCCAGCCGCGCCCAGTCAAAGCGCGCGCCGGGATCCGATTTGCGGTCGGGGGCCATGTCGGAATGGGCGATCACACGTTCGGGCGAGATCGCGTGCCGGTGCAGGATGCCGCGCAGAAGCGTTTCAAGCGCGCGCATCTGCGGCTCTGGGTAGGGATGCGTGCCGGTATTGGCCAGCTCGATCCCGATGGAGTGGGAATTGACATCCTCCACAGCGCCCCAGCGGCCCGCGCCGCCATGCCATGCGCGCATGTCCTCGGCCACCATATGCAGGGTCTCGCCGGTTTCGGACATCAGGTAATGCGCCGATACCTGGGCTTCCGGGCAACAAAGCCGGTCCCGCGCCGCGCCGCAGCTTTGCATTGCGGTGTGGTGCAGCACGACCATGTCCGGGCGGGCACCGTTCCGGCGTGGACCGAAATTGGGAGAAGGATGCCACACGGACCCCATGCACGGGGCCTATCCGCGCACCGCCGCGCGAAAGGACTCCGGATCCCAGCCGCAGGCATAGCCGTCACCATCGGGATCAAGCCCAAGCCGATCGCGCTGTGGGCCGCCCTTTTCAAGAAACGCGATCTGCGCCTGATCCGGCGAGGCGTAGTTGGCACAGGCGCGTTGCGCCTTGGCCTCTTTGTTGATGCCGACACGGCTATGGAGCCGGGTGCCGACAGGGTGCTGGGTGGAGAGCGCATAGGCCACGATATTAGGGTCGCTCGATCCGCCGCGAGAGGGCAGGGCGGTGGGCTGAACCACCTGATACTGGGCGCGATTGCGGGCGATCAATGCGGCGTCATCGTCAATCGTGCGCGCGTCGCCCACGGCGTCGAAATCATTCTCGTCCGAGATGCCGGTCGCGGTCGTTACCGTTTGCGGCGTTGGATTGGCGGGGCTGGCATCCAGCACCGCGTCGCCGGAATTGGCGCGCGTTTCGTTCAGCCGGGCTGTTGCCTCTGCGGCCAGATCGGCGGAACCGTTATCGCCTGTGACGGCGGGTTCATCGGAAATAACACCGGCGGAGGGCAGGAGATTGCCGGCAAGTGCGGCATCGCGTGCGCGTTGCGACTCAATATAGTTTTGATGATCCCCAAAGCCGACGCCCGCGCCCGTATCTGGCGTGCCGCTTTCGGGAAGGCTGGGGGCACAGGCTGTGAGGGCGGCCAGCGCGGCAAGGCAAAGGATCGGTTTCATCGGCGTCAGGGGCCTCTTGCTTGGGTTATCGGCGGTCTACCACCATTTGGTGGGCTTCGCCACAAAACCGGCCGCTTGTTCAAGCGCATAGGCGGTATTGAGCAGATCGCCCTCTTCCCAAGGCCGCCCGATAAGTTGCAACCCAAGCGGCAGGCCGTTTGCATCCAGCCCGGCGGGCACGGAAATGCCCGGCAGCCCGGCAAGGTTCACGGTGACGGTGAACACATCGTTGAGATACATTTCCACCGGGTCGTCGGATTTGCGCCCCAGCTCGAACGCGGCCGAGGGCGTGGCGGGAGTCAGGATCGCATCTACGCCAGCCTCGAAAACCTCGTCGAAATCGCGCTTGATGAGCGCGCGCACCTTGCGGGCGCGGTTGTAATAGGCGTCGTAGAAGCCGGCGGACAGCACATAGGTGCCGACCATCACGCGGCGCTTGACCTCGTCGCCAAAGCCTTCGGCGCGGGTTTTCTCGTACATCTCGGTGATGCCGTCGCCCTGCGCCAGCTTCGCACGGTGGCCATAGCGCACACCGTCATAGCGCGCGAGGTTGGACGATGCCTCGGCAGGCGCGATGACGTAATAGGCGGGCAGCGCGTATTTCGTGTGTGGCAAGGAAATGTCGCGGATTTCGGCACCCGCCGCCTTGAGCATGTCGGTCCCGTCGGCCCACAGCTTTTCGATCTCGGCGGGCATGCCGTCCATGCGGTATTCGCGCGGGATGCCGATGACCTTCCCCTTGATGTCGCCGGTCAGCATCGCCTCGAAATCCGGCACGGGGATGTCCGCACTGGTGCTGTCCTTGGGATCGTGGCTGCACATGGCGCGCAGCATGATGGCGGCGTCGCGCACGTCCTTGGTCATCGGCCCGGCCTGATCGAGCGAGGAGGCAAACGCCACGATGCCCCAGCGTGAGCAGCGCCCATAGGTCGGCTTGATGCCGGTTATCCCGGTAAAGGCTGCCGGTTGCCGGATGGAGCCGCCTGTATCGGTGCCGGTTGCGGCAAGACAAAGATCCGCCGCCACCGCCGCGGCAGAGCCACCGGAGGAGCCACCGGGGGTGAGGGCGGTCGCGTCATCGCCGCGCCGCCACGGGTTCACCGCATTGCCATAGGTCGAGGTCTCGTTGCTGGAGCCCATGGCGAATTCGTCCATGTTGAGCTTGCCCAGCATGATCGCGCCCGCATCAAAGAGATTCTGCGTAACGGTGGATTCGTATTCCGGCTTGAAGCCGTTGAGGATGGCCGAAGCGGCCTGGCTTGCCACGCCCTTGGTGCAGAACAGATCCTTGATACCCAGCGGCACACCGCACAGATCCGGCGCGTCGCCCGCTTGCAGGCGCGCATCGGCGGACTTGGCCTGTTCAAGGGCCAGATCGGGGGTGTGATGCACGAAAGCCCCAAGCGCACCCGCGCCTTCAACGGCGGTCAGACAGGCTTTGGTCAGGTCGGTCGCGGTCGTTTCGCCCTTGCGCAGCGCGTCACGGGCGCGGGCGATTGTCAGCGTGTTGAGATCGGTCATTATTCCACCACCTTCGGCACGGCAAAGAACCCTTCGCGGGCATCTGGCGCGTTCGACAGGATCTTGCCCTGCTGGTCGCCATCGGTCACCACGTCCTCGCGCCGGGCAAGGCGCATGGGCGTCACGGATGTCATCGGCTCTACCCCGTCCACATCTACCTCGGACAGCTGTGCGATAAAGCCAAGGATGGTGTTGAATTCCTGCGCCAGCGCCGGAAGCTCGTCCGCCTCGACGCGGATCCGGGCAAGCTTGGCCACCTTGGCGGCGGTTTCGATGTCAATCGACATGGGGGCATCTCCTGCTCTCTTGGGCCTCGTTTAGCGCTGCGGGGGAAGGGGCGCAAGCATGTGGCGGCGGTAGGTTTCGATCATCCAGCCCAGCATCGCGGCGTTGAGCAGGTGCCACAGGAAATGGGTGCCGATGGCGAACTGATCGCAAAGCGGCGCATCAAGCCCGCGAAAGGTGAGCGACAGGATCAATAGCCCCGTGCCAAGGCCAAGGTTGCGGGCGGTGCGCGGTGCGCTACGGCGCAGCAGCACCGCGTAAGCGGCGATCAGGACCGGCAGGACCAGGTAGGGGCCGGAGGTGCCAAAAACGGGCAGTGGCGCGGCAAGGCTGGCGGTCAGCGCCGCGCCGGGGATGACAGCGGCGGTGATCAGCCCCGAGACAAGTGGCGACAGCCCAAGAAAGGCGCGGCTGGCCGCATGGGTATACAAAAGCGCGAAGGCGGCGATGGGCAGCACATCCGCCAGCCCCGCCCAAGGCTGCGCGAGTGTGTGGAAAAGCCCGCTGCCGATGCCGATGAGCGCCAGAAGACCTGTCAGCGCGGTCGCGACAGGCAAATCCGCGCCCCGTAACCGCCACGCCATGACAAGCGCCGCGATCAGAAAGGCGAGATTCGTCGCCGCATTGACCGGCTCGGCCCAAAGTCCGGGGCCAAGACGTTCGCAATAGGCGTCGACGGGGGCTGTCCAGTCCATGCAGTCTACCTGCGGTTGGCGAAAAAGCTCTTGAGCAGCGCCTCGGCCTCTGGCGCGGCGATCCCGTCATAGATGTCGGGCGTGTGATGGCATTGCGGATGCACGAACACCCGCGCCCCATGCGCCACGCCGCCCGATTTCCGATCCGCCGCGCCGTAGTAAAGCCGCGCGACCCGCGCCGCCGAGATGGCAGCGGCGCACATCGCGCAGGGCTCCAGCGTCACGGTCAGGCTGTAGCCCGGCAAACGGTCGCTTTGCGCGGCTTCGCAGGCGGCGCGGATCACCAGTATTTCGGCGTGGGCGGTGGGGTCGTTCAGCTCACGGGTACGGTTGCCCGCCTGCGCCACCACCTGGCCGGATGCATCGGCCATCACCGCACCGACCGGCACCTCGCCGCGCGCCGCTGCCGCGCGCGCCTCGTGCAGGGCAAGATCCATATGGCTTTTGAACGTCATGCCCCTACGTGCCCTGCAATGCGCGCTTTCGCAAGGACCGGGGATGGGCTATGGCGCGGGTTATGAAAAAGGACTCGTCTCAGGACACGCCGCAAGGCGACCGCATCGCCAAGGTCATCGCCCGCGCCGGGATTGCCAGCCGCCGAGAGGCAGAGCGGCTGATCACCGCCGGTCGTGTCAAGGTAAACGGCCAGCGTATCGACCGCGCGGCGCTCAACGTCACCGACAAGGACCGGGTCGAGGTGGATGGCCGCCTGCTTGGCGCGCCCGAGCCGCCGCGCCTTTGGCTGTATCACAAGCCCACCGGCCTTGTGACCACCACCAAAGACGAGCAAGGCCGCACCACGATTTTTGACGAGCTGCCAGAGGATCTGCCGCGTGTGATGAGCGTGGGGCGGCTTGACCTGAATTCCGAGGGTCTGTTGCTTTTGACCAATGATGGCGGCGTCAAGCGCAAGCTGGAACTGCCCGAGACGGGCTGGGTGCGCAAGTACCGGGTGCGAGTCAATGGCCGCCCCCAAGACGCCACGTTCGAGCCGCTGCGCAAGGGGCTTGATCTGGATGGCGAACGCTTTCAGCCCATGCAGGTCGCGCTGGACCGTCAACAGGGGGCGAACGCCTGGGTCACGATCGCGATCCGCGAGGGCAAGAACCGCGAGATCCGCCGCGCGATGGAGGCGGTGGGCCTTTCCGTCAACCGGTTGATCCGGGTGTCTTACGGGCCATTCCAGCTGGGCCAGCTCAAGCGCGGCGAGGTCGAAGAGATTCGCCCCCGCGTGTTGCGCGATCAGTTGGGGCTGGCCGACACGCCGGGCAACGAGGCGCAAAAGGCGCTGGCAAAACCCGGCAAGTCCGGTCCGCCAAAGGTCAAACGCCGCCGCCGCGACGGTTAAAGCCGTTTGCGCCGATAGGCAGAGGGCGACGCCCCGTGACGCTTGCGAAAATGCCCTGACAGTTGCGAGGCCGAGGCAAAGCCCGTCGCGGCGGCGATCTCTGCAACCGACAGCGCGGTATCGGCCAGCAGGGCATGGGCGCGCCCCAGCCGCAGATCCAGATAATATTGCGCCGGCGTCATCGACAGGTAGCGCTGGAAATGCCGTTCAAGCTGGCGGCGCGACAGGCCGACCGCCCCGGCGATGGTGGAAATCGCCAGTGGATCCTCGATATGTCGGCTCATGATCTCGGTCGCCGCGATCAGTCCGGGATTATGCGAGCCAAGAGCGGCGGCATAGACCGGGCGCTGGGCCATGTTGTCCACGCCCGCGCGGCGGTGCAGGCACATGTCCGACACGATCAGCGCCAGCGCCGTGCCGTGATCCTGTTCGATCACGTCAAGCATCATGTCCGTTGCGGCGGATCCGCCCCCACAGGTGTAAAGCCCGTCGTCCTTTTCATATAACTGACCCGTCGGTTCCATGTCGGGAAAGAGTTCGCGAAAGGCGGGCTGATTTTCCCAGTGCAGGGTGAACCGGCGCTCCCCCAGAAGCCCCGCCCGCGCCAGCGCGAAGGCCCCGGTGCAGATCCCGCCGATACGCACCCCGTGGGCGCGCTGCCGTCCGATCCAGTTCAGGACGCGCGGATGCGTGGTTTCCCCCGGCGAGACCCCGGCACAGACAAACGCCTGCGCACCCGGTTGCAAATCCGCCATCGGCGTGTCGGGCGTGATGGTCACACCGCAGGAACATTGCACGGGCAAGCCGTCGTCCGTCATGACGAACCAACGGTAAAGCGCCTTGCCAGACACTTGATTGGCCACGCGCAATGGTTCCAGCGCCGAGGTGAACGCCAAAAGCGTCAGCCGGGGCAGCAGCAGGAAATGATAATCGCGCGGCGGGCCATCATAGGCCACGCTCAGGCTGGCGGCGCCACGCGGGATGAAGGCTCGGGTGTCCATGCCGTCTGTCTAATGCGTTCCGCGAAAAACCGGAACCATCCGATTGTGTGGCGCGGGGCGCTGTCAGGTTCGCCGCGATGCTCCGTGTTGTGGATTTTTTGCGCCTGCGCGGATTGCCGCTCTTTTCCTTGCGGAATTACGCGTTAACTTGCGCACATGCCGTATGAATGGAACGCCTCTTCTGATCCCGCTGGTGCAACCCGCCATCTCAGGCTCTGGCCGCACAGGTCTTTGCCAAGGCGCGGTTTTGCCATGTTCATCCTCATCACCTGCGCGATGCTGACCCTTCCGCTATATCCTTTGTTGGGCACTGTGACGCTTTGGGGGCTTTTGCCGTTCCTGATGCTTGCCGTCGGGGGTGTCTGGTTCGCGCTGGAGAAGTCCTATTCGGATGCGGCAATGGGTGAGGAACTGACGATAGATTCCGAACAGGTTCATCTGCGCCGGGTCAATCCGCGCGGGCGGGGTGAACAGGAATGGGATTGCCAATCCTATTGGGCGCAGGTGCATATGCATCCGACTGGCGGCCCGGTGCCGCATTACGTTACGTTGCGCGGTCATGGTCGCGAGGTCGAGATCGGCGCGTTCCTGTCAGAGGATGAACGCAAGGCCTTGTATGGTGAGATTGCCGACGCGCTAAAGACTGCGGCCGCCCCCGTTGCGGATCAGCCGCCCGCACCGCATTAAGCCTGCGCCGGATCTTGGGGTCCGGTGATCAGCCCGCCGCGCCAAGCCGATCCTTGACACGCGCACCAACAGCGCCGAAATCCATCTGCCCGGTGTAGCGCGACTTCAGATTGCCCATGATCTTGCCCATATCGCGGATCGACGACGCGCCCGTCTCGGCGATGGCCGAATCGATGGCCTTGTCGATTTCCTTGTCGTTCAGCTGACGGGGCAAGAAGTCCTCGATCACCGAAATCTCGGCGCGTTCCCGTTCTGCCAGATCCAGACGCCCACCCTCTTCGTAGGCGCGGGCGCTTTCCTGTCGCTGCTTTGTCATCTTGCCCAGAATCGCAAGAATATCCTCGTCGCCGACGCCGGTGTCGGAGTCACCGCCGCGCCGGGCGATGTCCTGATCCTTGATCGCGGCGTTCACAAGGCGCAAGGTGCCAAGGCGAGTTGTATCCTTGTCCTTCATGGCCTGTTTCAAGGCGCTGTTCACGCGGTCGCGCAATCCCATATGTGGTGCATCCCCATGCTATGTCACAAGTCGGTCAAGGTATCGCATGAGCCCTGAAGGCGCAATGCCGCGCTGCACCTCGCCACCTGCCTTGTTTTACAGTGCTTCGATCGCGCACTGCGATCCTGCGATGTCTTGACCCCAAAGCGGGGCGCGCATAGGTACCGCCAAAGCCGCCGCATCCCCTGATCCCGGAGTATCCCGCGATGTCCTTATCCTCCGCAAACCGCCCGACCGCCTGTCTTGCTCTTGCCGACGGCTCTGTCTTTTACGGGCGCGGCTTCGGCGCGGCTGGCACCGTGTCTGCCGAGCTGTGCTTCAACACCGCGATGACCGGATATCAGGAGATCATGACAGACCCCAGCTATGCGGGGCAGGTGGTGACATTCACCTTCCCGCATATCGGCAATGTGGGCGTCAATCCCGAGGATGACGAAACCGCCGATCCGGTGGCAGAAGGTATGGTCGTCAAATGGGATCCGACCGAGCCGTCGAACTGGCGCGCGGCGGAAACGCTGGATGCGTGGCTGGCGCGGCGCGGGCGCGTGGCCATTGGCGGGGTTGATACCCGCCGCCTGACCCGCGCGATCCGCCAGCAGGGCGCGCCCCATGTGGCGCTCTGCCATGATCCCGAGGGCAATTTCGACATTGAAAAGCTGGTCGCGGCGGCGCGCGGTTTCGCCGGTCTGGAGGGCATGGATCTGGCCAGCAAGGTGACATGCGCGCAATCCTACCGCTGGGACGAGATGCGTTGGGCCTGGCCCGAGGGCTACGCCCGCCAGACAGAGGCCCGGCACAAGGTCGTGGCGATTGATTACGGTGCCAAGCGCAACATCTTGCGCTGCCTTGCCAGTGCCGGGTGCGAGGTGACGGTGATGCCCGCGAGCGCCACCGCCGAGGATGTGCTGGCGCAAAACCCCGATGGTGTGTTCCTGTCCAACGGGCCGGGCGATCCGGCGGCGACGGGTGCTTATGCCGTGCCGATGATCCGGGGCGTGCTGGAAAGGGATCTGCCGGTCTTCGGGATCTGCCTTGGGCACCAGATGCTGGCGCTGGCGCTTGGCGGCAAGACGATCAAGATGAATCACGGGCATCACGGGGCCAACCATCCGGTCAAGGATCTGGATACCGGCAAGGTCGAGATCACCTCGATGAATCACGGTTTCGCGGTGGATAGTCAAACTCTGCCCAAGGGTGTCGTGCAGACCCATGTGTCTTTGTTTGACGGCTCGAATTGCGGCATCCGTATTGCGGACAAGCCGGTGTTTTCGGTCCAGCATCACCCGGAGGCAAGTCCGGGGCCGCAAGACAGCTTTTACCTTTTTGAACGCTTTGCTGCGTCAATGGATCGCTGAAACACGGTAACCTCGTCCATTTCGCGCGATCTGTTAAGCTCTTGTTAAACGCTTATTAACTCTGTGGTTCCAAGATTCTTTCGTCAGAGGGACGAAGGAGCGGACAATGGGGATATCCGAACTGCGCCTAGCCGGGTCGCCGGGCCGCGCCAAGACAGAGCCTGCCGGCGCGCTTGAACTGGACCTGATCCGGCGCGGGGTGCTCGATGCCGAGGCCGCGGCCCATGCCGGCATCATGAAAGCGCATTGCAAGGCGCCGATGGATCGCATCCTGCTGGCCGAGAACATGCTCGACCGCGACACCGTTCTGGCGGCGCAGGCGCGGCTGAACCGCTCGCGCCTTTTGTCGCGGGTGCAGGTGGCGCAGCTTTCCCCGGTCAGGCTGGATTGCGCGCCACAGCTTTTGATCAAACATCTGATCCTGCCGGTCCGTGATCGTGACGGTGTGCTGGCCATTGTTGCGGGGGCCCCCGATGAGCTTGACACGGCTTGGGCGCATCTGCCTTCAGGGCTGGATCAGGCACGTTTGCTTGTTGCCGATCGCGGCGTGGTGCTGGACCGGCTGGCCGAGATTTATCGCGACCCTCTGACGGCCGCCGCCCAAGCGCGCGTCCCTGATATTGAAAGTTGCCGTGGCTGGGGGGATCATCCGCGTCGCAGGCTTTTGCTGATCTGCGGCGGGCTGGCGCTGGTGGCTGCCTTTGCGCTTCTTTGGCCGCTGGTTTTTCTGGCTTGTCTGATCGGGTGGGCGGCGCTGACATTGTTCGTGTCGGCGGGTTTGAAATGCCTGGCCTATGTCGCGCGGATGGTTCGCGGGCCTGTGGCGCCGGTCACTGGCGGCAGGGGGCTGAAGCCACCGCTGCCGCGCGTGTCGGTTCTGGTCCCGCTGTTTCGCGAAACTGAAATTGCCCATGCGCTGATCGCCCGGCTGACACAACTGACCTATCCCAAATGCCTGTTGGATGTCGTGCTGGTGCTGGAAGAGGAAGACGCGCTGACCCGGCAGACGCTGGCACAGATCGACCTGCCGCCGTGGATTCGCGCTGTCGTCGTGCCGGATGGGCATCCCCGCACCAAGCCGCGTGCGATGAATTACGCGCTGGATTTTTGCGAGGGTGAGATCGTGGGCATTTTCGATGCCGAGGACGCGCCGGAGGCCGACCAGATCACGCGCGTGGCGCGCGCCTTTCAGGCGGCACCACCGGATGTCGTGTGCCTGCAAGGCGTGCTCGATTATTACAATTCACGGCAAAACTGGCTGGCGCGGTGTTTCACCATCGAATACGCGGCATGGTTCCGCATGATGCTGCCCGGCATGACGCGGTTGGGGCTGGCCATTCCGCTCGGGGGCACCACACTTTATTTCCGGCGCGCCGTGCTGGAGGAACTGGGCGGATGGGACGCGCATAACGTGACCGAGGATGCCGATCTGGGCTTTCGTCTGGCGCGGCACGGATACAGGACGGACATGGTCGCGACGACCACCCATGAAGAGGCCAATTGCCGCCCCTGGGCCTGGGTCAAGCAACGCTCGCGCTGGCTCAAGGGGTATATGACGACCTATCTGGTGCATATGCGCGCGCCGCGCGTCCTGCACCGGCAATTGGGCCCCTGGCGGTTCTGGGGATTTCAGGCGCATTTTCTGAGTGCACTGAGCCAGGTTTTGCTGGCACCGCTGTTGTGGTCGTTCTGGCTGGTGCTGTTCGGGCTGCCGCATCCGCTTGACCCGGTGATCGCGCGTCCCGTGCTGGTCGGGGCGACGGCGCTTTTCCTGGCGGTAGAGGCGATCAGCCTGACAATCCATGCCAGTGCCGTGACAGGCCGGGGTCACCGCCATCTTTTGCCCTGGGTGGCGACCATGCCGCTTTACTGGCCGCTTGGGACCATCGCCGCCTACAAGGCGGTTTACGAATTGATCGCCAAGCCGTTTTTCTGGGACAAGACGTGCCACGGCTTGTCACTGTCGGTGGCACCGCCGCCGCCCCGGCGCGACGCCTCCGGTAGTGTGGCCAGGTCAGACAACGCTGCCAAGCTCACCTGAATCGAGCTTCAGCCGGGTCACGAACGCCTTCGAGATATGCGCGCGCAGTGCCTCCCCGGCGGCGTCGGCATCGCGGTTCTCGATGGCGGTGACAATCGCGTCATGTTCGGCAAGCGCATCCTCGGGCCGACCATCGGCGGCGAGCGACGTGGTGGCCATCAGCGCCATCGAGCGATGCACCAGATCAAGCTGCTGCACCAGAAATCTGTTATGCGAGGCCAGGTGAATCTGTTTGTGAAAGCGCCGGTTGGCGCGGGCCATCGCGGTGGGGTCGGCCTTGAGCGTGTGATCGCTTTCGACCATGTCGCGCAGCACGCGGACCTCTTCTTCGGTGGCGTGGCGGGCGGCAAGATTGGCGGCAAGCCCTTCAAGCTCTGCGCGCACCACGTAAAGTTCCGCCAGCTGGTTGTGATCCAGCGAGGCCACGATCAGGCTGCGCCCGTCGCGCGTCAAAAGCGATTGGGTTTCCAGCCGCTGAAGCGCCTCGCGGATCGGTGTGCGCGACACGCCAAAGCGTTCGGCCAGATCGCTTTCGACCAAACGGTCGCCGGGCTTGTAGGTGCCCATGTCGATCGCCTCAAGAATAAGCGTATAGGCGTCTTTTTGTGGCGCGGCTATGGTCATCGGGTTCCCTGTCGTTACAACCTGCAAGATGCGCGACAGTATCCAGCCTGAACAGGAAGGTTCAAGCCCAGACCTTTGTACAGGGTGTCGCGGTGCACGTGGAAAAGGACCAGACAAACGATGCCCAAACAGCATTTCGCCCATGTGACGGATTGGGTGTTCGATCTGGACAACACGCTTTATCCGCCCGCGGCGCGGCTGTTCGATCAGGTCGACGCGCGCATGACGCTTTTCGTGATGAACATGTTGCGCATTGACCGCGCCAAGGCGGGCACCCTGCGTGACCGCTACTGGCAGCAGCACGGCACGACGCTTGCGGGGCTGATGGCCGAGCATGATCTTGATCCCGGCCCGTTTCTGGAAATCGTGCATGACATCTCGCTGGATCATCTTGACCCGGATGCCGATCTGGCAGCGCGCATCCGGGCGCTGCCGGGGCGCAAGATCGTCTATACCAACGGAACCGCCAGCTACGCCGCGCGCGTGGTGGACCGGCGCGGGCTGTCGGGGGTGTTCGATGCGCTTTACGGTGTCGAGAACGCGGGCTACCGTCCCAAGCCGGAGCGCGCCGCCTTTGACAGCATCTTTCGCCAAAGTGGTGTGACCCCACAGCATGCGGCGATGTTCGAGGACGAGCCGCGCAACCTTGCCGCACCGCACGAGATGGGGATGCGCACGGTCCATGTTGCGCCCGATGCCTTTGCCGCCGACCATATCCACCATCACACGTCTGACCTGACCGAATTTCTGTCGCGCCTTGTTTGACAGGCTGCGGCGAATTGCAGCTTTGCCGCCGCTGCGGATGACGTGTCTAAGGGCACCGCAAAAGACAACGAGGGCTCGAAATGGCACCGCAAACGGAAGAAGAACGAAAAATCGAAGCAAAGCAGGCGATGCATATATTGCTTGTCGTCATCCTTGCCTTGGCCGCCTGGGGCGGCAGCATCGTGATCTGGGGCGTGCCCGGGCTTTATATCCCGGCGGTGGTCATGGTGCCGGTCCTGATGGGTATGCTGATATGGATTTCGCGCGGCTGAAAAACGATCGGATAGCAGACACATGACCCGGTTCGACTGCGATATCGTGATTGCCGGTGGGGGCGTTGCCGGCCTGTCGGCAGCGGCGCTGTTCGGTCAGGCCGGGTTCAGCGTGGTTTGCGTGGACCCGACGCCGCCCGTGACCGAACGGGACGCCGACGGCTCTGATCTGCGCACGACGGCGATCTTGCAACCGGCGCAGGCCATGCTGGAGGCGGCGGGCATCTGGGCGCGGCTGGATCCACACGCGGCGCCTTTGCGGACGATGCGAATCGTCGATGCGGGCGGAGAGCGGCCCGAACCACGGGTGGTCAAGGATTTCGAATCACAGGACATTTCCGACAAGCCCTTTGGCTGGAACCTGCCCAACTGGTTGTTGCGCCGCGAACTGGTGGCGCAGATCGCGACCCTGCCGAATGTGGACTTCCGGCCCGGCACATCCGCCGCGACGCTGTTCACCCGCGAGACAGAGGCCCGTGTCGGGCTGAGTGACGGCACACGGCTGTGCTGTCGTCTGTTGATTGCCGCCGATGGGCGCAATTCGGCAATGCGGCAGGCGGCTGGCGTGCCCGTCAAGACGACACGCTACGGGCAAAAGGCACTGGCCTTTGCTGTCACCCATCCGATCCCGCATGAGAATGTCTCGACAGAGATCCACCGCTCTGGCGGGCCGTTTACGCTGGTGCCGCTGCCCGACCATGACGGGCGGCCATCCTCGGCCGTGGTCTGGATGGAACAGGGGCCAGAGGCGCAACGGCTGGCGGATCTCGACATTGCCGCTTTCGAGGCGGAAATGAGCACACGCTCCTGTCACCTTTTCGGGCCGCTCACCCTTGCTTCGCGCCGCACCATCTGGCCGATCATCAGCCAGCTTGCCGAGCGGATGTGGTCGACGCGCGTGGCGCTGGTGGCAGAGGCCGCGCATGTGGTCCCGCCCATCGGCGCGCAGGGTTTGAACATGAGCCTTGGCGACATGCACGTGCTTCTGGAACTGGCGCGCGCGGCCCCCGAGAAGCTGGGCGAGGCAGAGATGCTGCGCACCTATCACCGCCGTCGCCATTGGGAGATCAACGGGCGGGTGACGGGTATCGACCTGCTCAACCGTACCTCCATGCTGGCCACGCCCGCGCTGCGCGATGCCCGTGCGATGGGCTTGAATGCGCTCTACGCCATGGCCCCGGTGCGCAAGACCCTGATGCAGCTTGGGCTTGGTGCCCGCGGCTAAGACTGTGCGCCAAGAAAAAACCGCGGCACAGCAATGCCGCGGTTCGGGGTCTTGTATCGCGATACGCTCAAACCCTTAACGGCTGGCGATATCTACGCCCACGCGGGCGGCCTCAACGGAAACTGTGCCGCCGTTGCGGGCAAAGGTGAACATCCGCCCCTGCACACCGGGCAGGCCAAAGGACGCGCGATCACCCTCTGCAAGATGCATACGCAGGCGGTTGATCTTTGCCGGGGCGTCTTTGGTGACATAGGTCGCCACGACCTCATACGCCGCTTCATCTGCTGTCCAGTAGACATTCATGTCGAGATTTCCGGTATGTAGCGACGATCCGGCTTTTGCTTGGGTGAGTGTGATGTCGCCTGCGACAGCATGGCCAGCGGTCAGGGCAAGAAGAGCGGCTGCAAAAGTGATTTTCATGATTTACCTCATTTGTTTTCGTGCGGTCACGGGCATCGGACAGAGCGGCGCGCGTTTGCGTCACGGTAGAATTGCTGCGGTGCAGAATGACCCGTTTCGCCGGAATGGGAAAGCCCCCGATTGTGCATACCCGGCATGTCGCCTTGTCATAAGATGTTGTTTTTAATGAATACTTTGGTATACTCGCATACGATGGTATTCCGGGGCGATGCAAGCGCCCGGCCTTTAACCTGAAACGTCCATGACAGGCGCAACGCCTTAGCCAATGGGGCCGGGACGACGTTCTTCGGACAAAAGCACGTTGGCCTCGACATCGCCCACACCCGGCAAGGTCATGATGCGGCGGCGCAGCACGCGTTCGAAATCGGAAATGTCGCGCGCCACCACGCGCAGGCGATAATCATAAAGCCCAAGGATATGTTCCACCGTCTGCACCTCGGGGATGGCGGTCACGGCGCGTTCGAAATCCTGAAGGCTGACACGGCCCTTGGTGGCCAGCTTCAGCCCCAGAAACACCGTCACCCCAAAGCCAAGCCGCTCTTTGTCAAGATCAAGCCGCTGGCCTTTCAGAATCCCCGCCTCGCGCAGTTTCTGGATGCGCCGCCACGCCGAAGGTTGGCTAAGGGCAAGTTTGCGGCCAAGCGCGCCCGCCGATTGCGTGGCGTCATGTGACAGTTCACGCAGGATCTGGCGGTCGATGGTATCAAGCTCCGCTGCGGGTCGGCTCATATCGGCAGCACCTCGTCGGTCTTGATCCGGGCCACATGCATCAGCGCCTCGATATCGGCCATATGGGGCAGGGTAAGAATGGCGGTGCGGTAAATCTCTTGATAATGGGCCATGTCGCGGGCAATCACCGAAAGTCGCACATCCACGCGGCCAAGAAATGTCTGTATTTCAATGACCTCCGGAATACGCCTTGCATCGTGCATGAACTCGTCAAAGGCGCGCGGCTGGGTCTTGTCGATGGTGATGCGCAAGGACACCTCGACCTCGTAACCAAGCGCGCGCCAGTCGATCACCGCGTGATTGCCCCGCAGGATGCCCGCCGCGCGCAACCGATCAAGCCGCCGCGCACAGGTGGCCGTGGTGACGCCACTCAGCGTGGCAAGCTCCGCCGTCCCGGCCTCGGGATTGTGTTGATACTGACGCAGGATGCGCCGATCTGTATCGTCAAGCATGGTTTATTCAACAATTCTGTATTTGGTGAATGAATATCACGAAAATATAGCTATTGTCATGAAAAACGAGAGGATTTTGCCCTGTAGTTTTGCGACGTTGCGCACATATCTTATGAAGGAGCGAGACATGCGTGTTTATTATGATCGCGATTGCGACATTAACCTGATCAAGGACAAGAAAGTGGCGATCCTGGGCTATGGCAGCCAAGGCCACGCCCACGCGCTGAACCTGCGCGACAGCGGTGCCAAGAACGTGGCCGTCGCCCTGCGCGAAGGCTCAAGCAGCGCCAAAAAGGCCGAGGCCGAGGGGCTTCAGGTCATGGGGATCGCCGAGGCGGCGGCGTGGTGCGACCTGATCATGTTCACCATGCCCGATGAATTGCAGGCCGAAACCTACAAGAAATACGTGCATGACAACCTGCGCGAAGGCGCGGCGATTGCCTTTGCCCATGGTCTGAACGTGCATTTCGGCTTGATCGAGCCGAAACCGGGCGTTGACGTGATCATGATGGCGCCCAAGGGCCCCGGCCACACCGTGCGCGGCGAATACACCAAGGGTGGCGGCGTGCCCTGCCTTGTGGCCGTGCATCAGGACGCGTCGGGCAAGGCGCTGGAACTGGGCCTGTCCTATTGCTCGGCCATTGGTGGCGGACGCTCGGGTATCATCGAGACGAATTTCCGCGAGGAATGCGAAACGGATCTCTTCGGCGAACAGGCCGTGCTCTGCGGTGGTCTGGTGGAGCTTATCCGCATGGGCTTCGAGACGCTGGTCGAGGCGGGCTATGCGCCAGAGATGGCCTATTTCGAGTGCCTGCACGAGGTGAAGCTGATCGTCGACCTGATCTATGAGGGCGGTATCGCCAACATGAACTACTCGATCTCGAACACGGCCGAATATGGCGAATATGTCAGCGGCCCGCGCGTTCTGCCTTACGAGCAGACCAAGAAAGAGATGAAAGCGATCCTGCACGACATCCAGACCGGCAAGTTCGTGCGTGATTTCATGGGCGAGAATCAGGCCGGGCAGCCGTTCTTCAAGGGCACCCGCCGCATGAACGACGCGCATCAGATCGAGGAAGTCGGCGAGAAACTGCGCGGCATGATGCCGTGGATTTCCGCCGGCAAGATGGTCGACAAGGAAAAGAACTAAGGCCGCGGCCTTTGGGAAAAGGCAAAGAGCCGGGGCTGTCCCCGGCTCTTTGTCGTTTGGATCAATCCACAGGGCGGTGCGGATCGCCATCCTTGGCCAGCGCGCTTTTTGGCGCGTCTGGATCTTTTTTGCGTTCTTCGGTCTTCTGTTTGCTGCGCAGGGCCACGATCAGCACGATCATCAGCGTGATCAGCGACAGGCCCGCAACGGCATAGGGTTCCATGAAAGCCTCCTTTCTGCCCGGCAAGTTGAGGATGATGCGGCGATCAACAAGGTGATCGGGACATTTTGACACGTTACGCTACGCGCAATGAGGGCACGCCAGGATGACGCAACCGGCTGGAATTTCCGCCATTAACTGGCTTCGGATCGCAGCACTCGGCATAATCTGGGGCGCGTCCTTCATGGCGGTCAGCGTGGCGTTGGACGGCGTCGGGCCGCTGAGCGTTGTGGCGGCGCGGCTATGTCTTGGGGCGCTGTTCCTGTTGTTTCTGTGCCGGGTGACTGGCCGGAGATTGCCAAACCCGCTTGGACAGGGGGCGAGCCGACTTTGGGCGTTCATCATCGCGATGGGGCTGTTTTCCAACGCCTTGCCATTTTTCCTGCTCAGTTGGGGGCAACAGGTGGTGGCGTCGGGCTTTGCCGGGGTGACGATGGCGGTGGTGCCGCTATTCGTTCTGCCGCTGGCGCATGTGTTCGTGCCCGGAGAGCGGCTGAACCTGCGCCGGTTGATCGGCTTTGTCATCGGCACATGCGGTGTGGTGGTGCTTATCGGGCCAGGGGCGCTTGCCGATACGGGCGCGGACCTGGAATGGCTGGCGCGGCTGGCCTGCGTCGGCGCGGCTTTGTGCTATGCGACGGGCACGATCTTCACCCGGCTTTGCCCAGAGGTGGACCGGCTGTCACTTGCCGCGGCGGTGTTGACGGTGGCGGCAGTCGTTTTCTCGCCCTATGCGCTTTGGGCCGAGGGCTGGCCGCAGGACGTTGGTACGGCCTCGCTTTGGGCGCTGATCTATCTTGGCGTGCTGCCGACGGGGGCGGCGCAAATCCTGCTGGTACAGACCATCCGCGACGCGGGCCCGGTTTTCATGAGCCTCGTGAATTACATGGTCCCGATCTGGTCGGTGGTCTTTGGCGCGCTGCTGTTGAGCGAAGCCTTGCCGCCCAGCTTGTTTCTGGGGATGGGCATGATCCTTGGAGGTGTCGCGCTAAGCCAGTTGGGGGCGTTGATGCGGCTTTTCACTGCGCGCAGTGCGCGGGTGAAAGATCAAAAACACATCCAGAATACGCGGGATGCACCCTGATGTCGGCCAAATACTTGAACAAAACGAACATTGACGGGCTACAGCCCGGTTTCACCAAGAACCGAGGCGCGCCAGAGTTTCAGCGCCTCTGACGTGGCACCCACATCATGCACGCGCAGCATCTGAACCCCTTGGGCGACCCCGGCCAAGGCCACGGCCACAGAGCCGGGTGCACGGTTGCGGGCCTCTTCGGTGCCGCCGATTGTACCGATGAAGCGCTTGCGCGACGCCCCCAACAGGATCGGACAACCCAGCCCGTGAAACAGCGCCAGATTGCGCAACAGCACCAGATTATGCTCCAGCGTCTTGCCGAAACCGATGCCGGGATCGACGATGATCGCCCCGTGTGGAATGCCCAAAGCGGTCAGCTTGGCGATCCGTTCGGCCAGAAAATCAAAGACATCCAGCGCCACGTTGTCGTAGCGCGGATCGCGCTGCATGATGTCGGGCGTGCCTTGGGCGTGCATGACGCAGACCGGCAGGGCGCGCGCGGCACATAGCGGGGCCAGCGCGGGATCAAAGGTAAACCCGGCCACATCATTGACCAGCGCCGCGCCAGCCTCATGCGCGGATTTGGCAACGGCGGCCTTGCGCGTGTCGATGGAAATCGTGCAACCAAGCTCGGCGCGCATGGCGGCAATCACCGGCGCGGTACGGCGGATTTCCTCGTCGGTGGATACTTCCTGCGCGCCGGGGCGGGTGGATTCGCCTCCGATATCAATAAGATCCGCACCCTCTGCGATCATGTTGGCGGCATGGGCCAGGGCCGCATTTGCGCCGAAATGCTCGCCGCCATCGGAAAAGCTGTCGGGCGTGACGTTTAGAATGCCCATCAGGCGCGGGGCGTTGAACGCCATCCCGGCGATGGGCGCGCGCGGGCGGCTCAGCGTGTGACGCAGCTCGGCAGACAGATCCGAGGCGGGAATAACGCGGGACGGCGCATCGCGGTGCAGTTCCTCGACCCGGTCGAACCAGCACCATCCCCCCGCCAGAGACATGGCACCATCTGGCCGGGCGGCATCCGTTTGGGGAATCGGACGGTAGTAGGGCATCAGGGTACCTTTGGTCAAAGGCCGGACTGCGCGATATCCTGGACCAGCACCGGCACGGGCGGATTGGCGGGCGGTGCCACGCCGATCAAAAGCAGGTCCGATGCATCCATATGACCAGCGAACCATGCGGCAAGTGCAATCGGGTCGTCCGGGCCGGTCTTGGGGCCGTCAACCGCGTCCAGAACGATCTTGGACGGTGCCCAAACGCTGATCTGGCCGTTTTTCATCGCCCAATCCAGTTCTGTGCGGCTGCCGACCACGACACAACGGTCGTCGCGCCCGCCCAGAACCCATGCGTTCTGTTCCAGTGCCAGCAGGTCGACGCGACGTTGGGTCATGCGATGGCCGGTTTTGGGGCTGGCCTCGTCTGCATGACCGACGCACAGGATCGCCGGTTCCTTGCGGGCCTCAAGCTGGTCCAGCCAGCGCGCGAGATTGGGCGAGCGGATCGCGGAATTCGTCAGATAGACCACATGAGGATGTGGCGTGATGTCGGGATGGTGCGTCACCGGCTTGGTCTTTAGGTCATCGACCGAGCGGACGATTTCGACGCCAAGCGCGCCTGGGCCGCGATCCAGCTTTTCGATTCGCACGAAAGTGCGCACCGCCTGTGGTTCCAGAAGGATCCGCTCAGCGATGCGTTCCGCCAATGTTTCCAACAGGTTGAGTCGCTCCGCCGCCAGTTCGGCCGCAATAGCGTCGGTCACGCGATCATAGCTGAGGATTCGGTCAACGTCATCGTCAAGCGTGCCACTGAGCGGGCGCACCTCGACCACAACGTTGAAGACGATCCGCTGCGTGATGCCGCGTTCCGCCTGAAACGCGCCGATTTCCACGTCAACCTCGTGATCGCGGACGGAAATGCGATCAAGCGGCCCGTCTGGCGCGGTTGCGTCTGCGCGTTCGGACGGATGCGCGAAGGCAAGTCGGATTTCGTTGGACATATCAGGCCCCCGGCATGTGATTTCGCTCGTGGCATACCACGGTGCGGGCACGGGGGAAAAGACGCAAAACCGACGAAAAGGGGGCAGACACGGCACCGGAGGATGAGAAACCGATACGCGCCTGCCCCGCCCCGGAAGATCCGGCGCACGGGAGGGAAATGTACGCCGGATCGTGGGTTCAGGTATCTGTTGGGTCGTTCAGTGCTTTTGCCAGATCATCAAGATCGGCGCTGCGGAAAAACCGCGATGACATGAGCGAAAAGTAAAGAAACGGCATGGGCTTACCCCGAGTGAAATTGCGACTGCCAGCTTGACTGAATTCGAGTCGATTGCAGGCGCGTCATCAAGGATTGTGTCATGCGGATTGCGTCGCGCAGGCCCAGCCGTTCCTGCTTGAGCTGCTTGATTTGCAGCATATTGGCGGAGGGGCGGCTTTCCTCGCGCGTGATACGAGCGTCTATTTCGCGGTGACGACGGCGCAGCGTGTCGATCCGGGCCTTAAGGCTGCTGCGTGAAAATGTGCGGGTCGTCATGCGGTCCTCCTGTTCTGAATGATGTATCAAGCGGTTACCGTATCCATATGGGATGAGTAGAATCTAATTTAAGCCTATTATTCGTGAAAACATGATAGGATAAACCTATATAACCACTGGCAGTTCGTGCCGGTTCAGAAAGCGTTTCGCCGTTCCTCCAGAGATCCGCGGATGACGGAACGCCCGCAAACGCGTGATGCAACGCTTTAGAGAGACGCCAATGGATGATCTGACGCTGCGCCAACTGCGCTATTTCGTGGCCCTGAGTGACGCGGGCCATTACCGCAAGGCGGCAGAGCGAACGGGGATCAGCCAGCCCTCGCTCAGCCAACAGATACTGCGTTTGGAAACGGCGCTCGGTCAGAACCTGGTGGAGCGTGGTCGGCGCGGTGCGGTCCTGACCCCGGCGGGCCGCGAGGTTCTGGCGCAGGCGCGCAAGGTTCTGGAGGAGGTCGAGATCCTGACCGCGCGCGCCCGTGAGGCCAAAGACGGTGTTGGCGGTACGATCCGGCTTGGCACGACGCCGACGCTTGGCCCGTATCTTTTGCCCTATGTCACACGGCGGCTGCACCGATCCTACCCGTCGCTCAAGCTGATCATCCGCGATGCCGCGCCGCGCGTCTTGCAGGAGGAATTGATCGAGGGGCGGCACGACATGATCCTGACGCAGCTTCCCGTGCAGTCGGACGATGTCGAGGTGATGCGGCTGTTTCGTGAGCCGCTCAAGCTGGCCGTCGCGCAGGATCATCCGCTTGCGGCCAAGGCGCGGGTGCATGAGGCCGATCTGGCAGGGCAGGACATTCTTTCCCTGTCGGATGCGTATGTGATGCATTCCCAGACCGTGCGCCTGTGCGAGGAACTGGGCGCGCGTTTGCGACAGGATTACGAGGGCACCAGTCTGGATGCCTTGCGGCAGATGACGGCGCTGAACATGGGGGTCTGCTTTTTGCCCGCGCTTTATGTGCGGTCCGAGGTGCCCGGCGAAAGCGGGGATGTGGTTATCCGGTCGTTTCGTGGGGATCGGCTGACGCGGTCAATCGGGCTGGTCTGGCGCAAGCGGGCGGCGCAAAAGGCACTGACGCAGCGGATCGGAGAGATGGTTCATGCTGTGGTCAAGGACCGGTTTTCGGATCTGGTGACGCTAGAGAGCTGAACGCAGGCCATTGCCAATGAAAAAGGCCCCGGTGAAAACCGGGGCCTTTTCTTGTTTGTTTCGGGGTCAGCCCGGGCTTAGTGCGCCGGCGACTTGTCCCAGTCTTCCTGCTTTGGCAGCTGCTCAAACGTGTGCTCGGGCGGCGGCGAGGGCAGGGTCCATTCCAGCGTGTCGGCATATTCGTTCCACGGATTCGCCTCTGTCGCGCGGGTACCGCGGAAGACAGCGTAGAACATCACGCCGAAGAAGAAGATGAAGCTGGCAAAGGAGATGAACGCGCCGACAGAGGACCAGTAGTTCCAGAGCGCGAAGGCCTCCGGATAGTCGATATAGCGGCGCGGCATACCCTGACGACCAAGGAAGTGCTGTGGGAAGAAGGTCAGGTTTGCACCGATGAACATTGTCCAGAAGTGCAACTTGCCCGCCCATTCCGGGTACATGCGTCCGGTCATCTTGGGGAAGTAGAAGTAGATCCCTGCGAAGATCGCGAACACGGCGCCCAGGCTCATGACGTAGTGGAAATGCGCCACGACGTAATAGGTGTCATGATAAGCCCGATCGACGCCCGCCTGGCTGAGCACCACACCTGTCACACCGCCGACGGTAAACAGGAAGAGGAAGCCAAAGGCCCACAGCATGGGCGTCTTGAACTCGATCGAGCCGCCCCACATCGTTGCGATCCAGCTGAACACCTTCACGCCTGTCGGCACCGCGATCACCATCGTGGCGAGCATGAAGTAGGATTGCTGCGTCAGCGACATGCCCACCGTGTACATGTGGTGCGCCCACACGACAAAGCCGAGGAAGCCGATGGCGATCAGCGCCCAGACCATAGGCAGGTAGCCAAAGACAGGCTTGCGCGCGAAAGTGGCAATCACGTGGCTGATGATGCCAAAGCCGGGCAGGATGATGATGTACACTTCCGGATGGCCGAAGAACCACAGGATGTGCTGGTACAGCACCGGATCACCGCCACCGGCCGGGTCGAAGAAGGTCGTCCCGAAGTTGCGGTCGGTCAGCAGCATGGTGATCGCGCCCGCCAGCACGGGAAGTGCCAGAAGGATAAGCCAAGCAGTCACGAAGATCGACCACGCGAACAGCGGCACCTTGAACAGGGTCATGCCCGGCGCGCGCATGTTCAGGAAGGTGGTGATCATGTTGATCGCACCAAGGATCGAACTTGCACCCGCCACGTGGACGGCAAAGATCGCCAGATCCATCGACATGCCAGCCTCGGTCGTCGACAGCGGCGGGTAAAGCACCCAGCCCACGCCGGACCCAAGCTGTCCGTTGCCACCCGGCGCCAGCAGTGACGCGACACCCAGCGACGTACCAGCCACGAACAGCCAATAGCTGAGGTTGTTCATGCGCGGGAAGGCCATGTCCGGCGCACCGATCTGCAACGGCATGAAGTAGTTGCCGAAGCCGCCGAAGAGCGCGGGAATCACCACGAAGAACATCATCAGAACGCCGTGATAGGTGATCATCACGTTCCACAGATGGCCGTTTGGTGTACATTCGCCCGCTGCCGCCGCCGTAAAGCGTGCGCCTTCAAGGCACATGTACTGCACGCCCGGCTCCATGAGCTCGAGACGCATATAGACGGTAAATGCCACCGAGAGCAGGCCGACGAATGCCGACGTGATCAGGTAGAGGATACCGATATCCTTGTGGTTCGTGGACATGAACCAACGGGTAAAGAACCCGCGGTTGTCTTCATGTCCATGGCCGTGAATGGCTGCATCTGCCATTGAGTGCCTCCTGCTGGTCAAATTACGGGGGACACGCAGGGCCGCGACCCCGCCAGCGGCAGACTCAAAAACCCCATGTGTCCCGTCAACACATAACAGTTTTAGAATGTCACGCGCGTGTGAGCAATGCGCCACTTTGACCGAGATCAAATATTTTTGCCAAAATCGGTTTTTTCTGCCCTGAGCGTCGTTTGGACGCATCCGGCACCGTATGCCGAGTCGCAAGGTTACAACTTATAGTGTCAGCCAAGTCTGACATGTTTTTGATCCAATAAACGGTCGCCGAACCGCACGGGATCGGTCTTTATACAGTATATCTGTTTTGCGTCCCTTTGGTCGCGGTGAAAATGACACCCGGCCCTTGAAGCCCCCCGAGCCGCCAACTAAGACTTACACGACACGACGATCGGTAACGGTCGGCAAACTTCAGCAGGCAGGCATCCAATGACAGATCCCTTTGAAACATACATGAACACGCTTGTACCAATGGTGGTCGAGCAGACCAGCCGTGGTGAGCGTGCCTACGATATTTTCTCGCGCCTGCTCAAAGAGCGGATCATCTTTGTGTCCGGCCCGGTGCATGATGGCATGTCCAGCCTGATCGTGGCGCAGCTTCTGCATCTTGAGGCCGAGAACCCCAAGAAAGAAATCTCGATGTATATCAATTCGCCCGGCGGCGTGGTGACATCGGGCCTGTCGATCTACGACACGATGCAATACATCAAGCCGAAGGTGTCAACGCTGGTGATCGGGCAGGCGGCCTCGATGGGGTCGCTGCTGCTGACGGCAGGCGAAAAGGGTATGCGGTTTTCTCTGCCCAATAGCCGGATCATGGTGCACCAGCCCTCTGGCGGATTTCAGGGACAGGCGACGGATATCATGATCCACGCCGAAGAGACGCTGAAATTGAAGCGGCGTCTTAACGAAATCTACGTCACACATACCGGACAGACACTTGAGAATGTCGAAGCAGCGTTGGAGCGTGACAGATTCATGTCTCCCGATGATGCCAAGGAGTGGGGTCTGATCGACGAGATCGTGTCGAACCGCGCCAAGTCCGACGATGACGACAGCTAGGCACGCAGATAATTAGCGATTGAGGTGCCCTCGCGCCTGTCCTAAGCTGGTGTCAGTGAAATTGAAGGATCCCCCTTGCCGGGCATTGGTCCGGTGGTTTGCAAACGCAGGGGCATGAACGACGAAGCAAGGCGTGTGGCGCCGAAAGGTATCGAATGGCGAACAATTCCGGCAATGACAGTAAAAACACACTGTATTGTAGCTTTTGCGGCAAAAGCCAGCACGAGGTGCGCAAACTAATCGCCGGACCCACCGTGTTCATCTGCGACGAATGCGTCGAGCTGTGCATGGATATCATCCGGGAAGAAACGAAATCCGCGGGGCTGAAATCCACTGATGGGGTGCCGGCACCGCGCGAGATCTGCAACGTGCTCGATGATTACGTGATCGGTCAGGCAACTGCCAAGCGGGTGTTGTCGGTGGCGGTTCACAACCATTACAAGCGGCTGAACAACTCCGGCAAAAGCGACATCGAGTTGCAGAAATCCAATATCCTGCTGATCGGCCCCACCGGCTGCGGCAAGACATTGCTGGCGCAAACGCTGGCGCGGATCCTGGATGTGCCCTTTACCATGGCGGATGCCACCACCCTCACAGAGGCAGGGTATGTTGGCGAGGATGTGGAAAATATCATCCTGAAACTGTTGCAGGCGTCGGAATACAATGTGGAGCGCGCACAGCGCGGCATCGTCTATATCGACGAGGTCGACAAGATCACGCGCAAATCCGAAAACCCGTCGATCACCCGCGACGTGTCGGGCGAGGGTGTGCAACAGGCGCTGCTCAAGCTGATGGAAGGCACGGTTGCCGCCGTGCCGCCGCAGGGCGGGCGCAAGCATCCGCAGCAGGAATTCCTGCAAGTGGATACCACGAATATCCTGTTCATCTGCGGCGGCGCGTTCGCTGGTCTGGACAAGATCATCAGCCAGCGTGGCAAAGGCTCTGCCATGGGTTTTGGCGCGGATGTGCGCAACGTCGAGGAGCGCAACGTCGGTGAGGTGTTCAAGGATCTGGAACCAGAAGATCTGTTGAAATTCGGTCTGATCCCGGAATTCGTCGGCCGTCTGCCCGTGATCGCCACGCTGGAGGATCTGGACGAGGATGCGCTGATCACCATTCTGACCCAGCCCAAGAACGCGTTGGTCAAACAGTATCAGCGCCTGTTCGAGCTGGAAAACGCGCAACTGACCTTCACCGAGGACGCGTTGAGCGCGATTGCAAAGCGCGCCATCGCACGCAAGACCGGCGCACGGGGATTGCGCTCCATTCTCGAAGATATCCTGCTTGATACCATGTTCGAGCTGCCGGGCATGGACGGCGTGGAAGAGGTGGTCGTCAACGAAGAGGCTGTCACCTCTGACGCGGCACCGCTGATGGTCCATACCGAATCCAAGAAAGAAGGCACCAGCGCAAGCTGAGCCACCCTGTTTTTGGCATCAGGCCCGCGCCCATCGTGGCGCGGGCCTTTGCTTTGCGCGGTCGTCCGCCGCGCATTTCGTGCAGCCCTCTGGACCTCTGCGCCGAACTGCGTCATATCGGGATCAGGCTTTGATGGAGGCGACCGAATGGGCATTCTCAACTCGCTGCTGCGCGGGGTCACATGGTGGAACGGGGCCACGCTCAACACGCTGATCCACACCCGCCGCAAGGGTGTGAAAGTCGGCGAGGATGATCAGGGCAACATCTATTACCGCGACCGCGAGAATAAACGCCGCTGGGTCATCTTCAACGGAGAGGCTGAGGCAAGCCGAGTTAGCCCCGATTGGCATGGCTGGTTGCACCACACATTCGCCGAACCGCCGACAGAGGTTCCGCTGGCGCACAAGCCGTGGGAAAAGCCGCACGAGGAAAACCTGACCGGCACCGCGCTGGCCTATGCCCCCGCAGGGTCGATCCGCCGCGCCAAGCCCGCCGAGCGCCGCGATTACGAGGCGTGGACGCCGGAATAACCCCACAGACGAGGCTGGAAATGGCATCCGAGAACATGACAGAGGTGGCTGCGGGCGGTGTGGTCCTTGCCATCGCAGCGGGCTTTTTGTTTTACGCGGGGCAGGTCACTGGCTTTTCCGGTGCGCCGACGGAATATCCGCTGACTGCCAGCTTCCGCAGCGCCGACGGGGTCAGCGTCGGCACGGATGTCCGGCTTGCCGGGGTCAAGGTGGGCCGTGTGACGGATCTGGCGCTTGATCCCGAAACCTACCGCGCACGGGCCACGATTTCGGTACGTGACGATATCGAAGTTCCCGATGACAGCGCCCTGTCGATCAGTTCCGAAGGGTTGCTGGGCGGCAATTTCGTCGAAATACTGCCGGGCGGCTCGCCGTTTTATTTCGCAGCCGGAGACGAGATCGAGTTCACCCAAGGCTCGGTCAGCCTGATCGCCCTGCTGTCGAAATTCGTGTCCGGCAGCGAGGAAGACGGACAGGAATGAGCCGGCTTGCGCTGATCTTTTGCATAGCCCTTGTTGCGGCGGCACCCGTGCGCGCAGTGGAAACCGCGCAGGTCGGGAGCGGGGCGGTGCTGCGCTGGCTGGACCGGACCGCCGGAGAGACAGGCACGATCGAGATCGCGAACACCTCGGCGGGGCAGGTGGGCAAGCTGCGCGTCGAACTGGGCGAATGCCGCTATCCGGCAGACAACATCGCCGGGGATGCCTATGCCTTTCTGACGATCCATACCGTAAAGGATGCCCGACCGATCTTTTCGGGCTGGATGGTCGCCTCGTCACCGGCGCTGAACCCGCTGGAACATCCGCGCTATGACATCTGGGTATTGCGCTGCACGACCGGGTAGGGCGGCTGTGCCAGATCTTGCGCATGAATATCGGCAGGCACCTGAAGCGCCAGCGCCAATTCGTTGCGATACCTGTCCCGGCTGATCTCTATTGCGCCAAGCCGCGCCAGATGCGCTGTGATGAATTGCGTATCGAACAGCACGAAACCGCAGCGCCGCAGATGCGCAACAAGGTGCGCCAGCGCCAGTTTGGAGCCATCGGTGCGCCGCGAAAACATGCTTTCGCCAAAAAACGCACCGCCAAGCGCCACACCGTAAACGCCGCCCATCAGCGTGCCGTCCTGGTCCCAGACCTCTAGGGAATTGGCGTGCCCGCTTAGGTGTAGCGCCGTGTAAAGCGCGCGGATCTCGGCGTTGATCCATGTCTCGCTGCGGTCGGCACAGGCATCGACCACGGCGTCGAAATCCGCGTCGATCGACACCCTGTAGCGGGCCTGTTTGATCCGCCGCGCCAGAGATCGTGAGATGTGAAACCCGTCAAGAGGCAGAACACCGCGCTGCCGCGGGTCGACCCAGAAAAGATCGGGCGTGTCGCGGCTTTCGGCCATGGGAAAGATCCCCGCGGCGTAAGCCCGCAAAAGCATGTCCGGCCCAAGATTTTTCCTGCCTTCGGTCATGGGACGTGCCCGGCTCCTCGCGCTTGGCGATCAGTGCCCTGCAAATGGTACTGCGTTTCATTTGAAACCGGAAGCCCGGCGTTTCACGCCAGCCCGGATCGTGTCAGTCGCGCAGGTGGGTTTCCAGCCAATGTTCCAGCCAGTGAATATTGTATGCCCCGGTCTGGATATCCGGCTCTTGCAACAGGGCATGGAACAGCGGCACGGTGGTATCCACCCCGTCCACGATCAATTCGCCAAGCGCCCGGTTCAGGCGTGACAGCGCGCTTTGACGATCCTTGCCATGCACGATCAGTTTGCCGATCAGGGAATCGTAATAGGGCGGGATCGTGTAGCCGTCGTAAAGGGCCGAGTCCATGCGCACGCCCAGGCCACCAGGCGCATGGAACTGTGTGATGCGTCCAGGGCGCGGTGAGAATTCCGGCAGTTTCTCGGCGTTGATGCGCACCTCGATGGCGTGGCCGTTGATCACCAGATCGTCCTGGGTGAAGGACATGGGCAGTCCTTCGGCAACGCGAATCTGTTCCTGTACCAGATCGACGCCGAATATTGCCTCGGTGACGGGATGTTCGACCTGAAGGCGGGTGTTCATCTCGATGAAATAGAACTCGCCTTTTTCATAGAGAAACTCGATCGTGCCCGCGCCCGCATAGTCGATCTTTGCGACCGCGTCGGCGCAGATCTTGCCGATCCGGTCGCGTTCTTCGTCTGAGATACCGGGACCGGGGGCCTCTTCGAAAACCTTCTGGTGGCGGCGTTGCAATGAACAGTCGCGTTCCCCCAGATGGACCGCGCGGCCCTTGCCATCGCCGAAGACCTGAATTTCGATATGGCGCGGCGTGGTCAGGTATTTCTCGATATAAACCTCGTCATTGCCAAAGGCGGCCTTGGCCTCTGAGCGGGCGGTCAGGAAGGCGCGTTCGATATCGGCGGCGCTCTGTGCCACCTTCATGCCGCGCCCGCCACCCCCGGCGGTGGCCTTTACGATGACGGGATAGCCGACGTCGTTGCACAGCGCCTTGGCGGCGTCCACATCGGCGATCCCGCCTTCGGAGCCGGGTACGCAGGGCACGCCAAGCGCCTTCATCGTGTCCTTGGCAGTGATCTTGTCGCCCATCACGCGGATATGTTCGGCGGTTGGGCCGATAAAGGTCAGACCGTGATCCTCGACGATCTGTACGAAATTGGCGTTTTCGGACAGAAAGCCGTAACCGGGATGGATCGCCTGCGCGCCGGTGACCTCGCAAGCGGCGATGATCGACGGGATCGACAGATAGCTGTCGGTGCCGGGGGGCGGTCCGATGCAGACCGATTCGTCGGCCATGCGCACATGCATTGCATCGGTATCTGCGGTGGAATGCACCGCAACCGTCTGAATGCCCATTTCACGCGCGGCCCGGATCACCCGAAGCGCGATTTCACCACGGTTGGCCACGAGGATCTTGTCGAACATGCGCCCGCCCTTATTCGATGATCATGAGTGGGGCACCATATTCCACCGCCGCGCCATCCTCGACAAGGATGCGCTTGACGGTGCCGGCGCGCGGCGCGGGGATATGGTTCATGGTTTTCATCGCCTCGACGATCAAAAGCGTGTCGCCCTCGGAGACGCGGTCGCCCACGCTGACAAAAGAGGGCGCGCCGGGCTCTGCCTGCATGTAAACGGTGCCGACCATGGGCGACGTGACCGCGCCGGGGTGGCTGGCGGGGTCTTCGTTGGGCGCCTCGGGGGCGGGGGCTGCTGACAGGGCCGGTGCGCCGCCGGTTGGCGCGGGGCCGGGCGCAGGAAGTGCGGCCTGCGCGATCACCTTGGTCTTGCGGCTGACACGGACGTTCAGCGTATCGTTTTCGCCGTAGTCGCGCTTTACTTCCAGCTCGGTCAGATCATTCTCGTTCAAAAGCTCTGCCAGCGCCTTGATGAAGGCGACGTCGGCGTCATTGGTCTTGTTGGGCATCCATTTCCTCGAACCGGTTACAGCGGCGCGTCATTCACGGGTCGCGCCGTATCTGCCTGCTTATAGGCGATGCGCGGACACAAGAAAAGCGGCGTTGCGTGATCTTGGGCCTGTCTCGGTCGATGCCTGCCGGGTTTGCACGGCCTCAGCTTTCATTCGAGCGGTCCGTGACCCTGTCGGCCTTCTTGCGCACCAGTACCGTGCGCAGGTCATGCATGGCCAGCAAAAGCGCATCTGTCACAACCTCTAGCTGGGCATCGCTGGCCTTGGACTGCGCCCAATGGGTTGTGGTGTTCAGGTAATCGACCGCGCGATGAATATCGTCGATATCACGTGCCGCCAGAAGCTCTATCCGCCCGGACATCCAGTCCTTTATCGCGGCAAGGTCATCGTCCGACAACTCGCGGTCGCCGTGAGGCTTGATCTGGCCGTTGCGGATATTGACGACGGCGATCTGATCCATGTCGATCCGGCGCTGTCGGTTTTCCGTGTCGACACGAAAGACGAACGCGCCGTTGTCCCGGACGCGGAAGTAGTAATCTGGAAGATCGCCGGCCATGGGATTCCGCCTGTCGCTGCGTTGGTCTGCGCCACTCGATGGCTTTGCTGCTATCACAGACTGATTCAGGGGCGCATGTCAAAAGATTAAGGTTGCGCTCAAAAAGGGCGCGATGGTGGCGTGGATGACATCAGGCTTTTCTTGAATGCGTTCGGTCATCGCAAACCCGCGCAGAATGTCTGGATGCGCTGGCAGGCGTCGCGCAGGGCAGCGTCCGACGTGGCATAGCTGACACGGAAATTCGGCGACAGGCCAAAGGCCGCGCCAAACACCACCGCCACGCCCGTCTCTTCCAGCAAGGCGGTTGCAAAGGCGGCGTCATCCGATAGCACCGCGCCCCCCGCCGAGGTTTGGCCGATCAGCCCCGCGATGGACGGATAGACATAGAACGCGCCGTCGGGCACCGGGCAGGTCAAGCCGTCGATGGCGTTCAGCATCTCCACCACCATGTCACGGCGCCGCACGAAGACCTTGTTATGCGCGGCAAGAAAATCCTGCGGGCCGTTGAGCGCCTCGACGGCGGCCCATTGGCTGATCGAACAGGGGTTGGACGTGGATTGCGACTGGACCTTGCGCATTCCCGCGATCAGGATTTCCGGCCCGGCGGCATAGCCAATGCGCCAGCCGGTCATCGCATAGGCCTTTGACACGCCATTGCAGGTCAGTGTGCGGTCGTACAGCCCCGGCTCCACCTGTGCGGGGGTGCAGAACTCGAACCCGTCATAGGCCAGATGCTCGTACATGTCGTCGGTCAGCACCCAGACATGCGGGTGGCGCATCAGCACATCCGTCAGCGCCTTGAGTTCCGCGCGGGTATATCCCGCGCCCGTGGGGTTGGACGGCGAGTTGAAGATGAACCAGCGCGTCTTGTCGGTGATCGCGGCCTCAAGCGCCTGCGGGCCAAGCTTGAACCCGTCTTCCAGCCGCGTTTCCACGAAAACAGGCTCGCCACCGGCCAGCCGCACCATGTCGGGATAACTGACCCAGTAGGGTGCGGGGATGATCACTTCGTCGTCGGGGTTCAGCGTGGCCATCAGCGCGTTGTACAGCGTCTGCTTGCCACCTGATCCGATGCTGACCTGCGCGGGCACGTAGTTCAGCCCGTTATCGCGGCGCAGCTTGTCGCACACAGCCTGCTTCAGCTCGGGGATGCCGTCGGCTGCCGTATAGCGCGTGCGCCCTTCATTGATTGCCCTGATACCCGCGGCGCGGATGTTTTCCGGCGTGTCGAAATCGGGTTCGCCCGCGCTCAGGCCGATTACATCCTGCCCGGCGGCCTTCATTTCAAGCGCCCGCGCGGAGATCGACATCGTCGGCGACGGTTTGACGCGAGAGAGTGTCGCGGAAAGAGGGTTCACGGGCCGCTCCATGTGGTTTGGATCCCGCAGATATCTATGTTAGAGCCAAGGCAGGTACAACATGAATAAGAATGGCCCCGCGGCCGGGAAGGACAGCATGAACGCCCCCAGCTCCGACGATTGGTTCGATCCCGAGGCAACCACATTCGGCGACCGTCTTGCCGGGGCGCGCGATGCGTCCGGAATGTCGCAAAAAGACCTGGCGCGCAGGCTTGGCGTCAAACTCAAGACCCTCAAGGGCTGGGAAAACGACCTCAGCGAGCCGCGCGCCAACAAGCTGTCGATGCTGGCAGGGATGCTCAACGTGCCGCTGCCATGGCTGTTGACAGGGCAGGGCGACGGCCCCGATGCGCCGTCGGATCTGAATATCGCCCCGGATGCGACGAATATGCTGACAGAGCTGCGCGATCTGCGCGCGCATATCGTCAACGCCTCCGAACGGCTTGGACGGCTGGAAAAATCGCTGCGCAGCCATCTGGAGGTGCGTGACGTTGAATGACGCGATCACCGAACCACGCGATGTGCGCCTGCGTCGGCTGACCATGCGGTCGATGCGGCGCGGCATCAAGGAAATGGATGTAATCCTGATCCGGTTTTCCAAGGCCCGGCTTGACAGCCTGTCCGAGCTTGATCTGGATCTTTACGACGCGTTGCTCGAAGAAAATGATCAGGATCTTTATCAATGGGTCAGCGGGCAGGTCGCGCCCCCGGTGCGTTTCTCGCCCCTGATCGACGAGATCGCGCGCGTCGCCTGCGGACAAAATCCGTAGCATTTTAGGCGCCACGGGGGGCATTTAACCGATTATTCGGCAATTTCCCTGAAAACCGTCTCCGAGCAGTTTGCACGGAGACAAACATGAGTTTCGAAAAGAATTTCCTGCCCCCGTCCAAGGCGGTCGGCTTTATGGACGGGTATCTCGATGCGCTATCCCTTGTCGAACGCCTGCACCGGCTGCTTCTTGATGTGATCAAGGATGAATTCGAGCGGGTCGGCGTCATCGACATAAACGCGGTACAGGCGTTGTTGCTCTTCAATGTCGGCGATAACGAAGTGACTGCCGGAGAGTTGAAAACACGCGGCTATTACCAGGGCAGCAATGTCAGCTACAATCTCAAGAAACTGGTCGAGGCGGGCTATATGCATCACCAGCGCTGCGAGATTGACCGCCGCTCGGTTCGGGTGCGCCTGACGGAAAAGGGCCGCAAGATCCGCGATATCGTTGCCGGTCTTTTTGAGCGTCATGCCGAGGGGCTGGAATCAAAGGGCGTTCTGGGGCGTGACGGCATCGACCAGATCACCGCGTCGTTGCGCCGGGTGGAACGCTACTGGACCGACCAGATCCGGTATATCTATTAGGGGGGTCTGCCTTTCATGGATGTCCCGGATAGAAGGCGAAAGGCTTTGGTCAGGCGCAATGCGGTCGCGGCTTTGCGACGGGTCAGCCCGGCGCGCCCGTTTTTGCGTTCCCGCCGATGATAATCTCGTTGATCTCGCGGTAAAGTTTGCGTGTCATCGCCTCTTCGAATGCCTCGAAGCCATCTGCCATGAGCATGAAAGCCCCCGGCCCGCGCAAGACCTGCTCGCCATAAAACCGTGCAACATCGGGCTGGTCACCAAGGATCACAAGCCCGTTCACGGTCACGTCCGACAGCGGGAAGTGGCGATAGGCTTCGGCAGGGCCATAACGGTAATTGTTGACGCCATCGCCCGATACGTCGATCACGCGGCGCGAACAGGCGGGCTCGCGTTGCAACAGCCGCGCGCCATAGGCCAGCGCAGCCCCCATCGAGGTCGGAAAATCGTCATGGCTGCGGTCCATCCCGGCCAGCGTGGCCACGGCGGCGTCGATCGCGGCGTGACTGTCCAGAACGGTCCAGTCCAGTTGCAGCTTTTGCTGCCGGTAGCCGCTCCATTCATAGACGGACAGCGCAACATGTCCGGGCGCGCCTTGCAGGATTGCGTGGCGGACATCCCGAGATCCAAGCGCGGAGGCAAGGCCCACCCGTTGCAGATCGTATTCGCGCGCATCGACCGATGATGACACGTCCAGCGCCAGAACCAGCGCCAGACGGCAGCCCGCATCAGCGACAGCGGCACCACCCCAGAATAGCGCAGTAAGGGCTGCGAAACCCCTTACCAATGGCCCGTATTTCCCATGCTTTGCCACGGCTCCGCCGGGGGCAGGGCCGCGCCCTCCTGCAACAGCTCGATCGAGATATTGTCGGGGCTGCGCACAAAGGCCATGTAGCCGTCGCGCGGTGGGCGGTTGATGGTCACGCCATTGTCCATCAGGTGCTGACAGGCCGCGTAAATATCAGGCACCCGATACGCGAGATGCCCGAAATTGCGGCTGTCATCGGGCAGCGCATCATCGCCGTCCCAATTATAGGTCAGCTCGACCGGGCAGTCCGGCTGGTCCGGGGGGGCCATGAAAACGAGGGTGAAACGCCCGCCTTCGTTGTCCATGCGTCGCGTCTGCCTGAGGCCCAGCAATTCGTAGAATGCCATGGACGCCTCCAGATCCTTTACGCGGACCATGGTGTGCAGGTATTTCAGGCCCATTTCGTTCTCCGTCCCTGTGTTATCTGTGCTGGTCAAAAGGTAGCAGGCGGCGTGGGCCTGTCCAGATGGCGCTGGTCGATACCACCTCAGAATTCCGACCGGATCCCCAGCCGAAGCGAGGTTTCGTCAACGTCAAAGCGGCTGATGTTGGAGCGGCTTTTCTCGGCCCTGACCGAAACCGTGGGCACAAAGCCCATATAGCTCCAGTCGTGAAAGGTTGCCGTCATACCGCCGAACACCGAGTCGTCCCGCCGTCCGCCGGGAACAGGGACAAACACTGTGTAGCGGTCGTAATCCACCACGCTTTGCCCAAGCGACACGCTTAGCCGGGCTGGCCCGACCTCTTGGCCCATCATGTAGCGGACCACGCCGGTCCATTGTGTTGACGCGCCGTTGACGCCATTGCTGTCAACCTCGCGGACATTGACATAGGCCCCCAGCCGCGCACCGCCGTCCAGCGTATAGCTGAGCTGCGCGAAGGCGTCGTAAAGCGTGGAATCATTTTTGGGCGCGGTTTCGTCCCGCTGTCTTTCGAGTCCGCCACCAAAGCTGAGCCGCAGATTGTCTGTCAGGTGTTTATGGCGTTTGACGCCAAGCCGCGCGTAATCGTAAAGCGGCGCATCTGCGTACCAGACCCGGCCGCCATGGGCGTCGACCTGCCAAAGACCCTCCCCGGACGCGCCCGAGATTGCGTGCGTCACCCCGAGTTCCAGCCGCGAAGAGGACAGATCGTCCGCGCTTAGCCCCGCCACCGCGTTGTTGAACTGCACCTTGCGGGAATAGGCGCGCCCGGTCAGGCGGGTCATGCTGCGTTCGGATCGCGCGAGGCGATAGGACAGGCGCAGATCGGTCGTGGCCACGGTGCCCGAAATCGCCTGCGCCGAGGGGCTGAGCCGCCCGACAAGTGGCGAGCCGTCAATGATATTGACCGGGCTGTTGGCCCCGTTGTTGACGTTATCCGAGGGAGAGACCGAAAACCGCAGATCGAAATTCAGCGGATTGCGTGCCCGCACGTTCCGATAGGCATGGATCGAGTCCGAGCGCACCTTGTCATCGGGCGCGTGCTGTACGGCGCGGCGCAGCCACAGTTGCGACAATGTAAGGCGCTCATCGCGGAACGCCTCGACCGAGGCAAGCTGTGCTGCATCATATTTCTGGATGGGCGAGGCGGCGCTGAAATAGGCGCGGCGCGCGGATTTTCGGGCGAAACCATGCGCACCGACCTTGGCGAGGGCAAGCGCGCGGGTAAAATGCGCCCGCCCGTCGCGCGGATTGGCCTTCAGGACGCCCCCGGCCAGCTGGTAGGCCATCTTGGGCCGGTTCTGCCGAAGCGCGCGAATGGCCATCATCTGCGCCTGTTCAACGGTCAATTGCACACCCTGCACCGGGGTCTGCGATACCCCGACCGCCGGCGCCAGGATCAGCGCAAGGACCAAAAGGCCGAGGCGTTTACGGGTTGGTGCCAGCACAGCCGACAGTGTCCTCGACAGGTTGCCCGCATTGATCGAGCACGAAGACCCCGTATTCGATTTCGCTTTCAAGCCCGTAAGGGTTGTTCGGGCCGTCGAACTCGTCGAGTTTCACAATTCCGGCCACGCCCGACGCGTCCGTGCCGCCGAAAATGCCGCCGAAATCCCCAATCTTGGTGCCGATGACCGGGGTGGTGATCAAGGGGTGTCTTTGATCGTATTCCATCTGGCCCTCGAAGGTGCCGTCGTCACTGATCGGCGTGGAGACCATGACCACCGATGGCAAAAGAAGCGGGCGGCCATCGGGGGCTATGGCCGTTTGCCCATTCGTCGGATCGACCAATCGCCGGTCATAGATATTGCCCTCGACGGATGCGTCGGCGAAATCGGCATTCACAAAGACCTTGCCTTCGGTGATGCCCGCCTGAGACGGCAACAGCTCGCCCGCGGTGCCGGGCGGGACATCGAGAAGGTCATCCTGACTGGTGGGGCCGTCGTCGCGGAACCCGATATTCACAAGGCCGACATAGCTGCCCGAATAGCTGACAAGACCAGAGTCCGGGGCGACCTCGGGGGGCGTATACGCGCCATCCCGATCGTAATAGCCGCCGCCGAAAAAGCGGTTGCGCGGGCCACCCGAAAGGGCGACCCCGGCGCGCACATTTGCCTCGTTGTTGGTTTGCTTGCCAAAGGCCGTGTTGTGCCGGTCAAGCGGATCGTTTTGTGCGGTAAACGCCTGATACCCGTTTCTGTCAAAGGCCGCGCTTCGGGTGTAGGTCGCCGTGAAGGGCACCTCGTCGAAATTCACTCCCTCGACCGTCAGCGTTTGTGCGACCGGGTCAAACACCAGCTTGGTCACGTTGTTTGCAAGTGCGTCGGGGATGCCGCCCTCTTCGGGTGTTTCCTCTTCGCCCTCGCCTTCGCCCTCGGCGGGTGGTTCGGGGGCGGGTTCGAACGGGTTGGACCCGCCTCCACATGCCAGCAGGAACGCTGGCAACACGAGTGATGCCACGATACGGTTCATGATAAGTACTGCCTCAGATATGTTCGTTTTTTTGTTTTTCCAAACCGTCAGCGCTTTGACAGTCGAAGTCAATCTTTTCCTATGCACTCTAAAGGCGAAAGCAGGGCAGTGTTGCAGCCAGGTTTCCACTTGATATGGATGGGTGCGGGGCCAGTTTGCGCATGATATGGTAACATGCGACTCGTCTGGTGTGTTTCGCCTTTCCTTCCCTCAACTGCGCTTGGTCCCTGCGATGAAACAGTATCACGACGCGCTGCGCCAAATTCTGGAAAGCGGCACCCCCTCGACGGACCGGACGGGCACGGGCACGATTTCGGCCTTCGGGATGCAGGCGCGCTATCGGTTGTCCGATGGCTTTCCGCTTGTGACCACGAAAAAGCTGCATCTGAAGTCGATCATACACGAGCTTTTGTGGTTCCTGTCGGGTGACACGAATATCGCGTATCTCAAGGAAAACGGCGTGTCGATCTGGGATGAATGGGCGGATGAGACGGGCGATCTGGGCCCTGTTTATGGTCATCAGTGGCGGCGTTTTCCCGCGCTTGAGCCGACCGAAAACCCCGCACTGTTCCGCCGTCAGGAGATTGATCAGATCGCCAACCTCATCGCGCAGATCCGCGCCACCCCAGATAGTCGCCGGTTGATCGTGTCGGCGTGGAATCCGGGCGATGTGCCGGATATGGCGCTGCCGCCGTGCCATACGCTTTGGCAGGTGCGCATTCTGGACGGGCATTTGCATCTGCATCTGTACCAGCGCTCTGCCGACATGTTTCTGGGCGTGCCGTTCAATATCGCGTCCTATGCGTTGTTGCTGGTGATGCTGGCCCATGTCACCGGCTACAAGCCCGGTGATTTCGTACATACATTGGGCGATGCCCATATTTATTCCAACCATGTGGAGCAGGTGAAATTGCAACTTTCGCGCACCCCCAAACCGCTGCCGACCTTGCGCATCACGCGTGATGTGACCTCGATCTTCGATTTCCGCTACGAGGATTTCGTGATTACCGGCTACGCGCCCGATCCCCATATCAAAGCACCGGTGGCTGTCTGATGATCTCTTTGGTTGTTGCCCGCGATCGCAATGGCGCCATCGGCAAGGATGGTGATATTCCCTGGCACGCGCCCGAGGATCTGGCGTTCTTTCAGCGTGAAACGCTGGGATCGGCGCTGATCATGGGGCGCCGCACATGGGACAGTTTGCCCGTCAAGCCCTTGGGAAGGCGGCTGAATATCGTTGTCTCCTCGCGCGATATCGAGGGGCCGCAGCATGTGGTGCGCTCGGTCGAGGCGGCGATCGACGCGGCCTTGTCGGCAGGTTATGCACGCATTTCGGGCATCGGCGGCTATGGGATATTCGAGGCGCTTTTGCCGCTGTCCCAGCGTATGCTGATCACCGAGGTCGATCTGGAGGTGCAGGAACCCGACACGTGGTTTCCGCCCTTTGACGCGACAGAATGGGAGATCACCGCGCGTCTGCCATTGCGCGCGTATGCACCGCGATGCGAATTGCATGAATATATCCGACGCGGCGTCTGACTTTTACGGGCGCGTGACTGGTAAAAAATTGACAGGGGACTCGAGGTCTATACGATACCCCTGTCGATTTATAGCCGTGTTAACCATTCGAACGAGGATCCAATGCGTTTCATTTCACCCATTGCCGCCGCGCTGACGATAGCCGCCATTGCTGGTCCTGCGCTTGCAGACGCCCCCATGATTTACCCGGTTCACACCAAACATAATTATTGTCCCGCCGGTCTTCAGCCGGTGACGATCTCGGGTGTGATCTGTTGTGGCACGCCAAACCAGTCGATGAGCTACCAACAGGTCAAGGCCCATCCGGTGAAAAAGGTTCGCCACCACCATGCGCCACGCGCGCGGCATGTCGCGACCTGCCGCGAGGGTGAAAAGGGCTGTTTTTAAGGCGCAACGTCGGCAACGATTGCGCGGCGCACCGGGTTTCACAGGAGTCTGCGCGGCAGGTTTTTCGTGAAACGCTTTATTGGTGGCCGGTTTGCGCCGTACTCCAGGAAGCAGGCCATATGAACAGCCATTGATTTCAGGCCGAAATCTCGGCCTGAAACAAAATCATTCAAGAATTTTCAGGATTTCACAAAAGTTTCAGGTCAGCCGCCATGTGCCGCCCATCGCGCCCTTCCTGAAGCTCGTAGCCGACCTTTTGATCGTCTGCGAGACCTGTCAATCCGGATCGCTCCACCTGACTGATATGAACGAACACATCCTTGCCCCCTTCATCGGGGGCGATGAACCCGTAACCTTTGGTCGTATTGAACCACTTCACGGTGCCACTTGGCATGCCGCTTCTCCTTTTGCCTTGACCCTCCCGGTTGTTCCGGGGGTAAACGCCCCATCCCTTTGGTCCTGCGGGCTGTCATGCAGGCAAGAGCGCTTACGCTGAAAATGATTGCACTGGCTTTGCAAAAATCAAGTGAAACCGGGTGACCAACCTGCAAAGCTGGGTTAAACCGGTGAAAAACTGGGCAATGCATCATGATCCTATACGGCCTGAAGACCTGCGACACATGCCGAAAGGCGTTGAAATCTCTTGATGAATCGGAATTTCGCGATGTTCGGCGCGACGGTGTGCCGCAAGACGTGCTGAAATCCGCCTATGATGCGTTTGGTGAGGCGCTGATCAACCGGAAATCCACGACATGGCGGGCCCTGTCCGAGGCGGAGCGCGACAAACCCGTGCTCGACCTGCTGGCAGAGCACCCCACCTTGATGAAACGACCGTTGATCGACACAGGCCGCGACACTGGCGCGCGGCTTTACCTTGGCTGGGACAAGACGGTTCAGGCGGCGCTGCTGACATAGCGCCCGGCCCCGCGCGACGACAGCCACCTGTCAACCGATAGCGGCCCGGCCCCCTTGATCGCCAGAACCAGCAGAACAAACACCCAGAATGCTCGTTGATCAAGGATCAGCGCATCGGGTGCCTTGTCGAACCATGCGCCAAGCGCGCCATGCGCCAGCCCGCCATGCCCGAACAGATCGGTCAGCGATTGCACCACGATAAACCCGATCATGCCAAGCGCCGCAACACGACAGGCAAGGCCGGTCACGATCAGTAACGGCAGCAGGAATTCGGCCCATGTCCCTAACGTGACAACGGCCCAGTGAAACAGCCCAAGCTGGCCGGTGTCATAGGTCACGGCCTCCATCGCCCTTGGAAAGATCTGCGCATAGGCCCCGGCGGAAGGGTGCATGAATCCGAATACCCCGTCGCCAAGCTTGGTCAGGCCAGAGGACCAGAAATAAAACAGCAGCGTCGCCGCGAAAAGCAGGCGCGCGAGCACTGGCAGGAACCTGTCCGCGCGTTCCAGCGTGGCGGCAAGAAGGTGATAAAGCGAAAAAAGTATCTGCATCAATGATCTCCGGCGTTGATATGGCAAATGGCTCGACCCGCCAGCAAGGGGCCAAGCGCGGTGCCAAGGTCGAATGACGGCGCGTGCGCGGTGGCGTGATCCGTTGCGTCTTGCAGGGTGCGGCCCATGGCGAGCGACTGGACAAAAGCCACCATGGCGTCGTCGATGACGGTCATTTCAGGATCGAAAGCGGGCCGCGTGATCAGCACGTTCTGCGCGCAATGGGGCGGTTTGGGCGCGGCCTGGGTCATGTTGAAGGCCCAGATTCCATGCACCGGCCAATCCGAGCGGACCAGGCGCAGCGCCGGTGCCAGACCTGGCCGGGCGGTCGCCAGCCGGTCGGGTGACAGGCTGGCAAGCGCTGCAAGATCGGCGGGCGGTGCATCCTGCGCGTGATAAGCCTCGCGCCGTGCCTGTTCCAGCATCGCCAGATCGGGCAGGTAGCGCAGATGCGCCACGGCGGGCAGTTCGCGTAGAAACGCGGGAAAGCTGTCGCCGTAATACATCATCATCGGTGATGTCGGCGGGTGTTGGCGCATGTAGGTGCCGGCGATCTGACGAAACGCGCCGGTGCCCACGGTCTTGGCCGTCGCGGGAAAAGAGGTTTTCAGCGCCGTGATCAGGCTGCTGGCAACAGTGTTGCGGTACACCGCAAAGCGCCGTCCGGCCGGTTGCCCATGCCCATCCGTCAGGCCGTCGGGCGGGGCGGTTCCGGTGTTGAACAGCGCGGCGCGAAAGCTGTCTTGCCGCGCGCTCATGCCGGGACCGCCGCCGGGAGCCGGTCAAGCGCGGTGCGGGCGCGTTGCGCCTCGGCACGCAAAATGGGCCAATCCGGCACGTCGGTGTCCCATTCGATCAACACGGGGCGCGGCCCGGTCCGGTGCAGCGTATGATCCAGAAGCGCCCAGACCGGATCGGCCACCTCGCGCCCGTGGCTGTCGATCAAAAGCGGCGCACCGAAATCATCGGTGTCCTCGTCATGGCCGCCCAGATGGATTTCCCCCACCTGATCCAGCGGAAAGGCGTCGATATAGGCGCGCGCGTCCATGTCCAGATTGACCGCCGAGACAAAGACGTTGTTCACGTCCAGCAACATCCCGCAGCCCGTGCGGCGGGCAAGTTCGCGCAGGAAATCCGGCTCTGACCATGTGCTTTCCGCAAAACCCAGATAGCTTGACGGGTTTTCCAGCAGCATCGGGCGTGCCAGCGTCTCTTGCACCTGGTCGATATGGTCTGCGACCCGCATCAGCGTGGCGTTGGTATAGGGCAGGGGCAGCAGATCGTTGAGAAACGCACCCTCATGGGTGGACCATGCCAGATGCTCGGAAAAGCTGGCCGGGTTCAGCCAGCGGCATAGCCGCGCCAGCCGGTCAAGATGATCGCGGTCAAGCGGGCCGTCGCCCCCTATGCTTAGCCCCACACCATGCACCGAAATCGGCATGATTTCGGCCAGATGCCGCAATTGCGCCAGTGGCCGCCCCCCTGCGCCCATGTAGTTTTCCGCGTGGATCTCAAGCCATTGCACCGGGTTCGGATCATGGCTGATATCCGCGAAATGTTGCGGCTTGTAGCCGATGCCGGGTGCGGAGGGCAGGTGTTTATGCAGGTGGGTGTCACGCATGAGATGCCTTTGCAAAGTGGTTGGCGGCAGGGGTCGGGGCGCGGCGGATACCGCGTCCCCGACATGTCTTCAGGCTTGCGGCAGGTCGCGATCAAGCGCCTCAAGGCTGCCGGTACGGTCGCCGGGAAGCTCCATCTCGGTGCAGGTGCCCTTGTCGACCAGCGTCCAGGCGTTGCCCTGATAATCGACGGTCGACGACCCGGCACAGGTGGTGCCAGCACCGGCGGCGCAATCGTTCTCACCAGCAAGCGAAACGCCAAAGCATTTCTCTTTCTCGGCGGCATGGGCGGCAGTGGTGGTATGCGCGGCAAGTGCGGCCGTGAAGGCGGTTGCGATCACGGCGGTTTTCATTGGGTTCGACATGGAAACTCTCCTGTGTTGGGTCATGCGACAGACGCCGATGCAGGGCGCGGCATGGAAAGCCGCGCCATCACCACCGGCGACAGGAGAACGCTACGGGGCTGTGCATCACGGGGATACTCACGACTGCGTCAAACACGCGCACGTCAACCGTCGGGAGGCGCCCGTGAAGTTGCAAGGCGTTGATATAGAATGCTTATCAAAAAACACGCGGCCCGGCATGTCATGGAACATTCATGCCGAACCGCGTATTTCACACCAATTGTTACAACAGATCGGGCGGTGTCGCGTCCCGTGCAAGGCTTGTGCTGATGGCGTCCAGCGTTTCCACGCTGGTTTGCTTTTCGCCAAGCCGGCGGACCGACACGGTGCGCTCTTCGACCTCGCGCAGGCCGCAGGCAAGGATGACCGGCACCTTGCCGACCGAATGTTCGCGGACCTTGTAGTTGATCTTTTCGTTGCGCAGATCGGCCTCGGCCCGGATACCCGCCTTGACCAGCGCGTCGGTGACCTCGCGCACGTAATCATCCGCCTCGGACACGATGGAGGCAACGACGACCTGACGCGGGGCCAGCCAGAAGGGCAGGCGCCCGGCATGTTCCTCGATCAGGATGCCGATGAACCGCTCGAACGAGCCAAGGCAGGCGCGGTGCAGCATGACCGGGCGATGCTTGGCCCCGTCCGCGCCGATATATGTGGCGCCCAGACGCTCGGGCAGGACGAAATCCACCTGGAAAGTGCCGCATTGCCAGACGCGGCCAATGGCGTCGGTCAGCGAGAATTCCAGCTTGGGGCCATAGAACGCACCTTCGCCGGGGTTCATCTTCGGCTCGATCCCGGCGGCGCGGGTGGCATCGAGCAGCGCCTTTTCGGCCTTGTCCCACACCGCGTCATCGCCCGCGCGGGTGTCGGGGCGGTCCGAAAACAGGATGTCGAACTTCGCAAAGCCAAGGTCGCGATAGACATTGGACAGGAAGTCGATGAAACGCTGACATTCCGCCGCGATCTGTTCCTCGGTGGAAAAGATATGCGCGTCATCCTGCGTGAATCCGCGCACGCGCATGATCCCGTGCAGCGCGCCGGAGGGCTCGTAGCGGTTGCACGATCCGAATTCGGCCATGCGCAGCGGCAGGTCACGGTAGGATTTCAGGCCCTGATTGAAGATCTCGACATGGCAGGGGCAGTTCATCGGCTTGAGCGCGTTGACGGCTTTCTCGCGCGCGTGCTCCTCGTCCACTTCGACGATGAACATGTGATCCTGGTACTTGTCCCAATGCCCGGATTTTTCCCACAGTTTGCGGTCCACCACCTGGGGGGTGTTCACCTCGACATAGCCGCCCCGGCGCTGTTGGCGGCGCATGTAATCCTGAAGCGTGGTGTAGATCGTCCAGCCGTGGGGGTGCCAGAAGACCTGACCGGGGGCCTCTTCCTGCATGTGGAAAAGGTCCATCTCGCGGCCCAGCTTGCGATGATCGCGTTTTTCCGCTTCTTCAAGAAAGTTTAGGTAATCGCGTAGCTTTTCCTTGTTGGTAAAGGCGACGCCGTAGATTCGTTGCAGCATCGGGCGGTTGCTGTCGCCACGCCAATAGGCCCCTGCGATGGACATCAGCTTGAACGCATCCGCAGGCACCTGGCCGGTATGTTGCAAATGCGGGCCACGGCACAGATCCTGCCAATCCCCGTGCCAGTACATGCGCAGGGGTTCGTCGCCCGGAATGGCGTCGATCAGCTCTATCTTATACGGCTCGCCCGTGTCCTTGTAATGCTGGATCGCGCGGTCCCGTTCCCAGACCTCGGTGCGGACGGAATCACGCAGGTTGATGATGTCGCGCATCTTCTTTTCGATCGCGCCCAGATCCTCGGGTGTGAAGGCGTCTGCGCGGTCGAAATCGTAATACCAGCCATTGGCGATGACCGGACCGATGGTGACGCGGGTGTCGGGCCAGATTTCCTGCACGGCGCGGGCCATTATGTGGGCCAGATCGTGGCGCACCAGTTCGTTGGCCGCGTCCTCGTCCTTCATGGTGTTGATGGCGATCTGCGCATCCTGCGCGATGGGCCATTGCAAATCCCAGTGCTGGCCATCGACATGGGCCGAGATGGCCTTTTTCGCGAGCGAGCTGGAAATGTCCGCCGCGACCTCTGCGGGGGTGATTCCCGCGTCGTAGTCGCGCGCGTTGCCATCGGGAAAGGTGAGAGAGATTTGGGCCATGTTCGGCCTCCTCGTCAGTTTGGCGCCCACGGAACGCCCGGTTGCGGGTTATTTGTGCAGTCGCGTTTTCGCCGTCTGTCCGGGGCAAGTCAAGCCATGCGTTGCGCCTGGCCTGCGCGGCGGCGCGGCAAAGAGCGTGTGGCGGGCCAACGACTTACACCAAATCGGGGTGCATTGGCCGGTGTCGGTGTGCAAACGCATGCGGCGAGCCTGTATTCCCTCGTATCCCGTGCGGTCGGTAACACATTGACGCATCGCTGATTTTTACGCTTGTCGTAAGGGCATCCGCTCCTGTATTAAGGCTGGCAGAACATACCATCAGGTAAACTTATGGCGGCGATCCCGCAGGAACGGAGGCACATCATGGCGCGCTACAACGTCAATTTTGAACTGTCTGTCGAAGATATGGCACTGATCGAGGATGCACTCCTGCGTGCGAAAAACGACTATTCCAAGGATCTTGTGAAAACTGCGTCGAATGATGACGCACCGATTGGCGAAGCCGCCTCTCAGGATCCGGCCCGCCGTATTCATGACCTTTTGGGTCGGCTGCACAACCAAAAGGTGTTTTACCGCCCCAAGCGTGAGACCTATATCGGAGGATAACAAACGTTATCACCCGGAGACCACGTGCAAGCCCCATTCGAACGCCTGACAGGGCAGGAGAGCGACAGAACCGAAGCCAGAAATGGCGTTATCCACATTCTGTCACTCAGCATGAGCAAGGTCGCAGACGGCCTGATCGACCCGAAACTCGTTCTCAGTTGGCTGCTGGGTGCCTTGGGCGCACCCGCAGCCATAATTGCGCTGCTGGTCCCGATCCGCGAGGCTGGCGCGCTTATTCCCCAAATCTTTCTAGCAGGTTGGCTACAACGCCTGCCGCAACGTCGTTGGCTGTGGGTTGCGGGCAGCGCCGGTCAAGCGGTTTCGGCGGGCGTTATCGTGCTGGCCGCGCTGACCTTGCAGGGTGCAGCGGTGGGCTTGGCCTTTTGTGCGGCGCTCGCGGCGCTGGCACTCAGTCGGGCGGCCTGTTCCGTATCCTACAAGGATATCCTTGGAAAAACCGTTGGACAGGCAAAGCGCGGCGCGGTCACTGGCATGGCCGGTTCCGTCTCTGCGGCGGCGGTGCTTGGCTTTGCGGTGCTTTTGCTGACCGGGGTGTTGCAGAACAAGGCCGGTGTCATCGGAGCGATCGCGCTGGCGGCGGTGCTTTGGGCTGGTGCGGCGCTGAACTTTACCCGCCTTCGCGAGAGTGACAGCGAAAGAGGCGGCCCCGACACCGCGCACGGTTTCTGGGAGCTGTTGCAGCAGGACGCCAATCTGCGCCGCTTTATCCTTGTGCGCGGGCTATTGACCTCAACCGCACTTGCGCCGCCCTTTCTGGCGGTCATGACGACAGGCGATACTGGCAGCGACGTGCAAAGCCTTGGCGCGCTGGTGCTGGCCTCGGCGGGGGCGGGGTTTGCCAGTTCTTATGTCTGGGGCTGGCTGGCGGACCGATCCAGCCGGATGATGCTGCTTTCAGCGGGCCTTCTGGCGGCGCTGGCCATGGTGGCCGCGATTGCCGTGCAGCTTGCGGGACAGGCGCAGGTGCCGTTCCTGATACCGGCGATCCTTTTCGTGCTTATGGTGGCCTATCATGGCGTCCGGCAGGCGCGTTCGACCTATCTTGTGGATATCTCCCCAGCGGCCCGCCGCACCGCGAATGCAGCCGTGGCCAATTTGGCCATCGGGCTGATCCTGTTGGGGGCAGGGGCCTTTGGTGGCGCGCTCAGCTGGGTGGGCCCGAATGGCGCGCTGACCGGGTTCGCCGCGATGTCGCTTCTGGGCGGTCTGGCCGCGCTGTGGCTGGAACAGGTGACATCACAATCGGAGTGAGGCGGGAAACGGTATGCAATTGTTTGCCCCCGTGTGCCCAAGTATGCGAATGTTTATTGTAATAGTCTGACATAAAAAGATATTTTTCATTTTCGCCGGCAACGTTAAAGTTGAAGGCACTGCAATGTGATCCCCGAAACGGGGGTAGTTAATTTAATCGGAGCGCCGTCATGGCCAGAGTTGAAAGACGTTTTGAACCCTCCCCCGCGCGCCAGCCCTTTACCGGGCGTGGCTCCGCCCAAGGCGCGGGACCGGCGGTAGAAGATGCCGCCGACGATGCGGACGACCCCGCGCAACCGCGCACACGGCAATGGACGCTTGACCGGATCGAGCGGATCATCGGCTCGATTGCCTGACGGCCCGCATGGCTGTTGCCAAATGCCTTGGTTTGCGTCCATCTTCTGCCGGGACCGTGACCAAGGCCAAGGGACAACATGACGGATATCAGCGTTTTCGCATCGCCACAGGGGCGCAGGCTCGCCTATCGTAAAACCGGCGGGCAGGGGCCCGGCGTGGTGTTTCTGGGTGGGTTCAAATCGGATATGGAGGGCACAAAAGCCCTGCATCTGGAGGCTTGGGCACAAGCACATGGCCGCGCATTCCTGCGGTTCGATTATTCCGGCCACGGCCAAAGTTCCGAAGCCTTCACAGAGGGTTGCATCGGCGATTGGGCAGAGGACGCCCGCGCCATGATCGACCACCTTACCGAAGGTCCACAGGTGCTTGTCGGCTCTTCGATGGGGGGCTGGATCGCGTTGCTTTGCGCGAGTGCCATGCCAGATCGGATCGCCGGGCTTGTGACCATCGCCGCCGCCCCCGACTTTACCGAGGATTCGATGTGGGCCGGGTTTGACGAGGCACAGCGCGCGGCGCTGGTGCGTGACGGGCAGGTGTCTTTGCCAAGCGACTACGGCGAACCCTATGTGATCACGCAAAAGCTGATCGAGGACGGGCGGCGGCATCTGGTGCTGCGCGATCCGCTGAACCTGCCGTTTCCAACACGGTTTTTGCAAGGCACAGAAGATAAGGACGTGGACATGTCCGTTGCGCTGCGCCTGTTGGACCATGCGTCTGGCCCGGATCTGCGCCTGTCGCTTGTGAAAGGGGCCGATCACCGGTTTTCAGATGCGGATTGCCTGGATGCCATCGACGCGGCCGTGGCAGAGGTGTTGGCGCGGGCAGTCTGACGCCGGTTACGCCAAGCGATGCTTGGAAAGATACGCAGGTTGTGGCAGAATCAGCGAACAATCTGAGTGCGTTACCTGAGCAGTTAGGAATGATGATGGTCGAGCCGCTGGTCCTGTTACCGGGAATGATGTGCGATTACCGCCTCTTCGCCCCGCAGTTGGAAAAGCTGAGCCCGGACATGACCTTGCTGGTTGCGCCGGTCACGGGCGGGGACCGGATCGAGGAGATCGCGTCGAACCTGCTGGATACGCTGCCGCATAAATTTGCGCTGGCGGGTGTGTCGATGGGAGGCATCGTCGCGATGGAGATCCTGCGCCGCGCCCCTGAACGGGTGACACGCATCGCGTTGATGGATACCAATTCGCTGTCCGAAACCCCGCAGACCGCAGCGGATTACGAACCCTTGATCACCAAGCTGAAGGCCGGGTTGCTGGAACAGGCGGTGGCGAATATCATTCGGCCCGAACATCTTGCCCCCGGACCGGACCGCACGGCGGTTCTGCACCTGGTTGGCAGGATGGCCGAGAATATCGGCAGCGCTGCGATCACACGTCAGGCGCGCGCGCTGCAACGGCGGCGCGATTATCAGGCCACGTTGCGCAAATGCCGTTTGCCTGCACTGGTGCTTTGTGGCGTGCATGACACGCTGACCCCGGTCAAGCGGCATGAATTCATGGCCGAACTTATCCCGTATGCCCAGCTTGTCCTCGTGCAGGATGCGGGGCACCTGCCCACGCTTGAGTCACCCGACGCCGTGACAGACGCGCTGCGTGCGTGGATGAAACAGCCACTTGTCCTGCAAAAGCGGATCGTCGCCGAATAAGACCCGGTGGCGTTATTCCGCCGCCAGATCCCCGGATTTCTTCGGATTGCGCGGCGCGGTGCGGGTTCGTTTTGCCGGAGCCTCGGAATTGGCGTCGATGAAATCAAGCACCAAGGGCCGTATATTATTGCGCCACGAGCGTCCGGCGAAGATGCCGTAATGGCCCGCGTCGGGTTCCAGGTGGCTGGCCTTCTTGCTGTCGGGCAGGCCGGTCAGCAGATCGAGCGCGGCCACGCACTGGCCGGGGGCAGAAATATCGTCTTTGCCGCCCTCGACGGTCTTGACCGCGACATTGGTGATCGCGCCGATATCCACCTTGTGACCCGCGACGACAAAATTGTTGTCCGCGATCTCGCCATTCTTGAAAATGCGGTCGACCGTCGACAGGTAGAATTCGGCAGGCATGTCCATCACGGCAAGATATTCGTCATAGAACTTGTTATGGGGATCACGGTCGCTCGCTTCGCCCTGGGCCACGCGATTGATCTGGTTGTAAAACGCCTCTCCATGGCGGTCGCCATTCATGGATATGAACGAGGAAAGTTGCAGAAGGCCGGGATAGACCTTGCGCCCGACGCCGGGATATTTGAAGCCGACACGCTGAATCATCATCTGTTCAAGCTGACCCATGGTCACGCTATGACCGAAATCGGTGACGTCGGTGGGCGTGGCGTTGGGATCTATCGGACCGCCGATCAGGGTCAACGAGCGGGGCTGCGCGTTGGGGTCAAGCTCTGCCAGGTAGGCAGTCGCGGCCAGCGTCAGCGGCGCGGGCTGGCATACGGCGATCACATGCAGATCGCTGCCCAGTTCGCGCATGAAATCCATCAGGTAAAGCGTGTAATCCTCGATATCGAACTTGCCGGCGGATACGGGGATGTCGCGCGCGTTGTGCCAGTCGGTGACATAGACCTCGCAATCGGGCAACAGCGATTTGACGGTCGAGCGCAACAGCGTGGCATAGTGCCCAGACATTGGCGCCACCAAAAGAACGCGTCGGTCCATCTCGTCACGGCCCTGAACATCGAAATGGATCAGATCGCCAAAGGGGCGCTCGACCACGGTTTCCACGTTGATCAGGTGATCGCGCCCATCCGCCCCGGTGATTGATTCGATGCCCCAGTCGGGCTTGACGACCATGCGCTGAAACGTCCGCTCCGTGACTTCGCCCCAGGCGGCGATCCAGTTGATCGTCGGGTTGGGCACCATGCTGAACATCGGGTAAGATGCCATGGAAAGCGCGGTCGCGCCCAGCCATTGGTTCGCGTTGCGCATCGACTCCATCAAATCGTAGGTCATCATGTAGCGCATTCTGGGTACTCCTTCGATCCTGCGGATCCGGTGTGTTTGCTCGCAGTCACATCACGACATCTCGGCGGTATACGCGCCAAACGTTTCGGACTATATATCAGCGCGGCGCCGAGGACGCCATGCTGCATAGCAGAAAGTTTAGGGGGGAATTTCCGATATGGCAACGCAGGAAGATGGTCAAGATGGAAATCTCGACAGGCTGACCAGCAATCTTGAACGTGTGGAGGCATTGTCCAAAAGGCTGGTCGAGGCGCTGTCGTCGCGCAACCCGCCCGCACCCGAGCTGAACGCGCCGGGCAATGATGTGTTCATGAAGGCGGCCACCTCCTATTGGCAGTCGATGCTGGAAAACCCCGGCAAGATCTACGAACAGCAACTGGAATACTGGGGCAAATCGGTGCGCCATTTCGTCGAGGCGCAACAGCAGCTTGCCATTGGAAAGGTGTCAGAGAACGGTGAAAACGTCTCCGATCCTCTTGCCGGGGACAAACGGTTTTCCAACCCTCTATGGGAGACGCACCCGTTCTTTCATTACGTAAAGACGCAATATGCGTTGAACATGCAGGCGATCGAGCAGGCGGTCGAGGATGCCCAAGACCTGGATGACAAAGACCGCCAGCGGCTGCGCTATTTCTCACGCCAGATCACCGACATGCTTAGCCCGACCAATTTTCTGGGCACCAACCCCGATGCGCTGGAAAGGGCGGTCGCGACCGATGGCGAAAGCCTTGTAAAGGGGCTGGAAAACCTTGTCGCCGATCTGGAGGCCAATAACGGTGAAATGGTCGTTCGGCTTTGTGATGAAAAAGCGTTCGAGCTTGGGGAAAACGTGGCGGTGACGCCGGGCAAGGTGGTGTATCGGAACCACATGCTAGAATTAATTCAGTACACGCCAAGCACTGAAAAGGTCCACAAGACCCCGGTCGTCATGTTCCCGCCCTGGATCAACAAGTACTACATTCTCGATCTCAAGCAGCAAAACAGCCTGATCAAGTGGATCGTCGATCAGGGCTATACCCTGTTCGTGGTCAGCTGGGTCAACCCCGATGCCTCTTATGCGGATGTCGGCATGGATACCTATGTCGAGGACGGTTTCCTGACCGCAATCCGCGAGGTCAAGGCGATCACCGGCGAAAAACAGGTCAATGCGGTTGGCTATTGCATCGCGGGCACCACGCTGCACCTGACGCTGGCGCTGATGGCCAAGCGAGGGGACAAAAGTGTAAAATCGGCCACTTTCTTTACTTCGCTGACCGATTTCGGCGTACAGGGAGAGTTCACGCCGTTCCTTCAGGATGATTTCGTTGACGGGATTGAGCGAGAGGTCGCCGAGCAGGGGGTGATGCGCTCTTTTATCCTCGGTCGCACGATGTCGTTCCTGCGCTCCAACGACCTGATCTTCAAACCCGCGATCCGCAGCTACATGATGGGCGAGGCACCCCCCGCCTTCGATCTGCTTTACTGGAATGGCGACGGCGCGAACCTGCCGGGGCGGATGACGACGGAATATCTACGCGGTCTGTGTCAGCAGAACAGATTCGTGAATGACGGGTTCAAGCTGTGTGGCGAGACGGTGCATATCAGTGATGTTACCCTGCCGATCATGGCCATCACCTGCGAAACCGACCATATCGCCCCCTGGAAGGATTGCTATCGCGGATTTCTGCAAACCGGCAGCACGGACAAGACCTTTGTCGTCTCGGAATCGGGCCACATCGCCGGGATCGTGAACCCGCCCTCCAAGAAGAAATACGGCTATTACACCAACAGCGATCTGCCCGACACACCCGACGCATGGCTTGCAGGCGCGGTCGATCACGAAGGTTCGTGGTGGCCACAATGGGAGGCATGGTTGCACAAGCGGTCGGGTACAAAGACCGCCGCCCGCACACCTGGCGGCCCCGAGCATCCCCCGCTCGCCGATGCGCCGGGAACCTATGTGCGCCAGAAGTCCAGGGTCTAGGCTGGCGCGAGGGCTGTTTTATGAAGTTTTTGCTGCGGTGCAGAAATTCTTCTTGAAATGCTGCGATGCAGCATCTATATCTTTTGAAGAAGCACGAAGCGGGACGGTCCCGCTGCACAGCGAACAACACTAAAGGAGGCCTTTACCATGGCAAAAGCACAAGACATGAACACCATCATGAAAGATTTCATGGGCGCATTTCCCGTCGACACCAAGGCGATGGAAGACGTTTTCAAGAACCAAGCCGCGCTGAGCGAAAAGATGTCCGGCGTTGCACTCGAAGCCGCTGACAAGTCGGCCGAGTTGTCCAGCAAATGGGCCAAAGAGACGCTGACCAAAGTGTCCGAGATGACCAAAGCCAAGGCAGAGCCCGCCGATTACGCAAAAGCCATGACCGATTTCGCGTCGGCCAATGCCGAAAGCGCCGCCGAGCACATGGCCGCTTTCGCCGAGATCGCCAAGAAAGTTCAGATGGACACTGTCGAACTTATGATGGCTGCCGGCAAGGACATGCAGGAAGACACCGCCAAGGTTGTCAAGAAAGCCACCGACGACATGACCGCCGCGGCCAAGAAGGCGTCGACCGCAGCGAAGTAAGACAGCAAAGATCGGGCTCTTCTTCCTCCCAGTTGCGAGCCCGCGTCCCAAGGGTGAGCCTTCGCGGCTCACCCTTTCTTTTTGTTTCCCGGTGGCATAAGGTTTTCTGCAGCGCTGCAATCCGGGAGGACGAACCGTGGCTGATTCCGACAAGAAGACGCTTTTGATCAAACGGTATGCCAGCCGTCGTCTCTACAATACCGAAACATCCGATTACGTGACGCTCGAAGACATCGCCGAGTTCATCCGCGACGGTCGCGAGGTTCAGATCATCGACCTGAAATCGGGCGATGACCTGACCCGGCAATATCTGCTTCAGATTATCGCGGAACATGAAAGCCGGGGGGAAAACGTGCTGCCCGTCAACGTGCTGAACGATCTGGTGCGCAGCTATACCAATTCCGCCACAACGATGGTGCCCGATTTTCTGGCCGCCAGTTTCGAGATGCTCCAGAAGGGGCAAAGCCAGATGGTCGAGAACATGACCAAGGCCAATCCGCTGACCCAGATGCCGGGGCTGGATGCCATTCGCGCCCAACAAGAAGCGTTTCTCAAGGCCATGACAGGCGGGCAGGTTCCCGGCATGGGCACGACACCTGCCGCGCCCGAAAGCGACGATCAAAAGAACGACGAGGATTTGCAGGCCATCAAATCCCAACTGGCAGAATTGCAAAGCAAACTGTCCAAAATGGACAAGTAACGCCCGATGGTCGACAGCCCGGGCCGGATCACGCTGTGGGGCATCGAGGTGTTCATGGCCGCCGCTGACGAGCGGTCGATCTCGGCCGCCGCCAAGCGCCTTGGGGCCAGCCCGTCAGCCGTCAGCCAGCAATTGACCAATCTCGAAAGCGCGGTTGGGGCCACGCTCTTGCAGCGCAACGCGCGCCCTGTGCGGCTGACCCCGGCGGGCGAAATCCTGCACCGCCGCGCGCTGGTCATCCTGAACGAAGCCGCGCTGGCGCGCGCGGAGCTGGCAATGTCGGATCTGGCGATGCTGACGCGCTTCCGCCTCGGCATGATCGAGGATCTGGAGGCGGATGTGACGCCCCAGCTTTTGACGCACATGGCCGCAGAGCTGAAGACAAGCCAGTTCCTGCTTGAAACCGGTGCCAGCCATTACCTTTACGAGCTGCTGGAAACCCGTGCGCTTGACGTGATCGTGGGGGCCGAACTGAATGCCGGCGATGACTGGGCTGAAATTCACCCGCTTTTGAACGAAGGGTTCGTGGCAGCCGCCCCCCGTGGCGTGGTGCGGCAGGACGCTGATATCCTGCGTCAACTCAAGCGTTTACCGCTGGTCCAGTATACCGAACGGCATCACATGGGCCGCCTGATCGCCGCGCATCTGACCCGGCAATCGCTGACATGGCCGCATCGGTTCGAGCTGGACAGCTATCACGCCATCCTCGCGCTGGTGGGGCAGGGCACGGGCTGGACCATCCTGCCGCCTCTGGCGCTCATGCGGGCGCGGCGCTTTGCCGATCAGATCGACGTGATGCCGCTCCCGTTCGAGCCGCTCAGCCGCACGATCAGCCTGACCGCGCGGCGCGGCATCTTGCAGGATATGCCCGACCGGATCGCGACCACGCTGCGGCCCATTCTGCAAGACACGATCGTAACACCGGCCTTGCAGGTCTACCCGTTTCTTGCGCCGCAATTGCGGGTCTTGTGACGGCTCAGGTGCCGTAAGCGCGCGCCTCGCCCATTACGTCTTGCGCCGCCATGACAAGCGCGCCCGCGATGTAATCAAGCTCCGCCCGTGTCAGCCGGGCAGGCAGGCGCACGTCGCAGGCCCGCATCAGCATGGCGCGGGTCCGGGGCAAGTCGGGCATATCGCCGGGAATGAACTGCCAGTTCCAGAACGCGCGGGCGTTGTCGGTGGACAGGCCGAACACCTGCACCTTGATACCGCGCTCCGCCGCTGCCGCCGCAAAGGCCCGCGTCTCGTCCTCCGTCATGCCGATCAGGTTGAACTGGATGCTGTCCGGCGCGCGCTCTTCCTTGGCCAGCTTGTCGGGCACGTGCAGGAAAGCCGACCTGTTCAGCCGGTCCGCAACATAATCATGATTGGTGCGCCCGTCGCGGACCCGACGCGCGATTTCGTCCAGTTGCGGGCGGATGATGACCGCCGACAGGTTGCCCATGCGCAGATTGTAAAGCGGCAGCTTGTTCTGCCAGTGGGCAAAGGCGGCCTCAAGCTCGGGGTCGGCCTCATTCATGTGCTTGGCCCAGTTATGCTCATACGCCCCCGACATGATCACCGCCCGCGCCACCAGATCGGCATCGTCGGTGATCATGATCCCGCCTTCGCCGGCATTGAGAAGCTTGTAGGACTGAAAGCTGAAACACCCCACGCGCCCGATCGTGCCGATCTTGCGGCCATCCCAGACCGTGCCAAGAGAATGCGCCGCATCCTCGACCACCGGAATGCCGCGCGCATCGCAAAGCGCCATGATCGCCGCCATATCAGAGGTATGCCCGCGCATATGGCTGACCAGCACCGCGTCGATATCGTCGTCGAGCCGCGCCGCGAAATCCGCCATGTCGATCCGGTAATTTTCGCCAACCTCGCAAAGCACGGGCTGACATTCGGCGTGGACGACCGCCGATGGCACGGCGGCAAAGGTAAAGGCGGGGATCAGCACCCGCGCCCCAGGACGTAGCCCAAGCGCCTTGAGCGACAGAAACAGCGCCGCCGAACAGGACGACACGGCCAACGCATAGCGGCTGCCCATATGCGCGGCAAAGTCTTGCTCCAACAAGGTCACCGGCGCGTTTTCAGGGGCCGTGTAACGGAAAAGATCACCGGATTTCAGAAGTTTGTCGATCTCGGCGCGGGCGGATTCGGGGATCGGTTCGGCATCATAGACATTGGGCGCAAGAGACATCTTTCAGAGTTCCTGAATGTTTGTTTCGGAATTTCCGAAATCATTACACCAAAACCGACAGGTTCCAAAGCAAAGAATTTATGACGCGCCGCGCGGTCCGGCGTCTTCTTGGGGGAAATACTTCGGGGGAGTGGAGCGCTGATCCCCCAGTGATGGTGCAGTCTGGCGCTATACGCCCAACCGGTCGCGCAAGGCGAACCAGCTCATCGCCAGAACCAGCAGCGGGGCGCGCAATGCCGCCCCGCCGGGGAAGGGCGTTGTAGGCAGGCGCGCCATTGTCTCGAACCCGGCCGCGTCGCCCGCGATGGCCCGCGCCATCAGCTTGCCCGACAGCGTGGCCATGCCCACCCCATGCCCCGAATAGCCCGAGGCCGACAGCATGTTGGGCGCCACCCGCGCCAGATAGGGCAGGCGTTTCATCGTGATCGCCAGCGTTCCACCCCAGGCGTAGTCGATGGGCACATCCGCAAGATGCGGAAAGATCCGCGTCATCGGCTGGCGCACCAGCGCCGCGATATCGGCTGGAAAGCGGTAGCCATAGGTTTCCCCACCGCCAAACAGCAGCCGCTTGTCATGGCTCAGGCGAAAATAATTTACCACGAATTTCGTATCGGCCACGGCTACGTCGCGGGCGAGAACCTTTGCTGCCTCCGCGCCAAGCGGTTCCGTGGCGGCGATGAAATTGTTGATCGGCATGACCCGCGCCGCGACCTTGCGGTTCAGCCCGCCAAGATAGCCGTTTCCGGCAAGGATCACGTGATCGGCCACGACGCGCCCCGCGTCGGTCTGCACCGTCGCAGGGCTGCCTTCGGCAATATGCTGCACCTCGGCGCGCTCGAAGATATGCACACCAGCGGCGACGCAGGCGCGCGCAAGGCCAAAGGCAAAGGCCAGCGGATGCAGATGCGCCGCCCCCATATCCAGCGTGCCGCCGTGATAGGCGGGCGAGGGGCAAAGCGCGTGGCCCGCGTCTTTATCCAGCGGCTCGATCTCGTAGTCGTAATGCCGCGCCAGATGCGCGGCATAGCGATGTTCCTCGTCCATCTCGGCGCGGGTAAAGCCCAGATGTGCGATGCCGGGTTTCAGGTGGCAGTCGATCCCGTGCTCGGCGACCAGAGATTTGACCAGCGCCTTGGCATCCTGCCCCAGATCCCACAGCTTGCGCGCCTCGTCGCGGCCCACCATCTTTTCAAGCGTGATCTGGTCCTGCCGCTGCCCCGTGCCAAGCTGCCCCCCGTTGCGACCCGACGCGCCGAAACCGACGCGCTGTGCTTCCAACAGCACCACGTTCATCCCTGACTGCGCCAGATGCAGCGCCGCCGACAGGCCGGTGAACCCCCCACCCACCACGCAGACATCCGCGCGCATCTCGCCCCGCAAGGGTGCGAAAGGCTCTGGCGGGGGGGAAGTGGCGGCGTACCAGCTGGGTGGAAACCGCCCCGGACGGTCATTGCTATGAAGCAGGTTCATGCCGGTCTCTTTCTGGCAGGATTGCACGGGGCGCGCGCGCCACAGGGTCAGACATTCAGCAAAAGATGTTCGCGTTCCCACGGGCTGATGACCTGAAGGAATTCGGCATATTCGGTGCGTTTGATGATCGAATAGACCCGCGCGAATTCCGGGTCCAGAATGCGGTGCAGGTCGGTGGCCTCTTCGAACAGGTCAAGCGCGGCGCCCATGACCTCGGGGATGTCCGGCTCACCCTGATAGGCATCGCCGCGAAACTGGGCTTCGGGGCGGATCTCGTTCTCGATCCCCAGCAGGCCGCAAGCCAGGCTGACCGCGATCCCCAGATAGGGGTTGCAATCCATGCCCCCCAGCCGGTTTTCCACCCGCCTTGCCGGTGCATCCGACAATGGCACGCGGATGCCCGTGGTGCGGTTGTCGCGCCCCCAGGCCAGGTTGATGGGGGCGGCGCTGTCGGGCACATAGCGGCGGTAGGAGTTCACATAAGGGGCCATTACCGCGATGGCGGCGGGCATATGTTTCTGCAACCCGCCGATGAAGTAATAGAACATGTCCGTTTCGCCGCCCTGCGGGCCGGAAAAGGCGTTCTTGCCGGTCTCGCGGTCAAGCAGCGAGTGATGAATATGCATGGCGCTGCCAGGTTCTCCGGCGATGGGCTTGGCCATGAAGGTGGCAAAGCAATCATGGCGCAACGCCGCTTCGCGGATCAGCCGCTTGAAGTAAAAGACCTCGTCGGCCAGCTTGACCGGGTGGCCATGGCGCAGATTGATTTCCAACTGCCCCGCGCCGCCCTCTTGGGTGATGCCGTCGATCTCGAATCCCTGCGCCTCGGCGAAATCGTAGATATCGTCGATCACCGGGCCGAATTCGTCGACGGCGGTCATGGAATAGGCCTGCCGCGCGGCGGCGGGCCGTCCCGAACGCCCGGTCATCGGCTGGATTTCCTTGGCCGGATCAAGATTGCGCGCGATCAGGAAAAATTCCATTTCCGGCGCCACCACCGGATCAAGCCCGCGGGCCTCGTACATTTCGACCACCCGTTTGAGCACATTGCGCGGCGCATAGGGAATCGGCGCGCCTTCGCGGTCAAAGGCATCGTGGATCACCTGCAAGGTCCAGTCCCCGGTCCAGGGCGCGGCGGATGCGGTGCTCATGTCGGGGCGCAGGATCATGTCCCGCTCCAGAAAGCCCTCGGCACCTGCCGCCTCGCCCCAGTCGCCGGTAATGGTCTGGAAAAAGATCGAATCAGGCAGGTGGAAATGTTGCTGGCGCTGGAATTTCGATGCGGGCACGGCCTTGCCGCGTGCGATGCCGGGCATGTCCGCAATGATGCATTCCACCTCGTCAAGGCGGCGTCCCTCCAGATAGGCCTGCGCGGCCTCGGGCAGGGTTGCTGTCCAGTCGCGGGTCATGTCAGGCCCCTTTCTTGAAATGCGCCGCAATCCTGTCGGCAAAGCGCGCGCTGTCGGTGGGGGTATCGAGATCGGCGGTCGCCGCGGCGAGCTGATCGTCGGGCACGACGCCCTTGCCTCGCTGGTCAATGAT